>NZ_JBFBKW010000003.1:240983-553434 GCF_040702325.1 Pseudarthrobacter sp. 902506025
GCCGTCCGGCCCCCCTCCCGCCCCGCGCCGGGGGCGTGGTCTCGACGGCTCACCTCATCCCCCCCCGCGTTGTGGGCGGCCCGCCCCCGGCGGCCCCCCCCCCCCCCCGACCGGCACGACTATTCGGTAACGCCGACCAGGCATTCCTTGAGGTTGGCTGCCTCGGCAGCGTTCAGTTCGACCACCAGGCGCCCGCCGCCTTCGAGCGGGACCCGCATGATCAGGCTGCGGCCCTCCTTGGTGACTTCCATTGGGCCGTCGCCGGTGCGTGGTTTCATAGCCGCCATGAGGAATTCCCCTCCATTTTGTCCCAGGACTAATCAGCCCGGGCGGGCTGTGTCCGCATGTCGATCAGGCCGCTGTGGCGGGGTGGTTCGACCACCGCCGAGGCTGCGCGTTTTCTGAATGCTTTTGTCCTTGCTTACCTATCATTATCGCGGAATTACCCGCACGTAGCTAATCGATGGACATTTCCCGGAACGTGTCATTCCCGCCCTGACCTGCGCGAAAGCCGGTTTTGCTACGGCGGATAATCCCCTCCGCCGGGCAGCGGCGCCCACGCCCACAGCCACACGATCCAGACGATCTGCAGCAGCAGGAACATGGCCACAACGGTCCCCCGGTACGCCCTGGACCGGGACAGGAAAACCGTGCCCAGTGCCAGCGGAAACAGCGGCAGCAGCATCCTGAAGGTACTGGTCTGGGGGTGGAGGAACGCCAGCAGGTAACCCATATAGCAGGCGCACCAGAGCCGCAGTTCGACGCCGAGCCGCACCACGGGGGGCAGGAACAGCATCACGCCGAACAGGGCCACGAAAACCAGGGGTGCGAGGACGCCCACCACAGGACCAAAGAGGTCGACGCCGGTGTCGAACCACGGCTTGAAAGGCACCAGGTCGCGGCCCCGCCAGACGGTTTCGGTTTTGGTGTAGGCCTGCAGGTCCCCGGTGGCCGCCCATGCCGCAGCCGGCCACGCCAGGGCGGACAGGCCGGCGACGGCGGTGAGTCCGGTGAGTGCCGCCAGGTCCTTGACCGAGTGGGTATTGTCAGCCGGACCCCCTTGCCGCCCGCGGCGGAGATTCGCGGCGGCGTGGAAGACCAGGAGCAGCCCCAGCATGGCAGCGAAGGGAACGCCCACGGGCCGGGACAGGCACAGCAGGACCACTACGGGGGCGGCCCAGAGGTACCGGCGTCGCACCACCAGGAGCAGGGCCCCAGCGAGCAGCAGGAGGGACAGCGGCTCGGCGTAGGGCACTTGCAGAACAGCCGAAACAGGGAAGACCGAGAAGAACGCAACACCCCACATAGCGGGTGCGTGCGGGGCCTTCTGCCGGAAGAGGGCGTACACCGCGAGCGCAGCACCCCATCCGGCCAGCATGGCGACCACCGTGAGTGCGGCGGCAGGGTTCAGGCCGGTGAGGCGGCTGAGTCCGCCGGCCAGCGCAGGAAAAAGCGGGTAGAAAGCCCACGTGTTTTCCTGGACGTTCCCGGCGGCGTCCGTGGGAAGGACCGACGGGTAGCCGTTGGCGATGACCTGCGCGTACCAGCGGGCATCCCAGATGTTGATGAAGTTCCAGTAGTCCGGCTTTGGCGGGAACCAGGGGTTGGGGCCCTGGTGGAGCGCCGCGGCCATGAAAATGCAGGCTGTTATTAGCCTGGACCCGCCGTACAGTGCGGTGACCTGGAGCCACCATGGCCAGCCCCTGACGGCGGATGCAGCCCGGTGGGCCACATTGCCGGCAGAGGCCAGCGGGCTGCGGCGGGCAACCGTGCTCACAGGCCGCCCTTCCGCGGGGCAGCGCCTTCATGGACCGCCTGGTTGCCGCCCTTTCCCGCGTCCGGCACTTCCGGAACCGTGCCGGGGGCCGGGGGCCCGCCGTCGTCCGGCTGGCCTGGGCCGGCGCCGGTTTGCGCTTCCGTGGCGGCCAGCCGGTCCCGCAGTTCGGCCAGTTCCGCGTCGCGTGCCGCCAGCTGGTCCCGCAGTTCGTCCAGGACCTGGTCCACCTGGTCCATCCGGTAGCCGCGCAGGCCCAGCGAGAAGCGAAGCCGGGTCACGTCCTCCGGAACGGCGCGCTCCGGCAGCAGCACCGGCGGCAGGTTGGCCGGCGGCTCTTCGAAACCGCCCAGCAGGACAGGCAGCACCGCCCCGTCCGGCCTGCGGTAGCGCCGGCCCAGGCCGGCCCAAAGGACCGCCGCCACAAGGACGACGGCGAGGAAAACCAGAAAGAAGCTCACTGCTCCATCGTGCCAGACCGGTGGCGGCAACCGCGGCCCGCAGCTACTCCGGCCGCTGTTCCCCGTTCAGTGACGGGGCCACCGCGCCGTGGAGGACCCGGTCCACGGCTTCGGCGGGGTCATCAACCAGCTGGATAAGTTCAAGGTCCTTCTCGGAGACCATGCCCTCGGCCACCAGGGTGCCCCTGATCCACTCGATCATCGGTCCCCAGAAGTCGACGCCCAGGAGGACGATGGGGAAGGACGTCACTTTCCGGGTCTGGACCAGGACCATGGCCTCGAACAGCTCATCCAGGGTGCCCAGGCCGCCGGGCAGCACAATGAAGCCCTGCGCGTATTTAACGAACATGGTCTTGCGGGCAAAGAAGTAGCGGAAGTTGATGCCCAGGTCCACCCACTGGTTCAGGCCCTGCTCGAAGGGCAGTTCAATGCCGAGACCCACCGATACGCCGTTGCCTTCCACCGTTCCCCGGTTGGCCGCCTCCATGGAACCCGGGCCGCCCCCGGTGATCACGGCGACGCCGGCTTCGGCGAGCTTGCGCCCAACTTCCACGCCCATCTCGTAGTACACGCTTCCGGGCTTGGTGCGGGCTGAGCCGAAGACGCTGACGGCCTTCCCGATGTCCGCCAGCGCGCCGAAGCCCTCGACGAATTCGCTCTGGATCCGCAGGACCCGCCACGGATCGGTGTGGACGAACTGGCCGGGGCCTTTCGTATCGAGCAGGTGCTGGTCCGACATTTCCACGGCCGCCTGCTTGCGGCGCAGCTCGAGGGGCCCCTTACGGCGCGGCTGGGTATTCTTGGCCGGATCTGCGTTGATGCTCATTCCCCTAGGCTAACCTCCAACTCCAGGTATCTCTTGAATCACGATCGGCATGAACTTGGGGTGATTGGCGTCATAACCCACGGTTGTTCGCTAGATTCTTTCCTATGACTACTCATGTGCCCGGCGATGCTCTCGTCTCCCTGAACGCCGTTAACAAGCATTACGGCCAGCTGCACGTTTTGAAGGACATCAACCTCCAGGTCCGCAAGGGCGAGGTTGTTGTGGTCATCGGGCCCTCCGGCTCCGGTAAGTCCACCCTCTGCCGGGCAATCAACCGCCTGGAGACCATCGAGGGCGGAACCATCAGCATCGACGGGAAAGTCCTCCCCGAGGAAGGCAAGGAACTCGCACAGCTCCGCGCCGACGTCGGAATGGTCTTCCAGTCGTTCAACCTGTTCGCGCACAAGACCATCCTTGAAAACGTCACCCTGGGGCCGATCAAGGTCAAAGGTGTTTCCAAGGCGGCAGCGGAAAAGGACGCCATGGCGCTCCTGGAACGCGTGGGCGTGGGCCACCAGGCTCCCAAGCTGCCGGCCCAGCTCTCGGGCGGCCAGCAGCAGCGCGTTGCGATCGCCCGTGCCTTGGCAATGAAGCCGAAGGTGATGCTGTTCGACGAGCCCACGTCAGCGCTGGACCCCGAAATGATCAACGAGGTCCTGGACGTCATGGTCCAGCTCGCCAAGGAAGGCATGACCATGATCGTGGTCACCCACGAGATGGGCTTCGCCCGCAAGGCGGCCGATCGCGTGGTCTTCATGGCGGACGGCCAGATCGTGGAGGACGCCACCCCGGAGGAGTTCTTCACCAACCCGAAGAGTGACCGGGCCAAGGACTTCCTGTCCAAGCTCCTCACCCACTGACTTACCGAACAACATCACACTTCAGATCGCATCCAGGCCGGAAAACCCGCGGCCACCAATGAAAGGAATGTCATGAAGGCATTTATGTCCCGGCGAAAGTCCTTCGTCGTGGCGGCTACCGCTGCCCTCGCACTGTCACTGAGCGCCTGCGGCGGTGGAGACTCAGGCGGCTCCAGCAACCCGAGCCCCGTTGAGAAGCCGTCGTTCGCTGCCGGAACCACCATGGCGAAGCTGTCCTCCGCCGGCACCATCAAGATCGGCACCAAGTTCGACCAGCCGCTGTTCGGCCAGGTGGGCCTGGACGGCAAGCCCGTAGGTTTCGACGTCGAAATGGGCAAGCTGATCGCCGCCAAGCTGGGCATCCCCGCGGACAAGATCGAATGGTCCGAGACCGTTTCCGCCAACCGCGAGCCCTTCATCGAGCAGGGCAAGGTTGACCTGGTCATCGCCACGTACACCATCAGCGACAAGCGCAAGCAGGTTGTGGACTTCGCCGGCCCGTACTACGAAGCCGGCCAGGCCCTCATGGTGAACAAGGACAACGACACCATCAAGAAGCCCGAGGACGTCAAGGGCAAGAAGGTCTGCTCCGTCACCGGTTCCACCCCGGCCGCCACGATCGTGGACAAGTACGGCGCCGAGCTCGTCCCGGCCGCCACCTACTCCGCCTGCCTGGAGCCGCTGCGCAACAAGCAGGTTGAAGCCGTGACCACGGACAACGTGATCCTGGCCGGTTTCGTTGACAAGGAGCCGGACGCCTTCAAGCTCGCTTCCGACGAGACCTTCACCAAGGAGCCTTACGGCATCGGCCTGAAGAAGGGCGACACCGAGTTCCGCAACTGGATCAACGACCAGCTCGAATCCTTCGAAAAGGACGGCTCCTACAAGAAGGCCTGGGAAGCCACTGCGGGTTCGGTCATTAAGACCGCCCCCAGCCTCCCGGCCATCAACCGTTACTAAGTAGCGTCCGCCGCGCCGCCGGGGCTGTTCAGCAGCCCCGGCGGCACCGCCTTTAATCCGTCCACGCTTACAGCCGAAGGATCTTATGGACGTCATCTTTGAAAACCTGCCCCTGTACTGGGAGGGTTTTCTTCGCACTCTTTTTCTCTCCGTTGTCTCCGGCATTTTCGCGTTGATCCTTGGCACCTTGCTTGCCGCGGCACGCGTCTCCCCGGTCGCAGCGCTTCGCGGTTTCAGCACCGTGTACGTGGAAGTCCTCCGCAACACGCCGCTGACCATCGCATTCTTCTTCGCAGCGGTGGTGCTCCCCCGGATCGGGGTCAAGTTCGAGCAGTTCGAGATCGCCGCAATCATTGCCCTCAGCACCTACACCGCCGCGTTCATCGCCGAAGCTGTCCGCTCGGGCGTCAACAGCGTGCCTGTGGGCCAGGCCGAAGCCGCACGCAGCATCGGCATGAAGTTCGGCCAGGTTCTCTCTCTCATCATCCTCCCCCAGGCACTGCGCACGGTGATCCCGCCGCTGATCAGCATCCTGATCGCCCTGGTCAAAAACTCCTCGGTGGCCGGTGCCTTCTTCGTCCTGGAACTGTTCGGTTACGGCCGCCAGCTGGCCAACGCCAACGGCGACGCCGTGATCACGGTCCTGCTGGGCACTGCGTTCTTCTATCTGCTCCTCACCGTTCCGCTGGGAATCCTCGCCAACACGGTGGAACGAAAGGTGGCGATTGCCCGATGAGTTCCGTTCTCTACGACGTCCCGGGTCCCAAGGCCCGCCGGGTCTCCCTCATTGCCTCCATCATTGGCGGCCTGCTGATTCTTGGCCTGCTGGCCTGGGTTGTCCTGACCCTTTCCCAGCAGGGCATCTTCGAAGCACGCCGCTGGCAGATCTTCACCCGTGCCGATGTTTGGCGCCTCCTCGGCAACGGGCTGGGATCCACCCTCTCGGCAGCGGCACTTGCCGCAGTCATCGCGTTCCCGCTGGGCCTGCTGCTGTGCCTCCTGCGCATTTCGGACGCCGCCGCCATCCGGGTACCCATGCGGGTCATCCTGGAGTTCCTGCGCGGCATGCCCGTGGTCCTGATGATGCTCTTCATCCTCCTGGGCTTCGGCACCTCCGCGTTCGTCGCCGTGGTAACCGGCCTGGTGCTGTACAACGCGGCGGTCTTTGCCGAAATCATCCGGGCCGGTATCCAGTCCCTCCCCAAGGGGCAGCGCGAAGCCGGCCTGGCCATCGGCCTGACCAGCTACAAGTCGCGCATGCTGATCGAACTGCCGCAGGCAATCCGCCGCATGATGCCCTCGCTCGTTGCGCAGATGGTGGTTCTGTTGAAGGACACCTCGCTGGGCTACATCGTGGCGTACGGCGAGCTGCTGCGGGCCGTCCAGGTCATGGCGGACTTCCTGGGTACCCAGTACCTGTTCCCCATCTTCTTTGTGGCGGCGGCCATCTACATCGCCATCAACATCTCGGTTTCACGGCTTGCCGTATGGATCGAGCGCCGCGGCTCCAAGAAGGCGGCCGGCGGCACGGCGAAGGCCGAACCCGACGTCCTGGAAGCTGCGGCTCCCTAGGCTTTGAAGCTGCAACAGAAAAGGTCCGGAATTCCCGTGGGGAGTTCCGGACCTTTTCCGTTAAGGACCGTCAGCCTGCGAGCCAGCTTTGCAGCGCGGCGAGGCACTTGCGGACGGCATCAGCGTGGACGTGCTCGTTGTCCTTGTGCGCCAGCAGTGCATCGCCCGGGCCGAAGTTCACCGCGGGGATGCCCAGTTCGCTGAAGCGCGCGACGTCGGTCCAGCCGTATTTGGGCTTGGGCTCGGCTCCCACGGCGGCAACGAAGGAGGCGGCGGCCGGGTGCTGCAGGCCAGGACGCGCTCCCGCGGCAGCATCCGTGCGGACCACGTCGAAGCCCGCCAGCAGTTCCCGGACGTGGGCTTCGGCCTGGTCCGGGGTCTTGTCCGGGGCGAACCGGTAGTTGATTTCCACCACACAGCGGTCCGGGATGACATTGCCGGCGGTGCCGCCGTTGATCTTTACCGCGTTGAGGCTTTCCCGGTAGTCCAGCCCGTCAACGTTGATGGTCCGCGGTTCATAGGATGCCAGGCGGGCCAGGATGGGGGCTGCTGCGTGGATGGCGTTGCTGCCCATCCACGCCCGCGCCGAGTGTGCGGCCTCGCCCGCCGTGCTGGCCTCGAACCGGCTGGTGCCGTTGCAGCCGCCCTCCACCGTGCCGTCCGTTGGCTCCAGCAGGATGGCGAAGTCCCCCTGGAGCAGGTTGCCGTGATTCCGGACCAGGCGTCCCAGCCCGCTCTTCACAGCTTCAACTTCCTCGTGGTCGTAGAACACAAAGGTGACGTCCCGCTTGGGCTGCGCGCCGCCGTCGAACATTCCTGCTGCCAGCGCCAGCTGGACCGCCACGCCGCCCTTCATGTCGGTGGCTCCGCGGCCATAGAGGATGCCTTCACCCGGAACGCCGGATTCCCAGCTGGACGGGACAGTGCCCCTGGAACCTTCGGTCAGGGGCAACGGAACCGTGTCCAGGTGGCCGGCGAGGATGACCCGTTCGGCGCGGCCCAGTTCGGTGCGGGCGACGATGGCGTCACCGTCGCGCACCACCGTGAGCTGGGGAATCCCCCGCAATGCGGCTTCGACGGCGTCCGCGAGCTGCTTCTCATTGCCCGACACGCTGTTGATGTCCATGAGTGCCGCGGTCAGCAGCGCAACGTCCTGGTGCAGGTCAAGGGTGGACACGGAAGATTCGGGGGCGGTTTCAGCAGTCACGAAGCCAGTCTAGTTCGAACCGCCTGCCCGGCCCTCGATAGACTGGAGCACATGACTGAGACTGCTTCCTCCGCCGGGCCCGAAACCCTGACCTCCAACACTGAAGACCGTTCCGCCTATGGCTTTGGTGTGGCCACCATCGCCACCACCGGCAGCGACACCACGGTCCTGGACGTCTGGTTCCCGGCACCGGCACTCGGTGTTGCGGCCGAGGACCTCCGCTCGGTGGAAAACGCCGACGAAGCCCTGACCGCCATCGCTGAGAACGGCGCAGACCAGGACCGCGGCACGGAGCAGAAGGTGGTCTTTGTCCAGATCAACCTCGACGAAGCCCCCGCCGACACCGCGGACGCCTACCTCCGGCTGCACCTTCTCTCGCACCGCCTGGTCCAGCCCAACACCATTAACCTGGACGGCATCTTCGCCAAGCTCCCCAACGTCGTGTGGACCAATTTCGGCCCCGCTGCCGTCGAGGGCTTTGAACTGACGCGCGCCAGGCTGCGCCGGCGGGGCGCTGTCACCGTCTACGGCATCGACAAGTTCCCGCGCATGGTGGACTACGTGGTCCCCAGCGGGGTCAGGATTGCCGACGCCGACAGGGTGCGCCTGGGTGCGCACCTCGCCGCCGGCACCACCGTCATGCACGAGGGCTTCGTGAACTTCAACGCCGGGACTCTGGGCACCTCCATGGTGGAGGGGCGCATCTCGGCGGGCGTCGTGACCGGGGACGGCAGCGACGTGGGTGGCGGCGCGTCCATCATGGGCACCCTGTCAGGCGGCGGCAAGGAAAAGATCACCATCGGCGAGCGGGTCCTGCTCGGGGCAAACTCAGGCGTGGGCATCAGCATCGGTGACGATTCGGTGGTGGAAGCCGGCCTCTACGTCACGGCGGGCACCCGCGTCCGCGTCCCGGGCCCCAAGGACGAGGTGGGCGAGGACACCACCAGGATCGTCAAGGCTGCCGAGCTCTCCGGCGTCCCCAACCTGCTGTTCCGCCGCAACTCCACCACGGGCGCGGTGGAGGCTCTCCCCCGCAAGGGCCAGACCGTGGAACTGAACGACGCCCTGCACGCCAACTAGTCTCTTCGTGGCACCTCTGTCTGCGGCGCGCAGGCGCGGCCTGCGCCGCCTGGCGGTGCTGCTCCTCACCCTGGCACTGGCAGCGGGAGGCATCTACACGGCGGTCTACTTTGTGCAGCGTTCCGAGACCCTCGTCTCGGAGCGCTGCACCGCCACGGCCGGCGGCCGGACCGGGGAACTGGCGCCGGACCAGGCGGCCAACGCAGCCCTGATCACCGCCGCGGCCGTCCGGCGGGGCCTCCCTCCGCGTGCCGCCACCATTGCCCTGGCCACTGCCATGCAGGAGTCAAAGCTGCGCAACATCGGCCACGGCGACCAGGCCGGCCCTGACTCGCGGGGGCTCTTCCAGCAGCGGCCTTCCCAGGGCTGGGGCACCGAGGCCCAGATCATGGACCCGTACTACGCCGTCAACGCCTTCTATGACGCCCTGGTGAAGATCCCTGGGTACGAAACGCTGGACATCACTGACGCGGCCCAGCAGGTCCAGCGTTCCGCCTACCCCAAGGCCTATGCCCAGCACGAGGAGATGGGCCGGGCCTTCGCTTCCGGGCTGACCGGACAGACTCCGGCGGGAGTCCAGTGCACGCTGCGCTCCCCGACGGCAGGCGGGAATTCAACAACAGTGGTGACGGAGCTGGAGCAGGCGTACGGCGGCGTGGATGCGCAGGTGGACGGCGCCACCCTGGTAGTGGACGCGGACGGGGCACTGGCATGGTCGGTGGCCCAGTGGGCGGTTGCGAATGCCAAGGACCTGGCGGTGACCAAGGTGGAAGTCGCCGGCCGCAGCTGGGACCGGCCAGGCGGGGACGGATGGCAGGCGTCGGGGGCCGCCGCCGGGCAGGTGCGCATCACCGTACGGCAGGACGACGGCGGCACGTGACCTCCCGCCGTCGTCCTCCCTGCAGGGGCTAGACCAGGATTTCCAGCACCGGCTGGACGTAGCTGCGGAACAGCTCAGGCTGGCCCATCAACTCATGGCTCATGATGATCTTGTCCGGTTCCAGGTACCAGGCCCGTTGCTCGTCCAGCGGCAGCTCAATGATGGTCAGCGTGAAATCCCGGGAGTCCCGCCCCACCTCCATCAGCCGGTCGTCCACCATGTCCCCGAGCAGCTGGTCCGTTCCGCTGGCCACGCGCTGGGCTTCGAGTTCGGCGTATTCGCTCCTGCGTTCCCTGGCCCAGGTGAGGGCAGAGCCGAAATGGGCCTGCAGGAGCCGTTGGAGCGCCGGCGAGTTGCCGAACGCTTCGAAATCGGGTGGAGACAGTTCCGGGGAGGTGTGGGGGTGCGCCTTGAGCAACTGCTCCCACCAGGCCTCCCACTCGGTCTTCAGTGCGCTGAGGCCGCCAACATCCGCGGTCAGGTGCTTATGGTCCGCCGAGCGGACTTTGGGTGATGCATGGGACAGCATGGGACGGCCCACGCCGTTCAGGCCGGCGGCGTCCCGGACGTAAAGAGCAATCATCATCGGCCCGGATGTGTCGGTGGTGATCTGCCACCCTGAACCGCTTGCGTGCTGCATCCAAAGTCCTTTCCTGGCCTACCGGTGCCGGGCATCGTGATCGGTCCGGCCTACCCGGCTATCAGTCTATTCCCGCAGGCAGTCCACGGAAGTGCAGGACAGCCTTTTGATCCCTTACCGTCCGATCCCGTCCAGGTGGCGCTCAAGCACGTCGCGGCACATCTGCGCCGTCATCCAGCCGGGCTGGAGCAAGGCGTGCATGCACAGTCCGTCCAGCGTCGCCAGGAGCCGTTCGGCCTCCACCACCAGGTTCTCCTGCGGTTCATCATCCGGGAGCAGGGTTGCGACGAGTGCGCCCATGATGGCTGCGATTTCGCGGTGGCTGCGGTCCGCCTCCGCGGCGAGGAACGGCCTGATGCGGGCGGCGTTCTTGAAAGCCAGCCACGCACATGCTTCCACAGCTGTTTCCTCGTCCAGGGGAAGCATGCCGCCCAGAAGGGTTAAAACAGCCTCCCGCTGTTCGGGGCTGGCTGCGGCAGCACCAAGCACGGCGGGCAGCAGGGCTTCCAGCCGGCCGGCCACCCGGTCCACCACCGTGCCGAACGTAAACGCCAGGAGCTCCTCACTGCCCTGGAAGTAGTGCCGGACCGAGCCGACCGCCAGTCCTGCTTCGTCCGCAACCTCCCGGAGCGAGGCACGCTCGAGACCGTCCACGGCAATGATGCGGAGAACCGCCTGGACCACATCCTGCCGCCGGGCATCGGCGTCTACAATTTTGGGCACCATTCTTAATAGCACACTTGTGCTTTATCTGCCTTGTCACAGTGCGCCCGCCATCCGGGACACGGCGGCGGGCAACGCTGCACGTGGGATAGCGTTGAGGCATGAAAATCTTGGTCACAGGGGGCACCGGCTACATCGGTTCCCACACTGTTCTTTCCCTGCAGGAAGCCGGCCACGACGTGGTCGTCATCGACAACCTGGTCAATTCCAGCGAGGAGTCGCTGCGCCGCGTGGCCGAACTCAGCGGCAAGACCGCGGAGTTCTACAACGTGGACCTGGTGGACGAGGCCGCCGTCGAGCAGGTGTTCGCCAGCAACGGCATCGAGGCCGTCATCCATTTCGCGGGCCTCAAAGCCGTGGGTGAATCAGTGCAGGAGCCGTTGAAGTACTACTACAACAACCTGGTGGGGACGCTGAACCTGGTCCGCGTCATGGACAGGCACGACGTCCGGTCCATCGTCTTCAGCTCCTCGGCCACTGTCTACGGGGAACACAACCCCATCCCGTACGTGGAAAAGATGGAGATCGGCGCCAACAACCCGTACGGGCGCACCAAGGAACAGATCGAGGACATCCTCTCGGACCTCGGCGCCGCTGACTCGCGCTGGCACATAGCACTGCTTCGCTACTTCAACCCTGTTGGCGCACACCCCTCGGGCCGTATCGGCGAAGACCCGCAGGGCATTCCCAACAACCTTGTCCCTTTCATTGCCCAGGTGGCCGTGGGCCGGCGCGAGAAGCTCATGGTCTTCGGCGGCGACTACGACACCCCGGACGGCACCTGCCTGCGCGACTACATCCACGTGGTGGACCTCGCCGAAGGACACGTGGCGGCGCTGAACCACATCGCGGACCGCACCGGTGTTTTCCGCTGGAACCTCGGTTCCGGCAAGGGCTCCTCTGTCCTGGAGGTCCTGCGTTCCTTTGAGAAGGCAGTGGGCCAGCCCATCCCCTACGAGATCACCGGCCGCCGCGCAGGCGACCTTCCGGCGTTCTGGGCCGATGCCACCTCGGCCCTGGCAGACCTGAGCTGGTCCACCACCAAGACCGTGGACCAGATGTGCGAGGACCACTGGCGCTGGCAGAAGAACAACCCCCAGGGCTACGCCTCCTGACCCTGCCCTCCCCATCCATTGCTCCGCACTTGTCGTTATGGAGCCCCAAAACGACAAGTACGGAGCAGTCGATGGTTCTTAACGCGGAACGGCCGCCCACCTGTGAAAGGTGGGCGGCCGTCGTCGTCATGGCTGTTGCTGTCCCTGACGGGCAGGGGATCAGCGGGCGGGGTAGTCGCGCTCCGGCTCGCCGATGTACAGCTGGCGCGGGCGGCCGATCTTGGTGTTCGGGTCGCTGATCATTTCGCGCCACTGGGCAATCCAGCCCGGCAGGCGGCCGATGGCGAACAGGACGGTGAACATCTTCTCGGGGAAGCCCATGGCCTTGTAGATCAGGCCGGTGTAGAAGTCCACGTTCGGGTAGAGCTTGCGCTGGATGAAGTAGTCATCGCTGAGCGCCTTCTCTTCCAGGCGCATGGCGATGTCCAGCAGTTCGTCGTTGCCGCCGAGCTTGCTGAGGATCTCGTGGGCCGTGGCCTTGACGATCTTGGCGCGCGGATCGTAGTTCTTGTAGACGCGGTGTCCGAAGCCCATCAGGCGGACGCCGTCTTCCTTGTTCTTGACTTTCTCCATGTAGTCCTCGGGCTTGAGGCCCTCGGCCTGGATCTGGCGCAGCATCTTCAGCACTGCCTCGTTGGCGCCGCCGTGGGCAGGGCCGAAGAGGGCGTTGATGCCTGCCGAAACGGAGGCGAAGAGGTTGGCGTTGGAGGAGCCCACCAGGCGCACGGTGGAGGTGGAGCAGTTCTGCTCGTGGTCCGCGTGCAGGATGAGGAGCAGGTCCAGTGCCTTGACGATGACCGGGTCCAGCTCGTACTGCTCGGCGGGGAGGCCGAAGCTCAGGCGCAGGAAGTTCTCCACCAGGTTCATGGAGTTGTCCGGGTACAGCATGGGCTGGCCGATGGACTTCTTGTGTGCGTACGCGGCGATGACCGGCAGCTTGGCCATCAGGCGGATGGTGGAAACCTCCACCTGCTCGGCGTTGAACGGGTCCAGGGAGTCCTGGTAGAAGGTGGACAGCGCGGACACGGCCGAGGACAGCACCGGCATGGGGTGCGCGTCGCGGGGGAAGCCGCCGAAGAAGCCCTTGAGCTCTTCGTGCAGCAGGGTGTGGCGCCGGATCTTCTGGTCGAACTCGTCCAGTTCCGTGGGCGTGGGCAGGTTCCCGTAGATCAGCAGGTAGGACACCTCGAGGAAGCTGGAGTGCTGCGCCAACTGCTCGATGGGGTATCCGCGGTAGCGCAGGATGCCCGCATCGCCATCGATGTAGGTGATGGCGGAGGTGGTTGCTGCGGTGTTCATGAAGCCGGGGTCAAAGGTCACGGCACCGGTCTGCTTGAGCAGCTTGGAGACGTCGTAACCTTCGTTCCCTTCAACAACCTGGATGCGCGGGAGCTTCAGCTCGCCACCTGCGTGGAGCAGGGTCGCAGCATTGTTGGTCTCAGTCATGGAGTCCCCTTCATGAGGCGTCTTCGGCCTCTGTCGAAAGCTTGATCCAACATCAGGTGAGCCGCGCACTTGAGCCTGAGAAGACAGGTTCCAACACCCGGGCTGCCTTCTTGTAGAAAGCCACCATTGATCGTCAACTTAAAAAGTACCGCTCCTTGGCGGGTGTCACTAATCCGCGAGCTTCCCATCCGGCCTAAAATGCGCCGGATGTGGGGCGAGTCACACGAATATTACGTGTCCCTAGGAGCCGGACCCGGCCAGCCGTGCAACGGCTGCATCGATCCGCTCGTCGGATCCGGTCAAGGCCACGCGGACATAGCCGTTGCCCGCCTCTCCGTAGAAGACTCCCGGGCCCACCACGATGCCGCGCTCAGCCAGGCGGGCCACCGTGGCCCACGTGTCCTCCCCCGCCGTCGACCACAGGTACAGGCCGGCGTCGGACTCCTTGATCTCCAGGCCGAAGTCCAGCAGCGCGGGCACCAGGCGTTCACGGCGGCCCCGGTACAGGTCCTTCTGGGCCTCAACGTGGGTGTCATCCCCCATCGCCACCCGCATGGCCTCCTGGACCGGGTAGGGGACGATCATGCCTGCATGCTTGCGGCTGTTGACCAGGTTGGGCATCAGGTCCGGATCACCGGCAACGAAGGCTGCGCGGTAGCCCGCCAGGTTGGACTGTTTGCTCAGCGAGTACACGGCGAGAAGGCCCTGGTGCGAGCCGCCTGCCACGTAGGGATCGAGGATGCTGGGCACGCGCCGGCCGCCGCGCTGGACGTCCCAGTCGCCCCAGCCAAGCTCTGCGTAGCATTCGTCCGATGCCACCACAGCGCCGATTTCACGGGCCTGGACCACCAGTGACTTCAGTGACTCCGCGTCGCGGACGCTGCCCGTGGGGTTGCCCGGGGAATTGACCCAGATGAGGCGCACGCGTGCACGCGTGGCGTCGTCAAGCTCGTCCAGGTTGTCCGTGGCCACCGAGGTGGCCCCGGCAAGGGTGGCGCCGATATCGTACGTGGGGTAGGCCACCTTGGGGCGTACGACGACGTCTCCGGGCTTCAGGCCCAGCAGCAGCGGGAGCCACGCAACGAGTTCCTTGGAGCCCACCGTCGGCATGATGTTGCGGGGGTCGAGGCCCGCCACTCCGCGCCGGCGTTCAAACCAGCCCGCGATGGCTTCCCGAAGCGCGGGAGTGCCGTGAACGGTGGGATAGCCGGGGGCATTCGCGGCCGCCTTCAGTGCATCCTGGACCAGCTGCGGGGTGGGATCCACCGGGGTCCCGATGGACAGATTGACTGCCCCGCCCGGGTGTTCCGAGGCCTTGGCCACGTAGGGGGCCATGGCCTCCCACGGGTAGTCGGGCAGGTTCAGGCCAAACGAATTCACTGCTGCGGTCACGTTTCCCGTCCGCGTCAGTGGTCTTGGTTCTGCGGCGGCAGGGCGGCGATCATCGGGTGGTCCTTGCCCGTGTTGCCGATCTTGGCCGCGCCGCCCGGAGACCCCAGGTCATCGAAGAATTCGACGTTTGCCTTGTAGTAGTCAGCCCATTCCTCCGGGGTGTCATCCTCGTAGTAGATGGCCTCCACGGGGCACACCGGTTCGCAGGCGCCGCAGTCGACGCACTCGTCCGGATGGATGTACAGCGAACGCTCGCCCTCATAGATGCAGTCGACCGGGCACTCCTCAATGCATGCCTTGTCCTTAACATCCACACACGGCTGCGCGATTACGTACGTCACGTCCCTGGCCTCTCCACGTTGGGTTCCGGCTTGCCCGCCGGCTCTTGCATCCGGCAGCACGGCCGGACTATTGACATCTGAGCCTATTATCTCCCAGCCCTTTCCCGCTAACCTAGCCGGCGGCCTAGTATGAACTGGTGAGTCTGCCAGTGTCCGCCCCCGTCCGCTTCCTTGCCGCGGCTGAGCCCGGAACCCGGGTCGTGGTGCGCTACCGGATTGAAGGTGGCCTGACGGACGCCCTGGGCCACCTGCTGGCGTGCGACGCCGGTTCCTGCACCGTCCGCACCCGCCGGGCCGACGTCGTCATTCCCCTGGAGCTTGTGGTGGCCGCGAAGGAAGTGCCGCCCGCTCCCCCGCGCCGCGCCGCCGCGCACTGACGCCGCCTCTCGCTGCGCAAGGACTGTCCCTGCGCAGCCACTCCGGCCGTCATTGCGCAGTGCGGTACGTGGCCAGCGCCCGCTGCACCATCCTCACGAACCCGTCCGGCTCGTCAAGCAGGGTCTCAAAGGTGACCCGGAGGGTTGGAACACCCTGGACAACGGTGACATTCCACCGCCGCCGGTCCTCGCGGTAAGCCTCCCGGCTGCTGTGGTGGGCGTAGCCATCGGTCTCAACTCCGAGCAGGCCGTCAACGAGCAGATCCAGATGTCCCATCCCGGGGATCCTGACCTGCAGCTCGACCGTGTGCCCGGCTTCCTCCAACAGGTATCGCGCCATCGTTTCGATGATGGACCCGGATTGGGGGCGGATCCGCGCGACCAAGTCCCTGAAGCCCTTTTCGAGGACAGCCGGAAACCGCTCCCGCAGGGCCGGAAGGTGGATGAGCCCGTTCTTGACCGCGGACTCCGCAATGGCCAGTCCCTCCAGGGGCGCGAGGCAGCGCAAGGACTGGCACACGATGTCCAGGGGTGTCAGCGGGATCCTGCTGCGGTGCACGATGCAACCAGGGACAGGCCTGCCGTGGGATGCGGCCAGATGCGTCCTGTCCGGGCGCCTGACCACCCACAAGCCCGCGGCGCTGGCAGCCGAGACGCACCCCAGGACAGCATGGTGGCGGCCTGCGTGAATGAGCACAGGATCAGCTTGCGGGTGGGCATAGACGCCACGGGCAATCCTTTGGACTGAGCCCGCAGCCACACTCGCCTCCAGGCTCCGGCGCGAAACCCCCGCCATTGACAGTGAATGGGTACTGGCAACGCCGCCCTGGGCAGCCAGGGCTTCTGAAAGAGTTCGCATAACTGCATGCTCGCCGCTTACGGAGCCGGACGCAGGACCCGGAAACCGCCATGTGGAAAACCGTCCGTGCGAGGTGACAGCGCCGCTCGTTGCGCACGGACTGTCCCTGCTCAACGAGCGCCCGGTTAGCTGCGCAACCGCGGGCTTAAACGCAGAACGCCACCGGCAAATACCGGTGGCGTTCTGTTGACCTGCGGAGTTACTAGGCCTTGGCGCGGGCGCGGTTGGCCTTGGCGCGCTCGTTGGTGTCCAGGATGACCTTGCGGATGCGGATAGCCTCCGGGGTCACCTCGACGCACTCGTCCTCGCGGGCGAACTCGAGCGACTCTTCGAGGGTCAGGTCACGCGGCGGGGTCAGGTTCTCGAAGGTGTCCGAGGAAGCGGCACGCATGTTGGTGAGCTTCTTTTCCTTCGTGATGTTGACGTCCATGTCGTCGGCGCGGGAGTTCTCGCCCACGATCATGCCTTCGTAGACCTCGGAGGTGGGCTTCACGAAGAAGGAGCCACGTTCCTGCAGGTTGATCATGGCGAACGGGGTAACAACACCGGCGCGGTCGGCGATCATGGAACCGTTGGTGCGGTACTCGATGGGGCCGGCCCACGGCTCGTAGCCTTCCGAGATGGAAGCTGCGATGCCTGCGCCGCGGGTGTCGGTCAGGAACCGGGTACGGAAACCGATCAGGCCACGGGCCGGAACGATGAACTCCATGCGGCACCAGCCGGTACCGTGGTTGGCCATGTTGGTCATACGGCCCTTGCGGGCTGCCATGAGCTGGGTGACGGCGCCCAGGTATTCCTCGGGCACGTCGATGGTCATGTGCTCCATCGGCTCGTGGATCTTGCCATCAACGGTCTTGGTGACAACCTGCGGCTTGCCGACGGTCAGCTCGAAGCCTTCGCGGCGCATCTGCTCCACCAGGATGGCGAGGGCGAGCTCGCCACGGCCCTGGACTTCCCAGGCGTCGGGACGCTCGGTGGGCAGGACCTTGATGGAGACGTTACCGATCAGTTCCTTGTCAAGACGGTCCTTGACCTGGCGGGCAGTAACCTTGGCGCCCTTGACCTTGCCGGCCAGCGGCGAGGTGTTGATACCGATGGTCATGGAGATCGCGGGATCGTCCACGGTGATCAGCGGCAGCGGCTGGGGGTTCTCGGCGTCGGTCAGGGTTTCACCGATGGTGATCTCCTCGATGCCGGCGACGGCGACAATCTCACCGGGGCCGGCGGACTCGGCCGGCACACGCTCCAGCGCCTTGGTAGCAAGCAGCTCGGTGATCTTGACGTTCTTCAGCTCGCCGTTGGCGCGGGCCCATGCAACGGTCTGGCCCTTGCGCAGGGTGCCGTTGTAAATACGCAGCAGGGCCAGGCGGCCAAGGAACGGGGAGGCGTCGAGGTTGGTGACGTGCGCCTGGAGCACACCCTCCGGGTTGTACGTCGGAGCCGGGATGTGCTCGATGATGGTCTTGAACAGCGGCTCAAGATCCTCGTTCTCCGGAGCGGTGCCGTCAGCGGGCTGCTCAAGGGAGGCGCGGCCGACCTTCGCGGCGGCGTAAACCACGGGGACCTCGAGGATCTTGTCCAGATCGAGATCGGGGACCTCGTCGGCCAGGTCGGAGGCGAGGCCGAGGAGCAGGTCCATGGACTCGTGCACGACCTCTTCGATCCGCGCGTCGGGGCGGTCGGTCTTGTTGACCAGCAGGATCACGGGCAGGTGCGCGGCGAGGGCCTTGCGCAGCAC
Source organism: Pseudarthrobacter sp. 902506025 (assembly GCF_040702325.1). Lineage (NCBI taxonomy): Bacteria > Bacillati > Actinomycetota > Actinomycetes > Micrococcales > Micrococcaceae > Pseudarthrobacter > Pseudarthrobacter sp. 902506025. The sequence goes on from NZ_JBFBKW010000003.1 coordinate 259,235, forward strand.
GAAGCGGGTCTGGGGCAGCGGGCCCTCAGAGGCATCGACGAGCAGGACGACGCCGTCGACCATGGACAGGCCGCGCTCGACCTCGCCGCCGAAGTCGGCGTGGCCGGGGGTGTCGATCACGTTGATGGTGATGGTCTCGCCGTTCGAGGACGGACCGTTGTAGGCGACAGTGGTGTTCTTCGCCAGGATGGTGATGCCCTTTTCGCGCTCCAGGTCACCGGAGTCCATGACGCGGTCTTCTACGTGGTTGTGCTCGGCAAAGGAATGGGTCTGCTTGAGCATGGCGTCGACCAGGGTGGTCTTGCCGTGGTCAACGTGGGCCACGATCGCTACGTTGCGCAGGTCACTGCGCGATGCAGTGGCTACCGCAGTGTTGGTGGAGGTTTCAGACATGCGTTATTGCTCGATTCAGTGGTGAAGTCAGCTGAGGTATCGCGACATTTCCAACCGGAACGCACGACGGACAAGGCCCTTGGCACAGGGCCCCTTCCTCTATTCTAGCCGCTGAGCCATTTGTTGGCCTAAATTCCAGCGGGACTGACCGCTGCCGCTTGAGCCAATATCAGCCACCGTCCCGCACTTGGTGTGACCAAGTTCACTGCCGCCTGCGTGTACATGGCATGATGTCTGTGACCAAGAGCCCATCCTTTGAGCACGCCGGAGACAACGATGCCCCCTGCCAAGGCCAGCACCATGCGCGGTGCCGCGTGGGCTGTGGCCGCAGTGGTCGCCGGTCTCGTGGTCGCCGGTCTCGTGGTCGCGGGATCCGGTGGAGACGGACTTTCCGCTGGTCCGGGCGGCAGCAGCCTGTCGCGGGCAGCCGCAGGCCAGGCAGCCAACAACCAGGCGCCAGCCGTGAAGCCGGGCGCCGCGAAGGTGTCGGTGGCAGCCACTGCCCACGTCCTGAATACGGGCAACGGCCGGCTGGAAGCAGTTGTGCCCGATGTGGGCAAGACTGTCCTGCTGATTGGGGATTCGCAGTCGGAACCCGTTGACGGCTGGCCCCGCCTGGGTTTGGCCGCCGCCGGGTACAACGTGTACTTTTGCGGCCGCGGGGGCACCGGCTACGTCGCGGCGAACGGCGCCACCGGTAACTACGTGGACGCCCTGCAGCGCGGGGACTGGCAGCTCCCCTCCGGCACCCCCGCCCTCATTGTGGTCGAGGGCGGTGGCAACGACGCCGCCGGAGGCGCAAGCAACGCGCAGATCGCACGGAACGCCGAGCGGCTGATCGCTGAGCTGCGGAGCCGCTATCCCGGCACACGGCTGGCAATGATCGGCACCCTGGCCCGGGGATCGAACGACGGCGGCGGCCGGCGGAGTGAGGTTGACGCTGTGCTCGGTGCCGTGGCGGCAGCACATGGACTGCCCTTTATCTCCACCGGAGACTGGCTCACCAGGTACGGGCTGGCGAAGGACCTCGCCGATGCGGTGCACATGAACACCGAAGGCCGCACGGCACTGGGCGGGATTCTTGAGCGCAGGCTAAGGGAACTCGGACTGGACCGGAAAGCCGCAGCGGAGCAGGGCGCCCTCGCCGCCGTGCCTGCAGCCGGGAGCACCTTCCAGGACTGACAGCCGAACCGGGCTGGTTCCGCCGGCCACCCAGACAGTCTCGCCGGCCAATCAAACCGGTCAATTAACCGGTCACTTAAACGGCTGGAGCCGGGACCCAAAGGTCCCGGCTCCACCCGTCAGGGAAAACGTCCCGCTATGCCACCTCAGGCGGAAGCATCAGCTTCGCGCCGGGGATGGCGTTGAGCAGGGCCTTGGTGTACTCCTGCTTGGGCGATTCGAAGACGTCGTCCGTGGAGCCGGTCTCCACCAGGCGGCCCTTCTCCATCACACAGACGTGGTCTGCGATCTGGCGCACCACGGCAAGGTCGTGCGTGATGAACAGGTACGTCAGCCCAAGGTTGGCCTGCAGGTCGGCGAGCAGGTTCAGCACCTGCGCCTGCACCAGCACGTCCAGCGCGGAGACTGCCTCATCACAGATGATCACCTCGGGGTCCAGCGCCAGTGCCCGTGCAATGGCCACGCGCTGCCGCTGGCCGCCGGACAGCTCATTGGGATACCGCTGCATGGCGGACTGGGGCAGAGCCACCTGGTCCAGCAATGTCCGGACTTTCTTCTCCCGGCTGGCCTGGTCCCCGATCTTGTGGACCCGCAATGGTTCTTCGATCGTGCGGTAGATGTTGTACATCGGATCGAGGGAGCCGTACGGGTCCTGGAAGATCGGCTGGACCCGCCTGCGGAACTTGAACAGTTCGGCAGGCTTCAGGACCGAGGTGTCGACGCCGTCGAACAGGATCCTGCCCTCGGTCGGCTTCTCCAGCTGGAGCACCATCTTGGCCACTGTGGACTTGCCGGAACCCGACTCCCCCACGATCGCCGTCGTGGTTCCCCGCCGGACGTCGAAGCTTACGCCGTCAACGGCCGCGAAGTCCGTCGCCTTGCCCAGCCCCGAGCGGAGCTTGTAGACCTTCCGCAGGTCCTGGATCTGCAGGAAAGTGTCCGGCTTCACCGTTTCGGCGGCAGGTGCCAGCAGGTCCGACGTCTCCACGCCCTGTTCCTTGGCCACCTGGATGCGGCGGCTGGCAAGGGATGGCGCGGACTCCACGAGCCGCTTGGTGTAGGGGTGCTGCGGGTTGCGCAGCAGTTCCAGCGACGGCCCGGCCTCAACGACGCGGCCCTGGTACATGACCACGACTTTGTCGGCACGCTCGGCTGCGAGGCCAAGGTCGTGGGTGATCAGCAGCACCGAGGTGCCCAGCTCGTTGGTCATGGTTTCCAGGTGGTCCAGGATCTGCCGCTGGACGGTGACGTCAAGGGCCGACGTCGGCTCGTCCGCGATCAGCAGGCGCGGCTGGCAGGAGAGGCCGATGGCGATCAGTGCACGCTGGCGCATGCCGCCCGAGAACTCGTGCGGGTACTGGTTGGCCCGGCGCTTGGCGTCCGGCAGTCCGGCCTGGGACAACACCTTGGCGATATCGTCCGGACCGCTGGGCCGGCCGTTTGCCCGCAGCGTCTCCCGGACCTGGTAGCCGATCTTCCATACCGGGTTCAGGTTGGACATGGGGTCCTGCGGCACCATGCCGATGGTGTTGCCGCGCAGCTCGATCATGCGCTGCTCGGAGGCGTGGGCGATGTCCTCGCCGTCGAGCAGGATCTGGCCGCCGGACACTTTGCCGTTGTTGGGCAAGAGACCGATGGCGGCCAGGGCTGTGGTGGACTTGCCGGAACCGGACTCGCCCACGATGGCCACCGTTTCACCGGGCATGATGGTCAGGTGTGCGTTCCGCACCGCCTGGACGTCGCCGCCGCCGGTCTTGAAGGTGATGGCGAGGTCGCGGATTTCGAGCAGCGGCCTGACGCCGGTGGCACCGGCCTCATCAATGCGGACGTCTGGACTTGTCATCTCTTTATCTCTCATCGCTGACGGCTCTTCGGGTCGAGGGCGTCACGCACTGCGTCACCCAGCATGATGAAGCTCAGCACCGTGATGGACAGCGCCGCGGCCGGGTAGAGCATGATCTGCGGATGCGTACGTATCGAGGTTTGCGCAGCAGAAATATCGTGCCCCCAGGACATGACTCCTTCCGGCAACCCGATTCCCAGGAAGGACAGGGTGGCTTCGGCCACGATGAACACGCCCAGTTCCAGTGTTGCCAGGACAATAACCGGTGCCAGCGCATTGGGCAGCACGTGCTTCACCAGCGTTCCGAACCTCGACACACCAAGTGCCCGGGCTGCTGTCACAAAATCCGCGTTGCGCACCTCAATGACGGCACCCCGAGTGATGCGTGCCATTTGCGGCCATGCCAGGAGCGAGATGACGAACACCACGGTCCACACACTCTTGTTCTCCCTAAACACAGGCAACTGGGTAATCACCAGCGCGCCCAGAATCAGGGGCAGAGCGAAGAAGATGTCACCCAGCCGGGCAAGCACCGTGTCCAGCCAACCGCCGTAAAAGCCTGCCAGGGCACCGAATGTTACACCGATGATGATGACGCAGAGAACGGAAAGAATGCCGACAGACAGGGACGCCTGGGTCCCGTGAATAACGCGTGAATACACATCGCAACCCTGGAAGGTAAAACCAAAGGGGTGTCCGGCGGTAGGTCCGCCCTCTGAGTTAGCCAGTTCACATCCCTCGTTCGGCGGCACCGACGAGAACAAACCGGGGAAGAGTGCAATCACGATCAGGGCAAGGATCAGCAGCGCCGAGATGATGAACAGGGGACGACGGCGGAGCTTCCGCCAGGCGTCTGCCCACAGGCTGAGCGGGGCCTGGTCAGCCTTGACGGCATCCGTGGCCTGCAGCGGCGTCTCCTCGATGGGGGCCACGAAGTGGCTGTTGTTACTGGTCATAGCGGATCCTCGGGTCAAGCCAGGCGTACAGGAGATCGACAAGCAGGTTGGCCACCACGAAGACCAATACCAGCACACTGACGATGGAGACGATGGTGGGGCCTTCGCTGCGAAGGACTGCCTGGTAGAGCTTGTTGCCCACGCCGGGAACATTGAAGATGCCTTCAGTCACAATGGCACCGCCCATCAGGCCGCCAAGGTTGGCGCCCAGGTACGTAACCACCGGAATCAGCGAGTTGCGCAGGATGTGCGCCAGTACTACTCGCGGCCGGGACAACCCCTTGGCAGTGGCGGTCCGCACGAAGTCAGCATTCATACCCTCACTGACGGATGCCCGAGTGAGACGAAGGACGTAGGCAAAGGAGACCAGCCCCAGGACCACCGCCGGCAACAGTAGATTGCCCCAGTTGGCGTTGGCGCCCACCGTCGGTTTGGCCCAGCCGAGCTGCACGCCGAAGACGAGTTGGAAAACGAAACCGAGGACGAAGGTGGGAACTGCGATGACCACCAGGGAGGCGACCAGGACCGTGGAGTCGAACCAGCCCCCGCGGCGAAGCCCGGCGAAGACGCCGAACGCTACGCCGAAGACAGCCTGGATGATCAGAGCCTCAATAGCGAGCATGGCGGTCACGGGAAAGACGCGCGCCAGGGTGGCCGCTATCGGCTGGCCCGTAAAGTCGTTGCCGAGATTGAAGGTAAACAGATTTTTGAGGAACAGTCCGTACTGGACCCAGAACGGTTGATCCAGGTTGTACTGGCTGCGCAGCGTGTCGATGACTGCCTGGGGAGGCTGTCGATCACCGAACAAGGCTGCAATGGGATCGCCTGGCAACGCGAAGACCATGTAATACACCAGAAGGGTGGTGCCGATGAAGACAGGGATCACCTGAAGAAGTCGGCGCAGGATAAACCGGATCACAGGATCACCTGCCTGCCGGTAAAAGGGAAAACGAGTTCATGAATGCCTTCCTGCCTTTGCAAGCAAATGGGGGCCCCGATGTGACCGGAACCCCCATCAGCCTGACGGCAAGTTAGATCTGAAGACTTACTTTGCCGTGATGTTGTAGTAGAGGATCTCGCCGTTCCAGCCGGTCTCGGCCTTCACGACGTTGTTGCTCCACACAATCGCCTTGGCATAGTCCCAAAGCGGCAAGCCCGGAAGGTCCTGGAACAGAACCTCCTGCGCCTGGTTGAACTTCGCGTTTGCGTCGTCCGTGCTCTTGGCAGCCAGGCCCTCCTTGAGAAGCTTGTCGAATTCGGGGTTCGAGTACTTCTCGTAGTTTGAGGAAGCGCCCGTAGCCCAGACCGGTCCCAGGAAGTTGTAGAGCGACGGGTAGTCACCCTGCCAGCCCGCACGGGTCAGGCCGGGCAGCTGCTGGGACTTGCGGAGGTTCAGAACTTCGGCGAACTTGGCGAACGGCTGGATTTCAGCCTGGATGCCCAGGTTGTTCTTGAACCCGTTGGCCACAGCGTCAATCCATTCCTTGTGTCCGCCATCGGTGTTGGAGGCGATCTGGAGCGGCTTGGAGTTGTCGTAGGGCTTGATCTTCTCGGCCTGCGCCCACAGGTCCTTGGCCTTGGCGGCGTCGAACTTTAGGACTTCACTGCCCTTGAGGCCGTCCTTGAATCCGTCGATGACCGGCGGCACGAATGCTTTGGCCGGGGTGCGGGTACCGTTGAAGACAACCTTGGTAATCTCTTCACGGTTGATGGCGTAGGACAGCGCCTGGCGGCGCAGCTTGCCGGCTTCACCCTGGAAGTTCGGGTTGTAGCCCGGGATGTTCAACGTGGCGTTTGTTGCAACAGGTTTGGTCGCGTTGCGGTCCGGGAAATCATTGACGTAGGTCTTCGTGGCGTTGGACGGCAGGACGTCAGTGATGTCCAGGTTGTCCGCCTGCAGGTCGGTGTATGCGGGGCCCGGATCGGTGTAGAACTTGAACGTTATGCCACCATTCTTAGCCTCACGGGGACCCTTGTAGTCCGGGTTCTTCACCAACGCGATTGACTGGTCATGGACCCAAGCGCCTTGCTTCTCGAACTTGTAGGGACCGTTGCCCACCGGGTTTTCACCGAAGGTCTTGGGGTCCGCAAGTGCGGCGGACGGAAGCGGGTAGAAGGCTGAGTAGCCCAGCCGCAGGGACCAGTCAGCCTCCGGCTGTGTGAGCTTGACCGTGATCGTGGAGTCATCCGTTGCCGCCAAGCCGGACATGGTGTCGGCCTTGGGCGCCGGAGTCGTGGTGGTCTTGCCGTCCGCGGACTTCTCCGTATTGACGGCGGAAACGTCGTCGTAGCCGGCGATCGATTCGAAGAAGAAGCTGTTGTTCTGCAGGTTCTTGGAGTTGGCGGCAAAGTTCCAGGAATCGACAAAAGTCTTGGCGGTGATTGCTTCGCCATTGGTGAACTTCTGCCCCTGCTTAACCTTAATGGTCCAGGTCTGCGCGTCAGATGAATCGATGGATTCTGCCAGCGAGTTCACCGCTTTGCCGTCGGCGTCGTACGTGCGGAGGCCTTCGAACAACAGGTTGACAACCCGGCCGCCATTCGTTTCATTTGTGTTCGCCGGCAGCAGCGGGTTCTGTGGTTCGCTGTTGTACGCGGTGATGACCTTGTTCGGATCGCCGGCAGCTTTGCTGGCCCCGTCAGTGCTGCCGCCGCCGCCGGCGCCGCACCCGGTCAGGGCAAGCGCGGCGATTGCCACGATGCCCAGTGCTTTGGAAGTGCGCGTAAAACGCATTCCGCCTCCTATGAGTTGTGGGAGAGATGTATAGGGGAATCTTGTGCTTCCCCGCAGGTCGGACGCAGCTCACCGCTGTGACGAAACCTACACAATACGAGTTAGCCTAACCGCACGAAGTCCAGATATTGGTACTCCGTTGCCAAACCGTGACCGGCGGCTTTTCAATGCCCCGGGCGGCGGTGATAGTTAGGCACGTCACATGCTACTCGCCGGTAGGCCGAACGGCGAATCGGTGCCGCAAGAGCCAAAGGACCCAAAAAAGGACGTGGCCGAGGCTAGGACAGCCGCCACTCCGCAACGTTCCACCACACGCCCAGGGGACCGGGGCTGGTCTTCACGCCGGCCACCCGCGAATTGAACGCAGTCGTTCCGGGTGTTTGGTAAAGGGGAAGGCCGTACGCGTCCTCCCAGATGTGCTTGTCGATCTCGGCCAGGAGCTCGTCCTGTTTGCCCAGGTCCGTGGTCACGGCCAGCTGTTCCATGATCTTGTCCGCGTCGCCGTCGGAATAGCCCGTGAAGTTGCTGCCTGCACCGGTGCGGAAGATTTGCGGCACCCTGCTGACGCCCGCCTCAGTCCCGATCCAGCCTGACAGGGCGGCATCATAGCCACCCCTGCTCAACGCGGCCGCCCAGTCTGCACTCCCCTGGCCGCCGTCGACAACCCGGAATCCCGCCAGTGCGGCCGAGTCGCGGATCAGGGCGAAGGCTTTGGCCCGGTTCGGGTTGTCCCGGTTATAGAGAATGCGGATGCTGGGGGTGGCGTCCTTGAGGAGCCTCTTTGCGCCATCGATGTCCACCTTGGCGTAATCGGACGACCCGTTGTTCTTCACGGTCTCGTCGTACTTTGGCTGTCCGGGCAGGAACACCTGGGAGTCCAGCGGCTTGTTGTCCGCCACCTGGGTGCCCACCACGGCGTCCACAATCGCCTGCCGCGGCACCGTCTTGAGGAAGGCTTCCCGGACATCCTTGTCGGCAAACGTCCCGGAGAAGTTGAGGTCAAGGTGGTCGTAGCCGGACTGTTTGTACCGTTCAACGGTGATGCCCTGACCTGACAGGCCGGTGAGGAGATTGTCTGTGGCAGCGGAGGGCTGGGGCGAAATGATGTCAGCCTGCCCGTTGCGCAGGGCATCAACCGCGGCCGGCACGGCCCCCGTGAACCGGACATTGATCTCGTCCAGCCACGGTTCCGCGCCCCACACGTAGTCCCGGTTCCGGACCAGCTTCATGGAAACTTCAGGCACGATGTCGCGGACGATGTAGGGGCCGCTGGAAAGGTAGAGCGCAGGATCATCCGGAACGGATTTCGTATCGAACCCGGTGTTCCAGAAGTCGCTGACCTTTTTGAGGGCCGGGTGCGACGCCGGTTTGTCCGGGTTGCCCCGGGGCGTGTCCTTGAGGAGCTTGACCAGGTCCTCCTCGTCGTTGAGTCCGCTCTTGGCAGCAACGACATGGGCCGGGAGTCCGACGTCGAACGCCACTTCCCAGTCAGCGTACGGTGCGGCGTACTCAATGGTGATGGAACGGCCGTCCGACCCGATTTCGGGAAACAGGGTACCCGCCAGGCCTGTGGTGTCGGAGGCGACCGAGAAGTACTTGGTGCCCTTCCCCGCTGCGGGTTCGACGTCGTCGAAGTAACCCGACCCTGCGGCCCAGCTCAGCAGGAGGTCTGCAGCTCCGATGGGCGCCCCGTCCGACCACTTCACGCCCTCGTTGACCGTGTACTTTACTTTGAGCGGCTGGTCGGAGACCTTCTCGAAGTGGCCGAACTTGTCGTTGCGGACCACCTTGGAGCTGTCGTCCAGGTAGAAGAAGCCCGAGTGCGTGATGGCGCCGATCTTCGAGTTGATGTCGGTGTTGCCGTTGGCGCTGTAGGGGTTGAACGAGGAGAATGCGTTGACCTCGGCCACAGTGACGCTGCCGCCGCGCTTCGCCTCCCCCACCACCACGGACGGGGCGCTGCCGCCCGAACAGCCGGAAAGAACCAGGGCAGCCGCCAACGCGGCGATGAGCAACTGCATCAGACGCCGGACCGGCATGCCGCCTCCTTGTGGTTTTCCCTCTCCGGAGGGGACTGGGGCCGCTTCGATCACGCCCTACAAACTCAGGATACTTGGTGCTGCTGCCCGCCAACCCAATCCGAACCTCCTGGCAATGGGGTACGTAGTCCGGGCCGCCGGACGGGACCTACGGCCCAAGCCCGGGCCCGGCCGGTTCCGTAGCATGCTGGCAACGGAACCTCAGGAAGGAAAAGCTCGATGAGCATCCCCCAACCGTCCAATGTGCCCGGAAGTGCAGTCCCGCCCCTCGAACTGCCGTACTACGGTGCTCCGCCGGTGGACGCGGTCAAACGCGTCTTCCAGAAGTACGCGGTCTTCTCGGGGCGCGCCAGCCGAAGCGAATATTGGTGGTGGTTCCTCGCTTCCGGGCTGGCCTCAGCGGTGCTGAATTCCATCAGTCCCACTGTGGTCAACGGCCAGGTGACGGGGTCCAGCGCCCTGGGTGGCTTGTGGTTTCTCGCCACCGTTGTCCCGTCACTCGCGGTGGCGTCCCGACGCCTCCACGACGTGAACCTCAGCACCTGGATGCTGCTGCTCGCCCTCATCCCCGTGCTTGGATGGATTGCGCTCATCGTGCTGCTCGCGCAGCGGGGGAACCCGTCTGGCCAGCGTTTCGACAAGTACCCGGCACGGGAGCGTGGGCAGGCGTCATCCGCTCCCCCGTCCTGGCCTCAGCAGCAGCCTCCCTACCCGCCCGGTCCCGCTGGTCCGACCGGGCCGTAGGCCAGGGCAGACCTCCGGCAATTTTTCCGCCCGGACAGTAGCCCAGCGTCGTTCCGGGACCGGCAGTGCGCCTGTTCCTGCGGAAATCAGACGTTGAAGCGGAACTCCACCACGTCGCCGTCGGCCATGACGTATTCCTTGCCTTCGATCCGGACCTTGCCGCGGGATTTCGCCTCGGCCATGGATCCGGCGTCCACCAGGTCGTCGAAGGAGACGACTTCGGCCTTGATGAAGCCGCGCTGGAAGTCGGAGTGGATGACGCCGGCTGCCTGCGGTGCCGTGTCGCCCTGCCGGATGGTCCAGGCGCGCGCTTCCTTGGGGCCCGCCGTGAGGTAGGTCTGCAGCCCCAGGGTGTGGAAGCCCACGCGTGCAAGCTGGTCCAGGCCGGATTCGTCCTGGCCGTTCATCTCGAGCATCTCGCGGGCTTCTTCCTCGTCCAGCTCCACAAGGTCGGCTTCGAGCTTGGCGTCCAGGAAGATGCAGTCGGCCGGGGCCACCATGGCGCGCAGTTCTTCCTGCTTTTCCGGGCTGCCCAGGATGCCTTCGTCGGCATTGAACACGTAGATGAAGGGCTTGGCCGTCAGCAGGCCCAGCTCCTTGAGGTGCTCCATCTCCAGTTTGTCGCTCTTGATGGAGGAGTAGATGGTGTCTCCCCGCTCCAGCACCGCCTGCGCGGCCTTGATGGCGGCGAGCTCGGCGGCTTCCCGCTTCTTGATCTTGACTTCTTTTTCGATCCGCGGGATGGCTTTTTCGATGGTCTGCAGGTCCGCGAGGATCAGCTCGGTGTTGATGGTCTCCATGTCCGAGCGGGGATCCACCTTGCCGTCGACGTGGATCACGTCGGGGTCATCGAAGACCCGGACAACTTCGGCGATGGCTTCAGCTTCGCGGATGTTGGCCAGGAACTGGTTGCCGAGCCCCTCCCCCTCCGACGCGCCCTTCACGATGCCGGCGATGTCGACGAAGGATACCGCGGCGGGCAGGACGCGCTGGGAGCCGAAGATCCCGGCGAGCTTCTGCAGCCTGGGGTCCGGGAGGTTCACGACGCCGACATTGGGTTCGATGGTGGCGAACGGATAGTTCGCGGCCAGGACCTGGTTGCGGGTGAGCGCGTTGAAGAGGGTTGATTTGCCGACGTTGGGCAGTCCGACGATGCCAATAGTAAGAGCCACGAGCATTGATTCTACCCGCCGGACCCCGCCGCCCAGTACCCGGGAATGTCACTGCCCATGATTGTCAGAGCCCCGTGCAACAGTGAAGCCATGGATGCTTTTGCCTTGATTCTGGCCCTCTTCATGCTGCTGCTCGGTGCGCTTGCCGGCGCTGCAGCCACCTACTTCTCATTGCGCCGGAACTCGCACGCCCTGGAGTCGGACTTCGACCAGGTGTCGTCCCGCCTGTCCGATGTCACGGCGCAGCTGGCAGCGGCCGACGCCGAGCGGCGGCTTTTGGCCGCACAGAACCGTGAGCTGGGTGAGGCCAGGACACAGGACGGCAGCGTGCTGCGTGCCCTGGCGCCCGTGGCCGAAAAGCTGTCCGCGGTGCAGCAGCAGGTGGCGTTGCTGGAGCGGGACCGGGTTGAGCAGTATGGCCAACTAGCCCAGCAGCTGCAGGAGGCCAGGCTGTCCGATGAACAGCTCATCCGTTCCACGCACGCCCTGGAATCGGCGCTGCGTTCCAACAGCGCCAGGGGCCAGTGGGGCGAGGTGCAGCTTCGGCGCGTGGTGGAGGCTGCAGGGATGCTCCGCCACGTCGACTTCGTGGAGCAGGTCCACAGCGCGGGCCACGACTCAACGGTGCGGCCGGACCTGGTGGTGCAGCTGCCGGGTGAAAAGCAGCTGGTGGTGGACGCCAAGGTGCCGTTGTCGTCCTACCTTGAGGCACAGGAACTGGGCTCGGTGGACCCGCGCCTGGCCCCGGCTGGACCGCAGTCGGCGAACGATGGCCGCAACAGGCAGGCCCTCCTGGCGGCACACGCCAAGGCCCTTAGGGCGCACGTGGATGCGCTCAGTACCAAAAAGTACTGGGATATCCCCGGGAACTCCCCGGAACTGGTGGTTTGTTTCATCCCGGCCGAGTCCATCCTGGCGGCGGCGCTGACAGCTGACGCCGGGCTCCTGGACCACGCGTTGTCCCGCAATGTCGTCCTCGCCTCGCCGAGCACCCTGCTGGCGGTGCTGAAGTCCGTGGCATTCACGTGGCGCCAGGACGTCCTGACGGACAGTGCACGCGAGCTCTTCGAACTTGCGCGGCAGCTGTACGACCGGATGGGCACGCTGGGCGAGAACGTCACCAAGCTCGGATCCTCGCTGAAGACGTCCGTGGACCGGTACAACGCCATGGTGGGAACGCTGGAAGCCAGGGTCCTGCCCACCGCGCGGAAACTCAACAGCCTGGAGGAAACAGGCTTGGTTGCACCCCCCTTGGTGGAGGTGCAACCGCGGGCGCTCGTGGCACCCGAGCTGCAGGGCGACGGGGAAGCAGCCTGACACGGCCGCCGAAATGCAGAATGGGCCGGGCAGCCAGTGGCTGCCCGGCCCATTCCGTTGGAATTGTGTGCCGGTTTTAGCTGCGGGTCCGTCGTCCGCCCAGCGCACGGCTGACATCGCCGGCCTGTTTCAGGGTGGCCCGGAGTTCCTTGGGCAGTGAGAAGAGGAGGTCTTCCTCGGCCGTCACGACTTCCTCCACGGCTCCGTAGCCGTAATCAGCGAGCAGCCGCAGCACGTCCTGCACCAGCACCTCGGGAACGGATGCCCCCGACGTAACACCCACGGTGGCGACGCCTTCAAACCACGCCTCGTCAACCTCGTTGGCGAAATCCACCCGGTACGAGGCTTTGGCACCGTATTCGAGCGCCACCTCCACCAGCCGGACGGAGTTGGACGAGTTGGCCGAACCCACCACGATCACCAGGTCCGCCTTGGGCGCGATCTTTTTGATGGCCACCTGGCGGTTGGTGGTGGCGTAGCAGATGTCGTCGCTGGGCGGATCCTGCAGGGTGGGGAACCGTTCCTTGAGCAGCCGGACGGTTTCCATGGTCTCGTCCACGCTGAGTGTCGTCTGCGAAAGCCAGATGACCTTCTCGGGGTCGCGGACGGTGACCTGGTCCACTTCATGCGGGCCATTAATGATCTGGATGTGCTCCGGCGCTTCCCCTGAAGTGCCTTCCACTTCCTCATGGCCGTCGTGGCCGATCAGGAGGATATCGAAATCGTCCTTGGCGAAGCGGACGGCTTCCTTGTGCACTTTGGTGACCAGGGGGCACGTGGCATCAATGGTGCGCAGGCCCCGGGTTTCGGCGGACTCGACCACTGCCGGGGACACTCCGTGGGCGGAGAAGATCACCAGGGCACCTTCGGGCACCTCATCGGTTTCGTCCACGAAGATGGCGCCCTTTTCTTCCAGCGAGCTGACCACGTGGACGTTGTGGACGATCTGCTTGCGGACGTACACGGGCGGACCGTAGTGCTCCAGCGCCTTTTCTACGGCGATCACGGCACGGTCAACACCGGCGCAGTAACCGCGCGGAGCAGCCAGCAGTACCTTCTTGGTGCCGTTCACGGGGGCCGCAGCTGCTACTTCCTCCGGGGAGCGGCGCCTGCGCGGAATGGTTGGCATCGAAAGGGATACAGCCGAGGTGGTCATGCCTCCATGCTACCGGCTGGCCCCAACCCGTTTCCGGGATGCGAACAACGTCACAATGCCCACCGCCACCAGGACGCCACCGGCAACCCCGGCCGTGGTGATCCACGTTTGGAAGTCCGCGCCGGCGGCGGCAAGGAAATGGTCGCGGAACATATTGGCCACCGCGTTGCCGGTGTCCGTGGCCTGGGCGCGGGCTGAGCCCAGCTGCAGTCCCAGCCCCCACAGCCCGGCGAGCGCCAGTCCGCCGAGGCCGGCGGCCAGCAGTACCGTCCCGCGGCGGCGTGCCGCCACGAGCGCCAGCAGGAACGCTACGGCCGACCCGATGGCCAGGATGTAGCCCATGGGCGCGTAGGTGGCCAGCCGTTCAGTCCATTCCCTTTGCGCAGGCTGGCCTACATTGATCAGCGTCTGTTCCGGCGGATCGAGGGGAAGCCTGGTGGTGCGGGAGATCTCCTCCGAGCCCAGGGCAACCAGTGGGGCAACGTCGAGGGTCAGGGACGACGCCGGTGCTCCTCCCTGGGATGCCGCGGCAGGATCGGCAAAGCTGAGGCGGTGGCTTCTGCGGAGGGTCTCCTCCCAGGCCGCCGGATAGCCGGGCAACCCGGTCAGCGACTCGGCCGCCTTTTCAAGCATTGGCTCCACCAGCCCGGAGAGGAACCCGGGAACCGACCCGGTGTCAATCGTTCCCACTGCGGCCGCGGCCAGCTTCTTTTGGAATTCCGTGTCCTTGCCAAGCGGAGCTGCGAGACGGACGAAGCCGTCTTCCTGGACGATGTTCCGGTCCACCCAGATGGCGGGAACGGCAACGGCGGCGAGGAGGATGCCCAGCACGGTGGCGATGGCAGAGATAAAAGTGCGCACAACAGGTCCTTAGGGGTTGGGGGCCTTATCCCATCCTAGGCAGGGTCCGGGGGCTGCCCTGTCAGTCTCCGGTGCTAGACCTTATGGATAAGGTTGATTGACCGCCCACAACAGTTGAAGGACCGCATGCCCGCAGCACCAGCCTCCCACCGGCGTCCGCATGTCTGACCAGGCCTCGTTACCGGGTACCGTCCCCACCACCCTGCCGGCCACTGCGGCGGAAACCAGCCCGGACAACCCGTGGCCGCTGCAGCTGCTGTCGCAGAAGCTCAAGGCGCACATCGACCGTACCCCGTCGGCGTGGGTTGAGGGCCAGGTCATTGAACTGAACCGGCGCGGGACCAACGCCTACATCACGCTTCGGGACGTGGATGCGGAGGTGTCGCTGCCGGCTTCCGTCTGGACCAAGGTCCTGGAGCGGCAGAACCTTCCACTGGAGCGCGGTTCACGGGTAGTGGCCCTGCTGAAACCGGAGTTCTGGCTGAAGACGGGCCGGCTGAACATGCTGGTACGGGACATCCGGCCGGTCGGACTGGGTGACCTGCTGGCCCGCATTGAGCGGCTGCGCCAGGCCCTTGCAGCTGAGGGTCTTTTCGCCGACTCCCGGAAGAAGCGGCTGCCCCTGCTGCCGCACCGCATCGGCCTGATCACGGGACGGGACTCGGACGCCAAGAAGGACATCCTTCGCAACGCGGCCCTGCGGTGGCCGGCGGTGGAGTTCGAAATCCGCGAGGTGGCCGTCCAGGGGAACACAGCCGTGTCCCAGGTGGTCCGTGCCCTGCGTGAACTGGACGACCGGCCTGAGGTGGATGTCATCGTCATCGCCCGGGGCGGCGGGGCACTGGAAGATCTTTTGCCCTTTAACAGCGAGGAGCTGATCCGGGCCGTGGCCGCGGCCACCACGCCCGTGGTGAGCGCCATTGGCCATGAGGCGGACCGCCCGCTGCTGGATTACGTCGCCGATCTGCGGGCCTCCACCCCCACCGACGCCGCGAAGCGGATCGTGCCGGAGGTATCCGAGGAACTTGCCGGGGTGCGCCAGGCGCGGGAACAGCTGCGGCGCTGCGTGGAACGGCTGGTGGACCGGGAGTCGGACCGGCTGGCGGCACTGCATTCGCGGCCCGTCATGGCGGCGCCCGAGGGCATGGTCTCCGTCCGGGGCGAGGAAATCGAACGGCTGCTGCGGCGCTCGTCCGCCGCGGTGAGCTCCACGGTGGTGCGGGCAGCGGACCAGCTGGAGCATCTGAAAGCCCAGGTCCGTGCGCTCTCACCGCAGAAGACACTGGACCGGGGGTACGCCGTCGTCGAACTGGCAGGCGACCAGGCCGCACGGATCGCCGAGGCCGGCCACGCCGTCGTCCGCAGGCCCGCCGAAGCACCTGCGGGTGCCGCCTTGTCCATCCGTGTCGCGGAGGGCCGCTTCGGAGCCACCTCCACCGGCCCTGCGGGGTCCACCAGGGCACCGCACCCAGGAAACCCAGACCAGCACCAGGAAGTGGAAGAGAAGGCATGACCGAACAGAAACCAGAATCCGATGTCGCCGCGCTGAGCTATGAGGAAGCCCGGGAGCAGCTCATCGCCGTGGTGGGCAGGCTGGAGGCCGGAGGGGCGAGCCTGGAGGAATCCCTGGCGTTGTGGGAGCGTGGCGAGGCACTGGCCGCGCGGTGCGAGGAGTGGCTCGAGGGAGCACGGAAGCGCTTGGCCGCTGCCCGGGACCAGCCGCTGTAACCAACCAACCGCCGGACCGGGCCAGCCCTGGGAACCGCGGCTGTCAAACCGGGGCATCCTGACCCGGGCCCCAGGGGCCGGGGTCAGGAACGGGCCACGAGCTCCCGTTCGATGTCGACGTCAAATTCAGCCTTGGGCCACTCCAGGCGGAAATCGGACAGCGCCGACATCACCAGTTGCTGCACGGCGATGCGGGCGAACCATTTCTTGTTGGCCGGAACCACGTACCACGGGGCTATCGCTGAGCTGGTCTCGTCAAACGCGGCCTGGTATGCAGCCATGTAGTCATCCCAAAAGGCGCGTTCCTTCAGGTCGCCGCTGCTGTATTTCCAGTGCTTGGCAGGGTTGTCCAGGCGGGCCAGCAGCCGGGATTTCTGCTCATCCTTGCTGATGTTGAGCATCACTTTGATGATCTTGGTGCCGGCGTCGGTTTGGCGGGCTTCGAATTCGTTGATGGCCCGGTAGCGCCGGCTGATTTCTTCCGGGGTGGCCCAGTTGTGGACGCGGTGGATGAGGACGTCCTCATAGTGGGAGCGGTCAAAGATCCCCACCATCCCGGCTGCGGGGACCTCCTTCTCGATACGCCAGAGGAAATCGTAGGACTTCTCCTGCTCGGTGGGGGCCTTGAACGCCTTGAACTGGACGCCCTGGGGGTCCATGGTTGCCATGACGTGGTTGACGATTCCGCCCTTGCCGGCTGTGTCCATGGCCTGCAGGACCAGGAGGATCCGTTTCTTTCCGCCGGCCCGGGATTCGGCGAACAGCTGTTCCTGCAGCTCCGAGAGCGTCCCGTCCATCTCAGCCAGCAACGCCTCGCCGTCGGCCTTGTTGCCGCTGTAGCCCGGGGTGGCGTCCGGGTCCACCGCTGCCAGGGAAAATCCTTTTCCAACGCGGAGCGTCTCAGACGGATGCTGGTCGAAGCCAACGACGCGGGCCATGGGGTTCCTCTCCGCAGGGGGTACACGGGCCCGGTGGCCCGTGAGCACAGGCTAGTTCCCCTGGTACCTGCTTAGGAAGTCCCCCATGCGCCCAATGGCTTCTTCGATGTCCTTCACGTTGGGCAGCGTCACCATGCGGAAGTGGTCCGGGCGCACCCAGTTGAAGGCACGGCCATGGGATACCAGGATCTTCTGTTCCCTCAGCAGGTCAAGGACAAACTTCTCGTCATCCCGGATGCGGTAGACCTCGGGGTCGAGCCGCGGGAACAGGTACAGGGCGCCTTTGGCCTGCTGCGTGCTGACGCCGGGGATGGCGTTCAGCATGTCGTAGGCCTTGTTGCGCTGCTCCAGCAGCCGGCCGCCCGGGAGGATGAGGTCGTTGATGCTCTGGTAGCCGCCCAGCGCCGTCTGGATGGCGTGCTGGGCCGGGACATTGGCGCACAGTCGCATGTTGGCCAGGAGGTTGATGCCTTCGAGGTAGTCGGCGGCATCCTTCTTGGGTCCTGAAATGGCCATCCAGCCTGCCCGGTAACCGCAGACGCGGTAGGCCTTGGACAACCCGCTGAAGGTCAGGCACAGGACGTGGTCGCCGGTGAGGCCGGCCAGGTTCACGTGGACGGCGTCCTCGTACAGGATCTTTTCGTAGATCTCGTCGGCGAAGATCACCAGGCCGTGCTTTTCGGCCAGGGCCACGATGCGTTTCAGGGTCTGTTCCGGGTACACAGCGCCGGTGGGGTTGTTCGGGTTGATGACCACGATGCCCTTGGTGCGGGGGGTGATCTTGGCTTCCATGTCCTCCAGGTCAGGCTGCCAGCCGGACTCTTCATCGCAGAGGTAATGCACGGGTTTTCCGCCGGCGAGCGCTACGGAGGCCGTCCAGAGCGGGTAGTCCGGCGTGGGGATGAGCACTTCGTCGCCTGAGTCCAGCAGCGCCATCAGGGACATGGTGATGAGCTCGCTGACGCCGTTGCCCAGGTAGATGTCGTCAACGTGGATGTTCTGGATACCGCGGGTCTGGTAGTACTGCGAGACGGCGGTGCGGGCAGAAAATATGCCGCGGGAATCGCTGTAGCCCTGGGCGTGGGGCAGGTGGCGGATCATGTCCACCAGGATGGCGTCGGGCGCCTCGAAGCCGAACGGTGCGGGGTTGCCGATGTTCAGCTTGAGGATTCGGTGGCCCTCCGCCTCCATCTGCTGGGCGGCTTCGAGGATCGGTCCACGGATGTCATATAGGACGTTGTTGAGCTTCGTGGACTGCCTGAATTCTGCCATCCCTCAAATATGCCACAGGAAGGATGAATGGCCGTTGAGACATCCGCCACATGGCCGACGGCGGCTGCCGGACCTTCGAAAGGCCGGCAGCCGCCGTCGTTGTCACCCGCGTGTTCCTGCCCTGGGCAGGGAACGCGGACCTACTTGACGATGCCCTTCTCCTTGAGCCAGTTGGTTGCTGCCGTCTTGGCGTCCTGCTTCTGGCTGCCGCTGACGGCGCGGTTGAGGTTGATCAGGTCATCGGTGGTGAGGGTGCTGGAGACCGAGTTGAGTGCCTGCTTGGCCTTGTCCGTCATCTTGGCCTTGTTGTACAGCGGCAGGACCTGCTGGGCGATGAAGTTGTTCTTGGGATCGTCCAGCACCACGAGGTCATTGTCCGCGATGGACGGCGTGGTGGTGTAGATATCGGCCACCTGCACCTGGTCCTCCAGGAGGGCCTTGAGCGTTACCGGGCCGCCGCCGTCGCTGAAGGGCTCAAGCTTCTTGGGTTCGCAGTTGTAGTTCTTCTTCAGCCCAGGCAGGCCGTAGGCGCGCTCGGCGAAGGTGGCCGGGGCGCCGACGACGATCTGGCTGCAGACCTTGGCCAGGTCCTCAATGGATTTCAGCTGGTACTTCTCGGCCGTTGCCTTGGTGACCACCATGGCGTCCTTGTCTTCGGCCTTGGACACGTCCAGGACGCCAAGGCCATCCGGCAGCTTGCCCGGCAGCGCCTTGGCGATGTCACCGGCGGAGACTTCCGTGGCTTCCTTGTTCACGTAGAGCAGCAGGTTGCCGCTGTAGTCCGGCACCACATCCACTGACCCGTCCTGGACGGCCTTGAAGTAGACCTCGCGGGAGCC
Source organism: Pseudarthrobacter sp. 902506025 (assembly GCF_040702325.1). Lineage (NCBI taxonomy): Bacteria > Bacillati > Actinomycetota > Actinomycetes > Micrococcales > Micrococcaceae > Pseudarthrobacter > Pseudarthrobacter sp. 902506025. The sequence goes on from NZ_JBFBKW010000003.1 coordinate 278,409, forward strand.
GATGTTCGGTTTGGTGGTGGCGGTGATTCCGTTGGCGTTCAAGGCGCCGGCGTACAGTTCGGCGATGATCTGGCTTTCCGGGAAGTCCGCGGAACCCACCACCAGGGATGTGGCCCCGCCGGAAGCGCCGGCGCTGGATGCGGGCGCGTTCTTCAGCGGATCGGACGAACCGCCGCAGGCTGACAGCGCCACTGCCAGGCCAAGCCCGGCGGCAAGGCCGCTGAACGCCCGCCTGCCGAGGCGCTGGGGACGGCTATCTTTCATGATTTACCTCCTTGTACAACAGTCTCCGCAACAACGGGGTCTGTGAGATCAACCGCAGCCTCCTGGCTGCGGAAGGACAGCTTCGAGGCCCCTGGTGTCAGGAACAGCCTCTGGAACAGGGACAGGAGAAGGTCGACGGCGATGGCCAGCACTGCGATGAGGAGGGAACCTCCCAGCATCTGGGGGAAGTCGCTGAGGACCAGTCCGTCAAAGAGATACCGGCCCAGTCCGCCGAGGTTGATGTACGCCACCACCGAGACGGTGGCGATCACCTGCAGCACACCGGTCCGGAAACCGCCGAACATGACGGTGAGGGCGTTGGGCAGTTCGGCCCGGAACAGAACCTGCAGTTCCGTCATGCCCATGGCCCGGGCGGCATCAACCACGTTCCGGTCCACGCTGGAGATGCCCGCGTAAGTCCCTGCCAGGAGCGGGGGCACCGTGAGGATTACCAGGGCCCAGATGGGCGGCATCAGCCCGATGCCTGCCAGGAGCACGAACAGGATCAGCAGGCCAAGGGTGGGCAGGGCGCGCAGTGCGCCGGCCAGGGCCACGACAGCGACGCGTCCCCTTCCCGTGTGGCCGACGAACATCCCGACGGGTACTGCAACGGCGGTGGCGATCAGCATGACCAGGCCGGTGTACTGGAGGTGCTCCCCCAGCCGGGCGGGAATGCCCATGCTTCCGGCCCAGTGCAGGGGGTCGGCGAGCCAAGCGAAGGTATCGGCGAAGACGTTGCTCATGCTGCCTCACCCACTGTGGAAGCAGCCTCTTCAGCAGCGGTGGTTCCGGAGGGGACGCCCAGGGCTCCGTGGTTCTTCAGCTTTTCGGCCCGCTCCCAAGGGGTGAGGACGCGTTCCAGGAGGACCAGGACGGCGTCCATCAGCAGCGCGAGGACCAGGATGGCGATGATGCCCACCACCACCTCGGTGACGAAGTCGCGCTGGAGCCCGTCAGTGAAGAGCATGCCCAGGTTGCCCACGCCCAGGAGGGCCGCAACGCTGACCAGCGAGATGTTGCTGACGGACACCACCCGGAGGCCGGCAAACATGACCGGAAGGGAGAGCGGCAGGTCAACCTGCAGGAACCGGGCCAGGGGCTTGAACCCCATGGCCTGCGCGGCCTGGCTGACGTCCGCGTCCACGGAGTCGAAGGCATCAAGGGTCGCGCGCACCAGCAGGGCCACGGCATAAATGGTCAGCGCCACCACCACGTTGAGGGGATCCAGGATCCGGGTCCCCAGGATGGTGGGAAGGATGATGAACAAGGCCAGCGACGGGATGGTGTAGAGAAGGGAAGAGGCCGTCAGCACCACGGAGCGGAGCGCACTGTTTTGCCGCGCCAACTGTGCCAGCGGGATGGAAATGAGCAGGCCCAGGACCATGGGGACCAGCGCCAGCACCAGGTGCTGGCCGCCGCGCTCCAGGATCATGCCGGTATTGGCCAGGAACCATTCCATCAGAGGGCAGCCTGCCGCACCTGGCGCGCTTCTTCGATCAATGCCAGGACCTCACCGCCGCGGACCACGCCCAGGACCACGCCGTCGGCATCCACGGCGACGCCCAGGCCGGAGGGCGAGGACAGGGCGGCATCCAGGGCGCGGCGGAGGCTCTCTCCGGGGCGGAACAGCGAGCCGCCGGGAATCAATTCAGTCTCCGTGCCGGGTGCCGACCATCCCAGCGGACGCTTGTCCGCGTCCACCACCAGTTGCCAGCCGCCGGCAGCGCTGGAATCGGACTGGTACCCTCCCGAAGCCCGGATGATCGTGGGCACCGGGTGGATCGCCACGCCGTCGGACGGGGAAAAACCAAGGTGGCGGAAGCCGCGGTCGCGCCCCACGAAGGAGGCCACGAAGTTGTTGGCCGGCGCCCGCAGGATCTCCTCTGGCGAGGCGTACTGGGCCAGCTTGCCGCCGGTGGCAAAGACAGCCACCTTGTCGCCCAGGATGGTGGCCTCATCAATATCGTGGGTCACGAAAACGATGGTCTTGGCCAGATCCTTTTGCAGCCGCAGCAGCTCGTGCTGGAGTTCGTCGCGGACAACGGGGTCCACCGCGCTGAACGGCTCATCCATGAGGAGTACGGGCGGGTCCGCAGCGAGGGCACGCGCCACGCCCACGCGCTGCTGCTGGCCGCCGGAAAGCTGCGACGGGTAACGCCCACCCAGCGACGGCGCCAGGCCCACCACATCCAGGAGTTCGCGGGCACGCTTCCGGGCGTCCGCTTTGGAGACCCCGTTCAGGCGCGGAACGGTGGCGATGTTGTCCAGGACGGAGCGGTGCGGCAGGAGACCGGCGGACTGCATCACGTACCCCATTGACCGCCGCAGTTCCGCCGCCGGTACCGACGTGACATCCCGGCCGTCCACGGTGATGGTCCCGGACGTGGGTTCCACCATCCGGTTGATCATCCTGAGGGACGTTGTTTTGCCGCAGCCGGAAGGACCCACGAAGACGGTGACGGACCCTTTGGCGATGGACATGGACAACCCGTCCACGGCAGGCTGGCCGCCCGGATACTGCTTGGTAACGCTCTGGAACTCGATCATCGCCTGGTCCATGGTGCGGACTTACCTGTTCTCTTGGACGGGCTGTTCCCAGCACCGCGACACTGCCATAAGCACGCTGATAGTTACGGTAACCCAAACCGGGTCAGGCTTCAGCAGCTGGGGCCCTAATCCGTACAAAGGAATCCCTACTGTAACCATTCGGAACCCCGGCCGGGATGGATGGGATTCCCTGGATCCGGCCCTGCATCGGCTCCTGTCACGGGCGCCGCGGCCGGGCCTACAGTGGAGGCGTGACCAACTTGGAAGTTTCGCCGCAGCAGGAAGTTTGCCCACCCGCACCCGAAGGAGGGTTGTCCGGCCCCTGCCTGCAGCTATGGCCGGAACGTGAAGTACCCCTGGGCGGCGTCCGCGCCATGAACGTCAAGCGCACGTTGCCCCAGCGCGGCCTTCCCACGATCGGGGCCTGGTGCTTCCTGGACAGTTTCGGCCCGGACCGGACCGCGATGTCCGTCCTTCCCCACCCCCACATCGGGCTGCAAACGGTCACCTGGCCGCTGGCGGGGCACATCCGCCACCGGGACAGCGTGGGCAGCGACGTGGTGGTGCGCCCCGGGGAGCTGAACATCATGACAGCCGGCCACGGCGTCTCGCATTCCGAGTTCGCTGTGCTTCCTGCCGACGGCGGGGAGTTGCCGCTGCAACGGGGCCTGCAGCTGTGGGTGGCCCTTCCCGACGGGGACCGGCACCGGAAACCGGCATTCGAACAGCACCGCGAGCTGCCACGCGCTGCCGGGCCGGGCTTCACGGCGACGGTCATGGTGGGCGAGCTTGCCGGGGTGGCCTCCTCCGCAACAGTGTTTTCGCCGATCGTCGGCGCGGACGTTTCCTGCGAGGGCGAGGCGGTGCTGCCGTTGAACCCCGGCTTTGAGCACGGCATCCTGGTGCTCGACGGCGGCCTGGCGGTGGACGGGCAGGACCTGCCGGCGGGACCGCTGGGCTACCTGGGCACCGGCCGCAGCGAACTCAGGGTGGAGGCTCTCCCCGGTACGAGGTTCCTGCTGATCGGCGGCGAGCCGTTTGGTGAGGAACTGCTGATGTGGTGGAACTTTGTGGGCCGCACCCATGACGAAGTGGAAAAGGCCAGGGACGACTGGGAAGCGCAGGCCGGCCTGCCGGACGCTGAGACGGCTGCAGCCCGCTACGGCCTGGTGCCGGGCCACGGCCCGGATGCCGGGGCGGAGGCCGGCCGGATTCCCGCTCCCCCGCTCCCCGGTGTCCGGCTGACACCGCGGAAGCGTTCCGTGGGCTAGGCGGGTTCGGCCACCAGCTGCAGCACGCCGAACACCGGTTCCTGGTCCAGCACCCTGACGTCGGTCACGCCGGTTTCGGCGAGGTTCCGGCGGAAGGACTCCTGCAGGGGTGCCACGTTCATGCCCAGACCGCCGCCCAGGATCACCGGACCTTCGATTTTCAGCTGGCCCAGCACCTGGCCGGCCAAAGCAGCGAGGTCCTGCCCGGCCTGCTCCAGCAACATGGCGCTGTCCCGGTGCCCGGAGGCCGCGGCTTCCACGACGTGCCTGGCCTGCTGCGCCCAGAAGCGCCTCCCGGTGTCCGGGGAGTGGAACAAGGCGATGAGCTTGTTGGGGTGGTCCAGCCCGCAGGATGCCAGGAGCGCCGCCGTGAGCTGGTCGACGGGCAGGCCCTGGTTCATCCTGCGGAGGCTGTGCCGCACCGCTTCCCGGCCCAGCCAGTAGCCGCTGCCTTCATCCCCCAGCAGGTATCCCCATCCGCCGGCCCTGGCCTCGCCGCCGTCGGCATTGCGCCCCCACGCGGCAGATCCGGTGCCCGCGATGACCGCTACTCCGGTGGCGGCGCGGCCCGCGGCCAGCAGGAGGCGGGAGTCATGGACAACGGTGACGCGTGCTTCGGGAGCCAGGGGCTGGATCAGCGCAGCCAGGGCGGCGGCGTCTTCATCGGTATCGATTCCGCCGGATCCCGCGTATACCCGGTCCACGTGACCTCCGCCGATCATGGCGAACAGGTCCGCAAGGTTGCGTGCCGCCTGCTCGCGGCTGACATTCTGGACGTTGGAGCTTCCGGCCGACTCGTCGGCCACGGGGTGGCCGTCCTCGAAACGGATGCCGTGGGTCTTGGTGCCCCCGATATCCAGCCCGATCGTGATGCCGTGCAAAGGACTGGCCGCGGAGCCTGCCGCTTGGTCAAAAGGAGTGGCAGAGGAGTTCTGGGTGTTTGTCACGTCACAAGGGTACTTGCCCCATGGTGTTTGGCACCCCGCCGCCCCTGCACCGGAAGCCAGCCGCCGCCGTCGGACATTTTCCCGGCTCAGCGGCCTGCCCTCGTGACCAGCCCGGCCAGTAGCGCGGGCCCCTGCCCCACCACCAGTTCGCGGAAAAGCCTGGCCGGAACCGGCTCGCTTTCCGGTTTCCTGCGCCGCCAGCTGACGCCGATTTCCCGGAAGGCGAGTGCCGAGTCCAGCGGAACCTCCACCCACCCCAGGTCCCCGGTTTCGGGACGCGGAGTCCGGCCGGGAGCGTCGCCGCCCGGCGGCAGGATGCTGACGCCAAGGCCGGCGGAGACCAGGCCGCGGACGGTGTGGGAATCCTGGCTTTCGAAGGCGATCCGCGGACGGTACCCGGCCTCGCGGAAGAGCGCGTCGGTCAGGGAACGCAGCCCATAGCCGGGCCCGAGCACTACGACGGGCTCCATCCGAATGTCGGCCAGCCGGGCCATCCGCTGCCGGGCAAGCGGATGGGCGTGATGCACCACCAGGCGCAGCGGCTCGCGGTACAGCGGCGCCGAGTCGAGGTTCTTGCCCGGCGGCGCCACGGGTGCCGTGAGGGCGAGGTCCGCCTCCCCCGCTGACAACTCATCCAGGCAGGTATCCCGGGCGCCTTGGCTAAGGCGGAAGCCGGTCCCGGGATGCCGGGCACGGAAGGCACTGATCAGCAGCGGCAGGGTGGCTTCGCCGAAGGTGTGCTGGAAAGACACGGACACGGTGCCCCTGACCACCTGCGACTCGTTCCGCACCAGATCGAGTCCGGCCTGGAATTCTGCGAGCGCCTGCTCGACGTACGGCAGCAACGTGCGGGCAGCCTGAGTCAGGCGGACTCCGCGGCCGTCCCTGACCAGGAGTTCGGTGCCGACGGCGGCACTGGCCCTCGCCAGCGCCCGGCTCACCGTTGACTGGGGTACTCCGAGCAGTTCGGCCGTTTCCGTCACGTGCTCCGTCCGGCCCAGCTCTGCGAGCACCGGCAGCAGCGGCAACAACTGCGCAAGTTGTTTCCGGTCAGGCTCCATCGGCAGTTCCTCCCAAGCGAAAACAATCCATAATTGCTATCACTTTGGCATAAAGCATGCATTGGATGCATTCATCCGCCGAGGCTACGCTGGCTGGATGCCTCAGAACGCAAGCGCCGGAACTGACGCACCTTCCCTCTGGACCGGCCACGCCAAGGGATCCCGGGCGTACGGGCGGATCCTTGCGGGCCTGTCCTGCGCCAGCGTGGCCACCTTTGCCCAGCTCTACTCCACCCAGGCGGTCCTCCCCCTCCTGGCCGCGGACCTGCGCATCACGGCCGCCGAAGCCGCCCTCACTATTTCGCTCGCGACCGTAGGCTTGGCTGCCACGGTAATCCCCTGGTCCTTCCTGGCGGACAGGATCGGCCGGGTCAAGGCCATGATGTGGGGCATCACCGCGGCCACCGTGCTGGGACTGCTGGTACCGATGGCTACCAGCTTCCCTATGCTGCTGGCCCTGCGGCTGCTGGAGGGAATGGCCCTGGGCGGCATTCCCGCCATCGCCATCGCCTACCTGAACGAGGAAGTCAGCAAAGCCCACGCCGCCCTCGCCGCGGGAAGCTACGTGGCCGGCACCACGCTGGGAGGACTGTCCGGGCGGCTGGTGGCGGGGCCGGTTGGCGAGCTCTGGGGATGGCGGTCCGCGGCGCTGGCCGTGTCACTGCTGGCGACCGTTGCCGCCGTCGCGTTCCTTGTCCTGGTGCCCCGCGCCCGGGGTTTCGTCCCGGCCCCGGCTTCCGGGCTCCGCAGTGCCATCGGGACCCTGGGCGGCCACCTGCGCAATATCAGGCTGCTGGCCCTGTACGCCCAGGCATTCCTGATGATGGGCGGCTTCGTGGCGGTCTACAACTACCTGGGCTTCCGGTTGTCCGGTGCGCCGTTCGGGCTTCCGGCGACAGTGATCAGCCTGATCTTCCTTGCCTACCTGTCCGGCACGTTCTCCTCCCGCTGGGCGGCGGGGATGACCACGCGGTACGGCCGCCGGAGCGTGCTGCTGGCAGGACTTGCGCTGGCCCTGGCAGGACTGGCCCTGACACTCACCCAGTCCCTGGTCCTGATCCTGGCCGGGCTGGTGGTGTTTACCGGCGGTTTCTTTGCAGCCCACAGCATCGGCTCCGGCTGGACGGGTGCCATCGCCAGGACCGGACGGGCGCAGGCAGCGTCACTGTACAACCTTGCCTACTACCTTGGTTCCAGCCTGCTGGGCTGGGCCGGCGGCCTGGTCTTCCAGGCCTGGGGCTGGAACGCCCTTGCGGGAGCTGTCATGGTCCTGGCCTGCCTGACTGCGGCAACTGTCGCCGTCGTCCATCCGCCGGCGGAACGCGCGTCCTGAGCCGGCGTGCCGCGGGCGAATTAACCAACTTCACGAGGCCTTGGGAGGGTTTGGATGTTCGGCAGGACGCGTGCCTGCTGCGCAGCTCGCGGCGATTCTGCGGTCTAGGATGAACTAGGACCGCTTGGAAGGAACCGCAGTGAGCACGAATGCAAGGAACACCAGGCCCGGGGCGCACCTGGAGCCGCTGGACGCCATCGACGAGCGACTCCTCGCGGCCCTGGTGGCGGATGCCAGGATTTCCAACAAACAGCTCGCCGAGATGGTGGGGATTGCGCCCTCGACGGCACTTATGCGCACCCGTGCCCTTTCGGAGCGGGGCATCGTCCAGGGTTACGAGGCGAAGCTGAGCCTGTCAGCCATCGGCAGGTCCGTACAGGCACTGGTGGCTGTACGGCTCCGCGCCCACGACAGGGACCAGATCGACCGTTTCACCGCCCGCGTGCCGCACCTGCCCGCCGTGCTGTCCACCTTCCACACCTCAGGTTCGGTCGACTACCTGCTGCACATCGCCGTCGGGACTACAGAAGACCTGCGGGACTGGGTATTGGACAACCTGGCCACCGACCCCGTGGTGGGGCACACCGAAACCACCCTCGTCTTCGAGCACATCCAGGGCAACCACGGCCCGCTTCCGGACTAGCAGCGAAACAGCCCCGGGGGCCACGGTTCAGGCGGCGGACTGCCGCCTCGCCGTTTGGACCAGCGTCGCGGCGGCAAGTCCAAGGGCCGCCGCACCGCACAGCAGGACGAAGCCCTGCACGGCCGCTGCCATGCCGAACGCGGCGCTGGCCCAGCCCAGGCCCAGGACCGGCACCGCGCTTCCCAGGTAGGTGATGACGTAGACGGTGCTGATGATCTGCGCGTGGCGGGCCGGTTCCACCCTCGCCGCCACATCGTTGAACACGGTACGGAATGCCAGCCCCTGCCCCACTCCGGCGGCAATGGCTGCGCCCACCAGCATCACGGGGCTGTGCCAGGTCCCGGCGGCGCCCAGCAGCATGACGGAGACGCCCAGTACGGCCAGGCCGGCGGGCACGGTCAGGCGCCCGCGCACGGTCACCAACTGGCTCAGGGCCGATGCACCAAGCGGCAGCCCGGCGAGAACGCCGATCAGCGGCCGGGAGTCCGTGCCCAGGACCTGGGCGAAGTATCCCGGGGCCAGGGACAGGGAGAAGCCAAACACGGCAAAGCTGAGGAAGCCGACGCCGGATGCCAGCCAGAAAGCGCCCCTCGCCTGGCGGGACACGGAGGGCCTGCGCGGCGCAAGGGCATGCAGCGGCCGGGACACAGCGGGAATCATGATGGCCGGGCGGGCACGGATCAGGTAGAGCGGCACCAGAAGCCCGGCGAGCAGCAGCGAATGGACGGCGTACGGAGCCGTGGTGGCGCCGGGAAGCAGGGACAGCAGGCCGCCGATGACAGGCCCGGCCGCAACTCCCCCTGAAGAGGCCAGCAGGGTAAAGCGCGACGCCCATTCCGGCCGGGAGGGAAGCAGTTCACGCAGGGCAGCCGCGCTGGCTCCCGTGGCAAGCGCGACTGCGATACCCTGCAGGGCCCGGCCGGCGCACAGGGCCGCCAGCGAGTGGGCCTCGGCAAATATTCCGCCACCCGCCAGTCCGGTCAGCACGGCGACCAGGAGGGCTGCCCGCCTGCCGATATGGTCCGACCAGTGCCCGGCCAGGAGCAGGGTCCCCACCAGCGCCAGGACATAGCTGGCGAAGGCTGCTGTGACTTCCAGGCTGGACAGTCCCAGGTTGGCCTGCAGCAGCGGGTACAGCGGCGTGGCAAGGTTGGCGCCCACCAGGAGCATGAAGATGGCGGCCCCGGAAATCACCAGCCGCGCCGTGGTGGAGGCATTCCACCCGCTGGGCGTAGCCGGTACCGGACGCATGCGCAGTTCGCTGAAGACCGTCATTGTGCCGCCTTAAGGATCGCCGCGGCGGGTGGTCCTTGTGGGAGCCCTTCGCGGATACAACAGTGTTGATACAAGAGTGCGGCACGGCTGCGCCATCCGTCCGTTATGAGGTGGATAATTGAGCAAAATCATCAACTTACGGATCACCGCATGATGGAGAGTGACGATCTTGAACAAGTTGGACACCACAGACCTGAAGATCCTCCTGGCCCTCATCAGGGATCCCCGGATCCAGATCGGCGAGCTCAGCGACTCCCTGGGCATCGCCCGCAACACGGCCCAGTCGCGCGTGCGCCGCCTGCTCCGCACCGGCGTACTGCGCCCTGGCGGCCGCGAAGTCGATCTCGAAGCGGTGGGCTATGACGTGGTTGCTTTCGTCACCATCGAAGTCTCCCACCGTGAGCTCGACGGCGTCGTGGCGGCGCTGCGCCTCATCCCTCAGGTCCTGGAGGTCCATGAGATCTCAGGCCGCGGGGACGTCTGGTGCCGGGTGGTTGCCACCGACACCCACAATCTCCAGTCCTCCCTGCGGCAGGTCCTGAGGATCAAGGGAGTCATCCGGACAGAGACCGTCCTGGCCCTGCACACCCATATCCCCTACCGCACCGAGCCGCTCATCAGTGGCCTTAGCAGTGCCGCCACCCCGGCTAGGATTTCCTGAATGACCATCATCGATAACGCCGTCTACGTCAACGGCGTCCGCCACGCAGAGCCCGAAAGCCTGGAACAGACCTTTGAGACCCTGGCCCGGCACGGCGGCATGGCATGGATCGGGCTCTACCGTCCCACTGCGGAAGAAATGACCGCCGTCGCCAATGAGTTCGGGCTGCACGCCCTCGCGGTGGAGGACGCCGTCTCGGCACACCAGCGGCCCAAGCTGGAGCGGTACGACGACAACCTCTTCACCGTCCTGCGTCCGGCCCGGTACCTGGATGTGGACGAGACCGTGGAGTTCGGCGAGCTCCACGTCTTCACCGGGAAGAACTTCGTAGTGACCGTACGGCATGCGGAAACGGCGGGCGTGGCCCGCGTGCGGCAGCGGCTGGAGGCCCGCCCCGACCTCCTCCAGCACGGGCCTGAAGCTGTTCTTTACGCCCTGCTGGACCGGGTGGTTGATGACTACGCGCCGGTGGTGGCGGGCCTGGAGAACGATATTGACGAAATTGAGGACCAGCTGTTCAGCGGCGATTCCTCGGTGTCACGCCGAATCTATGAACTGGCCCGCGAAGTCATCCAGTTCCAGCGCGCCATCCACCCCCTGCCGGAGATGCTGGACCAGCTGAAGCGGGGCTTCGAGAAGTACGGGGTGGAAACCGAACTCCGGCACAACCTGCGCGACGTGGAGGACCACGTGGAACGGGTGATTTCCCGGGCCGACTCGTTCCGGGACTTGCTGCAGAATGCCCTGACCCTGGACGGAACCCTGACCGCCAACCGGCAGAACGAGGCCAGCGCCGAGCAGAACGAACAGGTCAAGAAGATCTCATCCTGGGCAGCGATCCTGTTCGCGCCGTCATTTGTGGCCGGCATCTACGGGATGAACTTCGACAACATGCCTGAGCTCCACTGGGCCGGTGGTTATCCCTACGCCTTGGTCCTCATGGTTGCCGCCGGGGCCCTCATGTACGGAATCTTCAAAAAGAAGGGCTGGATCTAGGGGCTTCGGCGCCGCGGGCCCTGCCGGCCTTTCCGGCCTTTCCGGCCGCCAGCACCGCCCGCGCGTTGCCCGCCGCGTGGACCAGGACCGAGACAACCAGGAACGCAACCAGGACCTGGGCCGTGGAAACAAACACCCTGGCCCACCCGCCGTCGAGCGTGGGATCCAGGAAGTCGTAGACGTACCATCCGTCGAGGCCCCCGCGGATCCAGGAGAACGCAAGGAAAGCCACGGGATAGCCCAGCCAGGCGAGGGGCCGCCACCACGCCCCGCGCAACGTCCGTGTCACCAGGAGCCAGTCGAGCGCCGTCACCAACGGGGCGAGGCGGTGGTGCACCATCTGGGGCCAATACAGATCCCAGCTCCACCACGGTTCACCCGGCGGAGCCACCAGCACCACATAGATGATGCCCGTCATCACCAGATAAAGGACCAGCGCTCCGAAAAGGTGGTCCCACCAGTGCGGCAGCCGGGCCCGCCGCCGGACACCCGAAACAATCAAAACGAGCCCCAAGGCAAGGTTTCCCTGGACGGTGAACTCCGAGTACAGCTGGGGAACATCCACGTCATTGCCCGGGAGGGTGGCATCGAACGTCTTCTGGACCAGTGCGGCGAGCACGAAGAGTCCGACAGATATGCGGACGGACCGGATCCAGGGACGGTCAGGGTGCAGGGCGCGGTTGGCAGGGGTATCCCGGCGGACCGGCGGGACCAAGGCCAAAGGACCGGCGGCGGGCTCTGTGAGGCTCATGGAGAAAGCGTGGAGCCGCGGAGGCCGAAGGGGTAGGGCCTTTTGGCAGTAAGGAGTTCACCGCCGGCCGGGCCGGCAGCCGTTGGCCAGGCCGGCGGATGTACCGTCAGGCGTTGGTTCGGCGCTTTAGCCAGCCCCAGACGCCGGTGGCGACGAAGAGGACCAGGCCGATGATGGCGAGCCAGAGCAGGCCCTTCACCACGAAGCCGACGATGGACAGGATGAGCCAGATGACCAGCAGGCCGATGATGATTCCCATGGGCCCCACTCTAGGCCCCCACAATCCAATCGGGCCGCCCATCGGTCCCGCGTTTTGCCACGTGGCATTTTGCCCACTGGACTGCCCGCAGCGTCTGCCTCCGGCCGGCAGTGTTGGCTTGGGTCAGGCCGCGGTGACCCGCCCCGTGCTTCCGTCCACCATGACGGCCTGCCCGTCGGCCAGGGTGCTGGTGCCGTTCCCCGTGCCCATGACGGCCGGGATGCCGTACTCCCGGGCGACGATCGCGGCATGGGAGCCGGCGCCGCCCAAATCCACCACCACCGCAGCAGCCCGCTGGAACAGTGGGGTCCACGAAGGGTTGGTGTAGGGGCAGACCAGGATTTCACCGCTCCTGAGCAACCCGAATTCCTCCGGGCTGCGGATCACCCGCACTGTCCCCGTTGCCTGGCCGCGGCTGGCAGGCATGCCGCTGGCCAGGACCCCGTGCGGCCGCCGGGAGTCCGCGAACAGGGAAACGGGGTCCAGCAGCGGGATACCCTCAAGCTCCCTGCGCTTGGCAGCCCTTGCCAGCACCAGGCGGCGGTACCGTTCCCGGTCGTCCGGTGGCAACGCCCCGCCGTCGGGCATTGCGGCCAGTTCCTCGAAGCGCAGGTGGTTGACCTCCTGAGGGTCCGCCAAAACTCCTGCGATGACCAGGCGGCGCCCCAGCTCCAGCAGCGCCCGGCGCAGGGGCGGCAGCACCTTGGTGGCATGGAAGTGGCTGTCCTCCCGGAACGCCATCCCGGTTTTGGCTGCCTGGACAGTGGACAGGACGTGGCGGCGGAGGACAGCCACGCGGAGGGCAGGATGCCGCATCAGGTCCGCGAGCGCCTCGCCGGTCTGGTCCCGGACCGGCGGGCGATCGCCCATCATCGACGTGATGAGCCCGAGCACCACCTCGGGCGCGTCCGACCACGTGGGCGCGCTGCTGAGCAGCACACTGACCGTTTCGCGGTGGCCGTACTCGGCCAGGAAACCGTCGAACGCGGACCGGAAGCCGGCGAACTCCTGTTGGTGCTCAAGGGCAGCCAGCAGTTCGCCCGGTGCGAGGCTGCTGAAGGCCTGCTTCAGGGCCGGGCTGGTCCTGACCTGGTCAGCCAGATTCCCGAGCGCCGTGTTGGCCTGGCTGGTGCGGGTCTCCGCACCGGCGATGAGTGCGGGTGCAAGCTTCAGTTTGCCCAGTGGGAGGAGCAGCAGGCGCAATTCCAGTTGGGGAAGGAGTATCCCGGGAAGGTACGAGATCCTGAGTTCGGTGATCCCCCGCATGGTGGTGAAGGCCTCAGTGGCTAGCGAAACGACTCCCTGCCAGGAGAGCGGGCGCGGGTCCTGGGCCGCCAGCCTGCTGACGTTGTCCAGAAAGGCCGTAAACCTGCTGTCGAGGGTCCACCGGGAAGGGTCGTAGCGCCTGGCCCGGCGGATAAGGGCCAGCGGCGCTGCCAGCGTCCGCAGGGTGGGCCGGGGTACCGGCGGAACCAGCCGCACCACCACACCGTCCTCTTCGGGCAACAGTTTTTCCACGGGCGGGAATGACACACCTACACTGCCGGCTATGCCGTGGAGCATGGCCAGGATGCCGCGCTGCATCCATCCGGAGACGTCCAGGGGGTAGGGACGGACCTGGAACATCTCCAGCAAAAAGGGCGCCAGCAGGCGCTGGATCGGGTTGAGCCGCAATGGCTGCGGGGGCAGGGCCGTTATGGGCCGGGCCTGCACCAGGAATATACGGCGGCCGGCAATCGCCCATTCGATGTCCTGGGGGCGGCCGAAATGGTCCTGCACGCCCACCGCCAACCGTGCCAGCTCAGCCGCCTGGCCGCTCCCGAGTCCGCGGACGGACTCCCCTGCCCCAACGGACCTCTGGGTGCCGCCTTCGGTCCCTGCCCGGATAACCACCTCATGCCGGCCCGGCCTGAAGGCGCGGATCCCGCCCGCCCGGTCCAGGACATACCGTTCAGGGATGACCTCGCCTGCAACCACCGCCTCACCCAGACCGGGGCTCGCATCGATGAGGATTTCGTTGCGCTCACCAGTTACCGGGTTGGCGGTGAACATGACGCCCGCCAGGTCTGCGCGCACCATTTCCTGGACGACGACGGCCATGGCGGCGCCGCCGGGGTCCACACCCTGCCTGCCGCGGTAGGCAATGGCCCGGTCCGTCCACAGCGACGCCCAGCAACCCACCACGGCCTGGACCACCGCCGTCTCGCCACGGATATTCAGGTAGGTGTCCTGCTGCCCGGCGAATGTGGCACCTGGCAGGTCTTCGGCGGTGGCACTGGAACGGACCGCCACCGGGCTCCCGCCCAGGCCCGCATAAGCCGCGGCAATGTCCTTGCGGACACGGTCCGGCATCTTTGCCTCCGTGAAAAGACTGCGGACCTCCGCCGGCGGGGCGCCTGCCTTGAGCAACCGGCCCAGCTCGCCGCCCACCCCGGATTCCTCCAGCATGGCAAGGTATGCCCTGGTGGTCACTACAAATCCGGGCGGAACCGGAAAGCCGGCGCGGACCAGTTCGCCAAGGCTGGCGCCTTTCCCACCGGCCAGGGCGACGTCGCGGGCACCGAAATCCCCCAGGTTGCCGACCGTCGTCCCATTCATTCCGGGGCTCCTGACACTGTTCCGCCCGCTGCTCACTCCACGCTAAGCCCCCCGGACCGGGCACACAACAACAACCCAGCCGCCGGCGTTAGGCATGTATGGACGGGAAGCCGGCGCGGGTGTATACCGATGGAAGCCGCGACCGCGGGCGGGGTGAGGGTCGGATTCCCAGGAAGACGAAATGGCCAAGCGCATAGTAGTTTGCTGCGACGGAACGTGGGCAACCCCGGACCAGGCTGACGACGGGCAGCCGTGCCCCACCAATGTCACAAAGCTCGCCCTGGCCATCGCTGCGGCCGGCAAGGACCAGGACGGCACCGACATTGAACAGAGGGTCTTCTATCATCGCGGCGTGGGCACCGGACGCCAGGGCCGTCTCGGTGGAGGCGCGTTCGGCGCAGGGCTCTCCTACGACATCCTCGCCGCCTACCGCTTCATCATGGGCAACTTCCAGCCAGGGGATGAGCTGTTCCTGCTGGGCTTCAGCCGCGGCGCCTACACAGCCCGCAGTACCGCTGGACTGATCAGGAACGCGGGCATCCTGCGCCGGCGTTTCCGTGGAAGGCTGGGCGCCGCCTTCAGCCTTTACAGGGACCGGACTGCCACCACCAACCCGCGTTCGGTCGAAGCCACGCTCTTCCGCCGGTCCTTCTCCCACGAGACCCGGATCCGCTGCATCGCGGTCTGGGACACCGTGGGGGCGCTCGGCATCCCGCTCACCGGGGTACCTGTCGTTGACAGGTTCAACCGCAGGTTTGCCTTCCACGACACGGCACTCTCCACTACCGTCGACAACGCGTTCCAGGCCTTGGCAATTGATGAAAAAAGGAAACCATTCGCTCCGACGCTCTGGCAGCCGCAGGACGACGCGGGAACCCAGAGACTGGAACAGGTAGGGTTCACCGGAACGCACGGGGACGTAGGCGGCGGCAATCGGAGCACCCTGCTGTCCGACGTTGCCTTGTCATGGATCGTTGAACGCACCCGGAGCGCAGGGCTTGCCTTCCGGCCCGATGCCTCCGGGGCCGCGGCAGGGGCGCCGGTTGAGCCGTCCAACCAGTACCCGCCGATCCAGGAATCCCGCGTTGGTTTTTGGAGAATGCTGCCTGCCTACGTCAGGCCCATAGGGTCAACCGATCCGGCACACGAACGGGTGGCAGAGTCCGCTCTGAAGCGGCATGATGGCGATCCCACCTACCGGCCGTCCAACCTTGTCCGCTATCTGGGGGAAAGGCCCGGCACTCCATCCCTGTCCTGAGGGGGCGGGCCGGTCACCCGCCGGAACCGGCCGGGTGCCTGCAAATGGTGGAGCTAAGGAGATTCGAACTCCTGACCTCTTCGATGCGAACGAAGCGCTCTACCAACTGAGCTATAGCCCCGGACGTATCCGCGCCCTGGCGGACTGCTGCCCGCCGGTGCGGGACCGGTGTCCCTAGGCTACAAATTTTCCCGGCTCAACGCCAATTGACGCGCGCAGTGGACGGCGGAGGAAGGCAAGGCGCTGCCGGGCCCTATGCGCGGCGGCGCTGCAGGACGTCGTCGAGGTTGCTGAGGGCGCTTTGAGCCTTGGACAACTGCTGTGCTTCCGCTGCAGCAGCCGTCTCTGCCGCGGGCGCTGCGGAAGCGCCCTGCTTCAGTGACGGCTTGCCGACCGCCTTGGGCGCTTCGGGAAGCTCAAGCGGCTTCGGCTCGGGACGCTCCGCCTTTGGGGCTTCCACGTACACGGGCTTGGGGACTTCCACCGGCTCCCAGGGGGTGCTGGCGGGGGCGGCCGGAGCAACTGCCGGTGCGCTGGTGTCGCCGGCAGCCACGGCAACGGCGAGGGCGGCTTCGCGAAGCTCCATGGCGGTGAGCGGTATGACCTTCGGCTCCCCCGCCTCGGCGTCGAAAAGCCGGCTTTCCGGCAGCACGGGGGCGGTTTCGGGCTTCGCAGGCAGGGCGACGGCGTCTTCCGGACGGCGCGCCGGGGCGCTCATCGCGGAGCGAAAGGCGGCGTCCACCTTCGCCTTGCGGTCACGGATGGCGAGCCAGCGCAGCAATGCCACGGATGCAACCGTCAGCAGGGTGCAGGTGAGCGGCAGAGCGGGCGAGCCGATGCCGAAGGGAAGCAGCACACCTGAGATGAATGCAGTCACCAGGGAAAGGAGTCCCACAAGGGCCACGCCAGTGCGGCCGTAGCGGATGCGGAACGGCGCCGCAGGTGGGGTGCTTGCAGTGCCGGCAAGGGATGCGGCACTCTTCCTGGGTTCCATGGCTTTCTCCTGCTGGGCGGCGACGTTCAGGACCAGGCCGGCATGCGGATCCGGCCTTTCATCGGCGGGGGCGTCTGCCAGGAACTCGCCGGCGGGCTGGAACTGATGCCTGCGGTTCCGGAGGACGTAAGGGGCAACCCATACAATCCAGAGCGCGACGGCAACCACAAGGATCACTGAGCTGCTAAGGGGGAAGTCCACACTCAAAACCGTATGAGCATCATGCCTGCTCAGGCCGCATTAGCTGCGGTGTGTCGTGCCCCCACTGGCAAACCGTTGGATTTATTACCGGCGCGACGCCAGCCACGGACCCAGGAGGCCTTCCGGGACCTCTTCGGAGGTGAGGGCGAACGAACGGTGGTCCGCCCATTTGCCGTTGATATGCAGGAAACGGGGACGGTACCCCTCGTCCCGGAACCCCAGCTTTTCCACCACCCGCAGGCTGGGTCCGTTCTCGGGCCGGATGTTGATTTCCATCCGGTGCAGGCCAAGCGTACGGAAACAGTGGTCCGTTACCAGCGCCACGGAGGTGGGGGCTATCCCCCGTCCCGCCCGGGATTGGTCCACCCAGTACCCCAACGTTGCCATCATGGCCGAACCCCAGACGATGGAAGACACCGTCAGTTGGCCCACGATGGCCGGATTCCTCAGGCCCGGCCTCCACTCCGTGATGACGAAGGGCAGGGCGGTAGCCTGTGCAGCCTGCAGGTTGAGCGAGCGGACCATGTGCCGGTAGTCGGGAAGTCCGCCGGACGGGTCCGGGTTGGAGGCTTCCCACGGTGCCAGCCACTCACTGTTCCGTGACCGGACTTCTGTCCACTCTTTCTTGTCCCGGTACCGGATGGGCCGCAGGACCAGGTCGCCGCACTCGAGGGTGGCCGGCCAGATGGGACCTGTGCGCACGGCGCTACCGGGAGAGGCCGGCGGTGAAGCCCGGCAGCCATTCCCGCAGGCCGGGCCCCAGGTCATCGCTGTCGATGGCCAGCTGGACGCAGGCCTTGAGGTAGCTGAGCTTGTCGCCGGTATCGTAACGGCGGCCCCGGAACACCACGCCATACACGCCATGTCCCTCGCCGTCACCGGAGGCGAGTTCCTGCAGGGCATCCGTCAGCTGGATTTCGCCTCCGCGGCCCGGCTCCGTGTGCTCGAGGACTTCGAACACGGCGGGGTGCAGGACATACCGCCCGATCAGCGCCAGGTTGGACGGTGCTTCCTCGGGCGAGGGCTTCTCGACGAGCCGGTTGACGCGGACATAGTCCTCGCCGTCGATGGCCTGGACGTCGGCGCAGCCGTAGGCGCTGATCTGGGAGGGTTCCACCTCAATGAGGGCGACGACGGACCCTCCGGTTTTCGCCTGCACGTCGATCATGGTGCTGAGGAGTTCGTCGCGGGCATCGATGAGGTCGTCGCCCAGCAGCACGGCGAAGGCTTCATCGCCAACATGCTGCTTCGCCCGGAGCACGGCATGGCCCAAGCCATGGGGATCGCCCTGCCGGACGTAGTGGATGTCACCCAGCTGGCTGGCGGCCTGGATGGACGCAAGCTTTTCCGTATCGCCCTTGTCCTCAAGGGTCGATTCGAGGGACGGCACCCTGTCGAAGTGGTCTTCGAGGGCCCGCTTGTTGCGGCCGGTAATCATCAGGATGTCGTTGAGGCCCACATGGACGGCTTCCTCCACCACATACTGGATGGCAGGCTTGTCCACGACGGGAAGCATTTCCTTGGGCATGGCCTTGGTGGCTGGCAGGAACCTGGTGCCCAGGCCCGCTGCGGGAATGACGGCTTTGCGGACTCTGGGTTTACTGGTGTTCACCGGACTAATCTAACGTCAGCGTCAAGTATTTCAGTAACCCCCGGCACCGAAGGCCGGCACGCGGCCTCAAGGCGCGGAACACCGGACTTCAGGGAGGACAACATGCTGCAGGAGACAAACGCCGTCAAGGACGGGATCCGGGCTACCCACCGGCAGCGGCGGGCAGGCCTGACACCGGCGCAACTGGAAGCTGCCGGCCAGGCCCTGGCCACCCATGGGGAAGCCTGGGCTGGATCGGTGACGGAAGGCCGTCCCGGGATAGCATGCGTATACCTTGGCGTGGGTCAGGAACCACCTACCCTGCCGCTGATCGAAGCCCTGCACCGCAGCGGCCACCAGGTCCTGCTTCCGGTGTGCGAACCGGCCAGGGAGTTGAGCTGGGTGTTCTGGACTCCGGACACCGGCTTCGAGCGCAGCAGGTACGCGCCCATCCTGGAACCCACGGGGAACCGGCACGGGCCCGAAACCGCCGGCGACGCCGCTGTGCTTTTCATTCCCGCCACAGCCGTGGACCTGGCCGGCAACAGGATTGGCCAGGGCGGCGGCTACTACGACAAATTCCTGGGGCACCTCGCTACGGCCGGGAAGGAAATCCCGCTGGCCGCTGTTATCTACGACGAAGAATTGCTGCCCGCCGGACGGATCCCGGCCGAGGAGTTCGACCGTCCAGTCCCGGCCGTCCTGGTCCCTTCCGGGTACCGGCCCCTGGCGGGCGGCGCCTGAACACCGTCGTTCCGTGCACAGTGATAGAATTAGCACTCAGGCCCTGCGACTGCTAATGGTTTACCAGGTGGCAGCACGGGACCTCTCGTTTGCCCAAGAGGAGGAGCACCAGTGCCAACATATGCTTACGCCTGCAAGGATTGCGGCCACGCCTTCGACATCGTCCAGTCGTTCTCGGACAGCAGCCTGACGTCCTGCCCTGAATGCGAAGGCACGCTGCGCAAGAAGTTCAACAGCGTCGGTGTCGTCTTCAAGGGCTCCGGCTTCTACCGCACGGACTCCCGCGTTTCCAAGGGCAGCTCCGTTTCCGCCGCGCCTGCAGCGCCTGCTGCCGCCCCCGCCGCGCCGGCGCCCGCAGCCGCCGCGAGCTAATCCGGCACAGACTTCACGACGGCGGCCGGCGCTTTCCAGCGTCCGGCCGCTTTTGTCCACATAGGCCTTATCCCGGCTCCCTTGCGCGTGCGCCCGGAGTTAGCGTGGGCGCATGCCCCTTCTTCCCCGCCGCCGTGCCGCCCTCCGGTATTCTTCGGGCCCCGCAGGCGCTGCCCGCAGTCCAAGGAACCGCCCCCTGCCCGCGCGTGTTGCCGCCTGGTTGAGCCGGAACCGCCGGCTCGCCGCTGCACTGTTGCTGTGCGCAGCTGCCGCCATCGCCGTCCAGCAGCTCACTCCTGCCCCGCTCTCCACCGCCACCGCACTGGCCGCAGCCCGGGATCTTCCTGCCGGGACCGCCGTGACGGACGCGGACGTGGTCCGAGTCCAGGTGCCCCCTGGCATGGTGGCCGACGGCTTCCTCCGGGATGACGCCGCCGCCACCGGCAAACAGCTCGCCGCACCGATGCGCAAGGGCCAGCTCCTCAGCGATGCCCAGCTGGTGGGTCCCGGGCTCCTGGCAGGTACACCGCCCGGTTCAGCCGCAGTTCCACTGCGGATGGCGGATGCCTCGTCGATTCAGCTGGTCTCCCCCGGCCAACTGGTCAACGTTGTGCTCACATCGGCCAACGGGTTCGACCAGCAAGGCCCGTCGGAGGTACTGGCGTCGGCCGTCCCCGTGCTCTGGACCTCCAACAAGGGCGGCCAGAGCGGCCAGTGGCTGGGCACCACGGAGACCCGACGGTCTGATCGTGGTGGCAGCCACCGCCGAACAAGCATCACGCCTGGCCGGAGCGTCAACCCATGGCCGGCTGTTCTTCGTCCTGGTCGGCCCGCCGTAAGCTTGCGTCGGTCAGCCCCAGTGCGGCGGCTTCTGTTCCTTCAACCACGTGTCGTGGTCATCCTCCCGGTCACCCCAGCTGCGGGCGTCATCCTCTGCTGCCTTGCTCGGGAGGATCTCTTCAGTGCCGCCTGTTACTGTCCGGGGCGCCGGTGCCGTTTCGGCCGGGCCTGCAGGAACGTCCCCGCCGGTTACTGTTTCTGCCTGCCCGTCCTGGAGCTCATCCTGGCGCATGTCTTCCTCGCGGCCGTCTTCCTCAAGCCTGCCGTGTGCAGGTTTCTTTTCCTCGGTCATGGATCCCGCTTCCTGGTGTCCGCTGTCACCGGTCCGGCCTGCGCCGCGATCCCCGGGCAGGTAGGAAACTCCGGCGGACGGCGCGGCGTCAATTCCATTGAGCGCCTGGTCAACGTCGTCGTCAAGGAAGCCCGCAGACTGGTGGGTCCTGCCCGGCAGCACCATCTTTTCCAGGCCCAGATAGCCGGCAATGCGGTCTGCGCAGGACGACGGGTCCGTGAACACTTCGATGGTCCACAGCGGCATGTACCGCCAGCCAAGGCGTTCCAGCAGTTGGGGACGCAGCCTGCTGCGTTCCCGCACGCTCATGGTGCGGTACTGCGCAGTGCCGTCGGACTCGATGGCCACCGGCCGCGGGATGTCGGAGTCCTCCTGGCCCATGGTATTCAGGGGGTCGGCGGCTGCCACTACATCGATTGCCCCGTCGTATTGGTGCCAGACCCTGGCGCCCCGGGCACGCAGCCGGTCACCGAGATCCGCCACCAACGGGTCCGCGCCCAGCGCCTGTTCGCTGGCGGCGGCGCGGGACGCGGGGGTGCCAAGATCCGTGTTGCCGGAAATTTCCCGGTCCAGCAGCGCGTACAGGTCCACCGCCCCGTGGGTAAGCCGGGTGTGGTCCAGGTCCTCGGGCCGGAAGCACGTAAGTACGTGCAGGGAACGCCGGGCCCGGGTCATGGCCAGGGCAAACTTCTCCCGGCCGCCTTCAGCGGACAGCGGCCCGAAGTTGTGGAGGGCACGGCCGTGCGGGGTCCGCCCGAATCCCGGCGAGAAAATGACATGGTCGCGGACCAGGCCCTGGGCACGTTCCAGGTCCACCACGCGGAAGGACTCCGGGCCGGCGCCGAAGAATCCGGCCAGGCCCGGCTGGTTGGACAGCTGGAGCCGGATGGACTCGCCAATCCTCGCGGCGTGGCGCAGGCTGGCGGTGACTACGGCGAGGGAGGTCCGCGGACGCAGGCGGGCGTGCTCGAAGACCAACTCCACTACGCGGTTGACCTCGGCAACCACGGACTCCACGCCTTCGTGGTCGGCACTGGGAAGGCCGGTGCCGTCCGGCAGGTATTCCACCAGCAGGGACCGGTCCAGCCCCGTGGCCGACTGGCCCTCGGGCAGCCGGCGCAGGCCGCCGTCGTAAAAGTTCTTACTGAGCTGCAGGACCAGGTCCTCGTCCACTGCGCGGTACACCACGTTGAGGCGCCACACCGGCAGCACTGCGGAGAGCGCGGTAAAAGCGCTCTCGACGCGGTGGTGGGCAGACTCGCCGGGTGCCAGCCGCTCCACCCCAACCGTGAACGTCCGGGGCGTGGCAATGCGCGGGTCGCCGAAGGCGATCACCTGCCGTGCCCGGGCAATCGACGGCAGGACGGCCTGCAGGGAGGTGGCCTCCGCGTCGAGGATCACGACGGCGTCGAAGTGCTGTTCTGCCGGGAGCAGGCCCGTCATCAGGTACGGGCTGACGGACCAGACCGGGACGAGTGTGCCGATCAGCTCAGGTGCCTGGGCGGTGAGGGAAGGCAGGGACACCCGGCCGTCCTTGAGCAGGCTGCGGAGCAGGTCTGCCTGGCGCGGCTGGGCAGCGATGGCTGTCCGCCACCGTTCCGCGAGGTCCCACCGCAGACGGGCGGCGCCGCTGGCAATGTGGGCGTTGTCGGCCAGCCGGTACTCCGCTTCCAGCTGGCGCAGGGCGTCGCCGTCGGACATCGCCAGGTAGTCGTCGCCGCTGATCATTGCCTCAAGCGCGGACTGCCACCACGCCAGCTCCAGCTCCGCGGCGACGGATCCTTCCGGAACTTCCCGTTCTGCAAGATCGGCCAGGAGTTCACCCAGGCCATGTTCACGCATGTTCTCAATGAGGAGTGTGCGTTCGGGCAGCGTCTTGAGCGTATCGGTGTCCGCCACCAGGCGGTCCAGCCGGTCCATCAGCTGCGCGTAGGGCACCGTGGCCAAGGCCCCGCCATCTTCGGTGTACTGCAGCGCCTCGCCCAGCTGTGCCAGCTCCTGGTCCAGTGACCGGTACATGGCGTTCATTTCGGCCAGGCCGGAGGGAACAGCGGGATGGCGCTGCGTGGTGGCGTAGCCAGCCCAGAGGGCACGCTGTTCCTGGACCAGCACCAGGGACGAGTGCAGGTCCGCGATGTGGACGCCCGGGCGCACGTATTCCTTGGCCACCCTGCGCAGCCTGGAGCGCTGCATGGCGGTCAGCTCGATGCCGCGCTCCCGCCGCCACGCGGACGGCGCCGTGGCGGAGATCAGGTCTGTCACGGGCCGGTCGAAGATGTCCGGGGTGAACTTGTCCAGGCTGCCGCGGACGGCAACCAGCAGTTCCAGCTGCTCTCCCCACTCCGCGAAGGACTCGCCCAGGCGGATCTCGGCGTGCTCGGCAACGGCGTCCATGCGGTCGCGCAGGACGGGGAGGCTCTTGGCCACCGAGCGGACCAGGTCCTGGGCTTCCTCGGTTTCCTTCCGGGTCAGCAGCCGGGCGCCGTGCCAGGGGCTGGTGGTGGCCGCCTTGCTGAAGCTGCCCAGTTCCGCGGCGCGCCGCAGCCTGCCCGCCAGCTCCTCACGGTCCCGGATGCTGTCCAGGACGCTGCGCTTGAGCCGGACGGTGGTGGCCGGGGCAGGATGGATCGAGGTGAGCTCAGCGAGTGACTGCATGGCCTGGTACGGCGAGCAGCCCCACCTCTCGCGGACGTTGTGGAGCGATGCCACGTGGTCCATGAGGGCGTGCCGGTGTTCGGTCAGGGTGGCGTGCAGGTTCCCCAGCTGGGGTTCCAGGGACTTTTCATTGCGGACGATCGCCCGGACCAGCTGGCCTTTCAGCTGTTGGGCGGTGACGTTCCCGGTCAGTTGGAAGAGGATGGACTCCAGGCCCAACGACTCCAGGTGCCCGGAAACCTCGTTCAGGCTGGCGCGGCGATCGCCCACCACCAGCACGGTCTTGCCGGCATCCACCAGGGCGCCGATGGTGTTGATGGCCGTCTGGGTCTGGCCGGTCCCGGGCGGGCTGCTGACCACCAGGGAGTCCCCGGCGCGGGCAGCATCAACAACGTACTGCTGGTCCGTGTCGGCATCCAGCAGCAGCAGCTCGTCCTTGGGGTGCCTGTTGTCCAGGTGCGGGAAGCGGGACGGGTCCGGTTCCTCGACGTCCACCACTTCGCCTCCGGCGGCGGTGGCCAGCGCAGAGACGATGGGGTGGGAATCGTTGATCCAGGGGTCGTCGAGGTTGCCGGAGAGGTCCGCAAAGGTGGAGACCAGCAGGTTGTGCTGGGTTTCAGCCCCGTGGATGGGCCGGATCAGGGTGGCCAGCCGGTCCAGGACGGGCTGGGGGTCGAACCGCGCGGTGCTGTAGGCCAGGCGGGTCACGGCGTTGACGTCGAACACGATCCCGTGGATGTTTTTCAGGTGCCGCACCAGGGCGGGGTTGATCTGCGCCTGTTCGGTCAGCTGCAGTTCGAAGTCGTCCTCCCCGGGGCGCACCGTCAGGGAGATGGCGGTCAGCATGACCGGGGCTGACACGCGCTGGGGTTTGCCCCCGACGGCGGATGTCCACACCACAGTGCCCGCCGACAGGTATCCGGCGTCGATGCCGCGGTCGTTGGCGAGCTCGAAGATCTTTGACCGGATGTTGCGCGACGCCCTCGCGGCCACCACATACTGCTGCCGGTCACGGATCAGGGTGGACAGGCGTGTGCGGCGCCCGGCCATGAGCTGGGCAAGGCCCGAGGGGTGTGCCGAGGTGAGGTCGATGGAACCTTCCGGCGTCTTGGTGAAGCGGAGCATTGTGTCCGCGCCGGTGACGGGTTTGAGCCCGGACAGCCATTTACGAAGCTCTTCCGAGCCTTCCGGGTGGCCTTGACCAACTGACACTTCTGCCTTCTTTTCTGCGTTTGCACGTGACGCCCTGGACCATACCGGCATAGATTCGAGAGTAGCCGCTCCGGCGCCGGACTTGAGCGACCGCAACACTGGGGCACCGGAAATTGCGGAGGAATTCGCTGGGAAACAGCAGTGGCCGGCCTCCGCTGACGGAGGCCGGCCACTAGCGTGCTATTCCCACTCGATGGTTCCCGGCGGCTTGCTGGTGACGTCCAGCACCACCCGGTTGACGCCGTCCACCTCGTTGGTGATCCGGCTGGAGATCCGTGCCAGCAGGTCGTAGGGCAGGCGCGACCAGTCGGCAGTCATGGCGTCTTCCGAGGAGACCGGACGGAGCACGATGGGGTGGCCGTAGGTGCGGCCGTCGCCCATGACGCCGACGCTGCGGACGTCTGCGAGCAGGACTACGGGCATCTGCCACACCTCGTTGTCCAGCCCGGCCGCGGTCAGCTCGGCACGCGCGATGGCGTCCGCCTTGCGCAGCAGGTCCAGCCGCTCCTTGGTGACCTCGCCGACGATCCGGATGCCCAGGCCGGGGCCCGGGAAGGGCTGGCGGCCGACGATTTCCTGCGGCAGGCCGAGCTGGGCGCCGACGGCACGGACCTCGTCCTTGAACAGGGCCCGCAGAGGCTCAACGAGCTCGAACTGCAGGTCCTCGGGGAGGCCGCCCACGTTGTGGTGGCTCTTGATGTTGGCTGCACCTTCACCACCGCCGGATTCGACGACGTCCGGGTACAGGGTGCCCTGGACCAGGAACTTGATCTTCTCGCCGTGGGCTGCGGCCTCGGCGATGATGGCCAGTTCGGCTTCTTCGAAGGCGCGGATGAATTCCCGGCCGATGATCTTGCGCTTGGTTTCGGGATCGCTGACGCCGGCCAGGGCCGAGAGGAAGCGTTCCTGTTCGTTGGCCACGTACAGCTTCACACCGGTTGCGGCCACGAAGTCGCGTTCAACCTGTTCCGCTTCGCCTTCACGCAGCAGTCCGTGGTCCACGAACACGCAAGTGAGCTGGTCGCCCACGGCGCGCTGGACCAGGGCTGCCGCCACTGCCGAATCGACGCCGCCGGAGAGGCCGCAGATAACGCGGGCATCCCCTACCTGCTGGCGGATGCGCTCCACCTGTTCTTCCAGGATGTTGCCCGTGGTCCAGTTGGGCTCCAGCTTGGCGCCCTTGAACAGGAAGTTCTCGAGCACCTGCTGGCCGTAGGCGGAATGCTTGACCTCAGGGTGCCACTGCACGCCGAAGAGGCCCTTTTCCTCGTTGGCGAAGGCTGCAACTTCGGCGCCTGCCGTCGTGGCGAGGACATCGAAGCCTGCAGGGGCTTCGTGCACGGAGTCGCCGTGGCTCATCCAGGTCTTCTGGTGCTGGGGCATGCCCTCAAGCACCGAGCGGCCGTCACCGAGGATGGTGGTTTCCGTGGATCCGTACTCCCGCAGGCCGGTCTTGTCCACCTTGCCGCCCAGGGCGTTGGCCATGGCCTGGAACCCGTAGCAGATCCCAAAGACGGGGACGCCGGCTTCGAAGAGGTCGGCACCCACGCTGGGGGCGCCGTCGGCATAGACGCTGGAGGGGCCACCGGAGAGGATGATGGCGGCAGGGTTCTTGGCCAGGAGCTGCTCGGTGGAGTAGGTATGCGGAACCACTTCCGAATACACATTCGCTTCCCTGACGCGGCGGGCAATCAGCTGCGCGTACTGGGCACCGTAATCAACAACCAGCACCGGCTTCTGGGAAGTCTGGGATGCAGTGGGAGTAGTCACCGTAATAGCCTACTTTGCGCCCTTGCACCGGCGCACCTTCAGAAGCCGCGCTGTGACGCAGCAGACGTCCGACGGCGGATGGCCGGCGCGCGCCGGGCCCGTTTCAGTAGCGCTGGGGAGCCTGCGGATTGGCGGCAAGCTCGGCTTCCACCTCTGCGTGGAATTTCTTCTCCACGATGAACGACAGGAACGGCACCACGCCGCCCAGTGCCAGCAGCACCAGTTTCAGGAAGGGCCAGCGCATCAGGGACCACAGCCGGAAGTTGGAGATCAGGTACACAACGTACATCCAGCCGTGCACGATCAGGACGGTGACGGAGACGTTCATGCCGTTGAGCACCCCCGCCGGCTCGGCGTCGGCGAATCCGAAGCCGAACGGCTGGCCGGTCACCGCATTGGTTCCGCCGGCGAACAGATACTGCCCGAAGCCGTACCGTGCCACCAGTTCCGCACACAGCAGCAGGAGCATGGTGCCGGTGAGGTAGGCCATGACCTTGTAGAACTTCAGGGCGGACCGGATCTGCGCCTCGGTACCGCCGAAACGGCGCTTCTTCCCGGAGGTCTTGCCGGAGGCCTGCGATGAGGGGGTGGCCGGTTTCGGATCAATCATGGCTGTACCTTCTGCTGGTGCTGTTCAGGCTGCTGGTGCTGTTCGGCCTGCTGTGGAAGCTGTTGGTTTTCGTCGTGCCCGTCACCGTCGTTCCCGGCGTCGTCAAGGGCCTCCTCCAGGTCCCGGTGGTAGTCGTCCTTGACCAGCCGCCACCAGATGAAGAGGGCGAACCCGGCGAAGACAACCCACTCGATGGAGTAGAAGAGGTTGAGCCAGTTGATGTGCTGCGCCGGCGGCTGCGGACCGATGTCCAGTGGAAGGAGGTTCCCCGGAACCGCGGCAGCGCTGACGTCCCGGCCCCCCACCACTTCCGCGGTGGCAGACACGAAGCCTGGGTAGCTGCTGACCTCCCAGTAGTTGATGAGCTCCGCCACGGAGACGGCCGAGGCTTCCCCCGGTTTCGGAGCTTTCCCCGCCACCGGCGCTTCGGACGGCAGCAGCCGGCCGGTCAGCTCAACAAGGCCCGACGGCGGTGCTGCCGCGTCCCCGGGCTGGGCGACCCACCCGCGTGCCACCGGGATCCACGTCTGTGGTGAGGCACCTGCTCCGGTCAGGGCGGGGGCACCGTTAACGGCGAAGGCTGAAACAACCCAGTAGCCGGTTTTGCCGTCGTGGAGCCTCCCGGGAACCAGGACCTGCTTGTCCGGGCTGTACGTCCCCTGGGCAGTGACCATCTGGTCGGCAACACTGCCGTGGAAGAACTCACCCGGCTGCAGGGTGCCGGTAAGCGGCCGGACCTGTTCGGTGGCGGGATTGACCGGCACCTCGGGCTGGGTGGAGCGGCCGAATTGCCACTGGCTCAGCAGCACGAAGACCCCGGAGAGAGCGATCGCGAAGATAAAGCCTGCGATCCATCGGGGCTTAAGGGCTGTTTTCCACACGTCTTAACCGTACTTCGTACTTCTGTAGAACAACTAAACGCCGGGGGCGTCCGGGCCCGGAGGCGGGACCGGGGATGCGCCTAGTGGTCGAAGAACACCAGGCTGGAGTTGATGAGCTCGGCGATTACTTCGGCGTCGTAGGCACGCCGCAGCGACTCGCGGAATGATTCCTTGGAGAGTGACCGGGCCAGGGTGGCCAAAACTTCCAGGTGGTCGGAGAAAGAGCTCGCCGGGGTGGCAATCAGCAGGATGACCGTGGCAGGACCGTCGGCTGCACCGAAGTCCAGGGCGTGGCCGTACTTGGTGATGCCGACGGCGATGGAGGTCTGGGACACGAATTCGCTGCGGGCATGCGGCAGTCCGATGCCGCCCGGGAGCCCCGTGGCCAGCTGGTGCTCCCGGGCATTGACGTTTTTCAGGAACCCGTCAAGATCCGAGATCCGCCCTGCGGCGTGGAGCCGCTCTGCCAGTTGGTTGGTGGCGTCGGTCTTGTCCTTCGCCTCCATTTCCAGGATCACCATGTCGGCGGTGGTCAGGTGGGCGTCATACGGGTCCAGTGGTTCCGCCAAGGCGTTTCCCTTCGGTCAGCAGTGGGGCGAACGGCCCCTCAACGCAAGGGCACGATATCTTCCGCGCCCAGGCGGGCGGCGTCTGCGGATTCGTCGTCCGGCTGTTGCTGGCTGAGGCGTTCGGCCTCCACGCGGGCAAGGTAGTGGCGGACTTCGTTTTCACGCTGCGTGTCACTCCAGCCAAGGACGTCACCCATCAGTTTAGCGACAACGGGGGCGGCGGACACGCCGCGGTCCCATGCTTCGATGGAGATCCTTGTGCGCCGGGTCAGGACGTCCTGCACATGGCGGGCACCTTCGTGGCTTGCGGCGTAGACGGCCTCTGCCTGCAGGTAGTCGTCGGCGCCAGGGAGTGGCTCCGCCAGCTCCGGGTTCTGCTCAATGAGGGCCAGGACCTCGGGCGTCATGGACCCATACCGGTTGAGCAGGTGCTCGATCCGGGCGACGTGCACCCCGGACTCCTCTGCGGTGCGGTTCCGGCGGTTCCAGGCGGCCCGGAAACCGCTGGCGCCCAGGAGCGGTATGGTTTCGGTGCAGCTGGGCGGGACGCGTTCGTCCATGGTGCGGGTGGCCTCGTCAACGGCATCCTTGGCCATGACCCGGTAGGTGGTCCACTTTCCGCCTGCCACCACCACCAGTCCGGGAACAGGGTGCGCCACCACGTGCTCGCGGGACAGCTTGGCGGTGGAGTCGTTTTCGCCGGCCAGCAGCGGCCGCAGGCCGGCATAGACCCCTTCGACGTCTTCCCGGGTCAAGGGCCGCTTGAGCACCTGGTTGACGTGCTCCAGGACGTAGTCGATGTCCTTGCTGGAAGCGGCCGGATGGGCCTTGTCCAGGTGCCAGTCAGTGTCAGTGGTGCCGATGATCCAGTGCCGTCCCCATGGGATGACGAACAGCACCGACTTCTCGGTGCGCAGGATCAGCCCCACCGTGGACTGGAAGCGGTCGCGGGGAACCACCAGGTGGATGCCTTTGGAAGCACGGACCTTCAGCTGGCCGCGGTCGGTCACCATGGCCTGCGTTTCGTCGGTCCACACGCCGGTGGCGTTGATGACCTGCTTGGCGCGGATGCTGAACTGCGTCCCGTCCTCGCGGTTTTCCACCTTGGCCCCCACCACGCGTTCGCCTTCGCGGAGGAAGTCCACCACCTTCATCTGGTTCACGGCGTGGGCGCCGTAGTAGGCAGCCGTGCGGACCAGGTTGGCGCAGTATTTGGCGTCATCCACCTGGCCGTCGTAGTACCGGATGGACCCGACGAAGGCGTCGTTCTTGAGGCTGGGGGCGGCCCGGAGCGTTCCCCGGCGGCTGAGGTGTTTGTGGAACGGCACTCCCCTGCTGTGGCCGGCGGAGACTGACATGGCGTCATAGAGGGCGATGCCGGCACCAACGTAGGGCCGCTCGATGAAGGGTTTGGTCAGCGGATACAGGAACGGCACCGGCCGGGCCAGGTGGGGTGCAATCTCGGAGAGGAGCAGCCCGCGTTCCTGCAGGGCCTCTTTGACCAGGGCGAAGTCCAGCATTTCCAGGTAGCGCAACCCACCGTGGATCAGTTTGGAAGACCGTGACGACGTGCCTGCCGCCCAGTCGCTTGCCTCGACGATGCCGACGCTCAACCCCCGGGTCACGGCGTCGAGCGCGGCTCCCGTGCCAACGATGCCGCCGCCGACAATCAGGATGTCCAGTTCCTGGCCGGGTTCCGTGGTGGCGCGCAGCCGCTGGATGGATGCTTCCCTGGCTTCCGGGCCAAGGACCCCGCCGTTTGCAGGAACACTCTTCATTGAACGCCTCCAGTGCCTCTAGTGCCGGTAGTAAACCCACACTACTTGCTGGGGGCGTGCTTTGGGCAGGGCCGGAGCGCGCCCGCCCCGCCCTGCCGTGGCGTGTCAGTTCCCGGCGTACGGCGACACGACGACGTCGACCCGCTGGAATTCCTTCAGGTCCGAATATCCGGTGGTCGCCATGGAGCGCCGCAGCGCACCGATAAGGTTGGACGTTCCGTTCGTGTGGTGGCCGGGTCCGAAGAGAACTTCCTCCAGCGGGCCCACGGTGCCGACGTTGGCGCGGTCCCCGCGCGGCAGTTCGGTGTGGTGGGCCTCCTGCCCCCAGTGCCAGCCCTTGCCGGGGGCTTCTTCAGCCCTGGCCAGGGCGCTGCCCAGCATGACGGCGTCGGCGCCCATGGCGATCGCCTTGACGATGTCACCTGAGGTGCCCATGCCGCCGTCGGCAATAACGTGGACGTAGCGGCCGCCGGATTCGTCCATGTAGTCGCGGCGTGCCGCGGCGACGTCGGAGATGGCTGAGGCCATGGGCGAGTGGATGCCCAGCGCGCGCCGCGTCGTGGTGGTGGCACCGCCGCCGAAGCCCACCAGTACGCCCGCAGCGCCGGTGCGCATGAGGTGCAGCGCCGGAGTGTAGCCGGCAGCGCCGCCGACGATGACGGGGACGTCGAGTTCGTAGATGAACTGCTTCAGGTTCAGCGGCTCGTGGTCCTTGGAGACGTGCTCTGCGGACACGGTGGTGCCACGGATGACGAAGATGTCGACGCCGGCGGCCAGGACCGTCTTGTAGTGTTCCTGCGTGCGCTGGGGGGTCAGGGACCCGGCAACAGTGACGCCGGCGTCACGCATTTCGGCGAGCCGGGACGTGATGAGCTCGGGCTGGATGGGTGCCTGGTACAGCTCCTGCATGCGCGTGGTGACGGCAGGGCTGTTGGTTTCATCCTGGAGCGCCGCGATCTCATCGAGGATGGACTGCGGATCCTCGTACCGGGTCCAGAGGCCTTCCAGGTCCAGCACGCCGAGGCCGCCGAGCTTGCCGAGGGCGATGGCGGTGGCCGGGGACATGGCCGAGTCCATCGGCGCGGCGATCACGGGCATCTCGAACTGGTAGGCGTCGATCTGCCAGGAGACGGAGACGTCCTTGGGGTCGCGGGTGCGACGGTTGGGGACGATTGCAATGTCATCCAGGGAGTAGGCACGACGCCCACGCTTGCCACGGCCGATCTCGATCTCATAAGTCACTGCTCTAGGTTATCCCAGCAGGTCCACTGGCCTGGCCTGGGCCGGCGCTGAAGGTCATCGCTGGCCCTGGCGACTGCGCCGAGCAAGCACGTAGCCTTGGGCAGGGGGCTTCGGTGGATGCTCCCGCGATAGCTTCCACGATTGGGCCTCCTTCCGATATGACGCACTCCATTCCTTTTCCCGCCGACACGCCTGTCCATTCGCTCGACCATTGGCTCTCCCCCGAACTGGCCCGGGTCAGCCCGCCGGACGCCCCCTCCCGGCTCCGCGAGCTGGCCGATGCCCAGGGCACTTTGGCCGCCGGCTGGAGCGGGGCGATCGCCGGCGGCCCTGTCCTGGCCCTTGCAGGCGCCTTCACCTCCGTGATGTCGGGGAATCCCGCGGCAGCGCTTGTCTTGGTCCCGCTGGGGGCCATCCTGGTGCTGCTGGGCCTCTTCGGGTGGAAACGGGTCCGATCCGTCCTGCCCCGGACTGACAAGGCCCTGATCACCCGTGGCCCCGGATCTGCCCGCGGCGGCATCGGCATGGTGTCGTTCCTGGCTGTCGTTCTCGGCGGGATCATTTACCTGTACCTGCCCTCCGCCATGGCGAAGGGCGCCGGTGAGGTCACTATCCTGGTGGGCAGCTACGTACTCATGCTGGCCCTCCTGGTCGCGTGCATCATCGTCCCGTCCGCGGTCCTGGGCCGGGCCCGGGAGTCGTTCCGCCTGCGGGTGCAAACCAGCCCGAGGCTTCGGAGGGCACTCGAGGAAGATCTGGCCGTCTGGCGCGATCCCTACGGCAACGCCGCTTACGGCCCCCTCTGACATCCGGGAAGCGCAGGATTGTGATGGGCAGTCGGTGGACATTTGACGGGCATATCGCCGGGATCGGCACTGCCTCCGGGTTGCGCGCCGTAGTTGGAATGTGGCAGGACTCCCCCTTTGGGTCCTTCTCGGACGTCATGGTGCAGCAGCCTTCTGGGCATCGCCTTCTGCTCGCTCCGACATCCGAGGTGGCCGGCTTCATTGCCGCGACCTACACCTTTGATGAAGTGCGGGTGCTGGACGTTGCTGCCTCGCTCACCGACCACACGTTGACGGTCGACGCCGGCCCGCTGGCAATCCAGGCCGTCACCGGTGCCAGGACCCTGCTGGGAACAGCGCTGCGGACAGTACCCCGGCGCCTTGCAGTCCATCCCCGCTGGCTCGCCGCGGTCAATCCGTTCGCTGCCCTCGCGGCACCCGGCGCCCGCACCTACGGAACTGCGGGCAGCGGAAGGACGGAGTTCTATGGGGTGACGGACCTGCACCACGTGACGTCCGCCGTCGTCCGCTGGAATGGTGCCGATGCCGGAGCGCTGGCCCCCATCCGGCCAGCCGTCACGTTCGGCTTCAGCAGCGTCCCTCCCCGCCCGAGCATCGCCCGCGTGCGTACCACCGTGGTGGACGGCAGGCACGGAGGTTAGATCTGCCCATCGCTGCATGCGCGGGCCTGTATTAGCCTTGGCACCGGAAAATTGATTTTGGGGGGGGAACAGCGTGGCACCAGGCGACGAATCAACGGCATCGGCTCCTGCCTGTTCCGGCATCAGGGATCTGAGAAGGGTGCCGGACGCGACGGCTTACGGCTACGCCCAGCGCCGGTCCTGGATCTTTTTTGCCTGGTGGTACCCGGCACTGCTGGCTTCCACGGGTTGGGCCTTGACCGCCTGGCTCCGGTTCACCCGCAGGCCACCGCGCCCCGCTTCTAACCTTCTGCGGGTGGAGCGGGGGATCCGGGGCACCCCAGTGATGGTCTGGACTATCCTGGTCGCCACCACGGCCGCCGTTGTGGCCTTGATCCTGTTCACCCCCAACGGCGCCTCTCCGGAAAATTTGCCGGTGCTCGGACTGCTGATCACGGTTCCCCTCGGCTCGGCCGCCGGCCTGCTGCACACCCGCCGCCTGATGTGCAACAACGCCGGACTCTACGCCCGCTGGCTCGAACGCCGTTCCCTGACGGAGCATTCATGAGGGGTGGCGTGGCTTCGCCCAGCACTGAGGCCGTCCCGCAACTAGCCCTGGGCCATGCCCATCGTAGGGCCCGTGTCTTCTGGTTTTGGTGGATGGGCATGGTCTTCGCCGTACCCGGCGCGGTTCAGGCGATTGTATTGGCTGGCACTGGCCAGAATCCCGGGAACGGACTTGTGCTGCTGGTGCTGGTTTCACTCCTGGTGGTGGCCACGCCGCGAGGGACGTCCCCTGATGTCCTGCCCATCCTTGCGTTGCGTTTTTGGTTGCCTTTCCCTTGTCGGTTGGAGCAGGAATGCTGTACCCGCGGCATCTGCACCAGCACCGGGACCGCCTGTACGCCGCCTGGTTGCGGCGACGCTGACAGAAGTGCCCGATCGGCGGGCGGGCTCCCCCGACCTGCATCAGACTCCTTCAGGTTCCTCCACGGAAAGCTGGGACTCGAACATCCTGAAGTACCGGCCGCGCAGGGCCACCAGTTCCTTATGGGTGCCTTTCTCCACAATGCGGCCATCCTCCAGCATGTACACCACGTCCGCCTTCTCGATCGTGGCGAGCCGGTGGCTGATGGCGATGATGGTGCTGCCGCGGTCAGCGAAGAGCCTGGTGAAGATTCGGTGCTCAGCGAGGGCATCGATGGCCGAGGTGGGCTCGTCCATCACCATGAAGGATGCGTCGCGGTAGAAGTTCCGTGCCATGGCCAGGCGCTGCCACTGGCCTCCGGACAGGCCACTGCCCTTCCGTCCGCGCGGATCCTCCATCCAGTTGCTCACGTGGTTGTCGAGTCCGTTCGGCAGCCTATTGATGAAGTCGAGCGCCTCGGCGTCGGCTGCAGCCTTGCGGACGCGGGCGTCGTCCCGAGGTGAATCAACGTCGCCGAAGTAGATGTTCTCGGCCGCCGTGGCGAACTCGTACTTCAGGAACTCCTGGCTGAGCACGGCAAGGTGGCGGTGCCAGGATTTAACGTCGACGGCGGCGAGGTCCACGCCATCGAGCAGTATCTGCCCTGAGTCGGGCCGGTAGAGTCCGGCGAGGATGCGGATGAGGGTGGACTTCCCGGCGCCGTTCTCCCCGACGATGGCGATGTGTTGGCCCTGCCGGATGGTGAGGCTGATGCCCTTGATCACCTCGATGTCGCTGCCCGTGTAGGTGAAGCGGATGTCCTTCAGCTCCACTTCCCTGGGCGCCTCCAGGAGGGGTGGGGCATGTTCCGAGTGCACGGGCATCGCCATGAACAGCTCGTAGTCCTTCAGGTTGGCCAGGTCTTCATCAATGGAGCTGAGCGAGGACACCAGGCTGTTTGCGGTGGACAGGGCACGGCTGACGATCTGCTGGACGTAGAGGAACTGGCCCACCGGGGCTGCGCGGGCAATGATCTGGCCCACCACCCAGATCAGCGAGACCACTTCCGCGCCGTACTGCAGGGCGTCCGCCGCCAGCTGCCTGGGGATGTATCGGCGCTGGTAGTCCAGGCGCCGCCGTTCGTCGGCGTCCCGGAGCCGGGACCGAAGGTCCATGAGGAAACCGACGATGCCATAAAGCCGCATTTCGGCAATGTGCTGCGGCCGGAGGAGGTTGGTCTCGATCATGCGGCGCTGGCGCCGCGAGTCCACCTGCGTGTTCCAGTGCGCAATCTGTTCCCTGGACAGCTTGAACTGCAGGTACACGCTCGGAACGATGGCCACCAACACGATGACGGCGATCCACCAGCTGACCAGCAGCAGGGCGCCCACGGCCAGGATGACCGAGACCAGCTGGGTGAAGATCGCGGCAATCCGGTCCAGGACGCGGGCGTAGGAGTCGGAGAATCGTTTGGCGCGGTCGTAAAGGTCCACTGTCTCCTTGTCGTCGTAGCGCCAGAAGTCCAGGGAGAGGAAGCGCTCGTACATCTGGTCCCCCACGATGGCGCCTACTTTGAAACTCATCAGCTGCTGGATGTAGCGGTCCACGCTGTTGAAGGCGCCCCAGAACAGGCCCAGCGCGGCAGTGACGACGACGTACACGATGGCAAGCCGCCCCGCTCCGCCGTCGCCCGCGTACGCTGCCGCCAATGCTGTGGTGGTGAGGGACGCGTAGAAGGTGGTGACAAGCGGCAACACAGCGGAAATCAGGGAACCCAGCACCTTCATGACGACGGCGCCCGGGGAGGCATGGAAGCTCACCCGGAGCACCTGGGCCACGGCCTTGGCATAGGGGCGCACGGCAAGCCGCTTTTGCGGGTCGCGTTTAGGGGTCAGCTCCGCCGGATGGCGCGGTTGGGACATGGAATCAGCCTAATGCGGGGCGGTCCGTCACGATGTGGAATGGAGACAGCGCAGCAGGGCATCTTCACCTGGCGAGTGTGCCATGTAGTGGAAGTCCGGCGGCCCACCGGCCAATCGACGTGCTCCACCGCTGTGGTACGCCGCGCTCATCCACTCCGGGCCACGCCATTGTGGCCAGTCGGATGGTTCGGGGTCGGGGTGTTCGGGTTTGTAGTGGCGTCCGGTGGGTGAGGTCCAGCCGGGCGGCTCGTTCTTGGTGGCCGGGTCGGGTGTCCATTGGCTGTGGTGTTTGAGCCGGTGATGTTTGGGGCAGAGCTGGGCCAGGTTGCTGACGTTGGTGGTGCCGCCGTGTTGCCACGCTTGTAGGTGGTCGGTTTCGTTGTCGGGGGTGCGGTTGGTGCAGCCGGGGAAGGTGCATTTGGTGTCGCGCAGCCTGATCCAGCGTTTGATGGCTTCGGTGAGCCGGTAGTTTTTCCGGCCGATCTCCAGTGGTGCGCCGTCGCGTGGGTCGACAAGGACCCGATAGAACGAATCCGCCCCGTCCGCGACGAGCCTCCGCGCCATGGAGGCCGGGATCGGTCCGAAACCGTCCAGCACTGCTGGTTCGTCGGTCGCTCCGAGGAGGGAGAACACCGGCACAGTGACCAGGACGTCGGCCCTCGGGGTGAGGACCTGTCCCATCGCGGTCGTGCTTGCGGTGGCCGCGGTGGTGCCAGAGGAACGTTCACCCGCAACCTGCCCGGTACCGAGGAGCAGCGAGGCTGCGATGTCGGGGCGGAGTTGGGTGAGGGTGCGCTCTTCGGTGGGCCCTTGGAGGCCGCGGGCGGTGGCGGTGGTCCGGTTCCAGATGGCGCACGCGGTGTCCCCGGGCAGGTACAGCGAGATCCAGGCCATGCCGTCCCGGTCGGGGACATATTCCATCCGCCGGTCCGCCGCACCCTTGGCGTGCCGCTTCTCGATGGAGTCCGGATGATGGCGTTCCCTCCACCCACGGACCTTGGCCCGGAACCGGGACGGGACAAGCTCACCGGGAGCCGCACCCCGGGCGGGGTTGGCAGCGGCGGGGTCGAAGAAGTGTGCCACCAACCCGGCGGCGCCAGCGGCATCGAGGCCGTCGGTTTCGTCGGCGATGATCTTTGCGTGCTGCCAGGACAACGACCCGGCCGACAGGGCCTCAAACACGGGCGGGAACAAACAGATCCGCCGTGACTGCTCCACCAAAGCGCCCGCGGCAGCGGAGCTGATGGTCAGCACCCCGGCGACCTCCTCGACAACGGAGACGTAGGCGTAGGTGCGGTCTTGAACGGAAGCGTCCGGCGGGGTCATCGCCTGCTGGAACTCCACTGCCTCGGCGGCGTCCCGTGCTTTCATCGCAGCGAGTTGTGCTTCCAGTCGGGATGCAGCTTCCAGTCGTGCAAGCCGGATCCCATACCGCCGCTGCAACACATCCACACCGACACCGACATCCACGCCAGCACCAGCGTGAGCCCCGGAAGCCAGGAAAGCGTCCTCTTTCTCCAGGGCGCTCAGGGCAGCAACAGAGGCACGAACACCCTCCAACGCCACCCCAGCACTACCGCCGATTCCCATAAGAACATCATCCAACGGGGGTCCGACATTCAAACCGACCGCGTTCTCCGGTACCCAACAACAAGAGGAGGCGGGAAAAGCCCGCCTCCTCTTTCACACGCCTCAGCGTGAAAAACCCTTCGCCGTTAGCGCGATCCGTAGTTCGGCGCCTCGACGGTCATCTGGATGTCGTGCGGGTGCGATTCCTTCAGGCCGGCGGAGGTGATCCGGACGAACTTGCCGCGGACCTTCAGCTCGGGAATGGTGGGCGCTCCGGTGTAAAACATGGTCTGGCGGAGGCCTCCCACCAGCTGGTACGCCACTGAGGACAGCGGGCCACGGTACGCCACCCGGCCTTCGATGCCTTCGGGGATCAGCTTGTCGTCACCGGACACGTCGGCCTGGAAGTACCGGTCCTTGGAGTAGGACGTGTTCTTGCCGCGCGACTGCATGGCGCCGAGGGAGCCCATGCCGCGGTAGGACTTGAACTGCTTGCCGTTGACGAAGATCAGGTCGCCCGGAGACTCGTCGCAGCCAGCCAGGAGGGAGCCCAGCATGACTGTGTCGGCGCCGGCCACCAGGGCCTTGCCGATGTCGCCCGAGTACTGGAGGCCGCCGTCGGCGATCAGCGGCACGCCGGCCGGAATGGCAGCCTTGGCGGATTCGTAGATGGCCGTGATCTGCGGGACACCCACGCCCGCCACCACACGGGTGGTGCAGATGGAGCCGGGACCAACGCCCACCTTGATACCGTCGGCGCCGGCGTCAATCAGCGCCTGGGCACCTTCACGGGTGGCAGCCTGGCCGCCGATAACGTCCACGTGAGCGGCGACGGGATCGGACTTCAGCCTGCGGATCATATCCAGGACACCCTGGGAGTGGCCGTTGGCGGTGTCCACGAACAGCGCGTCCACGCCGGCGTCCACCAAGGTCATGGCGCGCTCCCAGCCGTCGCCGAAGAAGCCGATGGCGGCACCCACCCGGAGCCGGCCTTCATCGTCCTTGGTGGCCAGGGGGTACTGCTCGGCCTTGGTGAAGTCCTTGGTGGTGATCAGGCCCTTGAGCCGGCCCTGCTCGTCCACGAGCGGGAGTTTTTCGATCTTGTTGGTGGCCAGCTTGTGCGAGGCTTCCTCGCGGCTGATGCCTACGTGCCCGGTGACCAGGGGCATCTTGGTCATGACGTCGCTGACCAGCCGCAGCGGGAAATCGGACTCCGGCACAAAACGGGTGTCGCGGTTGGTGACGATGCCCAGCAGGCGGTTGTCCTCGTCCACCACGGGGAGGCCGGAGACGCGGTAGTGGGCGCAGAGATCATCGAGCTCGCGCAGCGTTGCCTCGGGGCGGATGGTCAGCGGGTTGGTGATCATCCCGGACTCGCTCCGCTTGACCCGGTCCACCTGGTCCGCCTGGTCGGCGATGGACAGGTTGCGGTGCACGACGCCCAGGCCGCCCTGGCGGGCCATGGCGATGGCCATGCGGGACTCGGTGACCGTGTCCATCGCCGCGGAGAGCAGCGGGGTCTGAACGGTGATGCGCTTGGAAATTCGTGAGGACGTGTCTGCCTCGGACGGGATGACGTCGGTGTGGCCCGGCAGGAGCAGGACGTCGTCGTAGGTCAGGCCGATGAAGCCAAAGGGGTTGTGTTCGGGCTCGGTCATGAGTGCGCCTCTTACCTTGGTTGCTGGGTCACGGGTAGGGGTTGCAGCCGATGACCAGCCCGTAATTACGGAACTGGCCTGTGCAGACGATCCTGCGGGAGCACCGTGCAGGACGGCGTTCCGGGGGCAGAAAGTGTTGAGTAAATATTAGAACCTCGGCGCCAATCCCCCTATTCCAGGCCGGCAATGTGAGCAACCTTACGGCCCGGCAGGCGGAATGGTTAAGCTCCAGCCGGTGGCGGCCAGCAGCCGCTGCTCGAACATCGGGATCATGGTTTCCACATAGGTCCTGGTGAGGTGGTTGTCGTCCTTGTAGACGTACACGTTTCCCACCACGGCCGGGCAGACGCCCCGCGCGCAGATGAAATCGCTCATGTCCATCAGGTGCAGCCCCGGCAGTTTCCCGCGGTAGTTCTCCAGCGGTGACGGCTCCACCAGGGACTCCGCCAGGGACGGGTTGCAGGCAGGGGCGCTTGCACCGTTCCGCTGGGCACACTGGGGCATGTTGAAGGTGAACCGCGGGTTGTCCCGGATGCCCACGATTTCGATCCCGGCGTCCGCGAACGGCCGGACGCCATCGAGGTATCCCGGCACTTCGGTTTCGAACGGAGCGTCCTCGTGGGTCAGCGACGCCACCGTGAACACGGCGTCCGGCCGGTGTTCCAGGACATAGGCGGAGCTGGCCCTGTTATAGGCGTTGCATTCGGCGTTCCTGGTGTCCGATTCGGCGCCGAAGCGGCAGGCAGGCATCAGCAGCGTTACCAGTTCCCAGCCACGGGCCGCTGCCACCGGCGCCAGGGCGGCGAGGTACTGCTGGGCGTGGGAGTCGCCCAGGACCACGATGCGCCGGGTGGCCGGTTCCTCCGGCAGCTCCTGCCGGCAGCCCTCAAGGATCGGATCGCCGGTGGCGTTGGCTCCTGCGCAGGGCGAATCGATGCCGGCCCAATCGTTGTCCAGCGCTGTGGGTCCGGGAATGGTGCGCGCCCTTGGTGCGGGCGAGTTTTCGTTTTCCGGGGTGAGCGCCAGGGCACCTGGCGTCAGCTCCCGCGGTTGGGCCGCCGTCGCGCTTTCCTCTGCGGTGAGCGTCGTCTGCCAGACCGCGACAGGCCCCGCCAGGACGGCGCCGCAGGCGACGATGACGACGGCGGTCCGCCAGGCGCGCAGCTTGGGCCAGTGCCAGTCGCGCAACGGCTTTTCCACGAAGCGCGTGGTCAGCACGGCAAGCACGATGGAGGCCCCGACGATACCAAGACCCTGCTTGAGGTTCGGCGCTTCGACGCCTGTGGCGGCCAGCACCAGCACCAGGACGGGCCAGTGCCAGAGGTACAGGGCGTAGGAGTTGTCCCCCAGCGCGACGGCGGGCCGGCTGCTGAGGAGGCGGTCCACCCCGTACCGGCTGCCCGACTGGCCCGCGACGATGATCGCTGCTGCCGCAAGGGTTGGCCACAGGGCCACATAGCCGGGGAAGGAACGGTCAACGGTAAGGACCAGCCCGCAGGAAACCATGGCCGCCAGGCCGACCCAGCCCAACGCCACGCGCAGGACGCGGCCGGGCTTGAGGTACGGCAGCGCCAGTGCCAGCAGGGACCCCAGCGCAAACTCCCACAGGCGGGCCCGGGTATCGAAGTAGGCGTACGCCTGGTTGGTGGCGGTCTGGTCAATGGAGTAGGCCAAGGACACCGCAAATACCGTACCGAACACCAGCGCCAGCAGGCCCCGGTACGTCAGCCAATGCAGGCGGGGGACCCTGCGAAGCCCGGCCAGCACGACTGCCGTGGCGGAAAAGACCAGCGGCCACAGGATGAAGACCTGCCCCTGAATGGACAGGGACCAGAAGTGCTGCAGGGGGCTGGCACCGGCGTGGTCCTGCGCGTAATAGTCCACCGACAAATCAGCAAGGAGCCAGTTTTGGCTGTACAGCAGTGACGCCCAGGCCTCGTCGAGCACCTGCGGCCACCGGCCCTGCGGCAGGATCAGCCAGGTGCCGGCGAGAACTCCGAGAATCACCACGACGGCGGCTGGCAGCAGTCGCTTGAACAGGTGCAGCCAGTGCGCCAGGAGCCCGAAGGGTTTGCCTGATTCCGCCTTGCGGACGAAGGACAACGTAAGAAGGAAGGCCGAAACCAGCAGGAAGATGTCCACGCCACCGGACACGCGGCCCAGCCAGACGTGGTAGGTGACAACCATCAGGACGGCCAGGGCCCGCAGCCCCTGGACCTCCGGCCGGAAGGTGGGCTTCCGTTGGCGGGGCGCGGCGCCCGGGCCGGGTTCGGGTGCCTTCGGGGTTTCCGTTATCGACACTAGAACCTCTCACAACTCCCGCCAGCCAAAGCCCCCAGCCTAGCCAACGCGCTGTTCAACAGCCAATCACGCCGCCGGTTCAGACTATGCTGGCCCCAGTCGTGGAAGGGAGCGGGCGTGGTTGTCCAGCTGCGGATTTGTGTGCCCGGCGAGCTGTCCGACGTGACCCGGCAGACCTGCCGCGACCAGCGCGGAACGGCAGAGGTCGCTGTGGTCCGGGGCGCCTCCGTGGTGCCAGAGGGCGATGTTATTGAAGTCCTGATCGCCCGGGAGGCAGTGGAGGAACTGCTGGAGAAGCTGAATATCCTGAAGGTCCGTGATGTTGGCTCCATTTCCATGTCCACACCGGAATTTGTGCTGTCCAGGAATGCGGACCGGGCAGAGCGGGACGCCCCCGGGGATGGCGCCGACGCGGTGATCTGGGATGACGTCACCCGCCAATCCGGCGAAGACTCCCGGCTGACGTGGAACTTCCTCGCGTTCCTGGTGCTGGCCACGCAGCTCGCGGGGATCGGCATCGTGACCGATTCCCCCATCGCCATCGTGGGCGCCATGGCGGTGGGCCCTGAGTTCGGACCGCTGGCCGCGCTGGCGGTTTCGATCGCCACCCGGAAGTGGAGGCTTGGCCGCCGGGCTGCAGTCGCCCTGGCCGTGGGCTTCCCGGTTGCCATGCTGCTGGCGGCACTGACGGCGTGGCTGTCGATCCCGCTTGGCCTCTTCCCGCGGGATGCCCTGGACAAGGGATCCGCCGTCGAGTTCATCTACCATCCCGGCCCGTATTCGTTGATCGTGGCCCTCCTGGCCGGAATCGCCGGAATGCTTTCCATCATCGGCCGCCGGTCCGCAGCACTGATCGGCGTCTTCATCTCCGTGACAACCGTACCGGCGGCCGGATACGTGGCGGTGGCCTTGGTGCTGGGCGAATACCAAAAAGCGGCTGGCTCCGCCCTCCAACTGCTGCTCAACCTCGTGGGTATCGTGGTGGCTGCCCTCGCGGTACTGCTCTTCTACCGGGTGGTCGCACGGCGGCTGCCCGACGGGGTGGCACGCAGCCTGAAGCGCCAGCGGACCGGAACAGGCCGCTGACCGCTCGCCTCTAGGAGCGCAGCAGGGCGCGCAGGGCCTGGATGGTATCCGCTTCCGCCGGGGCCTTGTCGTCCCGGTAGCGCTTGACGCGAGCGAACCTCAAGGCGATCCCGCCCGGGTAGCGCGGCGACTGCTGCACGCCGTCGATGGCTATTTCGACGACCGTGACCGGTTCAACCCAAACAGTGCCTGCCGTGCGCCGCACCTCAAGCTCCTGGAACCGCTCCGTCTGCCAGCGCAGCAGTTCATCAGTGAGGCCTTTGAACGTCTTGCCCACCATCACGTAGCCGCCGGGTTCGCCGAACTCCCCGGTGGGGTCAAGGGCACCCAGGTGCAGGTTGGAGAGCATTCCCGTGCGGCGTCCGGAGCCCCATTCGCAGGCGAGCACCACCAGGTCATACGTGTGGACCGGTTTCACCTTCACCCAGTTGGATCCACGCCTCCCGGCGGCGTAGGTCGATTCGATCGCCTTCACCACCACGCCCTCGTGGCCCGCGGCGAGTGCATCCCGCGACACCCGTTCGGCAACGGCCGGATCCGCCGTGACCTCCCCGGGAATCCGGTGTGCCGGTGCAATGCGTTCCAGGACGTCGATGCGGGTGGACAGCGGTTCATCCAGCAGGTCACGTCCGTCAATGTGGAGCACATCGAAAAACCAGGGATGGAGCAGCGTTTCGCGGACTGCATCGGCGCCGAAGCGGGACATCGTTTCCTGGAAGGGCCGCGGGGCGCCGTCCTCATCCAGGGCGAGCGTTTCGCCGTCGAGGATCACGTCCTGCACGGGCAGCCCGCGGACCAGGTCAACCACCTCGGGCAGCCGGTGCGTCACCTCCGCGAGGTTCCGGGTGAAGATGCGTACCTCGCTGCCCGACCGGTGCACCTGGATGCGGGCGCCGTCGAGCTTGAATTCCACCGAGGCCTCCCCCGTCGCTTCCAGGGCGGCACCCGCGCTGCCGGCGGTGGCCGCGAGCATGGGCTGCACCGGGCGGCCCACCACCAGGCCGACGGCGTCAAGCTCGGCCGGGGTGCCGGTGAGCGCCAGGAGGGCGGTTCCTCCGAGGTCCCCGGAAAGCATTGCCGCGCGCCGTACCGCCTCGACGGACCTGTCTGCGGCGCGGGCAATGGCATCCGTCAGGACTCCTTCCAGGGCGCCGGTGCGCAGTTCCCCGAGCAGCACGCCGGCGATGAACGACTGCTCCGACGCGGTGGCCGCTCCCATCAGCGTCCCGAGGATGGAGGCCCGCCCCGCACCCGACCCGCTGCCCGCCGTTGCCAGGAGCCGGTCCAGCGCGGCATCAAAATCCG
Organism: Pseudarthrobacter sp. 902506025; assembly: GCF_040702325.1. Taxonomy (NCBI): domain Bacteria; kingdom Bacillati; phylum Actinomycetota; class Actinomycetes; order Micrococcales; family Micrococcaceae; genus Pseudarthrobacter; species Pseudarthrobacter sp. 902506025. Next base: position 322,198 of record NZ_JBFBKW010000003.1, read on the forward strand.
CCACGGTGAGGCTTGGCTCCGCGGCGGGTTCTTCCTTGGCCGCCGCCACGGCGCTCCAACCGACGCCAACCCGGCCCTGACGGGGCTTGGCACTGAGCAAACCCACCGCCGTCGGGATCTCAGCAGGTTCCAGCCGGCGCAGGAGGTGGGCCAAAGCATCCACTTTCGCGAGCCGGGACCGGGTCGATGCGACGGTTTTCGTGGTGTCCACGAGCTCAAGGAGCAGCATGGCACCATCCTGCCACGGGCCCCGGACAGGGACACTGGACAGAGCCCCGGCGCGGGTCCACAATGTGCGCGTGGGGATCATCGTGGCGAACCTGTTCATCACCCTCGACGGCGTGTACCAGGCGCCGGGCGGCCGTGAAGAAGACCCCGAAGGCGGATTCGCGTTCGGCGGCTGGCAGGCGCCGGTGTCCGACGACGAGGCCGGCGCGTCGATAGCGGACGAGATCGGCCGGATGGATGCACTCCTCCTCGGCCGGAAGACCTATGACATCTTTGCGTCCTACTGGCCGCATCAGTCCGGTGACATAGCCGATGCCCTGAACCGGGTCCCCAAGTTCGTTGTCTCCGGCACGCTGGCGGACCCGGACTGGGCCGGCACCACCGTCCTGCCGGATGCCGCGGCCGCCGGCGGCCTCCGGGACGGGTACGGGCAGCTGCACATGTTCGGCAGCGGGATGCTGATCCGTACCCTCCTGGCTGCCAATGTGCTGGACCGCCTCCACCTCTGGCTGTACCCGGTGGTCCTGGGCCAGGGCAAGCGCCTGTTCGATGAGGGAACGGTTCCCTCCACTTTCACGCTGGCCGAGCAGGCCCGCAGTTTTCCCAAGGGTGCGGTGTCGCTGGTGTACGAGCGTGCCGGAGAAGTTGAGACGCGGGAGATGGACGCCGGCTAAGCGCCCACCGCCCCAGAAGCAGCAACGCAAAAGGCTGGCCCGGCAGATGCCGGACCAGCCTTTTCAGCGGTAAGCCGCCAGGGCGCAGCGTTAGTGGCTGTGGCCTGCGTGCTCGTCCTCTTCGGCCGGCTTCTCCACGACCAGGGTCTCGGTGGTGAGAACCAGGGCGGCGATGGAGGCCGCGTTACGGAGGGCTGCACGGGTGACCTTGACGGGGTCGATGACGCCCGCGGCAATCAGGTCCTCGTACTCACCTGACTTGGCGTTGAAGCCGTTGTTGGTCTCAAGGTCGGCAACCTTGGAGGTGACAACGTAGCCATCGAAGCCGGCGTTCTGCGCGATCCAGCGCAGCGGCTGCACCAGTGCGCGGCGGACGATGCCCACGGCTGCGGCGGCGTCGCCTTCGAGGGCCTTGACGGAAGCGTCCTCATCCAGTGCCTTGAGGGCGTGGATCAGGGCGGAGCCGCCGCCGGCAACGATGCCTTCTTCGAGGGCAGCGCGGGTGGAGGACACAGCGTCCTCGATGCGGTGCTTCTTTTCCTTGAGCTCAACCTCGGTGGCAGCGCCGACCTTGATGACTCCGATGCCGCCGGCAAGCTTAGCCAGGCGTTCCTGGAGCTTTTCGCGGTCCCAGTCGGAATCGGTGCGGGTCAGCTCGGCGCGCAGCTGGGCAACGCGTGCAGCGACGTCCTCGGCAGAACCGGCGCCGTCCACGATGGTGGTGTTGTCCTTGGTGACCGTGATGCGACGGGCGGTACCCAGCACCTCCAGGCCCACGGAGTCCAGGCTGAGGCCCAGTTCCGGGGAGACGACCTGCGCACCGGTGAGGGTGGCGATGTCCTGCAGCATGGCCTTGCGGCGGTCGCCGAAGCCGGGAGCCTTGACGGCTACGACATTCAGGGTGCCGCGGATGCGGTTGACGATCAGCGTGGACAGGGCCTCGCCCTCAACGTCCTCGGCGATGATGAACAGCGGCTTGGAACTCTGCAGCGCCTTTTCGAGCAGCGGCAGGAATTCCTGGATCGAGGAGATCTTGCCCTGGTTGATCAGGATGAGTGCGTCCTCGAGGACTGCTTCCTGGCGCTCCGCGTCGGTGACGAAGTACGGGGACAGGTAGCCCTTGTCGAACTGCATGCCCTCGGTGAGGACCAGTTCGGTCTGGGTGGTGGAGGACTCTTCGATGGTGATGACACCATCCTTGCCCACCTTGCCGAAGGCCTCGGCGAGCAGTTCGCCGATTTCGTCGCTCTGCGCCGAGATGGCGGCAACGTTGGCTACCTGGGTGCCTTCGACCGGGCGGGCGTTCTCCAGCAGGCGGGCGGCCACGGCCTCAACCGCAACCTCGATGCCGCGCTTGATCTGGCCGGGGGCAGCGCCGGCTGCAACGTTGCGCAGGCCTTCCTTGACCAGCGCCTGTGCCAGGACCGTGGCGGTGGTGGTGCCGTCGCCGGCAACATCGTTGGTCTTGGTGGCTACTTCCTTGGCCAGCTGTGCGCCAAGGTTCTCGTAGGGGTCGTCCAGCTCGACTTCGCGGGCGATGGTGACGCCGTCGTTCGTGATGGTGGGGGCACCCCACTTCTTGTCCAGGACGACGTTGCGGCCGCGGGGGCCGAGCGTCACCTTGACGGTGTTCGCGAGCTTGTCGATGCCGGCCTCAAGGGACCGGCGGGCAGCGTCGTTAAACGCAAGCTGCTTTGCCATGGTTTTGTCCTTTCAAAGACAGAAACCCCGCGCTGCCGGCCAGCGTGAGCATGGCCGGCAGCACGGGGATCCGGAAGAGTTACTTGACGACGATTGCCAGGACGTCGCGGGCGGACAGCACGAGGTACTCGGTGCCGCCGGTCTTGACTTCGGTTCCGCCGTACTTGGAGTAGATGACGACGTCGCCAACGGCTACGTCAACGGGAACGCGGTTGCCATCTTCGAAGCGGCCGGGGCCTACTGCGACAACTTCGCCTTCCTGCGGCTTCTCCTGTGCGGAGTCCGGGATGACCAGGCCGGAAGCCGTGGTCTGCTCGGCTTCGAGCGGGCGGACAACAATACGATCCTCAAGAGGCTTAATAGAGACCGACACTCGGACCTCTCCTTTTCGTCAGCAAATTCGTGGACTGGAAAGCTTCCCGCCGTAGCTGGCAAACCGTCGTCGCGGTGCCGGCAGCAGCCTGGCTGGCAGCTCTTCATGTGTTAGCACCCTCCTAGGGAGAGTGCTAATGAAGACTCTATGTATGAGTTAGCACTCGGTCAAGGTGAGTGCCAACGTTTCGTCGTGGGCGTACAGCCCGGGGTGGACGACGGCGGGTGGCCGGGGACGCGAAAGGAAGCCCTGTCCCTACCGGCCCAGGTCGTCGAAGTCCACGTCCTCGCCGCCCTCCGTGTCGCCGCCGCCCTGCGTCCGTCCCCGGAAGAGCACCCAGCCGGACACCGCTGCGGCGAGCAGCGCAGCAACGAGGAAGAAGATGCTCCCGGCCCGCGCGCCGTCGTACAGCCCGCGGATGTCCCGGGCCTCCTGGGTGTTGTCCTGGACGTCGTTGCCGCCCACCGAGTAAACGGTGGCGTTGAACGTATCGAGCAGGAAGATGATCACCAGCAGCGCGATGCAGACCACGGCCACGACGGCGGCGGCGATCAGCACAGGACGGGCGAACCTGGCCGGATGGCGGTCCCCGGACTCGTGGTCGCCGGTCTCGCGGGGGGCTGCGCTCTCATCCATGGATTCAACACTATCCGCATCCCGGCCACGCGCTCCTCCACTAGGCTGGAACCCATGGCTCACGCTCCCCAGGACCAGATTGCACAGGACCAGATCGCACCATTGCTGACCCCCGAAGGCTGGGAGTTGCTGGCGTCCCTGGGCCCCTACCGGGACGAGGACTCGTTCGAGCTGAACTCCGCGCTCCGGAAAGCCGGACACCCCGCCGGGCTCGTGTCCGCCGTCCTGACGCAGTCACGGCTGCGCACCAAGGCAGAGGGGAAATTCGGGGAGTTCGCCCGGCAGATGCTGTTCACCCAGGCGGGCCTGGAGCAGGCCACGCGCCTCAACGTCGCCGCCCACCACGCCCAGCGGTTCGCTGCCGCGGGGATCAGCCGCGTGGCGGACCTGGGGTGCGGCCTCGGCGCCGATTCCCTGGCGCTGGCCTCCCTGGACATCAATGTCACCGCCGTCGAAATGGACGAAACCACGGCGGCGTGCGCCACGGTGAACCTCATCCCGTTCCCCAACGCCACAGTGGTGCATGCGGATGCGGAATCGCTTCCGCTGGACGGGGTGGATGGCGTCTGGCTGGACCCTGCCCGGCGGGTCACCTCCACTTCCGGCACCAAGCGGATCTGGGACCCCGAGGCATTCTCCCCGCCGTTGTCCTTCGTGGAATCACTGGCCGCCCGGGGCAAGGCAGTGGGCGTGAAGATGGGACCGGGCATGCCGCATGAATCCGTGCCCGCGGGCTGCGAGGCGCAGTGGGTCTCGGTGGCCGGTGACGTCACCGAGGTGACCCTGTGGTTCAACGCCGTGCGCCGGCCTGGAGTCCGCCGCGCCGCGTTGGTCCTGGGGCCGAAGGCTCCGGCGGAGCTGACCAGCCCGGAGGATTTCGGCGACGGCCCGTCAGCGCCGGTGGGACCGGTGGAGGGATACCTGTACGAACCCGACGGCGCCGTGATCCGCGCCGGACTGGTGGCGGACGTCGCACTGCAGCTCGGTGGCCACCTGGTGGACGAACACATTGCCTACATCTGCGCTCCCGAACTCCTGGCCACCCCGTTCGCCCGGGCCTACAAGGTCCTGCAGGTCATGCCCTACAACGTGAAGGCGCTCAAGGCCTGGGTGAAACAGGAGGGCATCACCGTGCTGGACATCAAGAAGCGCGGCACCGCCGTCACCCCCGAAGAGCTGCGGAAACAGCTGCTGCCCGGCGGAAAGAACGCCAGGAAGGGCGGCAAAACGGCCACCCTGGTCCTGACGCGCATCGGTGAGGACCGGGTGGCCATCGTGGTGGAACCCGCCTAGCTGCCCCTACTGGGCGCGCATGAACTCCTCGGCGGCCCGCACCTGGTCCGGGGTGGGCCGGACGCCCGTATAGAGGACAAACTGCTCCAGTGCCTGGATGGTGGCCACCTCAGCCCCCGTGATCACCGGCTTGCCGGCGGCACGGGCCGCCTTGATGAGGGGGGTTTCGGCGGGCAGCGCCACCACGTCGAACACCAGACGGGCCGCGTTGATGGCCTCCGCCGGGAAAGCCACAGTGTCCGCTTCCGCCCCGCCGGCCATCCCCAGCGGGGTGACGTTGATGATCAAGTCGGCCGTCCCGCCGTCGATCGCTGCCCGCCACCGGAAGCCGTACTGGTCCGCGAGCGCACGCCCCGCGGCCTCGTTCCGGGCCAGGACGGTGACGTCGGTTAATCCGGCGTTCCGGAGGGCGGCAACCGTGGCCTTGGCCATGCCCCCGGCGCCCTGCACCAGCACCGAATAGTCCGTGGGGACTGCATTGGTGGCGAGGAGTTGTTCGATGGCGGTGTAGTCGGTGTTGTACGCCTTGAGGTGCCCGTCCGTGTTCACGATGGTGTTCACCGAGTCGATGGCCTTGGCGGAGGGGTCCATCTCGTCCACCAGGGCGATGACGTCTTCCTTGTACGGCATGGAGATGGCACAGCCACGGATGCCCAGCCCGCGGACACCGGCAATGGCCTGTTCCAGGTTGGTGGGTGCGAAGGCCTTGTAGATCCAGTTCAGGTCCAGCTGCCCGTAAAGGTGGTTGTGGAACCGGGTCCCGTTGTTGCTGGGACGGGCCGAAAGCGAGATGCAGAGGGTCATGTCTTTATTCAGAATGGGCACCAGACCATTAAACGCGTTCCAGCCCAAGTGGGTAGCGCCAAGTGTCGTTTTGACGCCTCAAAACGACAGTTCGCGCTACTTAGTTGGGTCGGGGGCAGCCGGTTCCCGCGGGGAAAGGCCCGACGGCGGCGGGCAGCTTTCCCGGAGCGGGCGCCTTCCCTGCCAGCACGGCGGCCAGCGCGTCGAAGGCGGCGTCGGTCCGGCCATAGAGGGCCACCTTCACCGGTGCGCTGGACCCCTGGAGCGGCCACGGAGCGTCGAGGGACACGGCGATGTCCCCACCGGCCGGTTTTCCACCAAACCCGATGAGGTTGACCAGCGGGCCTGATCCCACGGTGAGCCCGGCGCGCGCTGCGGCGGCTTCGAAGCGCTCCCGGTCCCCCGGTCCCCCGCCGGCCACCCGCACGGAACCGGGCACCAGGGGTCCGCTGCAGGGACCGGAAACAACGGTAACGGCCGACGCCGAGACCTGGGCGGACAGGGCGGCCCCGCTTCCGGCCGGCGCACCTGAGCCCGCTGTTCCGGCAGGCGGGGTGGTCCGGGCATGCCAGATCATCATGGTGGCCACCCGCTGCGCTGCTTCATCCAGGCGTGCGGCGGGAAGGGTGCCGGCAGCCAGGGCCTGGACGATGGCGGCGTGCGCCTGCTCCACGTCCGTGGGCATCAGCAGCAGGTCGGCACCGGCGGCCAGTGCCTTCACTGCAGCCGCGCCGGCCGGGTACTGCTTGTCAACGGCGCCCATGTTGAGGGCGTCCGTCACGGCCACTCCCTTGAAGCCCAAACCCCTGAGCGCCGAGTAGCTGGGGGCAGAGAGCGACGCCGGGACGCCTGGTTCCAGCGCGGGTACGGCAATGTGCCCGGTCATGACCACGGGGAGGCCCGCTGCGACGGCAGCCTCGAAGGGTCTCCAGTCCCGGCCCCGGAGCACGTCGATGCCTGCCGGCTGGACGGGGAGGCTGAGGTGGGAATCCGCCGTCACCGAGCCGTGTCCGGGAAAGTGCTTGACGGTGGGGAGCACGCCGGCGTCCAGCATGCCCTGGGAGAAGGCGGTGCCCTGGGCCGCCGCCGCGGCCGGGTCGCCGGACATGGAACGCGCCCCGATGGTGGGGTCTGCAGGACCGACGGTCACATCCGTGTCCGGCGCGAAGTCGAGGTCGAAGCCCAGTGGCACCAACTCGCTTGCCAGGCCCTTGCCGGCCTTGCGCGTCAGGTCCAGGTTGCCGGCGGCCCCGTAACTCATGGGAGCGGGCCACTCGGTGAGGGGCGGCCCCAGGCGTGCCACCGCGCCGCCTTCCTGGTCCACGCTCATGATCCCGGGCCAGCGCCGTCCGTCGGCGGCCACAGCCTGCTGCAGCCGCTGGTTTACGGCGCCCATGGCGGCCACGTCCACCTTTCCCTGCGGGTCGCGTGGCACGTTGTCGCCCATGATGATGGATCCGGCCAGGTGGAGGCGCTGGATGAGCGCCGCATGGGCCTCTACCTGGCTGCCCTTGAAGAACGGGAGCAGGACCTGCCCGGCTTTCTGTTCCGGCGACATCGCCGCAACGGCCGCCAAGGCGGCGTCCTGGTCCCGCTGCTCCGGGCCCCACCCCAAAGGCCGGGAACCCGGGTCAGGCGACGGGGAAGCCGGAGGAGGCGCCGGCGTCGTACTTGCTGATGCGGTGGGGGACGCGTCGGCGGTCGGGGCGGAGGATGAGGGCGGTGCGGCGCTTGGGGCGGCTGAACAGGAGGCCAGCGCCATTGCGGACAGGGCCAGGAGGAGGGGGAAGGATTTGGCAGGACTGTGACGCAGGGGGAACGGTGCCATCAGTACGATGCTACCCCTGCACTAGACTTGAACCATCCGTTCGCCTGCCGGCTGCAGCCTGTGAGCGGCATCAGCCAGCGGCAAACCGGACAGTAAGGAAACGTGTGAAGATCGACTTCGCGTCATCGAGGCAATCCACCCTCGGTGTTGAGTGGGAGCTGGCACTGGTGGACGGGAAGACGGGCGAGCTCGCTTCCGTGGCCAACCAGGTGCTCCGCGGCGTGGCGTCCCGCCACCCCGAACTCAACGAAGACGACGAACATCCGCACATCAAGCAGGAACTGCTGCTCAATACGGTGGAACTGGTCACCGGGATCTGCGAAACGGCAGCCGAGGCCAAGGAGGACCTCAGCCGGTCCGTCGCGGCCGTCCGTGAAATCACCGATCCCATGAACGTGGAGCTGTTCTGCGCCGGCAGCCACCCGTTCAGCCCTCCGCAGCTGCAGCCGGTGACGGACAAGGCACGCTACGCCAAGCTCATTGACCGGACCCAATGGTGGGGCCGGCAGATGGTCATCTATGGCGTCCATGTCCACGTGGGGCTGGACCGCCGGGACAAAGCCCTCCCCGTCCTGGACGGCCTGGTCAACTACTTCCCGCACTTCCAGGCGCTTTCCGCGTCCAGCCCGTTTTGGGGCGGCGAGGACACCGGGTACGCCTCGCAGCGGGCCCTGATGTTCCAGCAGCTTCCTACCGCGGGGCTGCCCTTCCAGTTCAAGTCCTGGGAAGAATACGAGTCCTACGTCCAGGACATGTTCACCACGGGCGTCATCGACACCATCTCGGAAATCCGGTGGGACATCCGGCCGGTGCCCGCCCTGGGCACCATCGAGATGCGGATCTGTGACGGCCTGGCCACCCTGGAGGAAGTGGGGGCCATTGCGGCGCTCACCCAGTGCCTGGTGGACGAGTTCTCCACCACCCTGGACAACGGCGGCACCATCCCCACCATGCCGCCATGGCACGTCCAGGAGAACAAGTGGCGCGCCGCCCGGTACGGCCTGGACGCCATCATCATCCTCGACGCCGCGGGCAAGGAGCAGCTGGTCACCGACCACCTGCTGGAGACCCTGAACCGGCTTGAACCGGTTGCCGCCAAGCTGCGCTGCTCCGACGAGCTGGCCGACGTCGAGAAGATCATCCGCCGCGGCGCCGGATACCAGCGCCAGCGCCGGGTGGCTGCGGAGAACGGCGGAAACCTGCAGGCCGTGGTGCTGGACCTGGTCAAGCAGATGCGCAACGGCCCCACCGCCTGACAACCCCTTTACTTGCCCCATCAGATATGGCTCCTAAACCGGCGGTTTAGGAGCCATATCTGATGGGGCGTCGCAGGGTTTGCCGGGTGTCAGGCCGGGAGCGACACCGAGGTGACGGGCATCGAGGAGTCCGGGGCGAATCCGATGCCACTGGGGTCGGTGCCGGCCATCACCAGCTGGGCGCCGAGCGCGGCCACCATGGCGCCGTTGTCCGTGCACAGGTCCAGCGGCGGAACGTGCAGGCGGATGCCGGCGGAGGCGCAGCGCTGCCCGGTCAGTTCGCGCAGCCGTGAGTTGGCCGCCACTCCCCCGCCCAGCAGAACGTCCTTGATGCCCTGCTCGCGGCAGGCCAGGACCGCCTTGGAGGAGATTACGTCCACCACTGCTTCCTGGAACGCTGCCGCGATGTCGGCCACCGGGATCTCTTCGCCGCGGGCCTCGAACTGCTCCACGCAGCGGGCCACGGCCGTCTTCAGGCCGCTGAAGGACCAGTCGTACCGGTGCGGGCCGGGTTCGTCGGCTGTGCCCATGTATTTGGGCTGGGTCAGGCCTCGGGGGAAGCGGATCGACTTGGGGTTGCCGGAGCGGGCCATCTTGTCGATGGCCGGTCCGCCGGGGTAGCCGAGTCCCAGGATGCGGGCCACCTTGTCGTAGGCCTCGCCAGCGGCGTCGTCGATGGTGGAGCCCAGGAGCTCCACGTCACTGGTGATGCTGTTGATCCGCAGGATTTCGGTGTGGCCGCCGGAGACCAGCAGGGCGCCGAGGTTCTCCGGCAGCTCCTGCCTGCGGCCCGTGGCGCGGTCGTCCAGGAGCCCCACGCCAACATGCGCCACCAGGTGGTTGATGGCGTACAGCGGCTTCCCGGTGGCGACGGCAAGCGCCTTGGCAGCACACACACCCACCATCAGCGCGCCGGCAAGCCCGGGTCCGGAGGTGACGGCGATCGCGTCCACCTGGTCCAGGGTCACTCCTGCATCCGCGAGGGCCTGCTCGAGGGTGGGAACAAAGGCGTCCAGGTGGGCGCGGGAGGCGATCTCAGGGATGACGCCGCCGAAGCGGACATGCTCGTCCATGGAGGAAGAGACCGTGTTGGTCAGGAGGGTGGTTCCGCGGACCAGGCCGACGCCGGTTTCGTCGCAGGATGATTCAATGCCCAGTACCAGGGGCTGCGTACGGTTCATGCCTGGCCTGCTTCCGTTGCTTCGTGTCCTTCAGGGTGTGCCGCGGGCAGCTGGAGCCGCATGATGAGGGCATCCACGCCGTCGCGGTAATAGCGGGGGCGGACGTGGATCTGTTCGAATCCAAACCGCACATAGAGCTGTTGTGCCCGCGGGTTGTCGGCGCGGACCTCAAGCAGGACGTCGGCGGCGCCGCGGTGCCGGGCCTCCTCGATCAGTTGCGTGAGCAGGGTGCTGCCGATGCCGCGGCCCTCGTGCTCAGGGACGACGGCGATGGTCTGGACGTCCGCGATGGGTTCAATGCACATCAGGCCGGCGTAGCCCACGATCCCGCCGCTGGTCTCCGCCACGAGGTAGCGGCGGGTCTCCGGCTGGGAGAGTTCGTCCAGGAACATCTGGACTGGCCACGCGTCAATGGGAAAGAGCTTGTGTTCCAGCGCACCGACGGCAGGCACATCGTCCAGCGTCATGTCGCGGACGGTGACGTCCGCCGCGCGTGGGTCCGGGGCGCTGCTCACAATGCCCGCTTCCGTGGTCCGGGGACCTGCGCGTCGGATTCCCGCAGGTACAGGGGGGTGGAGTCCAGCAGGGTGTCTCCTGCAGCCAGCCGCGCCAGGGCGAACTGGCCAAGATACAGGGCGTCCGGCTGCTCCGCGGCGAAATCCGGGTGGGCCTGAAGCACCCCGGCGTAGAGGCCCGCGCCGGCGCCGAACGCAGGCAGGTCCGGGAGGGCAGACGCGAACCCGACGTGGGGGCCGTCCTCCAGCACGGGCAGCTGGCCGTCATCCAGGCTGTACCGGGCCCAGTAGACCTCTTTGCGGCGGGCGTCCGTCACCACCAGGAACTCGGAAGCGGCTGCGGTGGACTCCGCAACTTCCAGGGCCATCGCGTCCAGGCTCACCAGGCCATGCAGCGGCTTGCCCCACACGAAGGCCAGCGTGCGGGCGGTGGCAATGCCGGAGCGCAGCCCGGTAAACGGGCCCGGGCCAACGCCCACCACCAAGGCGTCGACGTCCTGCCCGGCCACGCCCGCCGACTCCAGCATGGCGTCGATTCCGGGCGCAAGCACCTCAGCGTGGCTGCGGGTGTCCTCCGTGGCGAAGCTGGCAAGCACGCTCTCGGGGGCATCATCGGTGACCAGCGCAGCGCTGGCCACGGCCGAGGTGTCAATAGCGAGGATCAGCATGCCGCTCCCCCGTCGGGTCCAGCCAGTTCAGGAAAGTTCGCCCAGCGGGGACCGTAGCCGCGCATGACGATGGTCCGGGGCTCGTCGGTGTCTTCGGCGTCGAAATCCAGGCTTGAGGAGGTGGACGCCGCAGCGCCGCCCAGGCCGATCGCACGGTGCAGGTCGATCTCCAGCCGGCTGTCGCTCAGGTGCTCCACGCGCTCATGTCCCCACTCGACCACCGTCACCGATGAATCCATGGTGTTTTCGAGGTCGATGTCGTCAATCTCCGCCGCCGAGCCAAGCCGGTAGGCGTCCACGTGCACCAGGTCCGGGCCGCCCGGACGCGGGCCGTCCGGCAGGTTGGGATGGATCCGGACCAGGACGAACGTCGGCGAGATGATGCCCGGGCGGACACCCAGGCCTTCGCCCAGGCCCTGGGTGAAGGTGGTCTTCCCGGCACCCAGCTCGCCGGACAGCACCAGCAGGTCCCCGGCCTGCAGCACCTCCGCCAGGCGGGCGCCGAAACCGTGCGTCTGTTCCGCCGTCGTCGCCGTGAAGGTCTTTTCCCAGTTGGCGGGCAGGTCTTCGGGCGTGCTCATGCCGCTCCCTTGCCGGGGACGCCCACCAGGTTATTGCCGGCTTCCGCGCGCTCGTCTTCGTTGATGAAGCGGCGGGGAACACGGGGACTGATCCTGGTCACCACCTCGTAGTTGATGGTCCCGGCGGCGCGTGCCCACTCGTCCACCGTGGGTCCGCCGTCGGCGCCGTTACCGAACAGCTCCGCCTCCGCGCCCTGCAACGCGGCACCGGAGGCCTCCGGACCCAGGTCGATGACCATCTGGTCCATGGCGATCCGCCCCACTACGGGGTAGGTTTTCCCGGCCACGCGGACGGGGCCGCCGGTGGCGACGCGCGGGACGCCGTCGGCATAGCCCAGCGGAATCAGCGCCAGGGTGCTCGCCGTCCTGGTGCGGTAATGCAGCCCGTAGGAGACGCCCTGCCCCTCCGGCACCTCTTTGCACTGCGACACCAGGGTGCGCAGCGTCATGGCGGGGCGGAGGCCGAGCTCGGCGGAGGTCTGCCCGTCGAACGGCGAAAGCCCGTAGATGCCCAGGCCCACACGGACCATGTCGAAGTGGGTGTCCGGCCGGGAAAGGGTGGCGGGGGTGTTGGCAAGGTGCCGGACCTCAGGGTCCACGCCCGCGTCCTCGGCGATGGCCAGGGCCTCCCGGAATGCGGCCACCTGCTGGTCCGTCTCGGGCCGCTCCGGCTCATCGGCCACGGCCAGGTGCGAGAAGATGCCCACCACGCGCAGCAGGCCCTGGTCCTGGTACTCCACGGCCTCCCCCACCAGGCGGTCCCAGGCCTCGGGGGTTGCGCCGTTGCGGCCCAGCCCGGTGTCCACCTTGAGGTGCACCCGTGCGGGACGTTCCTGTTCGCGGGCGGCAGCCACGATGCGTTCCAGCTCCCAGCCCGAGCAGCCAATGTCGACGCCGGCAGCCACGGCGGCGCCGAAGTTGCTGTCGGTGGTGTGCAGCCAGGCGAGGAGGGGCGCGTCGATGCCGGCGGCGCGGAGCGCGAGGGCCTCGGAAATGTGCGCCACGCCCAGCCAGGACGCGCCGGCCTGCAGGGCCGCACGGGCCACGGGAACCGCGCCGTGCCCGTACGCGTCGGCCTTGACCACGGCCATGACTTTCGCGGGGGAAGCAGCGGCGGCAAGCCGGCGGACGTTGTGCCGGATGGCCTCCAGGTCGATCACGGCGGACCGCTCATGGCGGGGGTCCGGCCCGGAGGCAGCGCTGAATTCACCGGTTGTTGCGGGGTAGGTCACCTAACTGATTCTAGTGCGGGCACTTCGCGCCGAATAATCGGGGCGTCCGGCGCTCCTCAGGCGTCGGACAGGTGCGCGATGGTGGCCGCCGCCCGGCGCTGCGCCGCCAGCGGCACGTCCTCGATGATGTCCGCGAGGAATCCGAAGCGCCGCAGCCATTGGCTCATTTGCCGTTCCGGGCGGGCGTTGGCGCGCTTCCACCAGTCAGCGATGTCCCCCCAGCCAGGAGCGGCCAGGGATCCGCCAACCTCCTGCACGGCCAGGGAGGCGCACAGGTTGGCAAACCGGAGCCTGTCCCCCAGCGGCCAACCGGCCAGGGTGCCCACGATGAACGCTGCGTCGAAGCAGTCACCGGCTCCGGTGGGGTCGTGCGCCTTGACCGGAAGCGACGGGACCCACTCCTCCTCCCCGGTCTCTGAATCAACGGCCATGGCCCCTTGCGCTCCCAGGGTCACCACGGCCACCGGTACGCGGTCCGCCAGAGCGTAGAGCGCACTCCAGGGATTGTCCTTGCCGGTGAACGCCATGGCCTCGCGCTGGTTGGGCAGGAAGGCGTAAAAGTACTGCAGGTTTTCAAGCCGCACCGGCGCCCACTCGCCGCTGGGATCCCACCCCACGTCGCCGAACAAACGCACTCCGGCCCCATGGGCGGCCCGGACCCACGGTTCAATTTCCATGCCCACCTCCGCGATGCCGGCGAGCGCCTTGGGCGGGCTCCCGATCAGCTCGGAGTTGGTCACCGGCGCTGAATGCCCGTGCGTGACCATGGACCGGTCCTGGTCCACGCAGAGGGACACGGTCACCGGGGAGTGCCAGCCCGGGACGCGGCGGGAGAGGCTGAGGTCCACATGTTCCTGGCCGGAGAGGATCTTCCAGTTGAAGTCGCCGTAGCCGTCGTCCCCGAACGCCGCCGCCAGGCCGGTGCGCAGGCCCAGCCGCGCGGCGGCGATGGCCTGGTTGGCCACCCCGCCAGGGCAGCTGCCCATGCCGTCACTCCAGATTTCCGTGCCGGGTTCGGGCCCGTGCGGGAGGCCGGTGAAGATGATGTCCTGGAAAACGGTCCCGGCCAACAGGAGGTCGAATCCGGGTTCCCCCGGCGAGCGGACGGCAGCCAGCGGATCGAAGGGGCGGGCTGGCATCGCGTCCATAGTGCGCAGGATACGCCGCGCCGCAGTGCTCCGGTAGGGGCTTTGGACACGGTATGGACACGGTGTCGGAGGCTGGTCCTAGACTGCATCCATGCGGCTTCTGATTGCCGGCGGCGGGGGTTTCAGGGTGCCGCTCATCTACCGGGCGTTGGTGTCCGGGCCCTTTTCCGGGCTGGTCACGGAGCTGGTGCTGCACGACGTCGATCCCGCACGCCTTGACGCCGTCACCGCCGTGCTGCGCAGCATGCCGGCGGGCCAGGGTGCGCACCCTCAGGTGCAGGCCACCACAGATCTTTCCGCCGCCCTATCCGGAACCTCCATGGTCTTCGCCGCGATCCGGCCCGGCGGCACCGCAGGCCGCGTCGCGGATGAAGAAGTGGCGCAGGACCTCGGGCTGCTGGGCCAGGAAACCACCGGGGCCGGTGGGATTTCCTACGCCTTGCGGACCATCCCGCACATGGTGGGCCTTGCCCGGCTGATGCGCGAGCGCTGCCCGGACGCCTGGCTGGTCAACTTCACCAATCCGGCCGGGATGGTCACCGAGGCGCTGCGCCCTGTCCTGCGGAACCGGGTCATCGGGATCTGCGACTCTGCGGGCGGGCTGGTGCAGCGGGCGGCGCGCGCTGCCGGTGTACCCTTGCCGGCGGGACGGCTCGACGGCGTGGGCTACTACGGGTTGAACCACCTGGGCTGGCTGTACCGGCTGGAGTCCGGCGGACGGGACGTGCTGCCCGGCCTGCTGGCCGACGCCGGGGCGCTGCAGTCGTTCGAGGAAGGCAGGCTCTTCCCGCAGCCGTTCCTTGCCGGACTGGGCCTGCTTCCCAACGAGTACCTGTACTACTACTACCAGCGCAATTCGGCCCGGCAGGCAATGCGGGCCATGGCACGCACCCGCGGGCAGACCATCCACAACCAGCAGCAGGAGCTTTATCCGCGGCTGGCCGCTGCCGGGCCTGACGCATACCGGTTGTGGGAGGCGGCACGGCGTTCCCGCGAAGAGGGGTACCTGGCCGAAGCCCGGCACGACGGCGAGCGCCGGAACGAGGAGGACCTGGCCGGCGGTGGCTACGAACGGGTGGCGCTGGCGGCCATGCAGGCACTGGCCGGCGGCGGCGATACGCAACTGATCCTCAATACGGTCAACGCAGTGCCGGCGGCCCGGGCACCGGGGCCCACCGGCGCTGCCCCTGGCCCTCCCCAACCCGCCATTCCCGGCCTGCCGGCGGACGCCGTCGTCGAGGTCCCCTGCACCGTCACCCCGGCCGGAGCCGTCCCGCTGCCCCAGGAGAAGCCGGCGGAACCGCAGCTGGGCCTGCTCCGGCAGGTCAAGGAGGTGGAACGGCTCGTTGTCCTGGCCGCGGGCACCGGCAACCGGGATGCCGCCGTCGAGGCCTTCGCCCGGCACCCGCTCCTGGATTCGGCGGACGTGGCCGCGAAGCTGATGGCCGGTTATGAGCGGGCGTTTCCGGACCTGGGGAAGATGTGGGAGGGCGGTGGGCGTTAGGGGAAGGAGTAATGTTTTATCGGATGCGCACTGAGCCGGCTCCCCTGACACGCGCCGGCGGCCGGAAGGAGGTCCCGTGGCACTGATCCGCAGGGTCGCTTTGCTTTCCCTCCACACCTCCCCCATGGAACAGCCCGGTTCCGGGGATGCCGGCGGAATGAACGTCTATATCCGCGAGCTGGCCTCGGCACTGGCCGAGGCAGGCGTGGAGGTGGAGATCTTCACGCGGGCCACCTCAGCCGACCAGCCCGCCGTCGAGCATCCCGACCCCGGCGTGTGCGTGCACAACGTCCTGGCCGGGCCGCCCAGGAAGGTCCCCAAAGAGGAACTTCCCGGGCTGCTGCATGCCATGGTCGCGGAAATCGAGCAGATCCGCCGCCGCCAACCGCACGGCCGGTACGACGTCATCCACTCCCATTACTGGGTGTCCGGGATAGCGGGGCTGGAGCTGTCCGAGCTGTGGGGTGTTCCGTTGGTGCACACCATGCACACCATGGCCAAGGTCAAGAACCTGCTGCTGGAATCCGGTGAGCAGCCGGAGCCCCGGCGCCGCGAACTGGGCGAGCACCGCATCGTGGACGGCGCTGCCAGGCTCATCGCCAACACCAGCTCCGAGGCCGCCGAACTCGTGTCCCACTACGGCGCCACCTACGACCGCATCGACATCGCGCCGCCCGGCGTGGACCTGGCCACGTTCACCCCCGCATTCCGGGCACGGTCCAGGGCGGAGCACGGCGTCAGCCCCGACACGTTCCACCTGGTGTTCGCCGGCCGCATCCAGCGCCTGAAAGGCCCCCAGGTCCTGGTCAAGGCCGCGGCGCTGCTGCGGAAACGCCGCCCGGACATCGACCTGCGCGTCACCATCCTGGGCGCGTTGAGCGGCAACAAGGAGTTCAACCTCCGCTGCCTGGTGGCAGAGGCGGGAATGGACGACGTCGTCACGCAGCTTCCGCCGGTGAAGGCACCTGAGCTGGCGTCCTGGTTCCGTGCGGCCGACGTCGTGGTGATGCCTTCCTTCAGCGAATCCTTCGGGCTCGTGGCACTCGAGGCCCAGGCCTGCGGGACCCCCGTGGTGGCCACCCGGGTTGGCGGGCTGTCCCGCGCCATCTTCCACGGCCGGACCGGGCTCCTGGTGGACGGCCACCATGCTGCCGATTGGGCCGATGCCCTGGAGGCCCTGTACGACGACCCTGCCACCCGTGAGGACCTGGGCCGCGCTGCCGCCATCCGTGCCCAGAACTCCGGCTGGCAGCGCACTGCCGCCATAACGCTGGAAAGCTACCATGCCGCCGTCGACAACTTCGTGGGGCGCCGCCTGGCCCCGGTGGTGCCGGCCTCCTGACGGTCGTTCGCCTGAGCGCGCTGCTGGTATCGGGTGCCGTTGGAGCCGGGTGCTGTTAGCTTAGGGGCAGGTCTCCGGCGCCGGCCGGTGCAGGAAAGACTGCGCAGGAAAGGACAAGGATGTCTGCTCTCCCCTCCGATCTGGAAATAGCCCGCGCCGCCCGCATCCGCCCCATCGGGGAAATCGCGGCGGCAGCCGGGATCAATGCCGATGCACTGGAACAGTACGGACGGTACAAGGCCAAGATCGATCCCGCCCGGCTTGCGGCCCCCGCTCCGCACGGCAAGGTGGTGCTGGTCTCGGCCATGTCGCCCACCCCGGCCGGCGAGGGCAAGTCCACCACCACTGTGGGGCTGGCGGATTCGATGGCCCGCGCCGGCCACAAGGTGATGATCGCCCTGCGGGAACCGTCCCTGGGCCCGGTGCTTGGCATGAAGGGCGGCGCCACCGGTGGCGGCTACTCGCAGGTGCTGCCCATGGACGAGATCAACCTGCACTTCACCGGCGATTTCCATGCGATCACGTCGGCCAACAATGCCCTGATGGCACTGGTGGACAACCATATCTACCAGGGCAATGCGCTGAACATCGATCCGCGCAGGATGACGTTCAAACGCGTCCTGGACATGAACGACCGCTCCCTGCGGGAGGTGGTCATCGGACTGGGCGGACCGACGCAGGGCGTGCCGCGGCAGGACGGGTTCGACATCACCGTGGCTTCCGAGATCATGGCTGTCTTCTGCCTCGCCACGGACCTGGCGGACCTCCGCTCACGGCTGGGCCGGATCACGTTCGGCTACACCTATGACCGGGCACCGGTGACGGTGGCGGACCTCGGCGTGGAGGGGGCCTTGACGCTGCTCCTGAAGGAGGCGGTCAAGCCCAACCTGGTGCAGACCATCGCCGGCACCCCCGCCCTGGTCCACGGCGGTCCCTTCGCCAATATCGCCCACGGCTGCAATTCGCTCATTGCCACGCAGACCGCCCGGCGGTTGGCGGACATCGTGGTGACCGAAGCCGGCTTCGGGGCTGACCTTGGCGCCGAAAAGTTCATGGACATCAAGGCGCGGTACGGCGGCCTGGCCCCGTCCGCCGTCGTGGTGGTGGCAACAGTCCGCGCCCTGAAGATGCAGGGCGGGGTGGCCAAGGACCAGCTGGCCCGCCCGGATGTCGCTGCCCTGGAGGCCGGGGTGGTTAACCTGCGCCGGCACGTGCACAACGTGGAGAAGTTCGGCGTCACTCCCGTGGTGGCCATCAACAAATTCTCCTCCGATGCGCCGGAGGAACTCGACTGGCTGCTGAAGTGGTGCGCAGCCGAGGGCGTGCGCGCCGCCGTCGCCGACGTGTGGGGCCGGGGCGGCGGGGGCGACGGCGGGGACGAACTCGCGGCCCTCGTTGCGCAGGCGGTGGAGGCTCCCAGCAGTTTCCGGCACCTGTATCCCCTGGAGCTGTCCGTGGAGGACAAGATCCGCACCATCGCCCAGGAGATTTACGGAGCCGACGGCGTGGACTTCTCCGTGCCGGCGCTGAAGCGGCTTGCCGACATCGAGCGCAACGGGTGGGGTTCGATGCCAGTGTGCATGGCAAAAACCCAGTACTCGTTCACTGACGATGCCTCCCGTCTGGGCGCCCCCAAGGGGTTCACCATCCACGTCCGCGACCTGCTGCCCAAGACCGGTGCGGGCTTCATCGTTGCCCTTACCGGAGCAGTCATGACCATGCCCGGCCTCCCGGCCGTCCCGGCTGCGCTGCGCATGGACGTGGACGCGGACGGCAACCCGGTCGGCCTCACCTAGCCCAACGCTTCATCACCTTCCGCCCCCAATCCACCAACGCCCCATCACCTCCCGCCCCCAATTCACCAACGCCCCATCACCGTGGAACCATCCAGGCCTGTTCCTGTGGATAACTCCTGCAGTGGTCTAGCCTTCTACGCCAGAATGCCAGCATGCATAAGCGCGCTGACCTACCGTCGACCCTGGCAAGCTCCCCGTTCACATACGACTCGGCGGTGACTGCCGGTGTGTCAGCGAAGCGGCTGCGGAAGGATGACGTGGTCCACGTCAGCAGGCGGTTGTACCGCCCGTCGACTTGGAGCTTCGAGTTGGAAGCCGCGGCACGGGTCCTCTCCGAAGTTTCGCCAGGCGCGTGGATTTCACACGTCACAGCTGCACGTTTGCACTGTCAATTGCTCCCCGCGTGGCTGTCGGATTCAACTGAACTGCATATGAGCAAACCGAAGCAATTACCGCAGGTGCGCCGGAAAGGTGTGGTTGCCCATAAGGTCATAGCCAGTGCCGACGAAATCGAAACTGTCGACGGTATCCGCATCAGTACCCGTTCCCGAACCTGGCTCGACTTGGCCCGGCGGCTGTCGCTGGCTGAGCTGGTCTGCCTTGGAGACCAAATCATTCGCATCCCTCGAGCGGAGTTTGAGGCCAGGTCGCAGCCCTTCGACACGTTGGAGGGTCTCAGCGCTTTGGTCAGCCGGCACCCTAATCTTCAGGGGGTCGTGCGTGCCCGGGAAGCTTTGGAGCTGATGCGGGTCGGCGCTGATTCGGCACCGGAATCGATGCTGCGGCTGGCCATGCTTGACGCGAACCTGCCAGAACCTGACCTGCAAATCGCACTTCGACCGAATGATGCAGCTTCCCCTACTGCCGACCTGGGCTACCGTCACCGGCGCCTTGCAGTCCAGTACGACGGCGGTCACCATCTTCTTGAGGCTCAGCGACTGAGTGATCGACGGCGCGACAAGGCCTTCGAGTCAGCTGGGTGGACGGTTCTGGTATTCACCAAGGACGATGCCACGGACGGTTTTCAACGAGCTGTAGCGGCAATCAAACGGCACCTTCGCACGGCGTGGATTGACCATTCCTACTCGGCCGGTTTTGCCGGAAACGGGTGACCAAAACACCACCACCGCCTCCAAAAACGCGGCCGCGGGGTTTACGCTCCTCAGGGGACAAATAGTGATGGCGCGTTTCGGGAGAATACGCCGGAAGTGATGGCGCGTCCCGGAAAAGCCGGCCGGAAGTGATGGGGCGTTTCGGGAGAATAGGCAGGAAGTGGTGGCGCGTCCCGGAAAAACCGGCCGGAAGTGATGGCGCGTGTTAACGCAGGACGCTCCCCCACCCGGTAAGGGTGAGGGAGCGTCCGGCACCGGGAAAAGACGGTTTAGCGCTCCAGGTCGCCGCGGATGAAGGCTTCGACCTTCTCGCGGGCGAGGTCGTCGTTGAACTGCTCCGGCGGGGACTTCATGAAGTAGCTGGACGCCGAGAGCAGCGGGCCACCGATGCCGCGGTCCAGGCCGATCTTGGCGGCACGGATCGCATCGATGATCACGCCAGCGGAGTTCGGCGAATCCCAGACCTCCAGCTTGTACTCCAGGGACACCGGGGCGTCGCCGAAGTTCCGGCCTTCAAGGCGCACGAACGCCCACTTGCGGTCATCAAGCCACTGAACGTAATCGGACGGGCCGATGTGTACGTCCTTGGCAGCCAGCTCGGCTTCCACGTTGGAGGTCACGGCCTGGGTCTTGGAGATCTTCTTGGACTCCAGGCGGTCACGCTCCAGCATGTTCTTGAAGTCCATGTTGCCGCCGACGTTCAGCTGGTACGTGCGGTCCAGGGTCACGCCGCGGTCTTCGAACAGCTTGGCCATGACGCGGTGCGTGATGGTTGCACCGATCTGGCTCTTGATGTCGTCGCCGACGATCGGAACACCGGCGGCGGTGAACTTGTCAGCCCATTCCTTGGTGCCGGCAATGAATACGGGCAGGGCGTTGACGAACGCTACGCCGGCGTCGATCGCAGCCTGGGCGTAGAACTCGGCAGCCTGCTGGGAACCGACGGGCAGGTAGCAGACCAGGACGTCAGCCTTGGCGTCCTTCAGGGCCTGGACCACGTCCACGGGCTCTTCGGTGGACTGCTCGATGGTCTCGAGGTAGTACTTGCCCAAGCCGTCCAGGGTGTGGCCGCGCTGGACCGTGACACCCGTCGGCGGAACATCGGCGATCTTGATGGTGTTGTTTTCGCTGGCCAGGATGGCATCGGAAAGGTCAACGCCGACCTTCTTGCCGTCCACATCGAACGCGGCGACGAACTCGACGTCGCCCACGTGGTACTGGCCAAACTCAACGTGCATCAGGCCCGGGATGGTTTCTGCCGGGTCGGCATCCTTGTAGTAGTGGACGCCCTGCACCAGCGAGGCGGCGCAGTTTCCCACGCCAACGATTGCAACACGAATGGGATGTGAAGACACAGAACTCCTTTGGGGACAAACGTCAGCCGGCCTGGTTGGCCTCCGAGGAATGGACGACGGCGGCCGGCTGGCTTGGCGCCGCGCGGCGCCTTTTCATACTACCCAACACAGCGGGACCGGCAGTTGTTCCGCCGATCCCGCAGTGTAATGAAAACAAGCTCCTTAGGCGTTCTGCTTCCAGAGGTTGATGTCCGATTCCACGGCGAATTCATCGATCGCCGTGAGCTCCTCATCAGTGAAGTTGAGGTTGTTGATGGCGGACAAAGTGTCCTCCAGCTGCCGCACACTTGAGGCGCCAACCAGGGCCGACGTGACGGCTGACCCCTTGGGCTGGTCCCGCAGGATCCAGGCAATGGCCATCTGCGCGAGGGACTGCCCGCGGCCCTCGGCGATCTTCCGCAGCCCGCGGACCCGGTCCAGTTTCTCCTCCGTAATGGAGTCCTCGGAGAGGAACCGTGCCTTGGCCGCCCGGGAGTCTCCCGGGATGCCGTGGAGGTAGCGGTCCGTGAGCATGCCCTGCGCCAGGGGCGAGAAGGCGATGGACCCGGCGCCCACCTGGTCCAGCACCTCGTACAGGTTGGGCGAGCCGTCCTCGGTCCAGCGGTTGAGCATGGAGTAGCTGGGCTGGTGGATCAGCAGCGGCGTGCCGAGTTCCTTGAGGATCCGGGCGGCCTCGAGGGTCTGTTCGGGGGTGTAGGAGGAGATTCCCGCGTACAGCGCCTTGCCGGACCGGACAGCGTAATCCAGGGCGCCCATGGTTTCTTCCATGGGCGTCTCGGGGTCCGGGCGGTGGCTGTAGAAGATGTCCACGTAGTCCAGGCCCATCCGCTGCAACGACTGGTCCAGGCTGGAGATCAGGTACTTGCGGGAACCCCATTCTCCGTAGGGGCCGGGCCACATGTAGTAGCCGGCCTTGGTGGAGATGACCAGCTCGTCTCGGTAGGGCTTGAAGTCGTCCCGCAGGTGCCGGCCGAAGTTCGTTTCCGCGGACCCGTCCGGAGGACCGTAGTTATTCGCGAGGTCGAAGTGGTTGACACCCAGGTCGAAGGCGCGGCGGAGGATGTCCCGCTGTTCCTCGAAGCGCTTGTCGTCGCCGAAGTTGTGCCACAGGCCCAAGGAGATGGCCGGGAGCTTGAGCCCGCTGCGGCCCACCCGGCGGTAGGGCATGGTTTCATAGCGGTTGTCCGCTGCTGAATACGTCATGCGTTCTGTCCTTCCTGTTGGGTTGCGATGATCGCGGCACTCCAGGGCGCCATGGCGAGGGCCCCGCCGTCCAGGCCGGTCCCGTCGTCCGTTGCCAGCAGGACGCTGCCGGAGGCGCCGTCAAGCCGGACCTTTGAGTCGGAGAAGTTCACCAGCACCTCAACGGGGCCGCGCCGGAAGCGCAGCCAGCCCGCGTCGTCGTCGAACGAAACGTCTGTCCCGTCAAAGCCAGCCCCGGCCAGATCCGGATGGGAGCGGCGCAGCGCCGTCAAGGACCGGTACAGGTCCAGGAGCCGCGCATGGTCGCCCGTTGAAGCCTCGGCCCAGTCCAGCTTGGACCGGCGGAAGGTTTCCGGATCCTGGGGATCGGGCACGACGGCGGGATCCCACCCCATGCGCTCGAATTCCCTGATGCGCCCTTCCGCGGTGGCCTTTCCGAGCTCCGGTTCGGGGTGCGAGGTGAAGAACTGCCACGGTGTGGAGGCCCCGTATTCCTCGCCCATGAACAGCATGGGCGTGAACGGCGAGGTCAGCGTGAGCACCGCGGCGACGGCAAGCTGCCCGTAGGACAGTGACTGGGAGAGCCTGTCCCCCGTGGCCCGGTTGCCGATCTGGTCGTGGTTCTGGTTGCAGACCACCAGCGCCGCCGGGTGCACCAGCGAGCCGTTGATGGGGCGTCCGTGGTGCCGGCCGCGGAAGCTGGAATAGCTGCCGTCGTGGAGGAACCCGTCTTTAAGGACCTTGGCCAGCACGGCCAGGGAGTCGAAGTCCGAGTAGTAGCCGGTGGTTTCGCCGCTGACGTTGACGTGGACGGCGTGGTGGAAGTCGTCGCTCCACTGGCCCGCCAGGCCGTACCCGTTGGCGTCACGGGGGTAGATCAGGCGCGGGTTGTTGAGGTCCGATTCCGCGATGAGGGTCTTGGGCAGCCCGGTTTCGGCCGAAATGGCGTCGCCGAGGGCCCCGAGGTCCTCCAGGATGTGCACGGCCCGCTCGTCCCGCAGTGCGTGCACGGCGTCCAGGCGGAGCCCGTCCACGTGGTAGTCGCGCAGCCACAGGGCCGCGTTTCCCAGGATGTATTCGCGGACAACGTCCGAGCCGGGCCCGTCCAGGTTCACCGAGTCGCCCCAGGTGTTGGCGTCGCCCTGTTTCAGGTACGGGCCGAACTTGGGGAGGTAGTTGCCGCTGGGTCCCAGGTGGTTATACACCACGTCCTGGATGACGCCCAGTCCTGCAGCGTGCGCAGCGTCAACGAACCGCTGGTAGGCAGCAGGACCGCCGTAGCCTTCGTGCACGGCGTACCACTGGACGCCGTCGTAGCCCCAGTTGTGGGTGCCGTTGAAGCCGTTGACCGGCAGCAGTTCCACGAAATCGATGCCCAGGTCCGCCAGGTAGCCCAGCTTCTCCACGGCGGCGTCGAGGGTTCCTTCAGGGGTGAAGGTGCCCACGTGCAGTTCGTAAATGACAGCGCCCTGCAGGTCCTTGCCGCGCCAGCCGGAATCCCGCCACGCGTAGGCCGCAGGATCGTAGGTCCGGGACTGTTCATGCACGCCGGAAGGGATCCGGCGGGACCGGGGGTCCGGAACAGGGGTGGTGTCCCCGTCCAGCAGGTAGCCGTAGTCCACGTCCCCGTCGGCCGGGGCGTCAGGGGCAGTCCACCACCCTTCGGATCCGGGCGCCGTGTCCTTCTTCCGCATGGGATATTGCCGGCCATCGGCCAGCAAAACCACCGATGAAACGTCCGGGGCCCACACATCGAAACGCTCGGGTCCTACGTTGACCAGGGTCATGCCTTTTCTCCATCCACAGGTACCAGCAGGGCCACGGGGTAGGTACCCAGCACCTCTGCCACCGAAACCTGGCCCGGGCCGAAGCTGGCTCCGGTCAGTTCGTCACGCATGGCAGTGGAAAGGTCGACGGCGGTGTCCCGCCACCCGCCGGCAGCCTCCAGTCCGGCGGGGAGCCGGGTGGCAAGCGTCAGCGCACCGGGGGTCGCATCGGTTCCGCGGGTGAACGCGAGCAGGTGCCGGGCCGCCGCGCCGGTGGCCGACACCGGAGTGTAGCCCCGGAACAATTCCGGACGGTCGCGGCGCAGGCGCAGTGCCCGCGAGGTGACCAGCAGCTTGCTGGCCTCTGTGCCCGCGTCCGGCAAGGCGCCGGCGTCGAGCTTTGCCAGCTCTGCCTGCCGTGCGGCGAAGTCTACGGGGCGGCGGTTGTCCGGGTCCGTGAGTGACCGTTCCCAGTACTCACTGCCCTGGTAGACGTCCGGCACGCCCGGCATGGTCAGCTGGACCAGCTTGGCGGACACCGAGTTGGTAGCCGAGTAGGCGTCGATGCGGGCCACGAAGTCCACAACCACCTTGGCCACCGTGGCGTCGTCGAAGACCGCATCTACGGCAGCCTTGACCTTGGCCTCGAAATCCTCGTTGGGCTCGGTCCACTTAGTGGAGTTGCCGGCCTCCCTGGCCGCCTTTTCCGCATAGCCCTGCAGCCGCTCCCGGCTTGCCGGCCACGCACCAACGATTGCCTGCCACAGCAGGTTCTCGTACGGACCGTCCGGAATCGGCGCCAGTCCGCGGAGCGTCTCCAGTGTTTCCGCCCATTCCTGCGGCAGTTCGGCGATAACCGAGATCCGCGCCCGGGCATCCTCGCTGCGCTTGGTGTCGTGGGTGGACAGGGTGGTCATGGACAGCGGCAACTCCTGCTCGCGCCGCTGCATCCGCCGGTGGAATTCCTCGGGCGCCACAGCGAACTCGGTGGGCTCGGCACCCACCTCGGTCAGCGTGCCCAGGCGTGTGTAGCGGTAGAACGCGGTATCTTCCACGCCCTTGGCCATGACCATGCCGGAGGTCTGCTGGAAGCGGACGGCGATGGGATTGGCGGGGTCCAGCAGCAACGGCAGGAGGGTTCCCACCGCCACTTCCAGGTCCGGCCGGTGCGCCGCGGCGGACTCGCAGGCTTCCTTGAGGACGTCCGCTCCCACCGGCAGGTAGGACCGGTAGACCGGGAAGGACGCGATGATCTCGGCAATGGCGTCGGCCGCCTGGTCCACGGTGATGCCGTGGGACTCGGGGACCAGCCGGGCAAGGCGCAGCACCTCGGAGCGCAGGATGCCGTCGGCGATCATGCGCTTGGTGCCGCGGATCATCTCCGCGTAATCGGCGGGCCCGGACGTTCCCCGCAGGGATGCGTCAAGGGCATCCAGGGCCTGCTGCCCGGCAGGGTCCACGAAGACCCGGTCCACGTCCGCCAGGGCGTCGTAGCCGGTGGTCCCTTCGCAGGCAAAGTCCTGAGGCAGCACTTCGCCCGGTTCGAGGATTTTCTCCACCAGAACGTACGCGCCGCCACTGAGGTCCTTGAGCCAGCGGAGGTAGCCCGCGGGGTCAGCCAGACCGTCCGGATGGTCCACGCGGAGCCCATCCACCAGGCCTTCGGTGAACCAGCGGCCCACCTCGGCGTGGGCCTTCTCGAAGACCGACGGCTCTTCCACCCGGATGCCGGCGAGGGTGGTGACCGCAAAGAAGCGCCGGTAGTTCAGCTCGGCATCGGCCCGGCGCCAGTCCATGAGTTGGTAGTGCTGGCGGCTGTGGACGTCCTGCGGGGAGTCACCCTCGCTGTACGTGCCCTCGGCCAGCGGGAACCGGTGGTCGTAGTAGCGCAGTTCACCGTCCTTGACCTCGAGTTTTTCCAGGTCGGAGTCCGAGCCCAGCATCGGCAGCCGTACCTTTCCTCCGCCCAGGTCCCAGTCGACGTCGAACGCTTCGGCGTACGGCGATCCGCGGCCTTCCTTGAGCAGGGACCACCACCACGGGTTCTGCACCGGGGTGGCCACTCCCACGTGGTTGGGCACGATGTCCACCAGGACGCCCATGCCGTGTTCGCGGGCAGCTTTGGAGAGGGCCAGCAGGCCGTCCGGGCCGCCGCGGTCCGGATCCACCGCGGAGGGGTCGGTCACGTCGTAGCCGTGGTCCGAGCCCTTTTCCGCGGTGAGGATGGGCGAGAGGTACACCCAGTCCACGCCGAGGTCCTTCAGGTACGGGACCTTCTCTGCGGCGTCGAACAGGGTGAAGCTGCTGCGGATCTGCAAACGGTAGGTGGAGACCGGGGTCCTCATGCCTTGGCGTCCCCGTC
Source organism: Pseudarthrobacter sp. 902506025 (assembly GCF_040702325.1). Classification (NCBI taxonomy): domain Bacteria; kingdom Bacillati; phylum Actinomycetota; class Actinomycetes; order Micrococcales; family Micrococcaceae; genus Pseudarthrobacter; species Pseudarthrobacter sp. 902506025. Next base: position 348,756 of record NZ_JBFBKW010000003.1, read on the forward strand.
GGCGCCCGTTGCCCTTGCCTCGCTCGCTTCCGCGGCCTTGGTCTGGGCCTCCACCATCTCCTCCTGGGCTTCCTCGTGCTCGGCCATGGAGGCCAGGGACGCGGCTGCGGAGGTGTCCACCTCGGCTTCGGGGCCGGAGTAGGCGCGCAGGACCACCATGGACTTCGCTTCCAGCGTCAGGGTGGCCCCGGCCTTGAGCGGCTCGTAGGCGTCGGCCTGCGCGGCGGTGTCGATCAGGACCTCCCAGTACTGCGAGTACTCGTCGGACGGGACGCAGAAGTCCACCGCGTCGTCATGGGCGTTGAAGGCCATGAGGAAGCTGTCATCGGTGATCCTGCGGCCGCGCGAGTCCTGTTCCTGGATGCCGTCACCGTTGTAGAACACACCAATGGTCCGGCCGAAGCCGCTCCCCCAGTCCTCCGGCAGCATTTCGGTACCGTCGGTCTTGAGCCAGACGATGTCCGGCAGCTTCTCGCCTTCGCCACGGCGCACCGGGCGGCCGTCGAAGAAGCGGCTGCGGCGGAACGTGGGGTGGTCGTGGCGGAGCTTGTTCACGAAGGCCGTGAACTCCACCAGCGGCTGGTCCATGGCTTCCCAGTGCACCCAGCTGAGTTCGGAGTCCTGGCAGTAGGTGTTGTTGTTGCCCTGCTGCGTGCGGCCCAGCTCGTCGCCGTGGAGCAGCATTGGCACGCCCTGGGAGAGCAGCAGCGTGGCGATGAAGTTCCGTTGCTGCCGGGCACGCAGGGTCAGCACCTTCTCGTCGTCGGTGTCCCCTTCCACGCCGCAGTTCCAGGAACGGTTGTGGGATTCGCCGTCGTTGTTGCCTTCGCCGTTGGCCTCGTTGTGCTTCTCGTTGTAGGAGACCAGGTCCCGCATGGTGAAGCCGTCGTGGGCGGTGACGAAGTTGATGGAAGCCACCGGGCGCCGGGCAGAGCTCTCATAAAGGTCTGCCGAACCGGTCAGGCGGGAAGCGAACTCGCCCAGGGTGGAGGGTTCGCCGCGCCAGAAGTCGCGGACGGTGTCGCGGTACTTGCCGTTCCATTCCGTCCACTGCGGCGGGAAGTTGCCCACCTGGTAGCCGCCGGGCCCAACGTCCCACGGTTCGGCGATGAGTTTGACCTGGGAAACAATCGGATCCTGCTGGATCAGTTCGAAGAAGGTGGAGAGCTTGTCCACGTCGTAGAACTCGCGGGCCAGAGTGGAGGCGAGGTCGAAGCGGAAGCCGTCCACGTGCATCTCGGTGACCCAGTAGCGCAGGGAATCCATGAGCAGCTGCAGGGAGTGCGGGTGGCGCACGTTGAGCGAGTTGCCGGTGCCCGTGTAGTCCATGTAGTGCTTGAGGTCGTTGTCCACCAGGCGGTAGTAGGCCTGGTTGTCGATGCCCTTGAAGGACAGCGTGGGGCCCAGGTGGTTGCCTTCTGCCGTGTGGTTGTAGACGACGTCGAGGATCACTTCGATGCCGGCACGGTGCAGGTCGCGGACCATGGCCTTGAATTCCTGGACCTGGTGCCCCACGTCGCCGGTGGAGCTGTACGTGTTCTGCGGGGCGAAGAAGCCGATGGTGTTGTAGCCCCAGTAGTTGTTGAGGCCCTTCTCTTCCAGGGTGCCGTCGTTGACGAACTGGTGGACCGGCATGAGCTCGATGGCGGTGACGCCGAGCTTCTTCATGTGCTCGATCACGGCGGGGTGCGAGACGCCGGCGTAGGTGCCGCGCTGCTCCTCGGGGATCTCCGGGTGCAGTTCGGTGAGGCCCTTGACGTGGGCTTCGTAGATCACGGACTCGTGGTACGGAATCTTCAGCTGGCGGTCGCCGTCCCATTCGAAGAACGGGTTGATGACCACGCCGTGCATGGTGTGCGGCGCGGAATCGGCGTCGTTGCGGGAGTCCGGGTCGCCGAATTCGTACGAGAACAGCGCCGGATCCCAGTCGATCTGTCCCTGGATGGCCTTGGCGTAGGGGTCCATCAGCAGCTTGTTCGGGTTGAAGCGGTTGCCGGCGGCGGGGTCGTACGGGCCGTGCACCCGGTAGCCGTACTTCTGGCCGGGCTGGATGTGGGGCAGGTAGCAGTGCCACACGTAGCCGTCCACCTCGGTCAGCTCGATCTTGGTTTCGGTCAAGTCATCGGCCAGGAGGCAGAGTTCGACCCGCTCCGCCCGTTCGCTGAACAGGGCGAAATTGGTGCCGGTGCCGTCAAAGGTAGCTCCCAGCGGGTAGGCAGTTCCAGGCCAGACTTCCATCGTGCTCCTCATTATTTGGTCAGCAGCAGACGGCATTGGAACGCCCCTGCTGCTGGTGCGAACTAATGCCTACCGTAGTGGTTGGCTGTGACTATTACGTTTCCAGGCTCCATAGTTACTAAGCATGCTGACTTTACCCCAAATTTCGGGTAGGGCCTCCGCAACACGTCCCGCGGTGATCGGCCCGCCGGACACGGCCTCCGACGCCGCCCTCCCGGCTCTGCCGTGCAGGGCAGCACCCAGCGCTGCGATGGCGGCCCACCGCGCGTCGGCGCCGATACCCAACCCACCGAAGCGCCCGACGTCGTCCCCTGCCTGGGCGAGCAGCGCCCCGATGACGCCGGCCAGCACATCCCCGCTCCCGGCGGTGGCGAGCCAGGGCGTGCCGTCCGCCTGGCTGAAGGTGGCGCCCCGCGGCGCGGACACGAGCGTGGTGGCGCCTTTGAGCAGGACGGTAGCCCCGGTGCGCTCCGCCGCGTTGCGCACCGCTGCCAGCGTTCCGGCCTCCACCGCCTCCCGGTCCTCCGGGTGGCCCATCCGGTGGAACAGCGACGCCAGCTCACCGGCGTGCGGGGTGAGCACCACATGCGGGGCGAGCATGGCAGGCAGCGCAGGCAGCGCGCCGGCATCGGCCACGACGGGAAGGTCCGATGCAATGGCGTCCCGGGCGCGGGTCAGCTGTTCGTGGTCATGGGGCCCCATTCCGGAGCCCACCAGCCAGGCCTGGACACGGTTTTCAGCCACGGTCCCGGTGCTGCAGACAACTTCGGGGCACGACTGGCGGACCAGGTCGGCCACGGACGGCGGCCCCAGATACCTGACCATGCCCACTCCCGCAGCCAGGGCGCCCCGGCAGGCGAGGACGGCCGCGCCGGGGTAGTCCTCCGAACCGGCCACCACGCCCAGAACACCGCGGGAGTACTTCTGGGCCCGCCGGGACGGGTGCGGCAGGAGCCGTGCCAGGTCGGCGTCCACGAGCCGGTAGAGGGAGGGCTCGGGCAGGTGCTCCTCGATCCCGATGGGCACCACCTGCACCCGGCCCGCATAGTCTGCGCCGGGGTCGGCAAGCAGGCCGTCCTTTGCTCCCCCGAACGTGACCGTCAGGTCGGCCGGCAGGACGGGCGCGGCCGCCTCGCCGGTGTCCGCGTCCACGCCGCTGGGAAGGTCGCACGCCACCACAAAGCCTCGGCGGTTCCCGTCGGCGACAGCCTGGACGAGGGCTGCGGCACTCCCCCGCAGGCCGCCCTTGGCGCCGGTTCCCAGGACGGCGTCAATGACGACGTCGGCCCGGGCGGCTTCTTCAGCCAGTTCGGGAAGTGCCGCGTCGGTGAGCCGCTGCACCCGGCCGCCGGCGCGCTCCAGTGCGGCCAGGCCTGCCGGATGGGCCGCGTCCCCGGTGAGCACCGCCGTCGTGCGCAGTCCCCGGGCGGCCAGGAAGGCGCCGGCGAACAGGCCGTCGCCGCCGTTGTTGCCCTTGCCTGCCAGCACCACCACGCGGGCGCCGTTCAGGCGGCTGCCGCGTGCCTTGAGTTCATGGACGACGGCGTTGGCCAGGCCGTGCGCGGCGCGCTGCATGAGCACATCCCCCAGGCCGGTGGCCAGGAGTGGCTCCTCGGCGGCCCGGACCTGCTTTCCGGTGTAGGCGCTGATCATGCGGCGGGGGCCTGGTCAGCCTTCGGCCAGGACCGTGGCCGTGGCGATGCCGCCGTCGTGGCTGATGGACAGGTGCCAGCGCTTGACGCCTTTGGCCTCGGCAACAGCAAGGACCGTTCCCTTGACCTGGACGGTGGGCCCGTTGCTGTCCAGGCCGATCCAGCAGTCCTGCCAGTTCATGCCGGCGGGCGCACCGAGGACCTTGGCCACCGCTTCCTTGGCGGCGAACCGGGCGGCCAGGGACCGGGTGTTCAGTTCCCGTTCCGCGGGAACGAACAGGCGGTCCCTCAGGCCCGGCGTCCGCTCCAGCTGCCGCCCGAACCGTTCGATGTCTACTACGTCTACCCCGATGCCAACGATCATGGGTGCCATTCTACGGTGGCTGCTGCGGCGGGATGGCGGGCGCACGCCGGTCATTCACGCTGTCCGCCATGAGCGGAAATGCGTGACTTTTGGGGCGATCCTGCGGAGCGCGCGCCGAGTTCCCGGGGCCTCCGTGGCTGCGGCAGGCTGAAAGTTTCGCAAACCTGTTCGGCCAGGGGGCGTTAACGCGGATGCCCCGGACCGATGGGGCCCGGGGCTTCAGCTGCGCTGTGGTGTGCAGGTTATTCGACGGTGACGCTCTTGGCGAGGTTGCGGGGCTGGTCCACGTCGTAGCCCTTGGCTGCGGCGAGTTCCGCGGCGAAGATCTGCAGCGGGACGGTGGTCAGCAGGGGCATCAGCAGGGTGGGGGTCTCGGGGACGTAGAAGACGTGCTCGGCGTAGGCCTTCACGGCTTCGTCGCCTTCCTCGGCGATGACCAGGGTCCGGGCGCCGCGGGCGCGGACTTCCTGGATGTTGGAGACCACCTTGGAGTGCAGCGAGTCACGCCCGCGCGGGGACGGGACGACGACGAACACGGGCTGGCCTTCATCGATCAGGGCGATGGGGCCGTGCTTGAGCTCACCGGCGGCGAACCCTTCGGCGTGGATGTACGCGATTTCCTTGAGCTTCAACGCGCCTTCAAGGGCGACGGGGTAGCCCACGTGCCGGCCCAGGAACAGCACGGACTTCTCGTCCGCCATGGACCGGGCCAGTTCCCGCAGGGGCTCTGCCTTGTCCAGGATGGTCTGGATCTTGGCGGGGATCTTGTTCAGGTCCGCCAGGACGTCCTTGATCTGGCCCGAGAAGATGTTCCCGCGCAGCTGGGCAAGGTACAGGCCCAGCAGGTACGCGGCCGTGATCTGGGCCAGGAAGGCCTTGGTCGAGGCCACCGCGATCTCCGGGCCGGCGTGCGTGTACAGCACGGCGTCGGACTCACGCGGAATGGTGGAACCGTTGGTGTTGCAGATCGAGATGGTCTTCGCGCCCTGTTCCCGGGCGTACCGGACAGCCATCAGGGTGTCCATGGTCTCCCCGGACTGGGAGATGGAGACCACCAGGGTCTTCTCATCCAGGATCGGGTCCCGGTAGCGGAACTCGTGCGCGAGCTCCACCTCGGTGGGGATCCGGCACCAGTTCTCGATCGCGTACTTCGCCACCATGCCCGCATACGCGGCGGTGCCGCAGGCCAGCACGATGATCTTGTTGACCTGCTTCAACAGCTCCGGGTCGATCCGCAGCTCGTCCAGGGTCAGCTTGCCCTTGATGTCCGAACGGCCCAGCAGGGTCTGCGCCACGGCGTCGGGCTGGTCATGGATTTCCTTCTCCATGAACGAGGAGAACCCGCCCTTTTCCGCCGACGCCGGGTCCCAGTCCACGTGGTATTCCTTGCCGGAAGCCGGGTTGCCGTAGAAATCGGTGATCTCCACGGAATCGGCGGTGATGGTGACGATCTGGTCCTGGCCCAGTTCCACCGCGCGGCGGGTGTAGTCGATGAACCCGGACACGTCCGAGCCCAGGAAGTTCTCCCCCTCGCCCAGGCCTACCACCAGCGGTGAGTTACGGCGGGCGGCCACGACGACGTCGGGCTGGTCCGCGTGCACGGCCAGCAGGGTGAAGGCACCCTCGAGGCGCTGGCAGGCCAGCTCCATGGCCTTGGTCAGGCCACCGTTGGCGGTGTCCCCGCCCAGCTGGTTGCGGAGGATGTCGGCCAGCAGCGCGGCAGCGACCTCGGTGTCCGTCTCGGACAGGAACGTCACACCCTTCTCCAGCAGCTCCAGTTTGAGCTCGGCGAAGTTTTCGATGATGCCGTTGTGGATCACGGCGAGCTTGCCGCCGTCAGCCAGGTGCGGGTGCGCGTTGCGGTCCGTCGGGCCGCCGTGCGTCGCCCACCGCGTGTGGCCGATACCGGTCAGGGTCTCCGGCAACGGCCGGGCCTCCAGCTCACCAATCAGGTTGCTCAGCTTCCCGGACTTCTTCCGCGACTCGATGGCCCCCTGGGACACCACAGCCACACCGGCAGAGTCATAACCGCGGTACTCCAGGCGCCGCAGCCCCTCAAGGACAACATCCAAGGCACTGTGGCCATTAATTGCACCGTCAACGGAACGGCCTACGTAACCCACGATTCCACACATAGGCACAAGACTATCGGGCGGGTGGCACTTGCTCTAAACCGGACTCTAAACCGGAGGACCGCGCTGCGGCGCCGCAGTGACCGGTGCCGCCGCGCTGAACAGGGGCGTCATTTCGCGATGGGCTCCCCGCGGGGCAGAATCTTTAGGTGACTTCACAACGCAATGATGCGAACGGGGAGGGTGCCTCGCCGTTCGTGGAGTTGGACCGGCATACCTGGTCCCGTCTCGCAGCCCAGATGGAACAGCCCCTCAATGAAGAGGACGTGCTGCGCCTCCGCGGGCTCGGCGACCCCCTTGACATGAAGGAGGTCAGTGACGTCTACCTGCCGCTGTCACGGCTCCTGCACCTGTATGTGGAAGCTGCCGGGCAGCTGCACGCGGCCACCACCACGTTCCTGGGCGAGCAGACCCAGCGCACCCCGTTCGTAATCGGCGTGGCCGGCTCGGTGGCGGTGGGCAAGTCCACCATCGCGCGTGTGCTGCGGGAGATGCTGCGCCGCTGGCCGGGCACCCCCAACGTTGAGTTGATCACCACGGACGGCTTCCTCTATCCCCTGGCTGAGCTCAAGCGCCGGCAGCTGCTGGACCGGAAGGGTTTTCCCGAGTCCTATGACCGGCGGGCGCTGCTGCGCTTCGTGAGCGAGATCAAGGGCGGCGCCGAGGAAGTCCGGGCGCCCTGGTACTCCCACGTCACGTACGACATCGTGCCCGGCAAGGAAGTGGTGGTCCGCCGCCCGGACGTGCTGATCGTGGAGGGCCTGAACGTGCTGGCCCCGGCCCGGCCCCGGCATGACGGCCGGCAGGGCCTGGCGCTGAGCGACTTCTTTGACTTCTCCATTTACGTGGATGCCAAGACCTCCTACATCGAGGAGTGGTACGTGGACCGGTTCCGGAAGCTGCGGAGCACCGCGTTCGCGCAGCCGGAGTCCTACTTCCACCGCTACGCCACGCTCTCCGACGACGAGGCGGAGGAGACCGCCCGGGACATCTGGAAGCGGATCAACGAGCCCAACCTGGAGGAGAACGTGCTGCCTACCCGCGGCCGGGCGCAGCTGGTACTGACCAAAGAGGCGGACCATTCCATCCGCCGCATGCTGCTCCGGAAGGTTTAGCACAGGTGTGCTACGAATGCGGGTCCCCCACCCGGCGCAGCTTCAGCCGCTTCCTCGCTGCGGGGGCCGGGCTGGCTGTCCTGTCCGCCTGCACGCCGGAAGCACCCAAGGCAGCGCCGTCGTCGTCCGCGGCTTCCTCCCCGTCCCCCTCCCCCGCCGCCACAGCAACAGCGGGCACGACGCCGGACGCCGCCACGGTGGGCCAGCCGCCGGAGGTGCCGTCCCCCACGCCGTCTCCCCCGGCTACGTTGGCTCGCCGGTTTTCCCTTGATGATCCGGCGAGCCCGTGGGTCATCGTGAACAAGCACCGTCCCCTGAAGCCCGCGGACTATGTGCCGGCTGACCTGGTGCGTCCCGCCGTCGCGATCTCCGCGGCGGGTGAGGCTGCGCTGCTGAACAGCACCGCGGCTGCAGCGGCGGGGGCGATGTTCGCGGCGGCCGCAGGCGACGGCGTGGCGTTGGTCCTGGCCAGCGGCTACCGCTCCTACAGCACGCAGGTGACCACCTACAACGGGTACGTCGCGGCGCGGGGACAGGCCGACGCCGACACCGCCAGCGCGCGGCCCGGCCACTCGGAGCACCAGACAGGGTGGGCGTTCGACATCGGGGACGGCGGGGGTGCCTGCAGCTTCGAGCCGTGCTTCGCGGAGCAGCCCGCCGCCACGTGGGCGAAGGCGAACGGGCACCGGTTCGGGTTCGTGGTGCGGTACCCGTGGATGCTGCACCCCATCACGGGGTACTACTACGAGCCGTGGCACCTGCGGTATATCGGCGCGGAGGCGGCCACTGACATGCTGAACCGAGGCATCGGGACGCTGGAGGAGTACTTCGGGCTGGAAGCGGCGCCGGGCTACCTGTGACGCTTTTGCACCGACAGGAGCTTTGCAAAACATGCGCAAAATTTGATTCGGAGATGGTAAAACCCAGGACCATGTGAGGTAGCGTCTCATTTCATGTCGCCCAGGCCACGAGGAATTGCCTCAGTATTCAAAACTGCGGCCCTCCGCAGGCTTTTTGTCGTTGCTATCGACCGTATGGACCTCCTAATAACGCCTCAACGGTTGCGCCTTTACCCCGTGTTTTTTGTGGTGGCATCAGTTTTGGCCTTGACGTTGTCCTCTGTGGCCAGAATCGTCGCCCCTACCGTTCAGGGTGCCTGGCTCCCTGACTATTTGGCCCACTGGACCGGAGCCAGGCTATTGCTCACCGGAGACACCTGGGTCTTGTATGATCCGGCGGCTCAATTGGCCCTACAGGATGCCACGCTAGGGGGATCGTCCGCGCTGGCATGGTTCGTTTCCCTGCCAATAGTGGCAGCCTTCTACGCACCTCTTGCCATGCTTCCGTACACCTGGAGCGGACTAGTTTGGTTCCTTATCAGCACAACGCTCCTCATCTGGTCCATTTTGAGCCTGAAACACATTACGCCGGCACTTATGTCCCGCCGTCGAGTTGCGGTACTGCTGGCAGTCCTAGCCTCCCCCGTGGCGTTCGAGCTCCTTGGCGGGGGCCAGGATTCGGCGTTCATTCTGGCTGTCTGGCTGATCGGCATGCGTTTCGCCAAGAACGGGCACGACTTCTGGGCGGGGGCGGCCTTCGGGCTGGGGTTCGCCAAGCCGCAACTCGTTGTACTAGTGCCACTCACTTTGCTGGCCACCCGCAACTATCGGGCTTTGGCATCGTTTGCGGCTGTCTGCACTCTCTTCGCGGGAATCTCTGCGGGGGTGGTTGGAATCGATGGCCTGCAGCATTGGCTGTCGGCGCTATCGAGCCCTTTGTACATGGAACAGGTTCAAAATGGACAGGCTTGGAAGATGGTGGGACTGCCTTCACTGCTGCAGGCATTTCTGCCGCCGGCCCTGCACCCCTGGGGGACCCCGCTTCTGACGTGGCTGCCACTCCCGCTCGGCGCGCTAATTCTGCTTACTTGGATCCGTAGGTATCGGAAAACTCAAGGAAACCCGCGGGAAATTTGGATCGCCACGTTGGCAACGACCGTGGTTTTCTCGCCGCATTTGGCTACCTATGACGCCATTCTCTTTGTCCCAGTTATTGTGTTTCTCCTTGAGCGGCGATCCACCCCGCTGTTGCGCGTCTCCACTGTCGCGGCGTTTGCCCTCTTATACCTAGGCCCCGTCTTCCATCTGGCAGCAAGTAACATTTCCTGGCCATTCAGCATCGTTGAGGCGCCGTGGTCTGCGCTTCCGCTAGCTCTAATTTGGCTTGAGTTACGACGTTTCTTCGAGACTCAGAGGGTGCTGTCGAGCGCTTCCATACCACCCGGACGAGAGCAGGAAGGCTTCGCCCCCAGCAAGGAGCAGTCCTCCCCCAACCGGCAGAAGCGCCTAGACCAGCTAAATTGAGGCAAGACACTTGTCCGCGATACAAAGTGCCACTGCGGCAGGAGTGCCTCCACAGGAGGCGCGACAAGCCGTATTACGCTGGACTCCATGCTGACTGGATTCAAGAACTTCATCATGAAGGGCAATGTGGTTGACCTTGCCGTCGCTGTTGTCATGGGTACTGCGTTCGGTGCCGTGGTGACGGCCCTGGTGAACAAGGTACTGATGCCCTTTATCTCAGGTCTGGTGGGTGCGCCCAATTTCGACAGCTTCGCTAGGGTGGAGCTCAACGGCAACGCAATCGAGTTCGGGGTGCTGCTCACCGCCGTAGTGAACTTCGTGCTGATCGCAGCGGCCATCTACTTTGTGGTGGTGATGCCGATGAACATGATGATCGAGCGCCGCAACCGGCGGTTGGGGATCAATAAGGACGTGAAGAAGGACGCCGCTGAGGACCCGCAGGTTGCACTGCTGACGGAGATTCGTGACGCGCTGAAGGACCGCGCAATCTAGGTTTCCTTAACGCAGAATGGCCCGTCTCCCTTTCGAGGAGGCGGGCCATTTTTCGTTTGCGGCTAGTTTGAGGCGAGCTCCAGGGCGAGCTCCGTCCGTACCACCTGCGCCAGGTGTTCGGCGATGGACTGCGCGGTTTCTTCGTCAGCCGCCTCCACCATCACGCGGACCACGGGCTCGGTGCCGGAGGGACGGAGTAGGACGCGGCCGCTGTCACCTAGGGCTGCTTCAGCTGCCGCCACGGCCTGGGCCAGGACGTCGTTGCTGCTTACCCGGCTGCGGTCGACGCCCTTGACGTTGATAAGGACCTGCGGGAGCTTCGTCATGACCGTGGCGAGCTCTTGGAGCGGCTTCCCGGTCAGGGCCACCTGCGCGGCGAGCTGCAGGCCCGTAAGGAGGCCGTCGCCTGTGGTCGCATAGTCCGAGAAGATCACGTGGCCGGACTGCTCGCCGCCCAGGTTGTAGCCGCCATCGCGCATTCCTTCCAGGACGTAGCGGTCCCCCACGGCTGTTTCCAGAATGGTGATGCCGGCGTCACGGAGGGCGATCTTGAGGCCCAGGTTGCTCATGACGGTGGCCACCAGGACATCATCCTTGAGCTTGCCGGCCTTCTTGAGCGCGACGGCGAGGATGGCCATGATCTGGTCGCCGTCCACCTCGTTGCCTTCATGGTCCACGGCCAGGCAGCGGTCAGCGTCGCCGTCGTGGGCGATCCCCAAATTGGCACCGTACTTGATCACGGCGTCCTTGAGCGGTCCGAGGTGGGTGGAACCCACGCCGTCGTTGATGTTGAGGCCATCAGGATCCGCGCCGATGACGATGACCTCGGCGCCGGCATCCTTGAAGAGCTGGGGCGAGCAGCCGCTGGCGGCACCGTTGGCGCAGTCCAGTACCACGGTGAGGCCGTCCAGGCGGTGCGGCAGGGTACGGAGCAGGTGGACGATGTAGCGGTCTTCGGCATCCGAGAAGCGCTGGATGCGGCCGACGTCGGCGCCGGTGGGGCGGACGGCTTCCTTGCTCATCTGGGCTTCGATGGCGTCCTCTACCTCGTCGGGCAGCTTCTGGCCGCCGCGGGCGAAGAACTTGATGCCGTTGTCCGGCGCCGGGTTGTGGGAGGCGGAGATCATGACGCCGAAGTCGGCGTCCAGGTCCGCGACCAGGTAGGCGGCTGCAGGGGTGGGCAGGACGCCGGCGTCATAGACGTCGATGCCCGAGCTGGAAAGGCCGGCTTCCACGGCGGCGGCAATGAATTCGCCGCTGGCGCGCGGGTCACGGGCCAGCACGGCGCGGGGCCGGGAGCCGTTGGAGTTGCGGTCGTGGCCAAGCACGATGGCGGCCGCCTGGGCCAGCTGCAGGGCCAGTTCTGCTGTCAGCAGGCCGTTGGCCAGCCCTCGGACACCGTCTGTTCCAAATAATCTAGACACCGGTCAAGTGTAGAGGATGGGTGGGAGGCGCATCTGCGTAGGGGGCTTGCCTTGGTGTCTCCTACTTGGTAGGTACCTGCCCGTCATCAGGGCCAATAACTGGGACTACTTGGTTCTTTTCGTTGCTACCTGTCTTTACCCAAACCCCTCGCCACGCCTATTTGGAGGCCCCTACGATCCATTCATGACACCTAGCTATGGGGGCTTGGCGCTCGAAATTGTGGTACCGGTCTACAACGAAGAAGCGGTACTGGAAAGCAGCATCACGAGGCTCGCCGAATACCTGACGAATGAAATGCCATCGACGTGGAAAGTCACCATCGCCGATAATGCAAGCACCGACCGGACACCGGTGATTGCCGCCCGGCTGGCCGGGTACATGCCAAACGTTGAATACCGGCGCCTTGAGGTGAAGGGGCGGGGCTATGCGCTTCGGGATGCATGGAGCAACTCCGAGGCGAAAGTCCTGGCCTACTTGGACGTAGATTTGTCGACGGACCTCGCAGCCCTTCCCCCGCTCGTTGCTCCCCTGCTTTCGGGGCATTCAGATGTCTCCATAGGAACCAGGCTTGGGCAGAGCTCACGAGTCATTCGCGGACCGAAGCGTGAATTCATTTCGCGTTCCTACAACTTTCTCCTTCGCCGGACAATGCACGTCCGCTTTTCGGATGCGCAATGCGGTTTTAAGGCGATCCGGGCTGAGGTTGCGAAACGCCTGTTGCCGCATGTTGAGGACAACTGCTGGTTTTTCGATACGGAGTTACTCATAATTGCTGAACGGTCGGGCCTTCGAATTCACGAAATTCCGGTTGACTGGGTTGACGACCCGGACAGCCGGGTTGATATCAAGAAGACTGCGCTCGACGATCTTCGGGGAATGGTGCGGCTTGGCACGTCCTTGGTCAGGGGACTGATCCCGTTACAAGCTATTTATGCGGAACTAGGCCGGGGGCCAATAGCCCCAGTGGGACGACCAAGCTTCTTCGGACAAGTACTCCGCTTTGGGTTGGTGGGTGCAGCCTCGACCCTGGCTTTTGCACTCCTGTACCTAATCCTGAAGGGCCCGCTGAGCTCGCAGGAGGCGAACTTCGTAGCCCTAATGCTGACGGCAATAGCCAATACAGCAGCTAACCGGCGATTCACTTTCGGAATCAAGGGGCCAAGCGGACTGTTTAAGCAGCAAATTCAGGGTCTGGGCATCTTTCTAATGGCTTGGGTGGTTACTTCATCATCGCTTCTTGTGCTCCATCTCGTGAATGCCAGTGCATCGCCGAACCTGGAGGTCCTTACTCTAACCGGTGCAAACATCATTGCCACATTCATGCGGTTCCTTCTCCTCCGGATCTGGGTTTTCCGGGCTTCCCACTCCTCAGCCACAGACTTCGCATATGTCCAGAGCGCCGTGCAACCAGCAGTGCGGACGACGGCTCAAAGTAGCACCGGTACATGTTGAGACCTACTCATGCGTTCGAACAAAAACGGCGGCGGCTGGTTCGGAAAAAGTCTCCGTCCAGTACGGGCTGGCCCGCAGTGCATCAGCGAGTCCGGAACCTGGTGGGACCAAGGCGCATCCCGCACCTCGAAGTTCCCCTTCCACATCACCGTTGCCAGCTACCGTCGAAAGGGATTTATCCACCCGTTCTGCCCCATAAAGGTCATTTCTTGAATCTATGGAAACCTTCACGTCGGGGCGCTGCAATATCACAAGCCCACCCAACTGATAATCATTGTAGGTATTACAATTCGGGGGAATATGCGCCAGGGCTTGTTGAGGAAAGTGGCTTGGATCGGGGCGCCCAAGGTTCCCAATGTTAACAATGGAAATCACGCTGGCGATGGCGATGGCAGCGGCGGCACCTTGGGAAAGCATTTTTCGCCGGCTTTCAAAATAGCAGAGAAGCTTCTTCGGCGCAGCAGAAGCTATGACTGGAAGTGACAGAATGAGAAGAATGGGCAATATTCTGTATGCTGCAAGAGACGCAAGAAGAATGATTGCTAGTACCGACAGTGTGAGGAGATCCCTGCGCCTGAAGGCAGCCATCACGCCAATGAGTCCTATCGCCAGCACGAGCAATTGCAGGGGGTCTCCGGCATCAAATGGTTGCCACTCCCTGATGTTAGAGGATTGGTTCTTCACCTGCAGTGTTTGCGCGATAATTCCCGTCCCATACGGGGTAACGAGGCAACAAATCCCTACGATGACGGTGGCCGCAGCGAACCTGACCGCCTGTAGCGTGCGCCTGTCCCGCAGAAGGACGCCCACGGTGGCAGCGGCGCAAGTAAGCGCGCCGAGTAACGCGGCAGCGTGAAGGTTGGCCCATAGAACGGTGAGAACACCCAGTCCAACAATTGACCACCACGGCCGGTCGCTCGTACGCAAGCGGTCAAGCAAGATAAGCATTACCAGCATGGCAGCATAGTCAACAATCTGCGGACGGGCCGTGATCCACGTTGTGGTCAGCGCCCCTCCGATGACAAGCACAAATCCCGAGACCACTGGATTTGCACCCCATTTTCGGGCCTGAAACAGAATCAACGCACCAATAGCCGCAATGAACATGGAGGCGACAATGGCACTTCCTGCCAGTCCCATAGCAAGATACGCCGCAGCCAGTATGGTGTTGAAGCCCCATGAGTTCAGCGTCCAAGGCTGCCCGGCGACCGTCCAGGAAAAAGTGTCATACGCCGGGATACGAGCGGAATCGATGATCAAGATTCCCGTTCGTATTGCCCAGAAGGTGTCGGACTCAGCCAGATTTTCAGCGCGTATTAGTACCAAAGGTAAGAATGCGGCCCATGCCATGAACCAAGGCGTTCCGCCGGCAAACCGTGAGGTCATACCTCCTGCGAATCGGCTTGGCGCAACGTTATGATTGCTCATGGTAATCTCCGACGGAAGTCTAGTAAGCGTTGCTTCGGCACGACAATGCACCAATGTCAGCCTGAGATGCGTTCGCCAGCCGGCCTTGCAAGCAAGTCTCCCATGACTTGCAGTCTGATTGGCTATTGACATGCAGGCGGCGTCCCGATCAGGTCATTTTTCTAAAAGGTACCCGATATTCATGAAGACGGCCCTAGTTCTGTCGTGGGCATACGGCGTATTCACTGTTCTGCATAAGATATGGATTTCAGCGAGTACTGGCTGGATCGGATGGGATGCGCACGCGTACTGGTTGGCCGCTCGCGGCGATATGGCCTACAGCCGTTCCGGTGGCGAAGTTGACGCCTACCTATACTCGCCCGCATTTGCCACGGTTATCCATCCGATAGCCACCCTGGACTGGTCACTGTTCTATTCATTTTGGGTCGTGCTGCAGTCATCGGCGCTGATCTGGCTTCTCAAGCCGCTGAAGCTCAGGTGGGCCGTACCCTTCTTCTTGGCCAGCGTTCCGGAACTCATTAATGGGAATATCTTCATTCTCCTCGCCATGTGTGCGGTTCTAGGTCTAACAAGGCCTGCTTGGTATTCCGTCGCTCTTCTCACTAAAGTCACCCCCGGAGTTGGCCTTCTTTGGTTTGCAGGGAAGCGGGATTGGCGTTCACTGTCCGCAGTCGCGATGGCAACTCTATTGGTCACGGCATGTTCATATGTGCTAACCCCAACGGAGTGGAATGCATGGCTGCACTTCTTACTCAGTCACCACGACGGCAGTCCTGACGGACTAGCCGGATTGGCCGTGCGCTTCCTTCTGGCGGCCGCACTCGTGCTCTACGGAGCCAAGAAAGACATGGCATGGCTGATCGCGCCGGCCATGGTCATAGCTTCGCCAATATTTGATTTTCCGGTTTTGACCCTGTTGACGGCGATTCCACGATTGGCATCAGGTTCAGGAAGCAAAATAATTCGAAATGATCAAGTGGGGACGGCAGCTACGTGAACAGTAATCCGTCTCAATCACGCGGAAGCACCGTGACTACGGTAGTGCCAGAAAATACCTTCACTGTAGGCCGAGAGAGAGGTCTCCTCGGCGCCCTCTTGGTTGTCACCACGCTGATTTATGCGTGGGGTTTGGACCAGAACGGATGGGCTAATTCGTACTATTCGGCAGCTGCTATGTCTGGCTCGGAAGATTGGACTGCTTTTCTGTTCGGATCATCCGATCCTGCTAATGCAATAAGTGTGGACAAGCCACCAGCAAGTCTATGGGTCATGGCATTGTCAATACGGTTGTTCGGACTGAGCCCTTGGAGCATTTTACTGCCGCAGGCGTTGATGGGTGTCTTTAGTACATATGTACTGTTTCGCCTCACGCGCACCTTTTTTGGTCCTATCCCCTCACTTGCTGCCTCTCTTCTTTTTGCCATAACGCCTGTGGCTACCGTGATGTTCAGATACAACAACCCCGACGCATTGCTGTGCCTTGAGATGATATGCATTGCTTATATGACGCTAAAGTCGATTGAGCGCAACGACGTTCGATGGCTCATAGCGGCAGGCGCTTTGATTGGGCTCGGGTTTCTGACAAAACAACTGCAGATTGGAATGATTGTCCCAGCCATAGCAATCACTTACCTTGCCTTTGCGCCTGGCAAAATTGCTTCTCGGCTATTGCGACTCGGAGGAGCGGGGCTTGCCACCGCGGTTACGGGGGGATGGTGGTTGATCCTAGTCCAGCTAACTGACCAGGCTTCCAGGCCATTCATCGGCGGATCCTTCACCAATAGTGCCGCTGAGCTCACCCTCGGCTACAACGGGCTGGACCGGCTCACCGGTCAGAACGCCGCAAGCAGCGCTACAAAGGGCGAATGGGGTTCCGTGGAATCGCTCGATCCGGGCCTGCAACGATTCCTCCAGCCCAATTTTTCTGGACAGTTCGGCTGGTTCCTTCCGCTTGCGGTAGCGGGATTAGTCATTTCGATCGTGCACATCCATCGCCGTCAAGGCGCACGCACCTACCGCATATTTCTCGTCTTCCATATCGCTTGGTTGGCAGTATCCCTTATCCTAGTGGCGTTCATGTCGGGAATTGTGCATCCCTATTATGCGCTCACAGCTGTGCCACCGATCTCCGTCCTGGCTACCGTCGCCCTGAGGACTTTCCTGCGAGAAAGACTGCCTTGGCCACGGCGCGGGCTGGTAGTGGCCACCCTGGTTGCAAGCGCCTTATTCGCATACGTCACTGCGGTACGTTCAGCGGACGACTTCCCGGGACTACCCATGGCCATATTACTTCTATGGGCGGTGACCATCGCCCTATGTGCACTCGACGTTCAGCACGTGTCGTATAACCGAATCTCCGCCTCATTGCTAGCAATCGCTCTCCTTTTGGGCCCGGTCCTTTGGAGCGTGAATACCATTCTCACCGGCCATATTGGAGCCGCAGTTTCGGCAGGCCCGGCCACACTCGGGTCCAAGGCAGATGACGCCAGCAGGCGGCGACTCAACCCGGAGGAGCCAAAGGCTGCCGTCGCGCTCGCGCTCGGCGATATCCCGGCACCGGGAGTGGTGGCTAAGTTGAAGAGTGCCAACACTGCAGCAACATGGCCGGCTGCAATGGTCGGTTCTGAGTCTGCCGCAAATTACCAGTTGGAAACCGGGCGTCCGATCATGGCCCTCGGCGGTTTCACTGGCTCGGACCCGTTCCCCACATTGAGTGAGTTCAAGAAACTTGTCGGCGAAGGCAAAATCGGAGCCCTCGTTATCCAGAACCTCCCTCCGGTAACTGCCGAAGGCAGAGGAGATGCCGCTCGTATTGTGGCTTGGGTGCGGCAGCATTACCGTGGCCAGGTGATTGGCGACGCGGAATTCTACGATCTCGCACCTGGCGCTTGATCATGACCGGCATGGAGCAGTTGAGGCTGCAATCAACGATTTCAAACCTCCCCGACAACAACAAAAGCCCGTCCCGCTGGACAGCGGGACGGGCTTCCGTGTAAGCAGATTTAGCGCTTGGAGTACTGCTGGGCCTTGCGGGCCTTCTTGAGACCTGCCTTCTTACGCTCGATGACACGGGCGTCGCGGGACAGGTAACCGGCCTTCTTCAGCGTCGGGCGGTTGTTCTCGACATCGATCTCGTTCAGCGAACGGGCGATGCCGAGGCGCAGGGCGCCGGCCTGGCCGGAGATGCCGCCGCCGTGGATGCGGGCGATAACGTCGTAGGCGCCTTCGAGATCAAGGATCTTGAAGGGCTCGTTGACGTCCTGCTGGTGCAGCTTGTTCGGGAAGTAGTTTGCCAGCTCGCGGCCATTGATGGTCCATTTGCCGGAGCCGGGCACGACGCGGACGCGTGCAACGGCCTCCTTGCGGCGGCCAACAGCTGCGCCGGCAACGGTCAGGGCCGGACGCTCCTTCTTGGGAGCAGCTTCAGCAGCCGAGCTCTCAGAGGTGTAGCTGGTCAGGTTTTCCTCGGCTTCGACAGCCTCGGTGGTCTCTTCGTTCTGAGCCACGGTTCTCCTTGTATAGATAAGTTGTTTGGTGGCCAGGACTACTGGGCGACCTGGGTGATTTCGAAAGTCTTGGGCTGCTGGGCAGCGTGCGGGTGCTCAGCACCGCGGTACACCTTCAGCTTGCCCAGCTGCTGGGCAGCGAGGGAGTTCTTGGGGAGCATGCCCTTGATGGCCTTCTCAACGGCGCGGACCGGGTTGGTTTCCAGCAGTTCCGCGTAGTTGACGGAGGTCAGGCCGCCCGGGTAGCCGGAGTGCCGGTATGCGCGCTTCTGCTCCAGCTTGGCGCCGGTCAGGGCTACCTTCTCGGCGTTGATGATGATGACAAAGTCGCCCATGTCCATGTGGGATGCGAATGTGGCCTTGTGCTTGCCGCGCAGCAGGATTGCGGTCTGGCTTGCAAGACGACCAAGGACAACGTCGGTGGCGTCAATGACGTGCCACTGGCGGTTGATATCGCCGGGCTTCGGGGTGTACGTACGCACGGTGTTTGCCTCGTTCTTGTTCTGGCGTTCTTGTTTAGGTGTCGCTAGCTCGCGCACCTACTGTCTGCGCGCTACCGGAACAGAGGTGAGGGCTCTATGTAACCAGTCATCCTGAAGTTCCGAATGTGCACGTTGAGTAGTTATCCTGCAACCGGATCCTCAAGCGGGCACGCACCATCGGAATAGGACACGCACAACGACTACCAAGATTAGCGCGTCAGGTGGTTCGGGGTCAAAATGAGGTAGCCGGAGGCCGCTGGGGCCGCGTCGGCCCAATCCAATGCAGGGGGATGCAGTGTTCTCAGCGGTGACCTCGGACCCTAACAGTGCGCTCCTGGTCATTGGCGCCGCTCTTTTGGGAGCCGCCCTCTCCCCCATCGCCGAGCGACTCATCGCAAAACTGCTTCCCAGACTTGGCGAGGTGCCGCGCCTGCAGGCAAGAATTACCACGGCGGCAGTAACCGCCGTCGCGTGCGGGGCCTTCGCGGCGCATTTCGGCAGCGCACTGAGCGTCCCAGCATTCCTCCTACTTGCCGTGCTGGGCGTCCAGTTGGCAAGGATCGACGTAGCACTCCACCTCCTGCCGAATCCTCTCGTTCTAATGCTACTGGCCGGCGGCCTTCTACTCCTTTTACTGCCTGGACTAATTGATAAGCAATATGATGATCTAGTTCGGGCGGCGCTTGGCGCCTTCATTTTGTTTGTTGGTTACCTTATTTTGGGACTTATTTCTCCCGGCGGCATCGGAATGGGCGACGTGAAGCTCGCGGCCCCCGTTGGCCTTTACCTGGGGTACCTAGGCTGGAGCCACCTCCTGTACGGCGGGCTGCTCGGCTTCATCCTGAATGGCGTCGTCACGGTGGTTGTCATGGGCAGGAAAGGCCGGAATAGAGCCACCGAAGTGGCCCATGGCCCCTCGATGTTGGGGGCCCTCATGGCTGTCGCCCTTTTCGTCGGGTAGCCAACCTCGTCGATTTTTTCTGGGCCCACCACATTTCCCTGTGCGAGCTTGCTAAGTAGTCGGGTTGGTACCCGCACAGCTTTCTGAGTACTGGCGACCCCTTTCGAGTACGTACTTTTCGAGTCCACCTAAAAAGTCGAGTACCACTACGCATTGTTGCCCCATACCCCCCAGTGACAATCTCTTCTTAGCGAAGTCCAGCCGCTAAGGATTTATGGGGGCAGCTGGAAATTCGTTGAAATTCAATAACCCATTTCACCGAATTAAAGGAAACTATAATGACTTCTCTCATGGTCTCGATGATGGCTTTCGTCGCCGGCGTCAAGGATCGCTTCACCAGCGAACAAAAGGGTGCAACGGCCGTTGAATACGGCCTGCTGGTTGCGCTGATCGCGGCAGTCATCGTCGTTGTTGTTGCCACCCTCGGCACTCAGATCAATACGGCGTTCGGCAAGATTTCCGGCGAGCTCTAGTCAAATGTCTGGTCTCACGCTGCGGTTTCTTCTGCTCCTCAAGACCTGGGAAGCTGACGTTCAATCAGAAAAGGGCGCAACTGCCGTTGAGTACGGGCTCCTGGTCGCATTGATCGCCGCGGTGATCATTGTGGTCGTTGCGACGCTTGGCACGCAGATAAACACAGCCTTCAGCGCCGTTTCCTCCCAACTCTGACGTGACGACACATCCTCGGGCGGGTGAACAGGGAGGCAGACAAATTGCTGACTGTTCACTCGCCCTTGGTGGTTCTCAAGAAATGGTCCCCCGGCCATCGCAAGCCGATGGCCGGGCTTCACAGAATCTGGTCACATCATCATGAAGACTCGTTCCAATCAAAATACTCAGCGGCGCAGCCGGCGTGAAGCTGGTGCTGTTGCGGTCGAGTTCGCGTTAGTTCTTCCGATCTTCCTGGCCCTCGTCCTGGGCATCGCTGAAATGGGACGGGCATTCAATATCCAGGTGTCACTGAGCGAAGCGGCTCGTGAAGCCGCACGCTACTCCGCTATTCACTGTGCAGAAACCGGATATACGGCGCTGGCGGCCCAAAACGCCGGTATAGCTGCTGCCCCATCGGTTGGATTATCCACCGGGAACATCGACGTGAGTTTTTCCGGCACCGGGACATGCTCCGCCACCAACAATGCGGTGGCCGCGGTGAACTACACGACTCCATGGATGACCGGTTTTCCGAACTTGATCCCCGGGATGCCAGCCAGCCTTTCGATTCAAGGCAAGGGAGTAATGCGATGCGGTGGTTAGGAACCAAGAAATCGGAGCAAGGCGTTGTTGCTCCGATGACAGCCCTAATAATGGTCTTCCTGCTCGGCATGGCCGCATTGGCAGTTGATGTGGCCACCATGTACTCCGAGCACGCGCAGCTTCAAAATGGCGCTGACTCTTCCGCTTTGGCAATAGCGCAAGCCTGCGCCGCAACGCCTCCAGGACCGGCATGCGCAGCACCGGTTGCGACGGCTGGCAACTTGGCCAACGACAACGCGCTCGATGGCAGCAGCAATGTGATCACTGCCACGGTGGGCGCCGGCGTGGTAGATGTGACAACCCAATCACGAGATGCATCCGGAAATAATCACTTTTCTCTCATATTTGCAAGAGCACTGGGTATCCAAACTGCCGATATACGCGCTTCGGCGCAGGCCACCTTTGGAGGAATTTCCGCTGCCAACGTCGTTCCGCTGGCATTCTCAAAGTGCGAATCAGACCCCGGATTCACAAAATCTCTGCAGTTCTTTCCTACCCACGGAAGCACCCTTGCTGATGATCCGAATTATGGCTGT
The DNA here is from genome assembly GCF_040702325.1 of Pseudarthrobacter sp. 902506025. Taxonomy (NCBI): domain Bacteria; kingdom Bacillati; phylum Actinomycetota; class Actinomycetes; order Micrococcales; family Micrococcaceae; genus Pseudarthrobacter; species Pseudarthrobacter sp. 902506025. The sequence goes on from NZ_JBFBKW010000003.1 coordinate 370,156, forward strand.
AAGCAACCCGCCTCAGGGTGGGAACTACCGGGAGGATTCGGCTGGCTGGACGATTCCGGGACACCTGATTGCTCCCTTTACGTTGCTGTGGCACAACCCTGGATAAAATCCAATAACGGAAATGACTTCGATGACGCTTGTGCTACGACGTTCTCGAAGTGGCAAGCAGATCTTACTGCCGGCAAGACTGTCGAAGTTCTGTTGCCAATCTTTGATATGGCATGTCCCGATAAGGGTGGTAAGGGTATCGACCCGTGCACAGCCTCACCCTTCGGAAAGAATGGAAAAGCATTCCATATAGAGGCCTTTGCGCAAGTTTCCCTTCGTGGCTGGCATCTACTTGGCGGCGGCCCAACCTACTACACGACAGAAGCCTCAAATTTGAGCGCGACGCTCAAACTCAAGAATTCGGATACCGGATTATTCGGAAAGTTCATCAAGAAGGTCTCGCTAGCAGAAGCCGCCGCCATGGGTGGTCCTACGACTTATGGCGCCACCGGAGCGGCACTTTCGAAGTGATTAGACATCCAAGCTAAGGAGATACAGAAATGAAGACTCGCCTTCTGGGAGGCATTGTTGCGCTCGTGCTCGCAGTAGTAGGCACGTTGCTTCTCATCTCGTACGTCCAAGGTTCTGAAGCCAGAGCCCAAGCCGATCTTCAACCCATCGACGTTCTGGTGGTCGAAAAGCAGATTCCGCAGGGATCAAACCTGGACCAGATCAAATCTGCAGTGAAGCTCGCCTCGCTTCCGTCCGCATCGGTACCAAACGGAGCCCTGAAAAGCCTTGATGGACTCGATGGGAAAGTAACATCAGCCGATTTGGTCCCCGGGGAGCCCCTTCTCGGCGTCCGGCTCGTTGACCCTACAAGCTTGGCAGCCCCCGGATCCGTTCCTGTACCGGCCGGCATGCAAGAGATATCGGTCCAGCTCGACGCACAGCGGGTGGTCGGCGGACGAATCGCGGCCGGTGACACCGTCGGCGTCGTTGCCCTCTTCGCTGGCGATAACACGGACGGCGGAACGGCGCAGCAGATCTTCCACAAGGTCTTGGTCACCAGCGTTCAGCGCGCCGCTGCCCAGGGTTCCCCGGCCAATCAAGGTGCCTCCACCGAGCAGGCGAACACCCAACTCCCGACGGGCCAGCTGCTGGTGACCTTCGCGAGAACCGATACGGATGCCCAGAAGATCGCATTCGCCGCAGAGTTTGGAAAGCTCTGGCTCACCAAGGAACCCGCTTCTGCAACAGAAAGCGGGCCGACGGTCATCAAGAAAGTGGAGCTGATCAAATGAGCAGGTTCGTTTTGATCACACCAGATAACAACTTCTCGCAACGAGCCAAGCAAGCCACGAACAGCCTTCACGGTGCCCTGCAGACTCTCCAGGCTGACTACCTGCCTCCGAGTCCAGACGACATACTGCGCACGATTAACGGCGACCCTGCGGAAGTAATCCTTTTGGGGCCAGGGCTTCCCACCGACGATGCAATCCGGCTCGCTAGTCTGTTCGATCTCCAATTTCCCGAGATCAGCGTTGTCCTTGTCGCCAATGGCGGATCCGATGTCGCCCTTCCGGCCATGCGCGCCGGCATTCGTGACCTGCTCAGCCCTGATGCGGCTGTGGACGACATCCGAGCAATGCTCGAAAGGGCTAGCCTGGCGTCCGCAGGACGTCGACGGGGACTTGGCGCGTCTGTGTCTGAGGCTCCCACAGGCACGCGCATCATCGCAGTGATGTCACCCAAAGGCGGAGTAGGCAAGACCACGGTGACGACCAACTTGGCCGTAGGCCTGGGCAAGATTGCCCGAAGCGGGGTGGTGGTAGTGGATCTGGACCTTCAATTCGGTGATGTTGCCTCTGGTCTCATGCTGGAACCGGAACGCACCATGGCGGATGCGGTCACCGGAGCCGCTGTCCAGGACAGCATGGTCTTGAAGTCCTACCTAACGCTGCACCCGTCAGGCGTGTACGCGCTCTGCGCCCCCCTGAACCCGGCTCAGGCCGAGCAAATTAGCGGAGAGCAGGTTGGGCACCTTATCGCGCAACTTGCAAGTGAATTCCAGTACGTAGTAGTCGACACCGCTCCGGGCTTGGGTGAGCATGTCTTGGCCACTTTGGACCGTGCCACAGACGCAGTCTGGGTGTGCGGCATGGATATTCCCAGTATTAGGGGGCTGCGGACCGGTTTCCGGATTCTGGACGAACTGAACCTCATGCCTGAGAACCGCCACGTTGTACTCAACTTCGCAGACCGCAGAAGTGGTCTGACTGTCCAAGACGTGGAAGCCACAATCGGTTGTCCTGTTGACGTGGTCCTCCCCCGCTCCCGGGCCGTTCCCTTTTCGACCAATAAGGGAGTTCCGCTTCTTCAGGACGGCAGTCGTGACGGTGCGGCCCGCGGCTTGGCCCAACTGGTGGACCGCCTCAGGCCCGATTGGAAGGAAAAACAGCACAAGAAGCTTCACAGAAGGGCGGTAGTGCAATGAGCCTGGCACGACGGTTAGAAGCAGCCCGAGGAAACGATGAGGCGACTAACGCCGGCATTGGCTCGGCAACAGCAGCCCCCTGGCAACCCACCGCGGCGCCAGCGACCGATCCCCTCGCCTCGCCCGGTTACACCAGCGAACCCAACGAAGCGCTAAGCGCCGTCAAGGATCGGGCCGGCATTGCTTTATATGAGCGCATGGGCAGCCGAATCACGGACTCCTCCATTGACGACGCCGAGCTGCAGCAGTACGTCAAAGATGAGCTGAAGAAGATCATTGAAGAGGAAGACATTCCGCTAACCCTTACAGAGCGTAACCGTTTGGTCCAAGAGATCATCGACGACGTCCTGGGGCTTGGACCGCTCGAAAAGTTCCTCAAGGACGGCAGCATCACGGAAATCATGGTGAACGGCCCCGACAAAATATATGTCGAACGTGAGGGGAAGCTGGGGATCACCGGTTCCCGGTTCAACGATGAGGACCACTTGCGCAAGGTTATCGAACGCATCGTGACCAAGGTTGGCCGTCGCATTGACGAATCCTCACCGCTTGTGGATGCCCGACTGAGCGATGGCTCCCGCGTCAACGCCATCATCCCGCCCTTGGCGGTGAGCGGATCATCCCTGACCATCCGTAAGTTTGGCCAGGTGCCGCTGACCGTCAACAACCTCATCTCGCTGGGATCGATGTCTCCGGAGATCGCGGAACTTCTCCACGCCTGTGTGCGTGCAAGGCTGAACATCATCGTCTCGGGCGGAACGGGAACGGGCAAGACAACCATGCTCAATGTCCTGTCGTCCTTCCTGCCGTCCGACGAGCGGATTGTCACCATCGAAGATGCCGTGGAACTTCAGCTGCAGCAGGACCACGTCGTCCGGCTGGAAAGCCGGCCGCAAAACATCGAGGGCAAAGGCGAGATCACCATTAGGGACCTGGTCCGCAACTCCCTCCGGATGCGGCCTGATCGGATTGTGATCGGAGAGGTTCGTGGCGGGGAATCCCTGGACATGCTGCAGGCCATGAACACCGGCCACGATGGGTCGATCTCCACCGTCCACGCAAACTCTCCACGGGACGCAATCTCCAGGCTCGAGACACTGGTCCTCATGGCAGGAATGGATCTTCCCCTACGCGCTATCCGTGAGCAGATCGCTTCGGCGGTGAATCTGATCGTGCACATTTCGAGACTTAGGGATGGCTCCCGGAGAATCACACATGTGACCGAAGTGCAGGGGATGGAAGGCGATATTGTCACTCTTCAGGACGCCTTCGTCTTTGATTACAGCGCGGGAGTGGACGCCAACGGGAAATTCCTAGGCCGGCCGATACCGACCGGGGTACGACCCCGCTTTGTCGACCATTTCGCTGAGCTGGGCATCCCGCTGTCTCCCGCTGTTTTCGGAACATCGCCGGTAGGCGGTGGATTCCGGTGACCATCACCAACCCAATCTTCTTGGCCCTTGGAATTGCACTCTGTCTGTCGGCGGCAGCGGTACTGTTCCTCGTTACCTTCAAGAGCGCGCAGGGAGAAATCGCCATATCCCGAAGGAGACCAGGTGTGGTCAGTGGGCCGACGCTGCTGACCCGGGTGACCGACTCGGCCACCTCCTTTCTGGAGAAGAACGTCAGCAAAAACGCGAGGTTCGGCAGCCGCGCGTCACTGGAGCAGGCGGGCCTGAAAATGCGCCAGGCCGACTTCTTGTTGCTTGTGGGTTGCAGCTCCGTCACTGCCGGCTTCGTTGGCTTCGTACTTGGTGGACTGCTTCCAGCGCTACTCTTCATTTCCGCAACACCCGTAATGGCCGTATTGGTCTTGAGTGTTTTGTCTTCACGGCGCCGCACCAAATTCGAGTCACAGCTAGGCGACACTCTACAAATGCTTTCCGGCGGCCTCCGCGCTGGACACAGTCTTCTCCGATCGGTTGACGCAGTGGCCAAGGAGGCGGAGGCTCCCACCTCCGAAGAATTTGCGAGACTGGTCAATGAAAACAGGCTCGGCCGAGATCTCAGGGACTCGATGATTGACGCGGCCCACCGGCTCCGCAGCGAGGACTTTGAATGGGTGGGACAGGCAATAGAAATCCACCGCGAGGTCGGTGGCGACTTGGCAGAGGTACTCGACCAAGTCGGGGAAACCATCCGTGAGCGCAGCCAAATCAAGGGCCAGGTCAAGGCCCTTAGCGCCGAAGGCAGGCTTTCCGCCTACATCCTCGTCGCGCTGCCTATCGGCATGTTTCTCTACATGTCGGTTGTCAACGCCTCCTACATCGCCACCTTGTACACGAACCTTATCGGCTGGATTTTGCTCGGTGTAGGTGTAGTACTTCTGGCTCTCGGGTCGTTCTGGCTCAGCCGCGTCATAAAGATCAAGTTCTAGGAGGAAAGATGACAACCATGGCGTGGGTCATTGTTGGCCTGATTGTGTTGCCCGTTTCCTTCCTCGCATGGTCGTTCCTTTCGGTAGACAGGAGTGGGTTCGCAGCTGTTCGCAGCAATCTGGGCCGGGGCATCCGGCTTATTGACAGTGGCGTGCCGGGTGCATCAGTTGCGGGACTCCCTGATTCCAAGCCCGCAATACCTCTTGGAATGAGAGTCACGCCAAAGGGCTACGTTGCCTGGCTGGACAAGCTGCTAGCACGCGCAGGGCGGCCGGCCCAGCTGCCCCTACCGCGGTTGCTCATCGTCAAACCTGCCCTGGCGCTGCTCATTGCAATCTTGGGAATCCTCTTCATAAGCAAGAGCGTGACACCCTCAGCCCTACTCTTCGTGGTGTTGGCAGCGGCACTTGCATACTTCGTTCCTGACATTTTGGTTCATGGCCGGGGAGCAGAACGCCAGAAGGCGATCGAATTGGAACTGCCCAACACCCTGGACCAAATGCTCATTTCGGTTGAAGCCGGTTTGGGTTTTGAAAGTGCGATGGCCCGTGCCGCCCAAAACGGAAAAGGTCCGCTTGCGTTCGAGCTCCTCCGGACGCTCCAGGACATGCAGGTAGGCCGTAGTCGTCGCGAAGCCTACGAGGCACTCGGGACAAGGACCGACGTACCTGATCTCAGGGCCTTCATCCGTTCCGTGGTACAGGCAGACATTTACGGTATCGCTATAGCGAATGTCCTAAAAACCCAGGCCAAACAGATGAGGATCAAACGGCGGCAGAGGGCGGAAGAGAAAGCCATGAAGCTGCCCGTGAAGGTGCTTTTCCCATTGATGTTCTCCATTCTCCCCGTGCTGTTCATCGTGATCATCGGCCCGGCGGCAATCAACGTTATGAAGAACTTCGCGGGGGCCTTCTAAACAAGCTTCACCGACTGCGCCGAGACGGCGCCATATTGACTGGACCCCCTCGGCCCCCAGAACCGAGGGGGTCCTTGTGTGCGCCTGCGGATTGGGTAAGCACAGCTTCTACGCAGCAGAAACCAAGCAAAAACGCAGTAAAAGTGCACGTCGTGAAGGCTTTGCGCAGGATGTTGCAAGATCGGATCAATGCCGGATCAAGCGTTGCTAACTTCATGTCAGTGCTGGTGTAGGGCCAGCCATTCGTCTCGCACAGGAGTCTCAGATGCTTTCTCTTATCGCCACCCTTCAGACCCTCGGCTTTAACCTCAAGAATCGCCTCGCTAGCGAAAAGGGTGCCACCGCTGTCGAATACGGCATCATGGTCGCCCTTATCGCAGTAGTCATCATCATCGCCGTCACCGCGCTCGGCACTAACCTCACCAACATCTTCACCGGCATCTCAACCTCGATTACGCCGAAACCTGCGTCCTGATACGCCCGTAACAGCAGTCGGCAGCGGCCACACAGGTAGCCAGACGACGAGGTATGCAAGAGTGGCGGCGGCATGCAGCCGCCGCCACCTAGTTCCCCCTATGACTCAAATGAGCGAAAGGTACCTCCAATGTCCACGGCATCCGAACGCGGCGCGGCCGCCGTCGAGTTTGCCATCGTGATGCCGGTCCTCATGATGCTCTTGCTGGGAATCATGGAGTTTAGTCGGGCTTATAGCGTCCAAGCTTCACTGTCGGCGGCTGCGCGTGAAGGCGTTCGGGTCATGGCCATTACAGGCAAGACCGCGGATGCTACCACCGCCGCTCAGACCGCAACCGCGTCGCTGAAGCCCGGGCTGCAAGGGACCAATATGCATTTCGGCACGCCATGTCCGGCTACAATCGCCTCCGGGGCAAGCCCTCAGACGACTGTCACCATCACATACACCTTGACCACTCTGACCGGGATCGCCGGCCCTTTCCAATTGACAGGAACGGGGGCAATGTTGTGCGGAGGCTGACGGGCAAGGTTCGGACGCAAGATGGCCAGCGGGGCGCCGTGAGCCTTATCGTCGCCCTCCTGCTTGTTGTTCTTTTGGGCTTTGCGGCAATGGCCGTGGATGTCTCCATGATGTTCGCCGAGCAAGCGCAGCTCAGGAATGGGGCCGACGCTGCTGCCCTCGCAATTGCCCAGACCTGCGCAAAATACCCAACCAATAGCAGCTGCTCTAACACTGGGCCGTTGGCGGCAAATTTAGCTAACAGTAATGCCAACGACAAGCTCAGCAACGTCAAATCCATCGATTTAACTACCCCAAACAGCGTAACTGTAGCTGTCGGCGCCCAGCAAGCGGGCCACACGCCCAACCAGGTATCTCTCTTCTTTGCGCGCGCGCTCGGCATCAGCACGGCCGAGGTGACTGCCAAATCCACCGCTGTATGGGGAAGACCGGGGAAAGGCCTCAAGATACTCCCGCTGGCCCTTGCGCTTTGCAAATTGGACATTTCGCCGCTCACCGGGCAAGGAGCAGATCAGGTCCTTTCCCTCGATAAGGGATGCGGCAGGGTACCAGGCGGATTCGGATGGATTGACAATCCAGGGGGCACGAATTGCACCGTAAACGTTACTGCGGGCCAAGCCAGCGACACGGGGATATGGTTCTCCGTCAATACAGGAGCAAGCGCTCCTCAGCTTTGCTCGGCAAACGACTTCAAACAGATGAACAATCAGACTGTCCTGTTTCCGTTGTATGACCTAGCTGCGGGGACAGGCACCTCCGCCAAATATTACGTCACGGGCTTTGCGGCCTTCTTTGTCACCGGTTATCACTTTTCGAATATTCAATGGCCCGAAGCAGGAGGCGTAGCCAACAAATCCATCACCGGCCATTTTATGAAATTCGTTTCTTTGTCACAGGCGTTTCAAATGGGCCCTGCTGCTGATTACCAAGCCTCAATAGTGCGCCTCACCCTATAGCGAAATCCAGGAGCAGTCAGTGAAGTCACGTATGTTGGCCGGTGTAGCAGCAGTGGGGCTGGCCATCATTGGAGCGGTTCTCATGGTCACCTACGCCCAGGGTGCTGATCAGAGGGCCATGAAGGACATGGAACCCACGGGGGTTCTGGTAGTGACGAAGGCGGTGCCCGCTGGTTCATCTGTGGACGTGGTGAAGGCGTCGGTGACGACACAGCAGGTCCCAGCAACCGCTGTATCGAAAACCGCACTAAAGAACCTTGATGATTCAGTTGGCAAAGTTGCAGCCGCGGACCTAGTGCCCGGCGAGCAGCTCCTGGCCGAACGGTTGGTCACGCCTGAGGCAAAGGACGACAGCACGGTCAAGGTGCCAACTGGGTTCCAGCAGGTGTCCTTCCAGCTGGACCCTCAACGAGTGGTCGGAGGCAGGATTGCTGTCGGTGACCACGTAGGGATTGCCCTCAGCTTCAAGGACGGCGCCGACAAGGGGAAGCCGGCAGTGGAAACAACCCAAATGACCCTCCGGAAAGTCCTGGTCACTAACGTGCAGGGAACGTCCCAGGGAACGCCAAATAGCTCTGACACTAAGACGCCGAACTCCAGCACCCCCACAGGTGCAATTATCGTCACCGTGGCCGTCAGCGACGTCGACGCCAACAAGATCATCTTCACATCTATCAACGGTGAGCTTTGGCTTACCAAGGAGCCCCTGGACGCAACCGACAGCGGCCCTGCAACAGCCAGGAAGGACAACGTGTACAAGTGAGCCGCTTCGTCCTTCTCTCCCCCAACGGCGACTTCGACCAGAAGCTGCGCGCCGCCGTCGCCAATGGTTTGCGCGGCACCGTCCAGACCATTGCCAGCGACATCCTGCCCGCAGGCCCGGCGGAGCTGTTTGCCCTCCTCAACCAGGAGCAGCCCGAGGTCCTGATCATCGGCCCGGACGTCCCGTATGAGGAGGCATTGAGGTTCGCCAAGGTCTTCGACGTCCAGCTCCCCGGCCTCAGCCTGGTCCTGGTCAGCGACGTGGACGCCGACTACCTCCTGTATGCCATGCGCGCCGGCATCCGCGACATCCTCAGTCCGCAGGCCGACCCCGCCGAGATCCGGGTGCTGCTGGAACGCGCCTGCCAGTCCTTCGCCACCCGCCACCGCGGCCCGGAAGCACAGCAGGCGGAGAGCGGCAGCGGCCTGGTCATCGGCGTGTTCTCCCCCAAGGGCGGGGTGGGCAAGACCACTTTGGCCACCAACATCGCCATCGGCCTGGGCCAGATAGCGCCCATGAGCGTGGTGATCGTGGACCTGGACCTGCAGTTCGGGGACGTCGCCTCCGGCCTCTACCTCAACCCGCAGCACACGGTCACGGACGCCGTCACCCCCGCCGCCGCCCAGGACTCCCTGGTCCTCAAGGCCTTCCTCACGGTCCACCCGGCCGGCATCTACGCCCTCTGCGCCCCGCCCAACCCGGTGGACGCGGACCACATCACCCCGGAACAGATCGGCCATCTGCTCGAACAGCTGGCCCAGGAATTCCAGTACGTGGTCATCGACACCGCCCCCGGCATGCCGGAAATCGGCCTCGCCGCCATGGAACAGTGCACGGACGTGGTGTGGGTCAGCGCCATGGACATCCCCAGCCTGCGCGGCCTCCGCTCCGGCCTGGAGGTCCTGCGCCAGCTGGACATCATGCCCGAATCCCGCCACGTGGTCCTCAACATGGCCGACGCCAAATCCGGCCTGAATGTCCGGGACGTCGAATCGACCGTCGGCGCGCCCGTGGACGTCAGCATCCCCCGCTCCCGCGCCGTGGCCCTGTCCACCAACCGCGGCATCCCCGTCCTCCAGGACTCCGGGAAGGACCCCGCCGTGAAGAGCCTCCGCCGGCTGGTGGAACGCTTCAACCCGGCATGGCGCACGCAGGCCCAGCGGAAACTTCACCGAAGGGTGGTCATCTGATGAAACTCTCCGAACGCATCAACGCGGTCCAGTCGCGCAACCAGGCGGCCGGGACTGCGCTGCTGGAGCCGCCCCGCCCGGTCTCCGCCCCCTCGCCAGCCCCCGCGGAAAGCCCGGAGCGGCACCAGCCGGCGCACGCCGCCGTCGTGCATTCAACGCACGACGCCGGCACTCCCTCGGTGCCCGCGGCACCCAGGGTGGATGTCTTCGCAGCCATGAAGGACAGGGCGGCCACCGCCCTGTTTGAACGGATGGGGACGCGCTTCAACGACGCTGCCGTCAGTGAACGGGAGCTGCGGAGCACCGCCAAGGAGGAGCTCACCCGCATCGTCGACGCCGAGCAGGTGCCGCTGACCCCGGAGGAACGCACCCGCCTGGTCCAGGACGTTGCGGACGATGTCCTGGGTTACGGCCCCCTCCAGCGCCTCCTGGACGATCCCGCCGTCACCGAAATCATGGTCAACCGCATGGACCAGATCTATGTGGAGCGCCAAGGCAAGCTGACGCTTACCGAGTCGCGCTTCAGCTCTGAGGAGCACCTGCGCAAGGTCATCGAACGGATCGTCTCCAAGGTGGGCCGCCGCATCGACGAGTCCTCCCCGCTGGTGGACGCCCGTCTGGAGGACGGGTCCCGTGTCAACGCGGTCATTCCGCCGCTGGCCGTCGGCGGTTCCTCGCTGACCATCCGAAAGTTCAGCAAGACCCCGCTGACGGTCCGCAACCTCATCGATTTCGGCACCCTGACGCCGGAGATGGCCGAGCTCCTGAACGCGTGCGTCAAGGCGAAGCTGAACATCATCGTCTCCGGCGGTACCGGTACGGGCAAGACCACGCTGCTGAACGTCCTGTCATCCTTCCTTCCGCACGACGAGCGGATCGTCACCATCGAGGACGCCGTGGAACTGCAGATCCAGCAGGAACACGTGGTCCGGCTGGAAAGCCGCCCGCCCAACACTGAGGGCAAGGGCGAAGTCACCATCCGCGAGCTCCTCCGCAACTCCCTTCGTATGCGCCCGGACCGGATCGTGGTGGGCGAGGTCCGTGGCGGTGAATCGCTGGACATGCTCCAGGCCATGAACACCGGCCATGACGGGTCCCTCTCGACCGTGCACTCCAACTCGCCCCGCGATGCCGTGGCGCGCCTGGAAACCCTGGCGCTCATGGCCGGGATGGACCTGCCGCTGCGGGCCATCCGGGAACAGATCGCCTCCGCCGTGAACCTCATCGTCCAGATTTCCCGGCTCCGCGACGGCTCCCGCCGCATCACCCACGTCACGGAGGTCCAGGGCATGGAAGGCGACATCGTCACGCTCCAGGACGCGTTCGTCTTCGACTACTCGGCAGGCGTGGACGCGCAGGGCCGGTTCATGGGCCGCCCGGTGGCCACCGGCATCCGGCCCCGCTTCATCGACCGGTTCGAGGACCTGGGCATCCACGTGTCCCCCGCGGTGTTTGCCACACCCCTGGGCCCGGGCGGGAAGTAGGGACCCGGCCATGATCATCGCCATCGGAAGCGTCATCCTCCTCGCCGCCATCTGCCTGCTGGGCGTGGCCGTGCTCCTGCCGGGAGCCCCCTCGGTGCCGCTGGAACGCCGTCGCCCGTTTGAACCCGAGCCGCCGTCCTCGCTGACCCGCCTGGCGCTCTCCGGTGTCAGGTCCTTCGAACGCCTCCTCGCCGGCCGGAACGTGAAACTGTTCGCCCGCGCGGAACTGGAGAACGCAGGCCTGCGGCTCAGCCAGGCCGAGTTCTTCCTCCTGGTGGGGATCGGCGCGTGCGTCGGCATGCTGGTGGGCCTGGTCACGGTCGGTCCCGCCATGGGACTGCTGCTCGCCCTGCTGGCACCCTTCGTGGGCAAACTGGTCCTCGGATTCCTGGCCGGCAAGCGCCGCGCCGCCTTCGACAGCCAACTTGGCGACACGCTGCAGCTTCTCTCCGGCGGCCTGCGCGCAGGGCACAGTATCCTCCGCGCCATCGACGCCGCGGCAACCGAATCGCAGAAGCCCACCTCCGAGGAGATGCGGCGGGTCATCACCGAGACCAGCCTTGGCCGCGACCTGCTCGCCGCCCTCAACGACACCGCCGACCGGATGAAGAACGAGGACTTCGTGTGGATCTCGCAGGCCATCCAAATCAACCGCGAGGTGGGCGGCAACCTGGCCGAGGTCCTGGACCAGGTCAACGAAACCATCCGCGAGCGCGCGGAAATCAAGGGCCACATCAAGGCTTTGGCCGCGGAAGGCAAGTTCTCCGCCTACATCCTGATCGCCATGCCATTCGGGATCGTGGCCATGCTGCTGGCCGTGAGCCCCAGCTACATGAACTCGATGTTCACCCATCCGCTGGGCTGGGTGATGATCGGCGCATCCTTTGTCCTGATGACCATCGGCGCGCTGTGGATGCGCAAGATCATCGACCTGAAGTTCTGAGAACCCCATGAACCTCACCGTCCTGCTTTCCGTCCTGCTGGTCTGCATCCCCCTGGGGGCGGGGGCCTGGTCCGTCCTCACCGTGGACAAACAGGGCCGCGCCGCTGTTGACGACCTCCTTTCCCGCGGCGCCCCTCCTGCCGCAGTTGCACCCGCCTCCAAGCGGGGTCTGCTCGAAGCCCTGGGCCGGCGGCTCACTCCCCCGGCCTATGTGGCCTTCCTGGACCGGTTGCTGTCCCTGGCCGGCCGGCCGGCTTCCATGCCGCTGGGAAAGGTGCTGGGTTCCAAGCTGGGGCTGGGCGTGGCAGGCGCGGCGGTTGGCCTCTACCTGACCTCCATCGGCAGCTCGCCGATCATGAAGCTCGCCGGCATCTTCGTCCTGGTCCTTGGCTACTTCATCCCGGACCTGCTCCTGTACAGCAAGGGACAGGAGCGGCAAAAGGCCATGCAGCTTGAACTGGCCAACACGCTGGACCAGATGCTGATCTCCGTAGAGGCAGGGCTCGGCTTCGAAGGCGCCATGGCCCGCGCCGGCGAGAACGGCAAGGGACCGCTGGCCGAGGAACTGGTTCGCACCCTGCAGGACATGCAGGTGGGCCGCAGCCGCCGCGAGTCCTACATCGCCCTGGCGGAACGGACCAGTATCCCCGAACTGCGCAGCTTCGTGCAGGCGGTGGTCCAGGCTGACACGTACGGAATCGCCATCAGCCGGGTATTGCGTGTCCAGGCGAAGGTCATGCGCGTCAAGCGGCGCCAGCGGGCCGAGGAAAAGGCCATGAAACTGCCGGTGATGATCCTTTTTCCCCTGTTGTTCTTCATCTTCCCGGTCCTCTTCATTGCCATTCTGGGGCCGGCAGTGATCAACACGGTGATGACGTTTAGCGGACAATAACCGATACGCAGGGCGACGGCAAGGTTGCCTCAAGGTTTACACAGAATGATAAGAAATTGGACGCCGATGGATTTCCAGGAAGTAGCCTTGAACAATGCAGAGTCAGGATCCCGGTTCCAGCGGAAAGAGCCCCGCTGTGGACTCCCCGCTGGCCGGGGTCCCGCTGCCTGCCGCTCCCGGTCCGGCCGCACGCACGGCCCTCTCACTCGAAGCGGCTGCGCTCTTGCCGTTGATTGATGCCGCCGTGCTGGCGGAACTCGAGGACGAACTGGCCGGATCAGGGCTGGCCCAACGCTTTGCCCGTGACTACGCGGCCATGTGGGACCTTCGCCTGGCCCGGCTGGGAACGGCGGTGGACACCCAGGACGAGGCCTCTGCCCTGGACGCCGTCATCAGCCTGAAGATCAGCTCCGCCATGGTGGGCGGTGTCCGGCTGGCCAGGCTCGCCGAAGTCCTCGAAGGCCTGATCCGGAAGGGCGACTTCGTCCAGGGCCAGGCCATGATGGCCGGGGTGGCGCAGGACGGAGCCCGGACAGTCTCCGAGCTCCAGTCGACCTACATCCTGGAGAAGGGCTGACGCTTAGGCGTCATCGGGCCTGCGCGGTGCGAGCCGGTAGCCCACGCCGCGGACCGTCTGCAGCCAGCGCGGCGACAGCTGGTCCTCCTTGAGCTTGCGCCGCAGGTTTCCCACATGCACCTCCACGGCCCGCTCATCCGCCTCGCTGATGTACGTGTCGTGGTCATAGAAGTCGCCCCGGACGGCGCGCACCAGGTCGGCCCTGGTGCACACGGCGCCGCCGCCCTTGAGCAGGACGTGCAGCAGGTCGAATTCGCTGCGGGTCAGGCCCAGCGGCTCACCCTTGACCTCCACCGTGCGTGTCCGGTGGTTCAGGAGGAGTCCGTTGTGCCGCAGCACCCCCGGGTCGGTGTTCACGGCAGGGGCCGCGGCCTGTCCCCAGTGCGACGTGGACGGCTGCTCCCCCGCAACCTCATGCCGGGGCCTGCGCATCATCGCCGCCACCCTGGCCCGGAGTTCCCGCGGCCTGAAAGGTTTGGCAATGTAGTCGTCCGCGCCGGCATTCAGCGCCGACAGGAGGTCCGGTTCTTCCGTCCGTCCCGTCAGCATCACCACATACGCATTACTGAAATTCCGGATTCGCCGTAAAACCTCGAACCCGTCAATATCCGGCAAGCCAATATCCAGCGTGACAACGTTGGCCTGCTTGCTGCGGACCACCTCAACCCCGGCCCGCCCATCAACAGCTGTATGCACTTCGAAGCCCGCTTGTGTCAGTACGCCTTCCAGGAGGTTCCGTACATCCGCGTCATCTTCGATTACTACAGCTACACCAAGATCGTCCATTGCTATCCCTGCGCCAGGCGGAGATGGCCCCCCATTGGCCCAGCGCCAATGCCATTCCCGCTCCAACCATTTATACGCTACTAGTAAGCCTTCCTGATCACATCTGTATTCGCCCCGAAAATTGAAAAGTCAATTATTATGACAAGACGTGTGCAGTATGGGCAGGAAAGGGTAAGAAGCGGGGTACGGAAAGCAATTCAAAGACCCCTCGGGGCCTGCGATCCAGTTGGGAAGGGGTACGAGTCAGACACATGGCTGAGGCATTGTTCCACCGCGGGCCCGGCCGCATCTTCCGCCGGCTGGGACCACGCGCCCAAGTGGTACTGTGCCAGCTCCCCCTGACCGTCGTGGTGGCCGTCATCGCACTGATTACGCCCTCCGCGTGGCCATCACTCCTGGGCAGCCCGTGGTACGGGGCCGGCGTCGCCCTGCACGGACTCCTGTTCCTGGCCTGCTTCATGGTTCCCTGGGAACGCCTGCCGCACAGGCCCTACCTGCTGATCCCGGTCCTGGACTTTGTGGCCATCGGCCTCATGCGCAACGGTGCGGCACCACTCCTGCCGGGGCTGGCGGTCCTGGTGGTCTTCCCGGTCATCTGGCTTTCCGCATCCGGAATGCTGGCCCGCAGCAGCCTGGTGCTCAGCTTCCTCGGGCCGTTCTTCATCATGGCGCCCACAGCGGTAGGCCACCTGCCCGCGGGAACCGCGTCGGACCTCACCACCGTGGTCCTCTTCCCTGTCATGATGCTCGCCGTTTCCCTTGCCATCCGGTTCGCGAGCGTGAACCTGCGCCTGCAGCAGCGCGAACTGGCGGAGAAGGACCGCGAGCTCCGGAACCTGCTGGCAGCAAGCCGGGAACGGGAGAAGCTGCTCGAAACCGTCATGGACGCCACCGACGTCGGAATCGCCGCCGTCGACCGATCCGGCCACTTCCTGGTGTCCAACAGCCGCCAGCGCAACTTCCGCCGCGCCACAGGCGCTGATGAAGCCATTCCCGGCCAGGGGCACCAGCTCATCTTCGGCCAGGACCGGCGCACGCTGCTTCCCCCTGACCGCCGGCCCATCAGCCGCGCCATGGCGGGGGAATCGTTCGCCGACTACCTGGTGTGGGCCGGTGAAGGCCCCGAGCAGCGGGCCGTGTCGACGGCGGCACGTCCCTTGGTCAGCGAGGACGGCAGGCTCACCGGGGCCGTTGTGGTCTACACCGATGTCACGGGCTGGGTGGAATCCCTCGCCGCCAACCAGGACCTGATCTCCAACGTCTCGCACGAGTTCAAGAACCCGCTGAACTCCATCATTGGCAACGTGGACCTGGTGCTGGAGGAGGCGGAAAGCCTGCCACCCCACCTGGCCCAGCGGCTGCTGGTGGTCCAGCGGAACGCGGAGCGGCTCCTGGAACTGGTGGCCGACCTCACCGCTTCCACCGCCCTGAACGTCCACCCGAAGCGGACCGACCTCGCCAGCCTGGTGGAGACCAGCCTCAGTTCAGCCCTCGCCTCGGCCCAGCGGTCCCACGTGGAGATCGCCGCCGACGTCCCGTCGCCCCTGTGGGCCTACGCGGACCCGCTAAGGATCGGGCAGGTGCTGGACAACCTGGTCTCGAACGCCATCAAGTACTCACCGGACGGCGGAAGGATCAGCATCAGCGCGACGGCGGACAGGCAGTGGGTGCGGCTGAGCGTCACCGATACCGGGATGGGCATGTCCCACGACGATGCCGCCAAGGTCTTCAACCGATTCTTCCGGACCGAGTCGGCGCAAAAAGCGGCCATCCCGGGAGCAGGCTTGGGCCTCTCCATCACCCGGATGATCGTGGAGCGCCACGGCGGCACCATCATGTGCGAGAGCGGTGAAGGCCAGGGCAGCACGTTCACGGTGACGCTCCCCGCAGAGGGTCCGCCGCCGTCGTTTTAGCAGCGACGGGAATCAGGATTCGCGGACGGCCCTGGTCTGTTCGGCGCGGGCCAGAAGCTCGCTGTCCGAGGGGTAGGCCACTTCCTCCAGCACCAGCGGATGCGGAGCCGCAAGCACGGACTTCGCATCCCGCTTCTGCAGCAGCAGCCGCTCGTGCAGCCAGCCCGGCGGCACAGCACCCTCCCCCACATACAGGGCGGAACCGATCAGCGCCCGCACCATGTTGTGGCAGAACGCGTCCGCCTGGACGGTGGCCACAATGACTCCGTCCTCGCCCCGCCGGAACTCAAAGCGCTGCAGTTCCCTGATGGTGGTGGCTCCTTCGCGGGGCTTGCAGAAGGACAGGAAGTTTTGCAGGCCCAGCAGCTGTGAGGCGCCTTCATTGAGCAGGTCCACGTCCAGCGGGTTCTTGTGCCACAGCGTGAAGTACCGCTCCAGCGGATCCCAGAGGGCAGGCCCGTCCGCGATCCGGTAGCTGTACCGCCGCCACAGCGCCGAGAAGCGTGCGTCAAAGCCGGCGGGTGCCGGCGAGATGTCGTGGACCTCCACCGCGCCGTGCAGGTCGCCGAGGGCGCGGTTCAGGGCACCGCGGAGGCGCCGCAGCATGGCGACGGCGGGATCGAGTTCGTGCCCGCGCGGCAGTCCCAGCCACTCGGCTTCGGTGAGGTCCAGATGGACCACCTGGCCGCGGGCGTGCACGCCGGCGTCGGTGCGCCCGGCGACGGTGACCCGTACCTGGCGCCGGACCAGGAGCTCGATCGCTTCCTCCAGGACACCCTGGACGGTCCGCCGCCCCGGCTGGAGCGCCCACCCGCTGAACGGGCCGCCGTCGTACGAAAGGTCAAGCCGGATACGCAAAAACCCGCCGCCCCCTGGAACGGGGGCCGCGGGTTTTTGGTGGTTCACAGACCTAAGTCTATGCGAAGAGAATCAGCGAATTACTTCGCGTCCTTCTCCTCGGCTGCGGGAGCCTCGGCGGCTTCCTCAGCGGCCGGAGCCTCTTCGGTTGCAGCTTCTTCAGCAGCAGGTGCCTCTTCGGTTGCAGCAGCTTCCTCAGCGGCCGGAGCCTCTTCAGCGGGAGCTTCCTCGGCAGCCGGAGCAGCCTTGGCAGCAGCCTGGGTAGCCTCGGCTACGACGGCCTGCTTGGCGGAAACCGGCTCGAGGACCAGTTCGATGACAGCCATGGGAGCGTTGTCGCCCTTGCGGTTGCCGATCTTGGTGATGCGGGTGTAGCCGCCGTCGCGGTTCTCCACAGCCTGCGCAATGTCGGTGAACAGCTCGTGGACGACGCCCTTGTTGCTGATCAGGCCGAGGACGCGGCGGCGGGAAGCCAGGTCGCCACGCTTGGCGAAGGTCACCAGGCGCTCTGCGTACGGCTTCAGGCGCTTGGCCTTGGTCACCGTGGTGGTGATCCGCTTGTGCTCGAACAGGGATGAGGCCAGGTTCGCGAGCATCAGACGCTCGTGAGCCGGGCCGCCGCCGAGGCGCGGACCCTTAGTGGGGGTAGGCATAATTGTTTCTCCTCATGTGGAAGCCGTGGGCGGCACACCATGGTGCTGCCCGCCGGCCAAGGTCTGGTTTAGAGTTCGTCGTCGCCGAACGCGGCGTCGTCCTCTTCGATTGCTGCGGCGCGTGCTGCGAGGTCAAAACCGGGAGGCGAGTCCTTGAGGGACAGGCCCAGTTCAACCAGCTTTGCCTTGACCTCGTCAATGGACTTTGCACCGAAGTTGCGGATGTCCATCAGGTCAGCCTCGGAGCGGGCAACGAGTTCACCCACGGTGTGGATGCCCTCACGCTTGAGGCAGTTGTAGGAACGGACGGTGAGGTCCAGATCCTCGATCGGCAGTGCCATGTCGGCTGCCAGGGCAGCGTCGGTGGGCGACGGGCCGATCTCGATACCTTCAGCTGCGGTGTTCAGCTCACGGGCCAGACCGAACAGTTCCACCAGGGTGGTGCCTGCGGAAGCAACGGCATCGCGCGGGGCGATGGCCTGCTTGGTCTCGACGTCGACAATCAGCTTGTCGAAGTCGGTGCGCTGCTCAACACGGGTTGCTTCCACGCGGAAAGTAACCTTCAGCACCGGCGAGTAGATGGAGTCAACCGGGATACGGCCGATCTCTGCGTCGCCGGACTTGTTCTGAGCTGCCGAAACGTAGCCGCGGCCGCGCTCGATGGTCAGTTCGAGTTCGAACTTGCCCTTCGAGTTCAGCGTGGCAATGTGCAGATCCGGGTTGTGGAATTCGACGCCGGCCGGCGGAGCGATGTCCGCGGCGGTGACGACTCCGGGGCCCTGCTTGCGCAGGTAAGCCACGACGGGCTCGTCGTGCTCGGAGGAAACCGACAGGCTCTTGATGTTAAGGATGATCTCGGTGACATCTTCCTTGACACCCGGAACCGTGGTGAACTCGTGCAGCACACCATCGATCCGGATGCTGGTTACGGCAGCACCGGGGATGGAGGAGAGCAGGGTACGGCGGAGGGAGTTTCCGAGGGTGTAGCCGAAGCCCGGTTCCAGCGGTTCAATGATGAAACGCGAACGGTTTTCGGAGACTACCTCTTCGGAGAGGGTGGGGCGCTGTGCAATGAGCACTTAGGTTTCCTTTCGGCGAGCATCCGCTATATGACGCAACACAGGTGGTGGAAATTCGGTCTGAAGACTTAACGCGCTGGGCTTGCCCGGACCATCACTGGTCCGGGCAAGCTCCTGCTGCGGAAAAGAATTAGACGCGGCGGCGCTTCGGCGGGCGGCAGCCGTTGTGCGCTGCGGGGGTGACGTCCTGGATGGAGCCAACCTCGAGGCCTGCGGCCTGCAGCGAACGGATGGCGGTTTCGCGTCCGGAACCCGGTCCCTTGACGAAAACGTCTACCTTGCGCATGCCGTGCTCCTGCGCACGCTTGGCAGCGGCTTCGGCGGCCATCTGCGCAGCGAACGGGGTGGACTTGCGCGAGCCCTTGAAGCCAACCTCACCGGAGGAAGCCCAGGAAATAACAGCGCCGGTCGGATCCGTGATGGAAACGATGGTGTTGTTAAAGGTGCTCTTGATGTGCGCCTGGCCAAGCGCGATATTCTTCTTGTCCTTCTTACGCGGCTTGCGAACCGCGCCACGAGTCTTCGGGGGCATTTTTTCTCCTACAGAAAGTTATTGGGGAAAGTCCGTAAATCCCGAGCGGGGATTTTAACGGGCCTTCTTCTTGCCGGCGACGGTACGCTTCGGGCCCTTGCGGGTACGTGCGTTGGTCTTCGTACGCTGACCGCGTACGGGCAGGCCCTTGCGGTGGCGCAGGCCTTCGTAGCTGCCGATTTCAACCTTGCGGCGGATATCTGCTGCTACTTCGCGGCGAAGGTCACCCTCAACCTTGTAGTTGCCTTCAATGTAGTCACGCAGCTCAACCAGCTGGGCGTCAGTCAGGTCCTTGACGCGGACGTCAGCGCTGATGCCAGTGGCGGCCAGGGTTTCGTGTGCACGGGTCTTGCCCACGCCGTAGATGTAAGTAAGCGCAATTTCCAGCCGCTTTTCGCGGGGAATGTCTACGCCAGCGAGACGAGCCATAGTGGCAGTACTCCTTGATAAACCGGAGGTCGTAGGCAGTACACCCGCACGTTCCGTGCGGCCCCAGCCTCCGACCGGGGGTTAGCTGTCCGGACTCTTTCGAGCTCAATGTTCCAGATCAGCTTGTGCTGCCTTTATTTACTTGCGTGGGTTAGCAACCCAGGATTTCCTTCAGGGAAGGAAATTAGCCCTGGCGCTGCTTGTGGCGCGGGTTCTCGCAGATCACCATGACCCGGCCATTACGGCGGATCACTTTGCACTTTTCGCAGATCTGCTTGACGCTCGGCTTGACCTTCATGGCGTTCCTTTGCGTGTAGCAGTTTGGTCAACTGGAGCAGCAGTCAGTTTGCACTGCCGCCGCCCAGCAATTTACTTGTAGCGGTAGACGATACGACCACGGGTGAGGTCGTACGGGCTCAGCTCCACCACTACGCGGTCCTCAGGGAGGATTCGGATGTAGTGCTGACGCATCTTTCCAGAGATGTGTGCCAGAACGATGTGCTTGTTGGTGAGCTCAACGCGAAACATCGCGTTAGGCAGCGCCTCGGTCACAACGCCTTCGATCTCAATGACCCCGTCCTTCTTGGCCATACCCTCCGCTAACTGTTGTTGCCGCAGCCCCGCCGGATAGCACCGGGCATGACCACGAACGTTTTTGTTGGATCGATTGCCGCCTCCAGGCCCAAAAGGGCGTGGCAGTCCAGACAACCAACAAACAACACTACCCTGTTGGCCGGTAAAAGTTAAATCGGCCATAGTAGCCTACGCGGTGCGGTACGCACCATATTCGCCGGCCGGAGTGCTCACGGCACCAGCCGCCGCCACACCGTCCAGGATGGCCAAACGGACGACGTCGGCTGCCGCGCTTTGGAGCGTGATGAGACTGACCTGGCGGGCAGCGTCGTCGGAGCGGTCGAGTGCCACAGCACCGGTTGCCAGGCAGAAGACTGTGTCCCCGTCGGCGAGGGTATGGCTCGGGTTGAGCGCCCGGGCAATCCCGGCATGGGAAGCAGAGGCAGTCCTTTTACATTCGGCCACATCAAGAACGGCATTGGTGGCCACAACGACAAGAGTGGTGTTAAGGGGCGGCGGATCAGTGGTCTCCACGGAGAACTGCACCGCTGGTTCAAACGGGAGTCCGAGTGCGTTGACTATGGCCAGGGCTCCGACCACAACCCCGTTCCCGAGCGTGGCCGACGCTGTGCCAACTCCCCCTTTATATTGCCCCCGGCCGATCAGTGCCCCGGTGCCGGCACCCACGTTGCCCCGTCCGGTGTTGTGGCCCTCCTTTTGTGCTGCCGCGGCGGCCGTTGCCGCGTAGCCCATGTCCGGCGTCGGCCGTGCGGCGAAGTTCCCGCCCCTGCCGAGGTCGAAGATGGCCGCGGCGGGGACGATGGGCACCACTCCCCCGGGAACGGCAAAGCCGCGGCCGTTTTCCTCGCACCAGCGCTGCGCGCCCGCAGCGGACGCCAGCCCGTAGGCGCTGCCGCCCGTGAGGACCAGGGCGTCCACGGTGCCGACCAGGGTGGTGGGGTCAAGGGCGTCCGTTTCGTGCGTAGCCGGGCCGCCGCCCTGGACATCCACCGAGCCCACCGTGCCCGGCGGCGGCAGGACAACGGTAACGCCCGTCAGCCAGCCGTCGGTGTCCTTCTGGACGTGGCCCACGCGGATGCCCGGGACATCGGTAATGGTTCCCATGCCCCTATTGTCCCCTCCGCTGGCGCGCCCCTGCCGCAACGGCGAACTTTATGCGAGACTGCAATCAACACAGCGTTAACGGGCGACGAAGCCTTGGATAACAGTTCCCTGACAAGGGCATATGCGGGTTTCAGCCCCCTGACGGTCTGGTGTAGTAGTCCCTAGATCAAGCCAGGGCCGGCCACGAGCAGGCTCCCAACCCGGGAGAGACACGCATGACCCGTCAACTCGCCCAGCACCCCGCCACCAAACCCAAGAGGCCCCCGGGGCGTTCGGCAAAAGTTCCACGACGGCGGTGGACCGCAAGGACCCGCCGCGACTTCTTTGTTTTCCTTGCCATGGCGCTGCCCAACCTGGTGCTGATCGCCGTCTTCACCTACCGGCCGCTGTTCAGCAACATGTACTACTCCACGTTGGACTGGACCCTCGGTTCCCCCACCGCCAGCGTGGTGGGCTTCGCCAACTACGTCACCTTCTTCACCAGCAACGATGCCCCGAAAGTCCTGGGCACCACCGCAGTGTTCACGCTGGTGACGGTGGGCGGCTCGATGATCCTGGGCCTGCTGGTTGCGCTGGCCTTGAACGCGAAGGTCCGCGGCACCACGTTCGCGCGCTCCGCCGTCTTTGCCCCCTACGTCCTCTCCGGCGTCGGCGTGGGCCTGGTGTGGCTGTTCATTTTTGATCCGGGCTACGGCGTCCTGGCCTGGCTGCTCCGGGGCATCGGGCAGCAGAGCCCGCAGTGGATCAACGATCCCCAGCTGTCGCTGGTCATGGTGATCCTGGTTTACGTGTGGAAGAACCTGGGCTACTGCGCGGTGGTGTACCTCGCCGGGCTCCAGTCGCTTCCGCAGGAGGTCATGGAGGCGGCGTCCCTCGACGGTGCCAACGGGTTCCGCCGCTTCGTCAGCATCTCGCTGCCGCTGCTGTCCCCCACCACGTTCTTCCTCCTGATCACCACCATGCTCAGCTCGCTGCAGGCCTTCGACCTCATCCGGATCATGACACCCCTGGGCACCGGCACCAGCACCCTGATTTACGAGGCATACCTCCAGGCCTTCGGGGCCTACAACAGGGCCGGCTACTCAGCGGCCATCTCGGTGGTCCTGTTTGCCATCCTCCTGGTGATCACCGTGCTCCAGCTGCGGTTCGTGGAACGAAAGGTTCATTACTCGTGACATCCCTATCACCGGTGAGCCCGGACCCCGCCGCTCCGGCCATCGCCGCACCGGACCCCGGCCTTCGCCGCGACCGGCCGTTCTCCCGCCGGAACCTTGTCCAGACCGTGGTGGGCGGCTACCTGCCGCTGCTGATCGCCACGCTGGTGGTGTTCCTTCCCCTGCTGTGGATGGTGCTCAGCTCCTTCAAGCAATCGGGCGAAATCGTCACCACCGACCTGAAGATCCTTCCGGAAAGCCTGAACCTGGAGAACTACCGGACCGCCATGACTACGGTCCCCTTCGGGCAGTTCTTCCTGAACAGCACCATCGTCACCCTGTCAGGGGCAACCATCAAGGTGCTCCTGGCCATCCTGACGGCGTACGCCCTGGTCTTTGTCCGCTTCCCGTTCCGGAACTTCATCTTCCTGCTGATCCTGGTGGCCCTCATGGTGCCGCCGCAGGTATCCATCCTGCCCAACTTCATCCTGATCGCGGGGATCGGCGGGAAGAACACCCTGTGGGGCATCATCCTGCCCGGCCTTGGCACCGCGTTCGGCACGTTCCTGCTGCGGCAGCACTTCCGTACCCTGCCCGCCTCCATTCTCGAATCTGCAGAGATGGACGGTGCCGGGCACTGGCGCCGGCTGTGGCAGATCGTGGTCCCCGTCTCCGTGCCTTCCATTGCCACGGTAGCCCTGGTGACCATCGTGACCGAATGGAACGACTACATCTGGCCGCTGATCATCACGGACCGGCCGGAAACCATGACGTTGCCGGTCGGCCTCACCCTCCTGCAGAACAACGAGAGCAACGCCGCCGGCTGGGGTGTCCTCATGGCCGGGGCAGTCCTGGTCATCGTTCCCATCCTGATCATCTTCGCGGCCCTGCAGCGCTACATCGTGGCGGGCCTCACCCAAGGCAGCGTGACCGGCTAAGCCGCCGGCCGCCGTCGTACTACCCAACCTCCAAGTACTCCCCCTTCCGCAGGCAACAACCGAAAGGAACTGTCATGACACTTCACCTGGACCGGAGGCACTTCCTGGGCCTGGCAGGGCTCACCGCCTCTGCCGCAGCCCTGGCCGCATGCGGCGGACCTTCTACAAGCGGCGGTGGACAGGCCACGTCCCAGGCGGCCGATATCGACTTCAGCGGCGTGAAGCCCGCTGCCAAAATCGACTTCTGGTCCAGCCACCCCGGACAGTCCCAGGATGTGGAAAAGAGCCTGATCGAGAAGTTCCAGGCCAAGAACCCGGGCATCGCCGTCAACCTGGTCACCGCTGGCGCCAACTACGAGGAAATCGCCCAGAAGTTCCAGACCGCACAGGCAGCCAAGTCCGGCCTCCCGGGTGTCGTTGTCCTCTCCGACGTTTGGTGGTTCCGGTACTACACCAACGGCAGCATCATTCCGGTGGACAGCCTGACCAAGCAGCTGAACATGAAAATGGACGACTTCCAGCAGTCACTGGTCAATGACTACAAATACGACGGCAAGCAGTGGGCGCTGCCCTACGGCCGGTCAACGCCGCTGTTCTACTACAACAAGGACCACTTCGCGGCAGCCGGAATCCCGGACCGTGCTCCCAAGACCTGGCAGGAATTCGGCGAGTGGGCACCCAAGCTGAAGGCAAGCTCCGGCGCCCAGTACGCCTACATCTATCCGGCTCTGGCCGGCTACGCGGGCTGGACCCTGCAGAATATGCTCTGGGGCTGGGGCGGGGGCTGGTCCAAGGAATGGGACATCACCTGCGACTCCGCCGAATCCGTCGCCGCGCTGCAGTGGGCCCAGGACTCGATCTACAAGGACAAGTGGGCGGGTGTCTCGTCCAAGGAAGCGGCCGACGATTTCTCCGCAGGCCTGACTTCGGCCACCATCGCCTCCACGGGCTCGCTGCTGGGCATCCTGAAGTCGGCCAAGTTCAACGTGGGTGTCGGCTTCCTGCCCGGCGGCCCCAAGGCGACCTCCAACGTCTGCCCCACGGGTGGTGCAGGCCTGGGCATCCCCAGCGGCATTTCCAAGGAGGAACAGCTGGCCGCCGGGATGTTCCTGGACTTCGTCACCCAGCCGGAGAGCACCGCGGAGTTCTCCGCGGCCACCGGCTACATGCCCACCCGCAAGTCGGCCGACATGAAGGCGGTCCTGGCCAAGACGCCGCAGATCCAGACCGCAGTGGACCAGCTCGCGGTGACCAAGGTCCAGGACAACGCCCGCGTGTTCCTGCCCGGTGCTGACCAGGAGATGGCAAAGGCCGCTGCGAAGATCCTCACCCAGCAAGGCGACGTCAAGTCCACCATGACGGACCTGAAGACCACCCTGCAGGGTATCTACGACCGGGACGTGAAGCCGAAGCTGAAGTCCTAGCCGCTGTCGAAACGCGAAAGCCCTGGCGGGACCCGGATCCGGGTCCTGCCAGGGCTTTTGTGCGTCACGCAGAAAAATGCGCGTAGAAGAGGGGGAAGCGTGTCCCCTTAGGGGATCGGCACCGGGGTGACGCCCAGGGGCACCAGGTGCTCCGCACCGCCGTCGGGCGCCGACAGCACCCAGATGCCCTTCTCGTGCACTGCCACGGAGTGCTCCCACTGGCAGGAGCGCTTGCCGTCGGTGGTTACCACGGTCCAGTCATCCTCCAGGACTGCGGTCTCGATGCCGCCCCGGACCAGCATGGGTTCAATGGCAAGGCACAGGCCAGGCTTGATCTTGGGGCCCCGGTGGTTGGTGCGGTAGTTCAGGACGTCCGGGGCCATGTGCATCTCGGAGCCGATGCCGTGGCCCACGTAGTCCTCCAGGATGCCCAGCGGCTTGCCGGGGACGGAGGAGACGTAGTCGTCAATGGCGGCGCCGATGTCCCCCACGTGCGAGCCGCCGGCCAGGGCAGCGATCCCCCGCCACATGGCGGCCTGGGTGACGTCCGAGAGGCGCTGGTCTTCCGGGTCCGCTGTTCCCACGATCACCGTGCGCGCGGAATCCGAGTGCCAGCCGTTGACGATCGCGCCGCCATCGATGGAGATGATGTCGCCGTCCTGCAGGACGCGGCTGCCCGGAATGCCGTGCACCACTTCCTCATTGACGGACGTGCAGATGGTGGCCGGGAAGCCGTGGTAGCCGAGGAAGTTGGACTTGGCGCCTGCCTCGTTGAGGACGGCGGCGAAGACATCGTCCAGGTGCTTGGTGGTGACCCCCGGCACCGCGGCGGCAACGGCGGCATCCAGTGCACGGCTGAGAACCAGGCCGGCCTCGTGCATGGTGCGCATCTGGGCGTTGTTCTTGTATTCGATGCGGGGCTGGCCGAAGGCCATGATGTTTCCTTTCAAATGGCTGAGGCTCCTCCCGGATGCCGGGAGGAGCCTCGATAAAACCGGGCGCCTTGGGTCAGGCGGCCTGTGCGGCCTTGATGGCCTGCATCACGCGGTTGGTTACTTCGTCGATCGGACCGATTCCGTCAACCTTGGTGAGGATGCCGCGGTCGGCGTACTTCGCCACCACAGCTTCGGTCTGCTCGTGGTAGAGGTCCAGGCGGTGGCGGATGACGGCTTCGTTGTCGTCGCTCCGGCCCGTTTCCTTGGCCCGGCCCAGGAGGCGGTGTACCAGCTCCTCGTCGTCGGCAGTCAGCTGCAGGACCACGTCGAGCTTCTCGTCGCCGTCGGCGAGGATCTCGTCAAGGTAGTCCACCTGCGCGGTGGTGCGCGGGTAGCCGTCCAGCAGGAAGCCGTTCTCGACATCGGACTCGTTCAGGCGGTCACGGACCATCTTGTTGGTCACGCTGTCCGGGACGAAGTCACCGTTGTCCATGTACTTCTTGGCCTCGACGCCGAGCGGGGTTTCGCCCTTCACGTTGGCACGGAAGATGTCGCCGGTGGAGATGGCCACAACACCGAGGCGTTCTGAAATCCGCTCCGCCTGCGTTCCTTTTCCGGAACCGGGAGGTCCAATAATCAGCATTCTCGTCATCGCAAAAGCCCTTCGTAGTGACGTTGTTGTAGCTGCGCATCAATCTGCTTTACGGTCTCCAACCCAACGCCCACCATGATCAGGATCGAGGTGCCACCGAACGGGAAGTTCTGGTTTGCGTTGATCAGCACGAGTGCCACCAGCGGGATCAGTGCCACGAAGCCCAGGTAGAGGGCGCCGGGCAGGGTGATCCGTGAAAGCACGTACTGCAGGTAATCAGCGGTCGGCCTGCCGGCGCGGATACCTGGGATGAAGCCGCCGTACTTCTTCATGTTGTCTGAGACTTCTTCAGGGTTGAAGGTAATCGCGACGTAGAAGTAGGTGAAGAACACGATCAGGACGAAATAAACCGCCATGTAGATCGGGTGGTCACCGCGGGTGAGGTTGTTGTTGATCCACTCAACCCACGGTTGCATTGGCTCGCCGTTCCGGGGCTGGTTGAACTGAGCGATCAGCCCGGGAATGTAGAGCATGGAGGAAGCGAAGATCACCGGAATGACGCCGGCCATGTTCACCTTGATGGGAATGTAGGTACTGGTGCCGCCCACAGTGCGGCGGCCGATCATCCGCTTGGCGTACTGCACCGGGATGCGGCGCTGTGACTGCTCAACGAAGACCACCAGGGCCACGGTGAGGAGACCCACAACCAGGACGAGGAAGAAGGTTCCCGGTCCCTGCGAGGTCCAGATGGCACCCAGGGAGGTGGGGAACTGGGCGGCGATGGAGGTGAAGATGAGCAGCGACATGCCGTTGCCCACACCCTTCTCCGTGACGAGCTCGCCCATCCACATGATCAGGCCGGTGCCTGCCGTGAGCGTGATGATGATCAGGATGGTGGTGATGATGCTGCTGTCAGGGATCACCGGCAACTGGCAGCCGGGAAGCAGCTGCCCTGAGCGGGCCAGGGACACCAGTGTGGTGGCGTTGAGCAGACCCAGGGCGATGGTGAGGTAACGGGTGTACTGGGTCAGCTTGGACTGTCCCGACGCGCCCTCTTCGTACAGCTGCTGGAACCGGGGAATGACCACCCGGAGCAGCTGCACGATAATGCTGGCCGTGATGTAGGGCATGATGCCCAGGGCGAAGATGGACACCTGGAGCAACGCGCCGCCGCTGAAGAGGTTAACGAGCTGGTACAGCCCGCCGGCAGTCTGACCGTTCTGCAAGCATTGCTGGACATTCTGGTAGTTCACACCGGGCGAGGGAATGAAAGCACCCAAGCGGAAGATGGTGATGATTCCCAGCGTGAACAACAACTTGCGTCGCAGATCAGGCGTGCGAAAGGCCCGGCCAAATGCGCTAAGCAAGCGTCCTCCTGTGGTGTCAATAAGGGTGGGGGTGGCGGAATTTGATAAATCCCGACATCCGAGTCTAACGGGTCTATGTGCCGAGCGAACAATCCGGGCCGGCCGGCGTGCGCCGGATGGCAGGAATTGTTCGCCAGGCGGATACGAAAAACTCCCGGTATCCGGGGCCGAAGCCCGCGGATACCGGGAGTTTTACAGCTGGCGCCGTCCCTTACAGGGCGGTGGTGCTTCCGCCTGCTGCAGCAATCTTTTCGGCGGCGCTGGCCGAGAATGCGTGGGCGGTGACGTCAACCTTGACGGTGATGTCGCCGGTGCCCAGCACCTTGACGGGCTGGTTCTTGCGAACGGCACCCTTTTCGACCAGGTTCTCCACGGTGACTGCGCCACCTTCCGGGAACAGCTCGTTGAGCTTGTCCAGGTTTACCACCTGGAACTCGACCCGGAACGGGTTCTTGAAGCCACGCAGCTTGGGCAGGCGCATGTGCAGCGGCAGCTGGCCGCCGGCAAAGCCAGCCTTCACCTGGTAGCGGGCAGCCGTACCCTTGGTACCACGGCCGGCGGTCTTACCCTTGGATGCCTCACCACGACCAACACGGGTCTTGGCGGTCTTGGCACCCGGTGCGGGACGCAGGTGGTGAACCTTCAGGGCGTTCTGCTTCTCAGCAGCCTGCGCCTTATCAGCAGTGTTCTCTGCCATTTACTTCGCCTCCTCTACCTTTACCAGGTGCGGAACCGTGTTGAGCATTCCAACGGTTACGGCGTCGGCGGTGCGGACAACAGTGTGTCCGATCCGCTTCAGGCCGAGGGACCGCAGGGTGTCGCGCTGGTTCTGCTTGCCGCCAATGGCGGACTTGATCTGAGTGATTTCCAACTGAGCGTCCGAGGGGACCAGGTTCTTAGCCAAGACTAAACACCTGCCTTCGGAGCCAGGAGGGCCTTCACCAACGCTGCCGGAGCGATCTCGTCCAGCGGCAGGCCGCGGCGTGCTGCCACTGCTGCCGGCTCTTCGAGGCGCTTCAGGGCATCAACGGTCGCGTGAACGATGTTGATGGCGTTGGAGGAACCGAGCGACTTGGAGAGGATGTCGTGGATGCCCACGCACTCCAGTACTGCACGGACCGGACCACCGGCGATAACACCGGTACCGGCGGAAGCCGGACGCAGCATTACGACGCCGGCAGCGGCTTCACCCTGAACGCGGTGCGGGATGGTGTTGCCAACGCGGGGAACGCGGAAGAAGGACTTCTTGGCCTCTTCAACGCCCTTGGCGATAGCAGCGGGAACTTCCTTGGCCTTGCCGTAGCCCACGCCGACCATGCCGTTACCGTCACCAACGACGACCAGTGCGGTGAAGCTGAAGCGACGACCACCCTTGACGACCTTGGAGACGCGGTTGATGGTGACAACGCGCTCTACGAACTGGTTCTTTTCGGCTTCACGGCCACCGTCGCGGCCGCCACGGCCACCGCGGTCGCCGCGGCCCTGGCCACGGTCGCCACGCTCGCCGCGACGGGCGCCACCACGGCGGTCCTCGGCAGCGGGGGCAGTGGTCTCAGCAGCTGCGGCTTCGGGCGCCTTCTGATCTGCAGACACAGTGTCCTTTTCCTTGTTTGCTTCGGTCACAGTGACAGCCCACCTTCGCGTGCACCGTCAGCGACGGCGGCGATCCGGCCGTGGTACTTGTTACCACCACGGTCGAACACAACAGCCTCGACGCCGGCAGCCTTGGCACGTTCGGCAACGAGCTCGCCAACGCGCTTGGCCTTGGCAGTCTTGTCACCGTCGAATGCACGAAGATCAGCTTCCAGGGTGGACGCACTTGCTACGGTCTGGCCAATGGTGTCATCGACAACCTGGACAAATACGTGGCGTGCGGAGCGGTTGACCACCAGGCGGGGGCGGACAGCCGTACCGGAAATGCGCTTGCGGATACGAAGCTGGCGGCGGCTGCGACCAGCAGCCTTGCTCTTGTTCGTACGCTTCTTGTTAATGGAGATGGCCATGGTTACTTACCAGCCTTTCCGACCTTGCGGCGGATGACTTCGCCGGCGTAACGGATGCCCTTGCCCTTGTACGGGTCAGGCTTCCGCAGCTTGCGAATGTTGGCAGCGACCTCGCCGACCTGCTGCTTGTTGATACCTGAGACAGAGAGCTTGGTCGGTCCCTCTACTGCAAAGGTGATGCCGGCCGGAGCCGAAACGTTGACCGGGTGGCTGTAGCCCAGAGCGAACTCAAGGTCAGATCCCTTGGCCTGAACGCGGTAACCGGTACCGACGATTTCAAGCTTCTTCTCGTAGCCTGCGGTGACGCCCTGGATCATGTTGGCGATCAGGGTGCGGGTCAGGCCGTGGAGCGAACGGGAGGCGCGCTCGTCGTTCGGGCGGCTGACGGTCAGGGTGTTCTCGTCCAGGGCAACCTCAATGGGGCTGGCCACAGTGTGGGTCAGCTCCCCCTTGGAACCCTTGACGCTGACGACAGAGCCGTCAACCTTGACCTCAACGCCGGCAGGAACGGTGATGGGGAGACGTCCAATACGTGACATTATTCTCTTCCTTTCCCGTTACCAGACGTACGCGAGGACTTCGCCGCCCACGCCCTTCTTGCCGGCCTGCTTGTCAGTCAGGAGGCCGGAAGAGGTGGACAGGATAGCGATACCCAAGCCACCGAGCACGTGAGGCAGGTTGGTGGACTTCGCGTAAACGCGGAGACCCGGCTTGGAGATGCGGCGTACACCGGCGATGGAACGCTCGCGGTTCGGACCGAACTTGAGGTCCAGGGTCAGCTTCTTGCCAACCTCGGCGTCCTCTTCCTTCCAGCCGGCGATGAAACCTTCGGCCTTGAGGATGTCGGCAACGCGTGCCTTGAGCTTGCTGTAAGGCATAGACACGGAGTCGTGGTATGCCGAGTTTGCGTTACGCAGGCGCGTAAGCATATCTGCGACAGGATCTGTCATTGTCATGTGGGCTCATGCCCTTCCTCATAACGGTTTCCGCCGTTCCATTCCCGGGGGAGCGGAGCGGCCGGACCTTTTACGTAGTTAATTAAGCTTCGGTTTTGAACGGGAAACCAAGCGCCTTGAGCAGCGCGCGGCCTTCGTCATCGGTCTTGGCAGTGGTGACAACCGTGATGTCCATGCCGCGGACGCGGTCGATCTTGTCCTGGTCGATTTCGTGGAACATAACCTGCTCGGTCAGACCGAAGGTGTAGTTGCCGTTGCCATCGAACTGCTTGCCGCTGAGGCCGCGGAAGTCGCGGATACGGGGCAGAGCCAGGGTGACCAGGCGGTCCACGAATTCCCACATGCGGTCGCCACGCAGGGTAGCGTGTGCACCGATGGGCATGCCTTCGCGCAGCTTGAACTGTGCGATCGACTTGCGGGCCTTGGTAACCTGCGGCTTCTGGCCGGTGATCTGGGTGAGGTCGCGGACAGCGCCGTCGATCAGCTTGGAGTCCTTGGCGGCATCTCCAACACCCATGTTCACAACAACCTTCACCAGACGGGGTACCTGGTTCACGTTCTCGTACTTGAATTCATCCTGGAGCGTTGCCTTGATGGATTCGGCGTACTTGGTCTTCAGACGAGGAACGATCTTCGTTGCCGGAGTCTCGAGAGTCTCAGTCATTAGATGTCCTTCCCGGAGCTCTTGGACACGCGGATACGGACGGTCTTCTTGACACCGTTCTTCTCCACAGTGTCGAGGCGGAAGCCCACACGGGTCGGCTTCTTGGTCGACGGGTCAACCAGGGCCACGTTCGAAATGTGGATCGGGGCCTCTACGACCTCTATGCCGCCGGTCTTGGTGCCGCGCTGCGACTGTCCAACACGGGTGTGCTTGGTGACGCGGTTGATACCCTCAACCAGCACGCGGTTGGTGTCGGTGAAGACGCGCAGAACCTTGCCCTGCTTGCCACGGTCGCCGCCGCGCTCAGCCTTGGCGCCAGTGATGACCTGAACCAGGTCACCCTTCTTGATCTTTGCAGCCATGGACTAGAGCACCTCCGGAGCCAGAGAAACGATCTTCATGAACTTCTTGTCACGCAGTTCACGACCAACCGGTCCGAAGATACGGGTACCGCGGGGGTCACCGTCATTCTTCAGGATCACAGCTGCGTTCTCGTCAAACTTGATGTAGGAACCATCCGCACGGCGGCGTTCCTTCTTGGTACGGACGATGACGGCCTTGACCACGTCGCCCTTCTTTACGTTGCCGCCCGGGATTGCATCCTTGACGGTGGCGACAATGACGTCGCCGATGCCTGCGTAGCGACGGCCAGATCCACCGAGAACGCGAATGGTAAGGATTTCCTTAGCACCCGTGTTGTCGGCGACCTTGAGTCGCGACTCCTGCTGAATCACTATTTACTCCTTGCGTCGCGCCGGTTCTCAGGCCGTGATGTTGCTACGGAATGAGCCTTGCGGAACGGTTGATCGGGGTGTCTCTTGACCTGCCTGGATTTTGCCAGACCAGGCCTAAACGCCCGTGCCAGAAGCAGTTGCTCCCACCCGGTCCGGGACGGATCCCGGGCGCACAGGGGCACTATGCTGTGGCACGCTTGTTTACGAGGTTGATGATGGCGCGCGAAAGGCGCCATACAAACTCAATATCCTAGCATGTTTTCCGTCAGTCCCCATATCACCACCGTCCCCTGCCCGGCAAGACGGACGACGGCGCGATGCAGGCCAGCCTTTCCGCCCGCCCGGGGTGCCGCTCCCCCGCCAGCACAACGCCCCATCACTTCCTGCAGCAAAACAACCAACGCCCGATCACCTCCAGCAGCAAAACAACCAACGCCCGATCACCTCCAGGCCTACCGGCAACGGGAAGTGATGGGGCGTCGCCGAAAAAGCAGTGATAGGTGATGGGGCGTCGCCGAAAAAGCGGTAGTAAGTGATGGGGCGTTTAGGCGGGACGGACGACGGCGTCACGCAGGGCAGCCTTTCGGCCCGCTAACGGTGCCGCTCCCCCGCCAGGCGTGGCGCCGCCGTCGTCCGCTTCACTCAAAAGCTGCCTGGCGTGACGCCCGCGTTAAGCGAGGAAGCCCCCGCTCCCGGAAGGGAGCAGGGGCTTCCAGCGAAGCAGCAGGTGCTACTTGGCCTTTTCGAGGATTTCCACGAGCCGCCAGTTCTTGGTGGCGGACAGCGGACGGGTCTCGGCGATGACAACGAGGTCGCCGATGCCGGCGGTGTTCTCTTCGTCGTGTGCCTTGACCTTGGAGGTGCGGCGGATGACCTTGCCGTACAGTGCGTGCTTCACGCGGTCTTCAACCTCGACAACGATGGTCTTTTCCATCTTGTCGGAGACCACGTAACCGCGACGGGTCTTGCGGTAACCGCGCTGCCCAGCCTTGGCTTCGGTAGCAGTTTCGGTCACGTTCTGGTCCTTTTCACTCACTTGGCGTCCTCCTCGGTCTCAGCCTTTTCAGCCTTTTCGGCCTTCTTGGTTGAAGCCTTCTTGGACTTCTTCTCTTCCTTGGCTTCCACAACCGGTGCGGCAACCTCGGCACGAATGCCCAGCTCGCGTTCGCGGAGAACGGTGTAGATGCGTGCGATGTCCTTCTTTACCGCGCGCAGGCGACCGTGGTTCTCCAGCTGTCCGGTGGCGGACTGGAAACGCAGGTTGAACAGCTCTTCCTTGGCCTTGCGGAGTTCTTCAACGAGACGCTCGTTGTCGAAACCGTCCAGCTGTGCGGGAGCCAGATCCTTGGATCCTACTGCCATTTCTATTCACCACCCTCGCGACGCACAATGCGTGCCTTCAACGGCAGCTTGTGGATTGCCAGGCGCAGGGCCTCGCGAGCTACCTCTTCATTGACACCGGAGAGTTCGAACAGAACCCGGCCCGGCTTGACGTTGGCGACCCACCATTCCGGTGAACCCTTACCGGAACCCATGCGGGTTTCGGCAGGCTTCTTGGTCAGCGGACGGTCCGGGTAGATGTTGATCCAGACCTTACCGCCACGCTTGATGTGGCGGGTCATTGCGATACGAGCGGACTCGATCTGACGGTTGGTGACGTATGCCGGGCTCAGGGCCTGGATGCCGTACTCACCGAAGGAGACCTGGGTGCCGCCCGTAGCAGCGCCGGAACGACCCGGGTGGTGCTGCTTACGGTGCTTTACTCGACGTGGGATAAGCATTTAAGCCTGTCCTCCTTCTGCAGCAGCAGGTGCTGCTTCAACTGCCGGTGCTTCGGCAGCAGGAGCTGCTTCAGCGGCCGGACGGTCGTTGCGACGGCGGCGGTCACCGCGGTCAGCGCCACCCGGGCGGCCGGGACGCTCGCCACGGCCACCGCGGGACGGTGCGGCAGCAGCCTGTGCAGCCAGTTCCTTGGCGGTGACGTCACCCTTGTAGATCCAGACCTTCACACCGATGCGGCCGAAGGTGGTCTTGGCTTCGTAGAAGCCGTAGTCGATGTTCGCGCGGAGGGTGTGCAGGGGCACACGGCCTTCGCGGTAGAACTCCGAGCGGGACATTTCAGCGCCACCCAGGCGGCCCGAGCAGGCGATACGGATGCCCTTGGCACCTGCACGCTGTGCGGACTGCATGGCCTTCTTCATCGCACGGCGGAACGCCACGCGGGAAGTCAGCTGCTCTGCAACGCCCTGGGCCACAAGCTGGGCTTCCATCTCGGGGTTCTTGACCTCGAGGATGTTCAGCTGGACCTGCTTGCCGGTGAGCTTTTCGAGCTCGCCGCGGATGCGGTCTGCTTCTGCTCCACGGCGGCCGATGACGATGCCGGGACGGGCCGTGTGGATGTCCACGCGGACGCGGTCACGGGTGCGCTCGATCTCGACCTTGGCGATGCCGGCGCGCTCCATGCCCGTGGACATGAGCTGGCGGATGCGGATGTCTTCGCGAACGAAGTCCTTGTACCGCTGGCCGGCCTTGGTGCTGTCAGCGAACCAGTGCGATACGTGATCGGTGGTGATGCCGAGTCGGAACCCGTGCGGGTTTACTTTCTGTCCCACTTAGCGAGCCTCCTCTTTCTCCGGGGTAGCGACTACCACGGTGATGTGGCTGGTGCGCTTCTTGATCTGAAATGCACGACCCTGGGCACGCGGCTGGAACCGCTTCATGGTCGGGCCTTCATCAACAAACGCTTCGCTGATGATGAGGTCGCCTTCGTCAAACGCCACGCCGTCGCGGTCCGCGAGGACCCGGGCGTTGGAGATTGCTGACTGAACTACCTTGAATACCGGCTCCGAAGCTGCCTGCGGGGCAAACTTCAGAATTGCCAGAGCCTCATTCGCTTGCAATCCACGAACAAGGTTGACGACGCGCCGGGCCTTCATAGGCGTTACGCGGATGTGGCGCGCAATTGCCTTGGCTTCCATTGCTTTCCTTCTCTCGTCTTTGACGTAAACGCAGGCGCCTAGCGGCGCTTGCCCTTACGGTCGTCCTTGACATGGCCGCGGAATGTCCGCGTGGGAGCGAATTCGCCGAGCTTGTGCCCGACCATCGACTCAGTGACAAACACCGGGATGTGCTTGCGTCCGTCGTGTACGGCGATCGTGTGTCCGAGCATGTCGGGGATGATCATCGAACGGCGGGACCAGGTCTTGATGACGTTCTTGGTGCCCTTTTCGTTTTCCCTGGCTACCTTCACAAAGAGGTGCTGGTCAACGAAAGGACCTTTTTTCAGGCTGCGTGGCATGTGTCCAGGCTCCTATCGCTTGTTCTTGCCAGTACGACGGCGACGCACAATAAGCTTGTCGCTCTCTTTGTTGGGGCGGCGGGTGCGGCCTTCCCGCTTACCGTTCGGGTTGACGGGGTTACGTCCACCGGACGTCTTACCCTCGCCACCACCGTGCGGGTGGTCAACCGGGTTCATGGCGACACCACGGACGGTCGGGCGAACGCCCTTCCACCGCATACGGCCGGCCTTGCCCCAGTTGATGTTCGACTGCTCGGCGTTGCCGACCTCGCCGACGGTTGCGCGGCAGCGCACGTCAACGTTGCGGATTTCGCCGGAAGGCAGACGCAGCTGGGCGAAGCGGCCTTCCTTGGCAACAAGCTGGATCGATGCGCCGGCGGAGCGGCCCATCTTGGCGCCGCCACCCGGACGCAGTTCAACTGCGTGGATGACAGTACCCACCGGGATGTTGAGCAGGGGCAGGTTGTTACCGGGCTTGATGTCAGCACCGGCACCTGCCTCGACAACGTCACCCTGGGAAAGCTTGTTGGGAGCGATGATGTAACGCTTGGTGCCATCAACGTAGTGCAGGAGGGCGATGCGAGCCGTGCGGTTCGGATCGTACTCGATTTCGGCAACGCGGGCGTTGACGCCGTCCTTGTCGTGGCGACGGAAGTCGATCAGACGGTACTGGCGCTTGTGTCCGCCACCCTTGTGACGGGTGGTGATCTTACCGGAGTTGTTACGGCCGCCCTTTTTGGGCAGCGGACGTACCAACGACTTTTCCGGCGTCGACCGCGTAATTTCGGTGAAGTCCGCTACGCTCGAGCCACGACGGCCCGGGGTAGTCGGCTTGTACTTACGGATTCCCATAATTTATTTCCTCGTTAAAGTGGTCTCCGCTACGCGAGCGGACCGCCGAAGATGTCGATGGTGCCTTCTTTGAGGGTGACAATCGCACGCTTGGTGTTCTTGCGGGTACCCCATCCGAATTTGGTGCGCTTGCGCTTACCGGCACGGTTGATGGTGTTGATCGATTCGACCTTGACGGAGAAGATCTTCTCCACGGCCAGCTTGATCTCGGTCTTGTTCGAACGGGGGTCCACCAGGAAGGTGTACTTGCCCTCGTCGATCAGGCCGTAGCTCTTTTCCGACACGACGGGTGCAAGCACGACGTCGCGGGGATCCTTGATGGTGGCTGCACTCACTTGGCATCCTCCTCGTTCTTAGCTGCCTTAGCGGCAACGAATGCGTCGTAGGCAGCCTTGGTGAAGACAACGTCATCAGAGACGAGAACGTCGTAGGTGTTCAGCTGGTCTGCGTACAGAACGTGAACGCCGGCGAGGTTGCGCACGGACAGTGCAGCAACGTCGTTATCGCGCTCGATGACGACCAGCAGGTTCTTGCGGTCGGAAACACCGCGGAGCGTTGCCAGTGCGGTCTTGGCGGAGGGCTTGGTGCCTTCAACCAGTTCTGCGACAACGTGGATGCGACCGTTGCGGGCCCGGTCAGACAGTGCGCCGCGCAGTGCAGCAGCAATCATCTTCTTGGGGGTGCGCTGGCTGTAGTCACGCGGGGTCGGACCGTGGACAATGCCACCGCCGGTCATGTGAGGAGCACGGATGGAACCCTGACGGGCGCGGCCGGTACCCTTCTGCTTGAACGGCTTGCGTCCTGCACCGGAAACTTCAGCGCGGGTCTTGGTCTTGTGGGTACCCTGGCGTGCAGCAGCGAGCTGGGCAACGACGACCTGGTGCAGCAGCGGCACGTTGGTCTGAACGTCGAAGATCTCTGCAGGCAGGTCAACCTGGACAGTGTTAGCCATTGAACTAGGCTCCCTTCACGGCGGTGCGTACGAAGACGACCTGGCCGCGGGCGCCGGGGACGGCACCCTTGATCAGGAGCAGCGACTTCTCGACGTCAACCGCGTGGACCGTGAGGTTCAGCGTGGTGTGACGAACGGCGCCCATGCGGCCGGCCATTTTCATGCCCTTGAAGACGCGGCTCGGGGTGGATGCGCCACCGATTGAACCGGGCTTACGGTGGTTCTTGTGGGCACCGTGGGAAGCGCCAACGCCGTGGAAGCCGTGACGCTTCATTACACCGGCGAAGCCCTTACCCTTGGTGGTCCCGACGACGTCGATCTTCTGGCCGGCTTCGAAGAGCTCTACAGAGAGCTCCTGGCCCAGCTCGTACTCGGCAGCATCTGCGGTACGAAGTTCGACGACGTGGCGGCGAGGCGTGACGCCTGCCTTTTCAAAGTGACCAGCCAGCGGCTTGGTGACCTTGCGGGGGTCGATCTGGCCGTAGCCGATCTGAACGGCGACGTAGCCATCAACTTCTGCGTTGCGCAGCTGGGTGATGACGTTCGAGTCTGCCTGGACCACAGTGACGGGGATGAGCTTGTTGTTCTCGTCCCAGACCTGGGTCATGCCGAGCTTCGTGCCCAGCAGGCCCTTTACGTTACGGGTTGCGGTCATAGTCTCTCAGCACCTCCCTACAGCTTGATTTCGATGTTCACGTCAGCCGGCAGGTCGAGACGCATGAGCGAGTCAACAGCCTTCGGCGTGGGATCGATGATGTCGATAAGACGCTTGTGCGTGCGCATTTCAAAGTGCTCGCGGCTGTCCTTGTACTTGTGCGGAGAGCGGATAACGCAGTACACGTTCTTCTCCGTCGGCAGCGGCACGGGGCCAACTACCGTTGCGCCTGCGCGCGTGACCGTCTCAACGATCTTCCGTGCTGAAACGTCAATGACCTCGTGGTCGTATGACTTCAGCCGGATGCGGATTTTTTGTCCCGCCATGTCGCCTGACTCTCTTTCAGTCTGTGCTTCCCCGGTTTAGGGCTGCCCTGTTCACTTACTCGTTGTATGGCTGCCGAAGCATTTGAGGTCGTAACCACCATCCGCCGCACAAACTGAATCCGGATAAATCCGGGTTCCTCACCTTGCCGGCGCAACCGACCCCCGCGGTCGGGCGTGTCGCGCTGAACACGCATACAAATCCGCAATTCCATTGGGGTGGGTTATGTTTGGTCTTCAACTTGGACCCTGCACCCGGCATTATCCGGATCGGGACGCGAAGAAGCGCTTGAACAACTCATCTAGTATGCCGGAAAAGCCTGGCAGATGCGAATTGGCGCCTGCGCCGTCGCCTGAACCCCCCATTGCAGTGGAAAGAAACCGGCTGGATGATAGGGGCATGACCCTGCAAGGCACTGAATCGGTGACGGAACTGGCCGGGCGCGTGCCGGCGTCGTTCACCCTGGGCGTCGCCGCCGCGGCGTTCCAGATCGAAGGCGCGCTGAAGGACGGGGGCCGAGGCCCGTCGGGGTGGGATGCCTTCGCGGAAAAGCCCGGCGCCATCATGGACGGGCACTCCCCCGCCGTGGCCTGCGACCACTACAACCGGCTGCCGGAGGATGTGGCGCTGCTCAAGGAGCTGGGCGTTGATTCCTACCGGTTCTCGCTTTCCTGGCCACGGATCCAGCCCGACGGCCGGGGCAGTTTCAATGCCGAAGGCCTGGATTTCTACGACCGCCTGATCGACCAGCTCCTGGATGCCGGCATTTCCCCGATGGCCACCCTGTATCACTGGGACACCCCCCTGCCGCTGGAACACCGTGGCGGGTGGCTGAACCGCGACACCGCCGAAAGGTTCGGCGACTACGCCCGGGCGGCCGGTGAGCGGTTCGGCGACCGTGTGGACCAGTGGGTCACCCTCAACGAACCGGTCTCGGTCACCCTCAATGGCTACGCCCTGGGGGTGCACGCGCCGGGGCGCCGGTTGATGTTCGATGCCCTTCCCGCCATCCACCACCAGCTGCTGGCGCACGGGCTCGGCGTGCAGGCGCTGCGGGCGGCCGGAGTGGCGGGCGGCGTTGGCCTGACCAATTTGCACTCCCCCGTCAGGCCCGCCACCCGGAAGATCGGCGACCGGCTCGTCGCGCACCTGTACGACCTTCTGATGAACAGGATCTACGCCGATCCCGTCCTGCTGGGCCGCTACCCCTCGTTGCCCCTGTACGCCAAGCCCTGGCTGCGCTCCATCGGCAGGATCTCCGATGCCGACCTCAGGACCATCCATCAGCCCCTGGACTTCTACGGGCTCAATTACTACTTCCCGGTGAAGGTGGCCCTGGGGCCCGGCATCACCCCCATGCCGGCGGACATGCACAAGGAAATCGCGAAGCTGCCCTTCCACGAAGTGGGTTATCCGGAGTACGGCAGCACCGGCTTCGGTTGGCCTGTGGCACCGGAGCACCTGGGGGTCCTGCTGCGGGAAATGCGGGACCGGTACGGCGAGGCGCTTCCGCCGATATACATCACCGAGGGCGGCGCCAGCTTTCCTGAACCCGACAGGGTTTCAGAGACGCTGGAGGACACGGACCGCGTCGAGTATCTGGCTGCGCACCTGGGGACAGCTCTTGAAGCTACTGCTCCCGGCGGCGTGGCCGAGGGCGTTGACCTGCGCGGCTATTACGTGTGGACACTTATGGACAACTTCGAGTGGGCCGCCGGCTACTCGCAGCGTTTTGGCCTGGTGCACGTGGACTTCGATTCACTGGAGCGGACCCCCAAACGGTCCTTCTACTGGTACCAGGCGCTGTCGCGCGCCCGGAGCCACCGCCGGGACTAGCCGGCGGGCCACCAGTGGCATGTCACTGCCGACATGTCACTGGAGGCCCAGCACCGTAAGGAAGATCAGCACGCAGTTCAGTCCCACGATGAGCGTGGCGCTCGTCCAGCCCGCAATCCGAAGCGGTTTCGAGTCCGCGTGGATGCCCATCACCTTGCGGCTGCCGGTGAGGCGGATCAACGGAATGAGCGCGAACGGGATGCCGAAACTCAGGAGGACCTGGCTCAGGACCAGGGCCAGCGTTGGTTCAATGCCGGCGCCCAGGACCAGCAGAGCCGGGAGCAGGGTGAGCGTGCGGCGCATCAGCAGCGGAATCCTGACCTTCAACAACCCGCCCATGATGGTGGCCCCCGCGTAGCACCCCACCGACGTGGACGCCAGGCCCGAGGCCAGGAGGCCAATGGCGAATACGACGCCGATAACGGGCCCGAGTGCCGACGTCACGGCTGCGTGCGCTCCGGCGATGGTGTCCGTCCCCTCCACTCCGCGAAGGCTGGTGGCGGCCAGCAGCAGCATGGCGATATTGACGATTCCGGCAAGCAGCAGGGCACCGGCGACATCCACGCGGGTGGCCCGGATCAACCGCGTCCTGACTGCCGGATCTTCGGAGAAGCCGTGACGGTCGCGGGCCAGGGCCGAGTGCAGGTAGATCGCGTGCGGCATCACGGTGGCACCGAGCATGCTGGCTGCGAGCAGGACGGTGTCGGTTCCCTCGAACCGGGGCACAAGGCCGGCGATGGCACCCCCGGCATCCGGCGGCGCGACGAAAAGGCCCGAGACAAACCCGACGGCAATCACGCCGAGCAGGGTCAAAATGGCGAGCTCGAAGGATTTCTGGCTTCGGTTCGACTGCAGTGCCAGCAGCAACATGGACGCCAGGCCGATGATGAACCCGCCCGTGAGCAGGGGCAGGCCGAACAGCAGGTTGAGCGCAACGGCGCCGCCAATGACTTCCGCCATATCGGTGGCCCCGGCAACAATCTCGGCCTGAACCCAGTAGGCTCGGCGCCGCCCGGTTCCCAGGCGTTTGCCGAGGATTTCCGGCAGGCTCATTCCGGTGGCCAGGCCCAGCTTGGCCGACTGGTACTGGATCAGCACCGCCATGGCATTAGCTGCCACCAGAACCCAGACGAGCAGGTACCCGAAATTTGCGCCGGCAGTCAGGTTTGCCGCCACGTTCCCCGGGTCCACATATGCGATGGCGGCCACGAACGCGGGCCCGAGCAGCAGGAGGCGGGACCACACTTTGGTGGTGGCGGATTCCGCCGCCAATGTTGAAACAGCCATCACGTGTCCTCGTCGTTGCGGGCGTCAATAAGACGAGGATACCGCGAATTTAGGTATACCGAAAAGTAGGAATAAGGCATACCAGCAACGGGCGCAGCAACTCCGCGCTACTGGTTCTTGTTTGCCCTGTTGATCCGCTTGGCCCGGTCGATCTCGTGCCGGAAATTCCTTTTGACCCAGAACACCCCGGCCACGACGGCCACCGCGATGATCAGGAAAATAAGCCACCCCATGATGATCTCCTTTCAGTGCTGCAACAGTATCAGTGGCCCCTCCCGGCAGCACCCGCGGGGTCCCCGCCAAAAAGGGTAAAAGAAAGCCCCGCTGCTTGGAGCAGCGGGGCTTTCTTTGTGGATTCAGCGCGGGCCGGGGCCCGGTGGATCCTCGATCAGCAAGTACTACTTGATGATCTTGGTAACGCGTCCCGAACCAACGGTGCGGCCGCCTTCGCGGATAGCAAAGCCGAGGCCCTCTTCCATAGCGATGGGCTGGATGAGCGCAACGGTCATCTCAGTGTTGTCGCCAGGCATAACCATTTCCGTGCCCTCGGGCAGGGTGATAACGCCGGTTACGTCCGTGGTACGGAAGTAGAACTGCGGGCGGTAGTTGGAGTAGAACGGGTTGTGACGTCCGCCTTCGTCCTTGGAGAGGATGTAGACGTTGGCCTCGAAGTCGGTGTGCGGGGTGATGGAACCCGGCTTGACGACAACCTGGCCACGCTCGACATCGTCGCGCTTCAGACCGCGGAGCAGCAGGCCACAGTTCTCGCCGGCCCATGCTTCGTCGAGCTGCTTGTGGAACATCTCGATACCGGTAACCGTGGTCTTCTGGACCGGGCGGATGCCGACGATCTCGACCTCGGAGTTGATGGCGAGGGTTCCACGCTCGGCGCGGCCCGTAACAACGGTGCCACGGCCGGTGATGGTGAAGACGTCTTCGATCGGCATCAGGAACGGCTTGTCGCGGTCACGTACGGGGTCCGGAACGGACTCGTCGACAGCAGCCATCAGGTCCTCAACGGACTTGACCCACTCGGGGTCGCCTTCCAGGGCCTTCAGGCCTGAAACGCGGACAACCGGAGCGTTGTCGCCATCGAAGCCCTGCGAGCTGAGGAGCTCACGAACTTCCATTTCGACGAGGTCGAGGAGTTCCTCGTCATCGACCATGTCAGCCTTGTTCAGTGCGACCAGCAGGTAGGGAACGCCAACCTGGCGGGCCAGCAGAACGTGCTCGCGGGTCTGAGCCATCGGGCCGTCGGTAGCGGCAACCACGAGGATTGCGCCGTCCATCTGGGCAGCACCGGTGATCATGTTCTTGATGTAGTCAGCGTGGCCGGGGGCGTCTACGTGTGCGTAGTGACGCTTCTCGGTCTGGTACTCCACGTGGGAGATGTTGATGGTAATACCGCGCTGACGCTCTTCGGGTGCAGAGTCGATCGACGCGAAGTCACGCTTCTCGTTGAGATCCGGGTACTTGTCGTACAGCACCTTGGAAATGGCGGCCGTCAGCGTCGTCTTACCGTGGTCAACGTGACCAATGGTGCCGATGTTGACGTGCGGCTTAGTCCGCTCGAACTTTGCCTTTGCCACAGGTTCCTCCTAGAACGTTTTCAAATAGCTTGCCCTCCAGCCGCGCTTATCGCGGTAGAACTCAGGCAAGTCTACTTGGGGGGCTTTGGATTGGTGAAATTGCAGATTCAGGAACTAATACTAATCCCCTGAGCCTGTTCGTGCAGGGGCCGGAATCCGGCCGAATTACTCCGGCCGGCCCGGCCACCTGCACCGGCCACGCTGTCCGCTGGCGGACAGCGCCACCGAGGTGTTCGCTTCGAAAGTCCGGAAGGACTACTCGCCGCGGGACTTCTGGATGATCTCGTCGGCAACTGCCTTCGGGACCTCGGCGT
This sequence comes from Pseudarthrobacter sp. 902506025, assembly GCF_040702325.1. NCBI lineage: Bacteria > Bacillati > Actinomycetota > Actinomycetes > Micrococcales > Micrococcaceae > Pseudarthrobacter > Pseudarthrobacter sp. 902506025. The sequence continues at coordinate 413,556 of NZ_JBFBKW010000003.1, forward strand.
AGCTGTTGAACGTCATGGAGTACACAGCACGGCCCTGGGTCTTCGAGCGCAGGTCACCGATGTAGCCGAACATGCCGGACAGCGGAACGTGCGCACGGATGACCTTGACGCCCTGTGCATCTTCCATGGACTGCATTTGGCCACGGCGGGAGTTGAGGTCACCGATAACTTCACCCATGTATTCCTCAGGGGTGCGGACCTCGACATCCATCAGCGGTTCGAGCAGAACCGGGTTCGCCTTGCGTGCAGCTTCCTTGAAAGCCATACGGCCGGCGATCTTGAACGCCATTTCCGAGGAGTCAACATCGTGGTACGCGCCGTCGATCAGCGTGGCCTTGATGCCGACAACCGGGTAGCCGGCCAGGACGCCGTCGTTCAGTGCATCCTGGATGCCCGCGTCAACAGACGGAATGTACTCGCGCGGAACGCGGCCACCAGTGACCTTGTTCTCGAACTCGTACAGCTCGCCCTCGGCGGTGTCCAGCGGCTCGATGGCAATCTGGATCTTTGCGAACTGACCCGAACCACCGGTCTGCTTCTTGTGCGTGTAGTCGTGGCGTTCGACGGCGCGCTTGATGGTTTCGCGGTAAGCAACCTGGGGCTTGCCCACGTTGGCCTCAACCTTGAACTCGCGGCGCATGCGGTCCACCAGGATGTCCAGGTGGAGCTCGCCCATGCCGGCGATGATGGTCTGGCCGGTGTCTTCGTTGAGGGACACCTGGAAGGTGGGGTCCTCAGCGGAGAGCTTCTGGATGGCCGTGGAGAGCTTCTCCTGGTCACCCTTGGTGTTCGGCTCGATGGCAACCGAGATCACGGGCTCCGGGAAGCTCATGGACTCGAGCACAATCTGGTTGCTGGCATCGCACAGGGTGTCACCGGTGGTGGTGTCCTTCAGGCCGATGGCTGCGTAGATGTGGCCGGCGGTAGCGCCTTCAACGGGCATTTCCTTGTTGGCGTGCATCTGGAACAGCTTGCCGATGCGCTCCTTCTTGCCCTTGGTGGAGTTGACCACCTGGGCGCCTGCTTCCACGTGACCGGAGTACACGCGGATGAAGGTGAGCTGGCCGAAGAAGGGGTGGGCCGCAATCTTGAACGCCAGGGCCGAGAACGGCTCGTCAGCGGAAGGCTTGCGGGTCAGTTCCTTCTCTTCGTCGCGAGGGTCGTGGCCGACCATCGGGGGGACGTCGAGCGGGTTCGGGAGGTAGTCCACAACCGCGTCGAGCATGGGCTGAACGCCGCGGTTCTTGAACGCGGAGCCGCAGAAGATCGGGTAGAGCTCGGAGTTGATCGTCATCTTGCGGATGCCGGCCTTGAGCTCGTCGATCGAGATCTCTTCACCCTCGAGGTACTTCTCCATGAGTTCCTCGGAGGACTCGGCGACGGTCTCAACGAGGTTCGCGCGGTACTCCTCAGCCTTTTCCTGGAGGTCAGCGGGGATCTCGCGGATCTCGTACTTGGCACCCATGGTTACGTCGCCTTTGGCGTCGCCGGGCCACACCAGTGCACGCATGTAGAGCAGGTCCACGACGCCGATGAAGTCGTTCTCGGCACCGATGGGCAGCTGCATGACCAGCGGCTTGGCACCGAGGCGGCTGATGATGGTGTCTACGGTGAAGTAGAAGTCAGCACCGAGCTTGTCCATCTTGTTGACGAAGCAGATACGCGGAACGTTGTACTTGTCCGCCTGGCGCCAAACAGTCTCGGACTGCGGCTCGACGCCTTCCTTGCCATCGAAGACGGCAACTGCACCGTCGAGGACGCGCAGGGAGCGCTCCACCTCAACCGTGAAGTCCACGTGGCCGGGGGTGTCGATGATGTTGATCTGGTTGTTTTCCCAGAAGCAGGTCACGGCGGCAGACGTGATGGTGATGCCGCGTTCCTTTTCCTGTTCCATCCAGTCGGTGGTCGAAGCGCCGTCGTGCGTTTCGCCGATCTTGTGGTTCACACCCGTGTAGAACAGGATGCGCTCGGTGGTGGTGGTCTTGCCGGCATCGATGTGGGCCATGATGCCGATGTTGCGGACCTTACTAAGGTCGGTAAGCACGTCCTGTGCCACGGGGTCTCCTTTTGGGATGGACTACACGTTCGCCGCCGGCTCGGTTGAGGCGGCGGCGCCCGGGGAGTATTACCAGCGGTAGTGTGCGAAGGCCTTGTTGGACTCGGCCATCTTGTGGGTGTCTTCGCGACGCTTCACAGCGGCACCGAGACCGTTCGACGCGTCCAGGATTTCGTTCTGGAGGCGCTCGGTCATCGTCTTCTCGCGGCGGGCCTTGGAGTAGCCAACCAGCCACCGCAGGGCGAGTGCGGTGGAGCGGCCCGGCTTGACCTCAACCGGAACCTGGTAGGTGGCGCCACCGACACGGCGGGAGCGGACCTCAAGGGAAGGCTTGACGTTGTCCATGGCCTTCTTCAGGGCTGCAACGGGGTCGCCGCCGGACTTGGCGCGTGCGCCTTCGAGTGCACCGTAGACGATGCGCTCTGCCGTGGACTTCTTGCCGTCAACGAGTACCTTGTTGATGAGCTGGGTTACCAGCGGGGAACCGTATACCGGATCCGAAACGAGCGGCCGCTTGGGGGCCGGACCCTTGCGAGGCATATTACTTCTTCTCCATCTTTGCGCCGTAGCGGCTGCGGGCCTGCTTACGGTTCTTCACACCCTGGGTATCGAGGGCGCCACGGACGATCTTGTAGCGGACACCCGGGAGGTCCTTAACACGACCACCGCGAACGAGCACAATGGAGTGCTCCTGCAGGTTGTGGCCAACACCGGGGATGTAGGCGGTAACTTCCACGCCGCCGTTGAGGCGCACACGTGCCACCTTACGCAGAGCCGAGTTCGGCTTCTTCGGGGTGGTGGTGTAGACGCGGGTGCAGACACCGCGGCGCATGGGGCTGCCCTTAAGCGCGGGAGCCTTGGTCTTTGAGACCTTAGGCGTGCGGCCCTTACGGACCAGCTGGTTAATCGTAGGCACTCTCGTGTTCTCCGTTTTATCCGGAGTGGCTGTTTCCGGCCACTCTCCTGTTGCGTTGCCCCGCCGCCCGGGCCCTGAAGGGAATCTCCATGGCGGCGAAGGCGAAGCCTTAATAGTCGGATCGCACACCGGCACGAAACGTACATTCCTGTAGTTCCCTAGGCATGCAAAAATGTGGCATACGTTGCACAAGAACCCTGCAAACCGGAAACGTCGCTCTGGTCCAGCTTCTCAGCTGGTACCGGCGCACTCATCCACTGCCACAATAACAATTGGTAACAAGTCTAGCATGGACGGGCTCCATGCCTTAATCGACGGGTTAAACGGGGATGGTCCCCCACCTTGCGGTGCGGGACCATCCCTCTTGCTTCCTAAGGGCGGGGCGGAGGGTCCCTACGTGGCGCGGAACGCGACACGAAAGGGACCGCCCTGCCCGTCAGCGGAAGTCGTTGCCCAGGTCGTAGTCATCCAGCGGGATGGCGTGGAACTCGGGAGCTCCGTCACCGCCCAAGGTGTCGTACGAGAAGTCACTGAATGCGCTGGGGCCGGTGAACAGGTTGGCCTTTGCTTCCTCAGTGGGCTCCACGGTGACCTCGGTGTAGCGCGGGAGGCCCGTGCCGGCCGGGATCAGCTTACCGATGATGACGTTTTCCTTCAGGCCGAGCAGCGGATCGCTCTTGCCTTCCATGGCCGCCTGCGTCAGGACGCGGGTGGTCTCCTGGAAGGAAGCTGCGGACAGCCAGGACTCGGTGGCCAGCGACGCCTTGGTGATGCCCATGAGCTCAGGACGTCCGGAAGCCGGAGTCTTGCCCTCGGACACAACGCGGCGGTTGGCGTCCTCGAAGCGGCTGCGCTCGGCGAGCTCGCCGGGCAGCAGGTCCGATTCGCCGGACTCGATGACCGTGACGCGGCGCAGCATCTGGCGGACGATAACCTCGACGTGCTTGTCGTGGATACCGATGCCCTGGCTGCGGTAAACGCCCTGCACTTCGTCCACGAGGAACTTCTGTGCCGCACGCGGGCCCATGATGCGCAGGACCTGCTTGGGGTCGACCGGGCCGTTGATCAGCTTCTGGCCCACGGAGACGTGGTCGCCGTCTTCGATCAGCAGGCGTGAACGGCGGAGGACCGGGTAGGCGATCTCTTCCGTTCCGTCATCCGGGGTGATGACCAGGCGCATCTGGCGCTCGGACTCTTCGATGGTGATGCGGCCGGCTGCTTCAGCAATCGGGGCGACACCCTTCGGAGTCCGGGCTTCGAAGAGCTCCTGGATACGGGGCAGACCCTGGGTGATGTCGTCGCCACCACCGGCGGAAACAGCACCACCGGTGTGGAACGTACGCATGGTCAGCTGGGTACCGGGCTCACCGATGGACTGTGCGGCGATGATGCCCACGGCCTCGCCGATGTCCACGGTCTTGCCGGTGGCCAGCGAGCGGCCGTAGCACAGGGCGCAGGTGCCGACGCTGGACTCACAGGTGAGTACGGAGCGGACCTTGACCTCGGTGATGCCTGCCTTGAAGAGCTCATCGATCACGACGTCGCCGCAGTCGGTGCCGGCGGCTGCGAGGACGTTGCCCTCGGAGTCCACGACGTCGACGGCCAGCGTACGTGCGTAGGCGCTGTTCTCGACGTTCTCGTCCAGGACCAGCTCACCGTTGGAATCGGCGACGGCGATGGGCGTGACCAGGCCACGCTCGGTGCCGCAGTCCTCTTCACGGACGATGACGTCCTGCGAGACGTCCACCAGACGACGGGTCAGGTAACCCGAGTTGGCGGTACGCAGTGCGGTATCGGCCAAGCCCTTACGGGCACCGTGCGTGGCGATGAAGTATTCCAGCACCGACAGGCCCTCGCGGTAGGAGGACTTGATGGGGCGCGGGATGATCTCACCCTTCGGGTTGGCCACCAGGCCACGGATACCCGCGATCTGGCGGACCTGCATCCAGTTACCACGTGCACCGGAGGACACCATGCGGTTGATGGTGTTCATCGGGGACAGGCTCTCACGCATCACGGAGGCGATGTCGTTGGTTGCCTTGTTCCAGATCTCGATCAGTTCCTGGCGGCGCTCGTCGTCGTCAATCAGGCCCTTGTCGTACTGGCCCTGGATCTTGGCGGCGCGTTCCTCGTACCCGGCAAGGATTTCCGGCTTGGCAGCAGGAACCTCGATGTCGGAGATGGCGACGGTGACGCCTGAACGGGTGGCCCAGTAGAAACCGGCATCCTTCAGGTTGTCCAGCGTTGCCGCGGTGACGACCTTGGGGTAGCGCTCGGCGAGGTCGTTGACGATCCGGGACAGTTCGCCCTTGTCGGCAACGGCTTCAACCCACGGGTAGTCCTCGGGCAGGGTCTGGTTGAAGACAACCTGGCCCAGGGACGTCTGGACGAGTGCCGGCTGACCGGGCTCCCAGCCTTCCGGGGCTTCCCAGCCGGCGTAGGGGACGAATCCTTCGAGCCGGATCTTGACCTGCGAGTTCAGGTGCAGCTCGCGTGCATCGAAGGCCATGATGGCTTCCGATACGGAGGAGAAGATCCTGCCTTCGCCGGCGGAACCCTTGCGCTTGGTGGTCAGGTGGTACAGGCCGATGATCATATCCTGCGAAGGCAGGGTGACCGGGCGTCCGTCAGAGGGCTTCAGGATGTTGTTCGAGGACAGCATCAGGATGCGGGCCTCAGCCTGCGCCTCGGGGCTCAGCGGCAGGTGGACTGCCATCTGGTCGCCGTCGAAGTCGGCGTTGAACGCGCCACAAACCAGCGGGTGCAGCTGGATTGCCTTGCCTTCAACAAGCTGCGGCTCGAACGCCTGGATGCCCAGGCGGTGCAGGGTAGGTGCACGGTTGAGCAGCACCGGGTGTTCGGTGATGATCTCTTCGAGCACGTCCCAGACCTGCGGGCGGTAGCGCTCCACCATCCTCTTTGCCGACTTGATGTTCTGGGCGTGGTTGAGGTCAACCAGGCGCTTCATCACGAACGGCTTGAAGAGCTCCAGGGCCATCTGCTTGGGCAGGCCGCACTGGTGCAGCTTCAGCTGCGGGCCGACGACGATGACCGAACGGCCCGAGTAGTCAACGCGCTTGCCGAGGAGGTTCTGGCGGAAACGGCCCTGCTTGCCCTTGAGCATGTCGCTCAGGGACTTCAGCGGACGGTTGCCGGGTCCGGTGACCGGGCGGCCGCGGCGGCCGTTGTCGAAGAGGCTGTCAACAGCTTCCTGAAGCATGCGCTTCTCGTTGTTGACGATGATCTCCGGAGCACCCAGGTCAAGCAGGCGCTTGAGGCGGTTGTTGCGGTTGATCACACGGCGGTACAGGTCATTGAGGTCGGAGGTCGCGAAGCGGCCACCGTCCAGCTGGACCATAGGGCGCAGTTCCGGCGGGATCACCGGGACGGCGTCGAGGACCATGCCGAGCGGGCTGTTGTTGGTGGTCAGGAATGCGTTGACCACCTTGAGCCGCTTGAGGGCGCGGGTCTTGCGCTGGCCCTTGCCGTTGGCGATGACGTCGCGCAGCAGGTCGGACTCGGCCTGCATGTCGAAGTTCTCGAGGCGCTTCTTGATGGCCTCGGCACCCATGGAACCTTCGAAGTACATGCCGTAGCGGTCGCGCAGTTCGCGGTACAGGCCTTCGTCACCTTCGAGGTCGGCGACCTTCAGGTTCTTGAAGCGGTCCCAGACCTGCTCGAGGCGCTCGATGTCGGCGTCGGCACGCTTGCGCACGTTGGCCATCTGGCGGTCGGCGGAGTCGCGGGCCTTCTTCTTGTCGGCAGCCTTGGCGCCTTCGCCCTCGAGGCGTGCGATTTCGCCTTCAAGGTCGCGGGCAATCGCGGCGATGTCGGCGTCGCGGTTGTCGATCAGCTGCTTCTTCTCGATGTCGTGCTCAACCTGCAGGTTGGGCAGTTCCTCGTGGCGGGCAGCTTCGTCGACGCTGGTGATCATGTAGGCAGCGAAGTAGATGACCTTTTCGAGGTCCTTCGGGGCCAGGTCAAGGAGGTAGCCCAGGCGGGACGGAACACCCTTGAAGTACCAGATGTGCGTAACGGGGGCGGCCAGTTCAATGTGGCCCATGCGCTCACGGCGGACCTTGGCGCGGGTGACTTCAACGCCACAGCGCTCACAGATGATGCCCTTGAAGCGCACGCGCTTGTACTTGCCGCAGTAGCATTCCCAGTCCCGGGACGGGCCGAAGATCTTCTCGCAGAAGAGGCCGTCCTTCTCGGGCTTGAGCGTGCGGTAGTTGATGGTTTCCGGCTTCTTAACCTCGCCGTACGACCAGCCGCGGATGTCTTCCGCGGTGGCGAGGCCGATCTGCATGAGGCCGAAGGAGGATTCGCTGGACATATGGTCCCTGTTCTCTCTTGTTCTCTAAATTCTGAAGTCTTGGTGCGGGATGAGGGAGGTGGGGTTCGACGGCGGGTGCGCACCCGCCGTCGAACGCCCGCCTGCTAAACCTCTTCTACGGAGCTGGGCTCTGCGCGAGACAGATCGATGCCCAGTTCTTCCGCAGCCGTGAAGACTGCGTCATCAGAGTCACGCATTTCAATTGTGGTTCCGTCCGTGGAAAGAACTTCCACGTTCAGGCACAGCGACTGCATTTCCTTGATCAAGACCTTGAAGGATTCGGGAACGCCCGGCTCGGGGATGTTCTCGCCCTTGACGATCGCTTCGTAGACCTTCACACGACCGTGGATGTCATCGGACTTGATCGTGAGGAGTTCCTGGAGGGTGTAGGCGGCGCCGTAAGCTTCGAGCGCCCACACTTCCATTTCACCGAAGCGCTGGCCACCGAACTGTGCCTTACCACCCAGCGGCTGCTGCGTGATCATGGAGTACGGGCCGGTGGAGCGTGCGTGGATCTTGTCGTCCACCAGGTGGTGGAGCTTCAGGATGTACATGTAGCCGACCGAGATCGGATCCGGGAACGGCTCGCCGGAGCGGCCGTCAAACAGGCGGGTCTTGCCCGAGGAGTTGATCAGGCGGTCACCGTCGCGGGTCACGTTGGTGGAGTCCAGCAGGCCCGTGATTTCCTCTTCGCGGGCACCGTCGAATACCGGCGTGGCAACAGTGGTGGGACCACTCTCGCGCGGCAGGTTCGGCAGCTGCTTGACCCACTCGGGCTCGCCTTCGATCTTCCAACCGGTCTTGGCAACCCAGCCGAGGTGCGTTTCGAGCACCTGGCCCACGTTCATACGGCCCGGAACACCCAGCGGGTTCAGGACGATGTCAACGGGGGTGCCGTCGGCAAGGAAGGGCATGTCCTCGATCGGAAGGATCTTGGAGATAACACCCTTGTTGCCGTGGCGGCCGGCGAGCTTGTCGCCGTCGGTGATCTTGCGCTTGGCGGCAACGTAGACGCGGACCAGCTGGTTCACGCCCGGGGGGAGCTCGTCGTCGTTGTCGCGGTCGAAGACGCGCACGCCGATGACGGTTCCGGACTCGCCGTGGGGCACCTTCAAGGAGGTGTCGCGGACTTCGCGGGACTTCTCACCGAAGATGGCGCGCAGCAGGCGCTCTTCCGGGGTCAGTTCGGTTTCACCCTTCGGGGTGACCTTTCCGACCAGGATGTCCCCTGCTTCAACCTCGGCACCGATGTGGATGATGCCGCGCTCGTCCAGACCGGCCAGGACTTCCTCGGACACGTTGGGGATGTCACGGGTGATTTCCTCGGCACCAAGCTTGGTGTCGCGGGCATCGATCTCGTGCTCCTCGATGTGGATGGAGGAAAGGACGTCCTCGGCAACGATGCGCTGCGAGAGGATGATGGCGTCCTCGAAGTTGTGGCCTTCCCATGACATGAATGCCACGAGCAGGTTCTTGCCCAGTGCGAGCTCACCCTGGTCCGTAGCCGGGCCGTCGGCGATGATGCCGCCAACTTCCAGGCGCTGGCCTTCGTTCACCAGGACGCGGTGGTTGTAGCAGTTGCCCTGGTTGGAACGGGCGAACTTGTTGATGCGGTAGTTGGTCTCGGTGCCGTCGTCGTTGAGCATGATGACGAGCTCGGCGGAAACCTCGGTGACCACACCGGCCTTCTTGGCGATGACAACGTCACCGGCGTCGACGGCGGCGGCGCGCTCCATGCCGGTGCCCACCACGGGAGCCTCGGAACGGACCAGCGGCACAGCCTGGCGCTGCATGTTGGCACCCATGAGTGCACGGTTGGCGTCGTCGTGCTCCAGGAACGGGATCAGGGCCGTAGCCACGGACACCATCTGGCGCGGGGAAACGTCCATGAACTCGACGTCGGCGGCGGGAACCAGCACGGGCTCGCCTCCACCACCGCGGGCACGAACCAGGACGGTCTCTTCAGCGAACTTCTTGTTCTCGTCCAGCGGCGCGTTGGCCTGGGCGATCAGGACCTCAGCCTCGTCGTCGGCCGTCAGGTACTGGACGTCGTCGGAGACGACGCCGTCCTTGACGAGGCGATACGGGGTCTCGATGAAACCGAACGGGTTGATGCGGCCGTAGGAAGCCAGCGAACCGATCAGACCAATGTTCGGGCCTTCAGGGGTTTCGATGGGGCACATACGTCCGTAGTGGGACGGGTGCACGTCACGGACTTCCATGCCGGCGCGGTCACGGGACAGACCACCGGGGCCAAGGGCCGACAGGCGGCGCTTGTGGGTCAGGCCCGAGAGCGGGTTGTTCTGGTCCATGAACTGCGACAGCTGGGAGGTTCCGAAGAACTCCTTGATGGCCGCAACCACGGGGCGGATGTTGATCAGGGTCTGCGGCGTGATGGCCTCGACGTCCTGGGTGGTCATACGCTCGCGGACAACGCGCTCCATGCGGGACAGGCCGGTGCGGACCTGGTTCTCGATGAGCTCGCCGACGGCGCGGATGCGGCGGTTGCCGAAGTGGTCGATGTCGTCGATCTCGACGCGCAGGTCCACTTCCTGGCCATCGCGGGTGCCCTTGATGGTCTTCTCACCGGCGTGCAGCGCGACGAGGAACTTGATCATGGCGACGATGTCTTCAACGTGCAGGACAGAGGCTTCCTTGTCGCCAAGGGAGCGGTCGATGCCAAGCTTGCGGTTGATCTTGTAGCGGCCAACCTTGGCCAGATCGTAGCGCTTGGAGTTGAAGTACAGGTTGTCCAGCAGGGACTGGGCAGCCTCGACGGTGGGCGGCTCGCCCGGGCGCAGCTTGCGGTAGATGTCCAGCAGGGCGTCTTCGCGGGTTTCGGTGGCGTCCTTCTCCAGGGTTGCCCGCATGGAGTCGTACTGGCCGAACTCTTCGAGGATCTGGCCTTCGGTCCAGCCCAGGGCCTTCAGCAGGACCGTGACGGACTGCTTGCGCTTGCGGTCGAGGCGGACACCGACCTGGTCGCGCTTGTCGATCTCGAGCTCGAACCATGCACCGCGGGACGGGATGATCTTGGCGGTGAAGATGTCCTTGTCGCTGGTCTTGTCGGCGGCGCGCTCGAAGTAGGCGCCCGGCGAACGTACCAGCTGGGAGACGACGACACGCTCGGTGCCGTTGACGACGAAGGTGCCCTTCTCGGTCATCAGGGGGAAGTCACCCATGAACACGGTCTGCTGCTTGATTTCGCCCGTGTTGTTGTTCATGAACTCGGCCTTGACGTACAGCGGAGCCGAGTACGTTGCGTCCCGGTCCTTGCACTCAGCCATGGTGTACTTGGGGTCAGCGAACTCCGGATCGGAGAAGCTCAGGGACATGGTGCCCTGGAAGTCCTCGATCGGGGAGATCTCTTCGAAGATGTCCGACAGGCCGGACGTGGTGGCGACGCTGAGATCGTTTTCTTCGACAGCCTTTGCCACGCGTGCCTGCCAGCGCTCATTGCCGACCAGCCAGTCAAAGCTGTCCGTCTGCAGGGCAAGCAGATTCGGAACGTCAAGGGGTTCGTGAATCTTTGCGAATGAGAGCCGGCGAGTGGCACCATCAGTGCTGTCGGCAGTGTTAGCGGTTTCGTTATTAGAGGTGCTCGAGGCGACCAAGAGGGATCCTTCCACAGACCTTCAGGCGTTTTCAGATCTCCCCCGCTGTGCACCCTGCGAAGTGACTCCGCAGCGCTACCATCCGGTTCCGCTATATGACCCGGGGCCTGAACTGACTATGCTGTGACCGTTGTTACGGCACGTTGATTGCCAGCTGCCAGGCAAAGCCCACCGCTATATGAAGGCTGAAGGTAAACAGGGAAGACGCAAATATCTACGATACGGCAAAACAACCTACGTGTCTACCCCACATCCCGCCGGATTGCAAGCACCCAGTTTCCGGCGGCCTGCACCAGGAGTGCCGGACCGCCTAGAGGCGCAGCGTGACGCCCTCGGCCGTGCAGGTGCCGGCGTTCGCGAAAACGGCATCCCTTACGACGTCCTTGGATTCCTGGGACGGCTTGCCCCCGGTTTCCGCCACCGACGAGTGGTCGATGGCCAGCAGGCTCAGCGAGGTGAACAGGCCCCTCAAGTCCCCGGAAACAGTGTCCTTGGCGTCCTGGGCCCGGGAGTACACGTCCTCGTAGCCCTGTGAATCGGTGGGGGAAACGGCGCCATAGTCCGCCACCAGTTTGTTGAAGAGTTCGCAGGCCGCCTTGGTTCCCCCTGACCGGGCCGCACCGGTACTTCCAGGCCCGGTGGAGACAACAGGGCTGGTGCTTGCCGCGCCGTTGTCCGAGGGTGCCGGCGTGGCCTGGGTTGTTTCTGCCGGCGCCGGCGTGGACATCGAGCAACCCGCCAGCGCACTGCCCGTCAGTACGGCCATGGCGGCGATGGCAGCCGCAGTAAATGTCTTGTTCACGATGTCGCTCCGTCCGTCCCGGCTCCGGACCTGGTGTCCCCCCTGCAAAGCGCGTCCCCCTGCAAAGCCTCGCCGTCCACCCTACGCAAGCGGCCGCCGTCTTGCACAACACAATGGATGGGTACCTCTCCCCTGCCGTCCCGTGCTGCAAAGCCCGGCGGCACGATGCCGCGCAGGAATGCACATGGCGCTCCCGGCGTTTGAATAGTTGGGTGACCAGGCTCACGATAGCCTTGGTGGCTTAGACCGAAACCGGACTGAAAGTGGTAACCATGGACAACACTCCCCACAGCAATGACGTTGTCATCCTCGGGGCCGCACGGACCCCGCAGGGCCGGATCAACGGCCAACTGTCCAGCCTCACGGCAGTGGATCTCGGTGCGCACGCCATCAAGGCCGCACTGGCCTCCAGTGGCGTAGATGCCGCGGATGTGGAGGCTGTCATCATGGGCCAGGTCCTGCAGGCAGGCGCCGGGCAGAACCCTGCGCGGCAAAGCGCCATCGGCGCCGGCATCGGGTGGAATGTGCCTGCCGTGACCGTCAACAAGGTGTGCCTTTCCGGGCTGACCGCGGTGATTGACGCCGCCCGGATGATCCGCGCGGGCGAGGCTGCCGTCGTGGTGGCCGGCGGCCAGGAGTCGATGAGCCGGGCACCGCACCTGCTTCCGGGATCGCGGCAGGGGTGGACCTACGGCTCCATCCAGGCGCTGGACGCTGCCGCCCACGACGGGCTGACCGATGCCTTTGACGGGGAGTCGATGGGCCTGTCCACCGAGACGCGGAACCTCTCGCTGGGTATCGACCGCACCTCCCAGGACAACGTCGCCGCCCAATCGCACCAGCGCGCGGCGCTTGCGGCGAAAAACGGAACGTTCGACGGCGAGATCGCACCTATCAGCGTCAAGCAGCGCAAGGGCGAGCCCCTGGTGGTGGACACCGATGAAGGGGTCCGCCCCAATACCTCGATCGAATCACTGGCCGGCCTGCGCGCTGCATTCGTCACTGACGGCACCATCACCGCAGGCAACTCCTCTCCCCTGTCCGACGGCGCCGCCGCCCTGGTGCTCGCGTCGCGCGGCTACGCGGAGGAGCACGGGCTCGAATACCTGGCGGTGGTCGGGAAGCCGGGACAGGTGGCCGGGCCTGACAACTCCCTGCATTCCCAGCCGTCCAACGCCATCATGAACGCCCTTGGGAAAGCGGGGTGGAGCACCGCCGACCTTGACTTCATCGAGATCAACGAAGCCTTCGGCTCGGTGGCCGTGCAGTCCCTCAAGGACCTGGACTACCCGCTGGAGAAGTGCAACCTCCACGGCGGCGCCATTGCCCTGGGTCATCCGATCGGCGCCTCGGGTGCCCGGCTGGCCGCCCACGCCGCCCATGAGCTGAAGCGGCGCGGGACCGGCAAGGCTGCAGTGTCCCTCTGCGGCGGAGGCGGGCAGGGCGAGGCCCTCCTGCTCTACCGCGACTGATGGCGGGCTCATCCGGAAACGGAGCGGACGGCGTCGGGCGGGAACGGTTCCTGGCCGACGCCGCTGCCCGCGGCCTGGCAGTTGACGTGGTGGAACGGCCCGCAGCGAAGAGCCTCGAAGAGGCTGCGGACATCATGGGAATCACACCGGCGGACATCGTCAAATCCCTGGTGGTCAAGCACAAGGACGGGACGTTCCTCTTCGCGCTCATCCCGGGCGACCGGCAGATTTCGTGGCCCAAGCTCCGTGCCTTGGTGGGCGTGAACAAGCTGTCGCTGCCGCCCGCAGGAACTGCACTGGAGGCAACCGGCTACGAGCGGGGCACCATCACCCCGCTGGGCAGCACCACCGCCTGGCCCGTCTATGCCGACGCCACGATCACCGGGCGGCGCATCTCCATGGGGGCCGGGGCACACGGCTACAGCGCGTTCGTGGACGCCGATGAGTTGACCGCAGCCCTGGGCGCCGTGGTGGCGGACATCAGCGAACCGTCCTGAAGCGGAAGGCCTTTGTTAAAGCAGGAAACCCCGCCCACCGAAGTGGACGGGGTTTCCGAAGGAAAAGGCGTTGTTACTTGAGGGTAACGGTGGCGCCTGCAGCCTCGAGCTGCTCCTTGGCCTTCTCGGCAGCTTCCTTGTTGGCGCCTTCGAGAACAGCCTTGGGGGCGCTGTCAACCAGGTCCTTGGCTTCCTTGAGGCCGAGGGAGGTGATGGCGCGAACTTCCTTGATGACTGCGATCTTCTTGTCACCGGCAGATTCGAGGATGACGTCGAAGTCGGTCTTCTCTTCAACCTCTTCAGCAGCTCCGCCACCGGCGGGGCCGGCAACTGCAACAGCAGCGGCGGTAACTTCGAAGGTCTCTTCGAAGAGCTTGACGAACTCGGAGAGCTCGATGATGGTCAGTTCCTTGAAAGCTTCAATGAGCTCTTCGTTGCTGAGCTTCGCCATGGTAGGCGTCCTTCCTGTTGTGGTGTCCCGCCGGCGTTAGGCCGGGATGACACCGGAGTCTGGTGGGGTAAAGAGAATTAGTTCTCTTCGGCAGCAGGAGCTTCAGCGGGAGCTTCAGCTTCAGCGGCAGGGGCTTCTTCAGCGGCAGGCGCTTCGGCAGCTGCCGGTGCACCGTTCTCTTCTTCAAGCTTGAGGCGCAGTGCGTCGATGATGCGTGCAGCTGCGGCGGCAGGTGCCTTGAGGACGCCTGCAACCTTGGCGAGCTGCAGCTCGCGGGACTCGAGGGCAGCCAGTGCGGCGACCTCGGTGGCGTCCAGCGCCTTGCCCTCGAAGTAACCGGTCTTGATGACCAGCTGCTTGTTGGCCTTGGCAAAATCCGTCAGGCTCTTGGCAGCGGCAACTGCGTCACCCTTGATGAACGCGATTGCAGTGGGGCCGGCAAGCTGGCCGTCGAATGCTTCGACGCCGGCTTCCTTGGCTGCAATGGCGGTCAGGGTGTTCTTGACGACCGCGAACTTGGTGTCCTGGCCGAGAGAAACACGCAGCTGCTTGAGCTGTGCAACGGTGAGCCCGCGGTATTCGGTCAGGACAGCGGCGTTCGATTCCTTGAAATCGTTAGTGATCTCAGCTACTGCTGAAACCTTGGTAGGCGTTGCCATAACCCTCCTTCCGGGGATAGTGCCGGTATTCGACGGTCCCCGCTCAAGAGAGCTAAAACTAAAAACGCCCCGCGCAGATGCACGGGGCTTGGCTCAACACGTTTATCCCGTGGAGCTTTGCTTCGTTCACCTGCGCCGGCCGCCCTGCGTTGAGGGTCCTTCGTCCGGAAAGCCACTGTGGTCCCCAGCGCACAACTGCAGAGTTGAGCCATGTTCAGGAGAGTGGATTTCCAACAACCGACGGTCTTTGGTACTCCCAGCTTACGCGAGGCATTGCCGGTCCGCCAAATCGGCGCTCAGCTGGTGCTGGTGCGCAGCGTGGGGAGCTCCTTCTGCCAGATACCCGTCACGCCGGCCGTCTGGAATCCCAGCTGCTTGTTGACCGTCAGCAGGTACCGGTTCTCCGGCGCATTCCAGGTGTAAATGATGCGTGCGTCCGGGAACTGCTCGCTGAGCCGCTCCATGTTGGCCACCTTGATCAGCAGCCCGAGCTTGTTGCCCCGGTGTTCCTGCAGGACCAGGGTGTCGTCCTGGAACACCACGTCAGCCCGGTGCGCCAGGACCGTGATGGTGGTCAGGCCCACCAGCGCCCCGGTGGCGATGTGCTCGACGGCGGTGACCACCGTTCTCCTGCCCTGCGCGATGGCGACGTCCTCCGCCTCACGCAGGATGCCGCCGTCGAACACCATGTCCTGTTCAATCGGCGCATCCAAGGACGGGTCGACGTCGGCGCCGGCCTGGTTTTCGAGCGCGGCCACGGCCTCCAGCCAGCGGTCCGGGCAGCGGTCCGTCCAGTGGTGCAGCCGGTACCTGCCGTTGTTGGCTTCCTCGGCTTCAGCCTGGAGGTCGGCCACGAGCTTGGTGTCCAGGGGCAGGAGACAGGAGCTGAACTGCTCGATGTGCTGCAGCGTGTACCCGGTCTTCTGCGCGAACTCCACTTCGCGGCTCTCCAGGGGCACAAACCCCTGTCCGGAGCCGGGCACCAGCTGGGCCCGTTCAAACTCGTGCAGTGACGCGCCCGGATGGTTGGTATCAACCAGGATCATGGTGCGGCCTTCACCCCTGGCCAGCTGTTCGGCAGCCTCAAGCAGGCGGCGCCCCACCCCCTGCCGCTGGAACTCGGGCAGGATGTCCAGGGTGAGCTCGGCCAGGTCCAGGTGGTCGGTCAGGGGCAGCGCGATATCGACCGTGCCTACAATGGCGCCGTCCACCTTGGCAACGAGGATCAGCTGGCGCTCGTACGGGTCCGCGAACTCAAGCAACTTTTCCTGCGGACCGTACGCAAGATCGTCGCTGCCCCACGTCTGCATCCGGACCTTGCGGCCCACCTCCACGGCGGCGAGGAAGTCGGCCGCGTCCGGGGTGTCCAATGAGTCGGGTATGTACAGCTGCTCGATCTTCACGTTTATTGCCATGCGGGCATCATCCCAGCCGTTTCTGCCACTCACCTTCATAGCCGGCGGGCCTGAATCCAAGGGCGGTATTTATCGCCAGCATATGCTGGTTTTCGCTGGCATTCCATGTCAGGACCGAGCGCGCCGGGGGCCATTTTTCCTGTGTGCGCCGCAGGTTGGCCGCCTTGATCAGCATCCCCAGGCGGTGGCCGCGGTGCCCCGCCGCGACAAGGGTGTCCTGCTGGAGCAACGACTCCGGGACCTGCGGGCGCCAGGCCAGGACGGAGTAGGCAACCAGTTCACCGGTGGGGCGGTACACCGCCGCGGCCACAGAGGTCTGCACACCGCTGCGGACCAGGGCCTGTTCATCGTCCCGCACGCGGCGTACGTCCCAGTCCTCCCGCTCCCAGTCCATTCCGGCTGTGGGGGCGTCCGTGCTCATCCGCGCCCGCAATCCGGCATAGCCGGCAACGAGCGTGTCCGGGCAGTGTCCGTCCCAGGCCGTCAGGATGTAATCGCCGCTGCGGGCCAGGGCGTCAGCCTCCAGGCGTGCCAGCCGGGTATTCGGTACGGGCAACATGAGCCGGCTGGAACGCTCCACCTGCTCAAGCGCATACCCGGCGGACAGGGCAAAGGCGGTTGCAGGGTCATCCCCCGGCAGTTGGCCGGCCCCGGATCTCGCGGCGACCATGGGCGAATCACGCCGTACAGCGTCCAGCGGCACCTCATGGAAGGAGTCCAAGGATGACCTGCCGCGTGCCCGTGCCACGGTTTCGGCGTGCTCCAGCAGGGCGCGTCCCAGTCCCCTGCGGCGCCGGGCAGGTATGACCAGGACGTCGATGCCTGCAGTGGCCAGGTTCTCGCGAAGGGGCAGCGTCACCGAGCACATTCCCACCGGTTCCCCGCCGGCCCGGGCCAGGAACAGGTGCCGTTCCTCGTACTCGTTGCCGCGCCAGAACTCCAGCGCTTCGGCTGGAGTGAGGCAGCGTTCCAGGCTCCCCCAGACAGCCAGCGCCTCTGCCTCCTTCATGGCCTGGCAGGCCAGGAGGTCCGCGGACGGCGCAGTGCCGGGGCGGTCCTGGCCGCGCGGAGGAATGACGACGGCGGCAATCGCCAGGGCATTGGACGGCGGCGACGACGCGGGCTGGGTTCGCTTGTGCTGGTCCATGACGCCAGCTTAGGCACTGCCCGCGGGTATGGACGCAAAAAAGAAGACCGCCCCGGCACGTGAGCGCCGGAACGGTCTTCGGTTGCTCCGGGATCACTCCGGGAGCAGGAACTTCAGTGAGGGACTATGCCTCGGTGAGCACCTTGGTGACGTTGGGGTCCACGGAGATGCCGGGGCCGAACGTGGTGGCAACGGTGGCCTTCTGGATGTAGCGGCCCTTCGCAGCGGACGGCTTGAGGCGAAGAACCTCTTCCAGTGCTGCTGCGTAGTTCTCGGCCAGCTTGATGGCGTCGAAGGAAACCTTGCCGATGATGAAGTGCAGGTTGGAGTGCTTGTCGACGCGGAAGTCGATCTTTCCACCCTTGATGTCGTTGACGGCCTTGGTGACGTCGGGGGTCACGGTGCCCGTCTTCGGGTTCGGCATCAGGTTACGCGGGCCCAGGACCTTACCGAGGCGGCCAACCTTGCCCATGAGGTCAGGGGTGGCAACGGCGGCGTCGAAGTCGGTCCAGCCGCCGGCGATCTTTTCGATCAGGTCGTCGGAACCAACGAAGTCGGCGCCGGCTGCGATTGCGGCCTCAGCCTTGTCACCCGTTGCGAAAACCAGGACGCGGGCGGTCTTACCGGTGCCGTGGGGCAGGTTGACGGTGCCGCGGACCATCTGGTCAGCCTTGCGGGGGTCGACGCCGAGGCGGAAAGCGACCTCAACGGTGGCGTCGAACTTGGACGGGTTGGTGTCCTTGGCCAGCGTTACTGCCTCGAACGGTGCGTAGTGCTTCTCCGCGTCGATCTTGGCGGCTGCTGCCTCATATGCTTTGCTGCGCTTTGCCATGCTGCTTATTTCTCCTTGTGCAGTTGTGGTCTGCGGACCGCGCTGGGCCCTGCCACAGTCGGCGATCCGGTTCGTTATCCGGCCCGGATGGCCAACATTTCAATTTTTTTGGTGCCGGTGTCCCGGCGGTGCCGCCCGTCGTCGTCAATTACCACGACGCTGGACAGCGGTCAGGGCTGTTAGCCCTCGACGGTGATGCCCATGGAGCGGGCGGTGCCGGCGATGATCTTCGCTGCGCCTTCGAGGCTGGTGGCGTTGAGGTCTTCCATCTTGGTGGAGGCGATCTCGTTGACCTGGGCCTGGGTCAGCTTGGCAACCTTGACGGTGTGCGGGGTGGATGAACCCTTGGCGACGCCTGCAGCCTTCTTGATGAGCTCTGCAGCCGGCGGGGTCTTGGTGATGAACGTGAAGGAACGGTCCTCGTAGACTGTGATTTCCACGGGGATGACGTTTCCGCGCTGGGCTTCCGTCGCAGCGTTGTACGCCTTGCAGAATTCCATGATGTTGACACCGTGCTGGCCAAGCGCAGGACCGATCGGCGGGGCCGGGTTGGCGGCACCTGCCTGGATCTGCAGCTTGATGAGGCCGGTGACCTTCTTCTTGGGAGCCAATGTAGGGTCCTTCTCTCAATAACGTCCTGGGGCACAGGAGCGTGCCTCAGGTTTTTGGCCGCCATGGCAAGGCGGCCGGCCGTTCCGGCGCCACTAAGCGGGCGGCACCGGGACGAATTCTAGGATTCTCAGATCTTGGTGACCTGGTTGAACGCCAGGGTAACCGGCGTTTCGCGCTCGAAGATGGAGACCAGCACCACGAGGGTCTGGGACTCGGGCTTGATCTCCGAGATCGTGGCGGGGAGGGTCTCGAACGGACCTTCCTTGACGATGACGGACTCGCCGACCTCGAAGTCGACGGCCACGGGAACCTGGTTCTGCTTGTTGACCGGCTTGCCCTTCTCGGCCTGCTCTTCCTCGAACACGGGAGCGAGCATGGAGAAGACCTCGTCCAGGCGCAGCGGGACCGGGTTGTGGGCGTTGCCCACGAAGCCGGTGACGCCGGGGGTGTGGCGGACGGCGCCCCAGGAGGCATCCGTCAGGTCCATGCGGACCAGGACGTAGCCGGGGATGCGGACGCGGTTGATCACCTTGCGCTGGGCGTTCTTGATCTCCACGACTTCTTCCATGGGCACCTGGATTTCGAAGATGTAATCTTCCATGTCCAGGGTCTGGATGCGGGTTTCAAGGTTCGCCTTCACGCGGTTCTCGTAACCGGCGTAGGAGTGGATGACGTACCAGTCACCCTCCTGGCGGCGCAGCTTGGCCTTGAACTCCTCGGCCGGGTCAGCGGCTGCGGTGGCTGCAGCGGCGGCAAGGGCGTCTGCGGGCTCGTCTTCACCCTCGGCGTCGGAAGCGTCGGCTTCGTCGGCGTCAACAACTGCTGCGTCGGAGGCTGCGTCGTCGGATTCGGGCGTGGAGGACTCAACCTCGGACTCTTCACCGGCTTCTGCCGTGACGTCCGGGGATTCTTCCAGCCCAGTCTCGGTTACCTCGAGCTCCTGCTCAGACACTTGGTCTCCTGCTTCCTCATTGCCTAACATGCCTATTTAAATGGCTCAATTCCGCACGCCGGCGCTTCCTTCCGGTTACCCGGGCGAATCACGCGGCCTGCGGACCGTGCAGCCTTAGCTGTCCTTGGAGCCGGTGCCGCCGAAGATCCAGCTGACAGCGGTTCCAAAACCAATGTCCAGCAGGCTGACGATGACCATCATGATGGTCACGAACACCAGCACCACGAGCGTGTAGTTGATCAGTTCCTTGCGGGTGGGGGCAACAACCTTCTTCAGTTCGCCGATGATCTGGCGGACAAAGAGTGCAATGCGGGCGAAGAAGTTTGCCTTGGCTTCCTTCTTAGCTGGGCGGCCCTTGGAGCTGCTGGCAGCTGTTTCGGTCACCTGGTCCTCGCTCATCTTTGCAATGGTGGATTACCCGGCCCTGATCAGAACCATGGTTGCTGCGCCTGCTCCGGGCTTTCGCCCGGAGCAGCTTGCGCAGGGCAGACAGGACTCGAACCTGCAACCTGCGGTTTTGGAGACCGCTGCGCTACCAATTGCGCCACTACCCTATGGAGTGAATTCCACTTCTTTGATGGCCCAACACCAGTTTGGACTGGGGCGCACGCCATCATCTGTGTTTCAACACCGGTGAACCAGTCTACGCAAGAACTTCGCGTAGGTAAAACCAGCCCGTTCCGGCCCATCCGCAGTCCGGCCTGAAACGTGCTGCGCGGGGCAGTCATAAATCAAAACCGTCACCCCGGAGGGTCCGGTGAACAGCATAGAGTAGAACTCGTCGAATCCCACATTCCAGCCTCCGGGCTGCAAGCGAAGAACGGACCTGCCAATGTCTTCCGCCCGCGTTTCCCAACGCATTTCCGCTATTGCCGAATCCGCAACCCTGGCCGTTGACGCCAAGGCCAAGGCGCTGAAGGCAGCTGGCCGGCCGGTTATTGGTTTCGGTGCGGGCGAACCCGATTTCCCCACCCCGGACTACATCGTCCAGGCGGCCATCGAGGCTGCCGGCCAGCCCAGGTTCCACCGCTACTCCCCTGCCGGCGGCCTTCCCGAGCTGAAGAAGGCAATTGCGGAGAAGACGCTGCGCGACTCCGGCTACACCGTGGATCCCTCACAGGTGCTGGTCACCAACGGCGGCAAGCAGGCCGTCTACAACACCTTCGCCACCCTGGTGGATCCGGGCGACGAGGTCATTGTGCCTGCCCCGTTCTGGACCACCTACCCGGAGGCCATCCGGCTGGCAGGCGGCGTGCCCGTGGAGGTCTTCGCCGGGCCAGAACAGGACTACCTGGTGACTGTTGAACAGCTCGAAGCGGCCGTGACGGACCGGACCAAGATCCTGCTGTTCGTATCGCCGTCGAACCCCACGGGTGCTGTGTACTCCCCCGAGCAGGTGGCGGAGATCGGCAAGTGGGCCGCGGCCAAGGGCCTGTGGGTGGTCACGGACGAAATTTATGAGCACCTGACCTACGACGGCGTCCCGTTTACGTCCATCGCCACCGCTGCCCCGGAACTGGGCGACAAGGTGGTCATCCTCAACGGCGTTGCCAAGACGTACGCCATGACCGGCTGGCGGGTGGGCTGGATGATCGGCCCGGCAGACGTCATCAAGGCGGCCACCAACCTCCAGTCGCATGCCACGTCCAACGTGTCCAACATCATGCAGATCGCCGCCCTCGCCGCCGTGTCCGGCCCGCTGACCGCCGTCGATGAGATGAAGGTGGCGTTCGACCGCCGCCGCAAGGCCATCGTCGCGGGGCTGAATGCGATTGACGGCGTGGAATGCCCGACGCCGAAGGGCGCCTTTTACGTATACGCCGACGTCCGTGCGCTGCTGGGTAAGGAATTCCCCACCGCGTCCGGCACCGCCACGCCGCAGACCTCCGCGGAGCTGGCCTCGCTGATCCTCGACGAGGTTGAGGTGGCAGTGGTTCCGGGCGAGGCGTTCGGCCCCTCCGGCTTCCTGCGCCTCTCCTACGCCCTGGGCGACGACGACCTCGCCACGGGCGTCCAGCGGCTGCAGGACTTCCTGGGCAAGGCCCAGTAACGCCCCATCACCTTTCGCAGGAAAAACCAGAACGCCCCATCACTTGGTGATGGGGCGTTCTGGTTTAAGGCCCGAAAGGTGATGGGGCGTTGGAGATATAGGGGCGGGAGGTGATGGGGCGTTTAGAGGAGGCGGCGCTCCGCGGCCCACTTGGTGAGTTCGTGGCGGCTGGAGAGCTGGAGCTTCCGCAGCACCGCCGAGACATGGGTCTCCACGGTCTTGATGCTGATGAAGAGTTCCTTGGCCACTTCCTTGTAGCTGTAGCCCCGGGCGATGAGCCGCATGACCTCAAGCTCACGGGCTGAGAGCTTGTCGAGTTCGTCGTCGGCAATGTCCGCGGGGGCAGTGCCGAAGGCGTCCAGGACAAAACCGGCAAGCCGGGGCGAGAAGACCGCATCGCCGCCGGCAACCCGGAACACGGCGTCGGTGATCTCGGCGCCGGAGATGGTCTTGGTGACATAGCCGCGGGCGCCGGCACGGATTACTGCGACCACATCCTCCGCGGCGTCGGACACACTCAGGGCCAGGAACCGGGTGCTGGACAGGAGCGCGGCGGAGCCGGCGATGACTTCCCGGCCGCCGCCGCCCAGTCCGCCGGGGAGGTGGACATCCAGGAGGACGACGTCGGGCCGCTGCTGGGCAATCACGGCGATGGCCTGCTCCACGGTGGCAGCCTCCCCCACCACCTTGATGCTGGGGTCGAGGTCCGCTTTCAGGCCGGACCGGAAAATGGCGTGGTCGTCCACGATGACCACCCGGGCCGAGTTGGCCGGCCGGGCACTTCCGGCACCTGTTCCCTGGGTTGTGTTCATGATTTTCCTTCCGCGTGTTCTGCTGCGGCAGGCAGCCGGAGGCGGACCTCGGTGCCGTCGCCGGTGCTGAGGATGGCAGCCGAGCCGCCGTGCCGTTTCATCCGGCCGATGATTGATTCCCGGATACCGAGCCGGTCCGCGGGCACGTCCCCCAGCTCAAAGCCCGGTCCCCTGTCCTTGATGAAGATCTCGGCCTGCCCGT
The DNA here is from genome assembly GCF_040702325.1 of Pseudarthrobacter sp. 902506025. Classification (NCBI taxonomy): domain Bacteria; kingdom Bacillati; phylum Actinomycetota; class Actinomycetes; order Micrococcales; family Micrococcaceae; genus Pseudarthrobacter; species Pseudarthrobacter sp. 902506025. The sequence continues at coordinate 436,381 of NZ_JBFBKW010000003.1, forward strand.
CAGACGCTTCAAGGTAGACCGAGACCGTCCCGCCACCGTGCCGTGAGGCGTTGAGCATGGCCTCCCGGCTGGCCTGGACCAGGGCCTCGTGCGCCTCGGTCATGACGGCGTCACCAACGGTGACCACTTCCACGGCATTGCCGAGCAGGTCCTCGACCTCGCCGGCAACAGCCTTGATCCGGTCCGAGAGCTGGCCGCTTTCGCGGCCTGGATCCTGGAACAGCCAGCCCCGCAACTCGCGTTCCTGGGCGCGGGCCAGGCGGACGACGTCGTGCTCGTTGCCCGCCCGCCGCTGGATCAAGGCGAGGGTCTGCAGCACCGAATCATGGAGGTGGGCGGCAATCTCGGCACGTTCCGTTTCCCGGATCCGGCCCGCGCGCTCCGCTTCCAGGTCACGCCAGAACTTCAGGGCCCAGGGCAGCAGGACCAGCACCACGCCGCCCAGGACGGCCACCGAAGCGAGCAAGGCGAGCCAGGTCTGTTCCCAGGAACCCGAGCCGGACACCATCACCAGAACCCCGGCCACCACCAGCGCCAGACCGGCGGCGAGCCGGCCCCAGCCGCCGGCCTGGTCCGCCTTGGTCTTGTCCACCAGGCCTGCACGCCGGGTCTCGTCCAGCTGCATCCACGCGATCGAGGCACCGCCCAGGACCGCGGCAGCCGGGATCAGCGTTCCCAGGGACACGTCCACACCCAGCAGCTGGGCGATCATGATGCCGGCGACGAGCAGCAGTCCGCAGCCCAGCAGGATTTCCTTGCCGTACCGCATTCCGCGCGCCCGGAACCACGGGGGAACCGGAGCCCCGCCCTGGTCCTCCGGGACGGGACCTGGGGCACCCGCCGGGGATCCGGCGTCGGCAGCGGCCCCCTGGGCGGGCTGGCTCACCGCCGGGGCAATGGGCGACGCCGGGCGGCGGGCGTTGCGGCGGGCGGCCTCGTCCGCAGTGGGCACCATGATCCAGAGCCAGGCATAGAAGACCAGCCCCGCCCCTCCAGCGAAGGACGCCAGGACCATGCCCAGGCGGACGTTCTTCACCGGCCAGCCCAGGTGCGCGGCAAGGCCGGAGCACACCCCCGCGATCACACGGTCGCTGCTCCGTGCCAAGGGCGGCCGCGCCGGAAGGGTTGTCATGGGTCAATCCAAACACGGATCAGGGTTGCCCGGACCGCATTCGGCCGCTTCCCGGGGACAGCTCAGGGACGGTTCAGGGTTTCCCCCAGTAGAGCGCCAACCGGCCTGGACGGGAGGATCGAGGTATGAACCCGCACACTCCCTCCCCCGACGACGAACACCCTGCCGAACCCCTCCGCGACGGGCAGCCCGGCACGAACAGCGAGCGGCCCACCGAGCCCCTGCCGTCCTCCGCCTCCACGCCTCCGGAGCCCGCCCCGGTCCCGCCTGCGGACGACTCCCAGCGCTACGCGTTCCAGGGCAGCTCCGCCCCGGCGCCGTCCACCGACTTCTTCGGCTGGATCCGCAGCAACGGCATCTACCGGGGCAACGACCGCTGGGTCGGCGGCGTCTGCAGCGGTATCGCCCACCGGCTCGGCGTTGATCCGATCATCATCCGCGGCGTCTTTATCGTCCTGACCCTCCTGGCAGGCATTGGCGTACTGCTGTACGGCCTGGCCTGGGCCTTCCTTCCGGAACCGGACGGCAGGATCCACGTCCAGGAAGCAGGGGCCGGCCGCTGGTCCAGCGGCATGACAGGTTCCCTGATCGCTACGGTCCTGGGCCTCACCGGCCTGGGGGGAGGCTTCTGGGGCTGGAGCCATAACGGCCTGAGCGGCCTGCTCTGGACCCTCTTCTGGGTGGGTGGCGCCATCTACCTGATCTACTACCTCTCCCAACGCAACAAGGCCCACCCCACCATGGCCGGGCACGGCACGGCGGCCCCCGGCGGGACCTACCCGATGGGCAGCACGGCGCACACATCAACGTTCACCGCAGGAACGGCTCCGGGGCCTGCCCCGGCCGCAGCACCCACCTACGGCAGCGGCACCACCGGTTCAGCGCCCACCGGCTCCTACGGCCACGGCAGCTACAGTCCCGCCGGGAGCGTCCCGGCCGCTGGCGGCATTGGCGGCGCCGGAGTTGGCGGCGCCGGAGTTGGGGCCGGCGGCGTTGGCGGCGCCGGCACCTCCCCGGGCGGCCCCGGCAGCGGCATACCCGGTGAAGCCGGATACCCCACCCCGTGGGTCCCGCCGCGGCCGCCAAAGCCCCGCCCATCCGGTCCCGGCGCCCCCGCAGTCGCCATCGCCACGGGATCTGCCCTGCTGGTGGGCGGCGGACTCAAGGCCCTGGACGCCGCGAACATCATCAACCTGGGCGGCTCCGGCAACGCCGTCGTGTGGGCCAGCGCGGCGGCCGTCCTCGGCCTGGGCATCCTGGTGGCTGGCTTCCGCGGCCGGACGTCCGGCATCCTGAGCCTCTTCGCGGTGATCGCGCTGGTTACCGGCGGCATCTACAACACCCTGGACGACGGCCGGATGCGGTTCCAGCAAGTTGACTGGAACCCGGCCAGCATCGAGGAAGCGCGCAGCGGCATCGACATCACCGCCGGCCGGGGAACCGTGGACCTCACGAGACTCTCCCCAACCTCCCCCCTGACGTCCGACGTCGTGGTTCCCCTGGACATCACCGCCAGCAACGTGACTGTGGTGATCCCGCAGAACCTGCCCGTTGACATCAAGGCGGACATGACCATGGGCAACCTGAACGAAGGAAGCGGCCAGCGCGGCGGCACCACCACCCGCGAAAGCAGCTACAACACGGACCGGCCAGGCAACCACCTGGTGGTGCAGATCGACGGCACCTTCAGCAACGTCACGATCCAGGAAGGCAACTGACATGGACAACAGCAACATTCCGACGACGGCGGGCCAGGAGACTGCCGGACCGGCACCGGCCAGGGTGGGAACGGTGGTGTGGGGGCTGATCGTCCTGGCACTGGCCGCGCTGATCATCGTGGCCCAGCTTGGCATCGTGACGCTCAACGGCACCTACGTCCTGATCGGCCTCATGATCGGCGCGGGCGTGGCCCTGGTGGTGGGTGGCCTGCTCTCAGCCCGGAAACGTGACAACGAACCAACTACAGGGAAGTCTTGAACCATGGATAAGTTCTTCAGCATTGTCAGGGGCTTCGGCCTGAAGCGCGGCCCCGAGCGGTGGCTTGGCGGGGTTTGTGGCGGCATCGCTGCCAAACTCAACGTGGACGTGGCGTACGTCCGCATCGCGTTCCTGCTCTTCGCCCTGCTTCCGGGCCCGGCATTCGTCTTCTACGTCCTGGCGTGGATCACCCTTCCGGACCAGCGCAACGAGATTCCGCTCCAGGCGTTCCTGGACCGCCGGTCGCTGAACCGGCCCTGACCGCCCAGGACCACGGCCCCGGCCCCGTGAATGATCACGGGGCCGGGGCCTTTTCCGTGTCCCCCGCGTGCGGGGCCGAGCCGGCCCCCATGTAACCGGTTTGTGTCGTACCCCACACACCCCACTACACTTCTAGGTGAGCTCAGCGTGGCGCTCTGCCTGTAAACCTTCTCCCCAGGATTTGAGCCGAACATGAAAATTGGAATCCTCACCAGCGGTGGCGACTGCCCCGGATTGAACGCAGTGATCCGAGGTGCAGTGCTCAAAGGCATTGCGGTCCACGGCCAGGAGTTCGTCGGATTCCGTGATGGCTGGCGGGGCGTGGTGGAAGGGGACATCATCGATATCCCCCGCACCATGGTCCGCGGCATCGCCAAACAGGGTGGCACCATTTTGGGCACCTCCCGCACCAACCCGTTCGAAAACGGCGGCGGCCCGGAGGCCATCAAGGCCCACATGGACCGGCTGGGCATCGACGCCATCATCGCCATCGGCGGTGAGGGAACCCTGGCCGCGGCCAAGCGGCTGACCGACGCCGGGCTCAAGATCGTAGGCGTCCCCAAGACCGTGGACAACGACCTCGACGCCACCGACTACACCTTCGGTTTCGATACCGCCGTCCAGATCGCCACCGAGGCCATCGACCGGCTCCGCACCACGGGTGAGTCCCACCACCGCTGCATGATCGCGGAAGTAATGGGCCGGCACGTGGGCTGGATCGCCCTGCACGCCGGCATGGCCGCCGGCGCCCACGCCATCCTGATCCCGGAGCAGAAGGTCAGCATCGAGCAGATCACCGAATGGGTCAATGAAGCCCACGCCCGCGGCCGCGCCCCGCTTGTGGTGGTGGCTGAAGGGTTCGTTCCGGAGCACATGGAGAGCCCGCACTCCGAGCGCGGCCTGGACACCTTCGGCCGTCCCCGCCTGGGCGGCATCGCAGACCAGCTCGCCCCCGAACTCGAAGCCCGGACCGGCATCGAAACCCGCGCCACCATCCTGGGGCACATCCAGCGCGGCGGCGTCCCCTCGGCCTTCGACCGGGTCCTGGCCACCCGGCTGGGCATGGCCGCCATCGACTCCGTGGTCGAAGGCTACTGGGGCACCATGGTGGCACTGAAGGGCACCGACATCCAGCATGTCGCCTTCGAGGAAGCCCTGGGCCAGCTCAAGACCGTCCCGCAAAACCGCTACGACGAAGCCGCGGTCCTGTTCGGCTAAGCCTGCAGGCCCCCCTAGGCTGGGACCATGACACTCGATCCCGGCTCAGCGGCCATCATCCAGTTGGCATGGGCACGCCGGCTGGGCCTTGACGACGACGCGTTCGGTGACGCCCTGGCATCGGGGGAACGGATTGTCCGGGCCGACGAATCGGCCCGGACTGTCGACTTTGTGCGGCTGTTCGGAAGTTCCGCCCTGGTGGGACCACGGAGCGTCATCGACGCCGCGGCGGACATTCCCGATGAGGAAATGGCCCAGCACGTCACCCTCCTGAAACTGACCAGGGAGCAGGGCGGCCACGGACTCGGTGCCGCAGCCCTGTTCTTCGCCGACGACCTGCCCCTCCAGCAGCCCTCCGAGGAACTGACCGTCTCGCACGGTAATCCGGAAGCGATCGAGCTGGAGGGAAGGTGCCCGCCGGACGACGTCAACGAGGTGGGTCTTTCCGACCTCGAGAACCGGTACACCATCGTCCATGAAATCGATGGCAGGCGCGTGCCCCTTGCCTGCGGCGCTTATGGCGAGTGGGAAGGCCTGCTGGCCAACATGGGGGTCCTGGTGGATCCTGAGTGGCGGCGGCATGGTCTTGGGGCCCTGGCCGGATCCATCGCCGCCCACGAGGCCCTTGCCGCAGGGCTGACGCTGCAGTGGCGTGCAGACGTCAGCAACACCGGCTGCCTTGCCCTCGCCCGGAAACTGGGCCTCTCAGCCGGCGGAATCCAGACCAGCGTCCACCTTCGCTGACGCAGGGCTCCCCGCGGCGCCCCAGTCCTGGGCCGGCTTCGGCTTGGCAAAGAACAGGGCAACGGCTGCGGCAACCAGCACCACTGCGGCGGGGAGGAGGATCGACTGGGCCATTGCCGTCGAAAACCCTGCGTGCAGGAACCCGGGAAGCGTACCGCCGCCCATGCCCATGCCCTCACCGGATGGGGCGCCGGGGCCGCGGGACGGGAGTTCGGCCGCCAGCCGGGACTGGATGAGGACGGCGATCGCAGCGCTGCCCAGCACGGCCCCGAACTGCCGGGTGGTGTTGTACACCCCGGAGCCTGCGCCGGCCTGGCGCGGCGGCAGGTTCCGGGTTGCGGTTGTGCTCAACGGTGCCCAGATGCCGGCGTTGGCAAAGCCCAGGACTGCGCTGGGAAGCAGGAACAGCAGGATGGGCGTGTCCGGCTGCATGAGCAGGCCATTCCAGACCAGGGCGACAGCCATCAGCGTCAGGCCGCCGGCGGCCAGATATTTCGGGTTGACCCGGTCCACGATCTTGCCCACCACCGGCGCCATACCGCCTGAGATCAGCGCCATGGGCACCATCAGGAGTGCCGACTGGGTGGGCGTCAGACCGCGGACCAGCTGGTAGTAGAAGATCAGCGGCAGGCTGAAGGACGTGACGGTGAACCCCACCATCGTGATTCCAAGGTTGGCGAGGGAGAAGTTCCGGTCCCGGAACAGACCCAGCGGCAGGAGCGGCTCGCCTTTATTGAACCGCTGCCACGCCACGAACGCGGCCAGGACAACAAGGCCGGCAATAATGAGTCCCCAGACGCTGATGGGTCCGGTGATGGTGCCCCAGTTGTACGTCTCGCCTTCCTGGATGCCGAAGACCAGCAGGAAGAGCCCGACGGCGCTCAGCAGGACGCCGGGGATGTCGAACCGGTGCGGGTGCGTGCTCAGCGCCGGGACGTTGCGCATTGCCAGGATGAAGCCCACGACGCCGATGGGCACGTTGATGAAGAAGATCCACTCCCAGCCCAGGCCGTCCACCAGGACACCGCCCAGGATGGGCCCCACCAGGGTGGCCATGCCGGCCGTGGCACCCCAGATGGCCATGGCGGAACCGCGGCGGTCCGGCGGAAAGATGCGGGTGATGACCGCCATGGTCTGAGGCGTCATGACCGCTGCGCCTAGCCCCTGCACCACGCGGGCGGCGATAAGGGTTTCCACGTTTTGGGCCAGGCCGCACCAGAGGGAGGCCAGGGTGAACACCACCAGGCCGAGCAGGTACAGCTTCCGGGGGCCGAACCTGTCACCCAGCCGGCCCGTGATGAGCAGGGGAACGGCGTAGGCCAGCAGGTAGGCACTGGTCACCCAGATCACCGAGTTAATGTCGGCGTTCAGGCCCTCCATGATCCGGGGATTGGCCACCGAGACGATGGTGCTGTCGATCAGGATCATGAAGAACCCGATCACCAGGGACCACAGCGCCGGCCACGGCTTTTCTACGTTTTCCACTCTGTCATCCTTCTGGAGTTTTGTTTGGTGCCGGGCGGAAACCCGGAAAAGTCAGCCCAGCATGTCCAGGATCTCCGAGCGGGCAAACATCTGCGCCGCTGCCCGTGCCGACGGCGCACCGGCGTCCGGATCCGCTCCGGCGCCCAGCAGAACCCGGGCCACGTCCGTGTAGCCCTTGAACGCCGCTCCTGCGAGCGGGGTTTGGCCCCTGTCGTTGGCGGTGTTGGCTTCCGCACCGTGCTGCAGGAGCAGCTCAACGGTGCCGGCGTGCCCGTGGTAGGCCGCGAGCATCAGAAGGGAATCGCCGGCGGAGTTCGTCATGGTGGCGGGCACCCCGGCGTCCAGGTAGGCACCCAGCAGCTCGTCGCTGCCGTCACGGGCAGCTTGGAAGAGCGTGTGCGCCAAAGCCAGCGCGTCGTCGTCGTGCCCCTCCGTTGCCTCCGCCCCGGCGTGGACGGGCGCGGTGTTCTCGGTCATCAGCGTGGCCCCCTCAGGAATCCGGTCTGGCGCCCCACGACCTGGCCGGCGTCGGGGGCGACGATGAGTTCCTGGACGGCCGGATACGGCTCGTCGCCGTCCAGGACCGTCAGTATTTCATCCGAGGCCACGGAACGCTTGATGACTGCCAGGGCGACGGGACCCATTTCGTAGTGCTGCGCCACCGAGGTCACGGTACCCACTTTCCGCTCCCCGGCCATGACGGGACTCCCGGCAGCGGGCAGGGTGTGCTGCGAACCGTCCAGCTGAAGGAACACCAGCCGGCGTGGCGGGTGGCCGAGGTTGTGGACGCGGGCGATCGTTTCCTGCCCCTTGTAGCAGCCCTTGGCCAGGTGCACGGCGGTGCGCAGCAGGTCCAATTCGTGCGGGATGGTCTTGTCGTCCGTCTCGGCCCCGATCCTGGGGCGCCACGCTGCGACCCGGAGGGCCTCGGCGGCGAGCACGCCGGCCAACGCCCGCCCGGCGACGGCGTCCTCAAGCCCGGCGGCGGGGATGAGGTACTCGAACCAAGGACGCTCAAGCCCGGGATGGTTCTCCTCTGAGACGGTGGCGTAGGAGTATCCGCCGGCGGAGACGTGCGGCCACGGATCCTGCCAGGCGAGGTGGCCGGACCATTCGGGCACGGCACGTGTGCTGCCCACAACGGCCCAGTCCGCCGAAACGTCGGCGATCTCCACCCGCAGCATGAACTTCATGCGGTTGAAATACTCGGCAAGCGGGGCGGCTTCGGCTGCCTCCACGATCAGCCAGGTGCTCTCCCCGTCGTCGACCACCCTGGCGTCGAAGTCGATGCGGCCCTGGACGCTGAGGAGCAGCAGTTCGCTGGACTCGCCGGGTTTCAGGGCTGCCACCTGCTGTGAGGACAGGGTGTTAAGCCAGCTGAGCCGGTCCGGCCCGGTGACGGTGACCACGCCGCGGTGGGAAAGGTCGACGACGGCGGTTCCGGCAGCAAGGGCGCGCTGCTCGCGCAGCGGCTCGCCGTAGTGGGCGGCGACCCCGGCGTCAGGGCCGGCGGCCTCGACGGCCCCGGGGCGCGACAACAAAGGGCTGGGCGTAGTCATATGAAGTAGAAGTCCTTGGAGGTCAGCGGTATTCCGGGTTTTCGAAATCGAATCTTGTACCGGCAGCCCATTCGCCCGGCAGGTTTCCGTACGCGGGATAGCCCTCGGCGTCCTTCAGGATCCTGGCCAGGTGCAGGAGGTTCCACGTCATGAATGTGGTGTTCCGGTTGGTGAAGTCCGTCTCCGGGCCCCCCGAGCCTTCATCCAGGTAGCTGGGCCCGGGGCCCACTGGGCCGATCCAACCGGCATCGGCCTGCGGGGGGATGCTGAAGCCGATGTGCTGAAGGCTGTACAGGACGTTCATGGCGCAGTGCTTGATGCCGTCTTCGTTTCCGGTGATCAGGCAGCCGCCGACTTTCGGGTAGAACACCCATTGGCCCTTGCTGTTGAGCTCCCCGGAGTGGGCGTAGAGGCGTTCGATCAGCTTCTTGGTCTGGGAGGAGTTGTCCCCCAGCCAGATGGGTCCGGCAACCACAACAATGTCGGCTTCCTGGACCGCGGGGTAAAGCTCGGGCCATTCGTCGGTGGCCCAGCCGTACTGGGTCATGTCCGGGTAGACGCCGGTGGCGATGTCGTGGTCCACCGTGCGGATCACCGTGGTGCTGACGCCCTGCTTTTCCATGATGCGGCGGCTGATGCGGATCAGCCCATCGGTGTTGGAGGTCTGGGGCGACTTCTTGAGCGTGCCGTTGAAGAAGACAGCCTTGAGGTCGCCGTAACCGGCCGGCGCTCCTGCTGCTTTCCTGGTGCCTTCTTCCACGGTGCCGCTCCCTTTTTCGCGGGTCAGGAGACCCTCTTTTTGGTCAGGAAACCCTCGTTGGTCAGGAAACCTTGTGCAGGAACGCGGAAGCGTGTGCCTCCAGGCCCTTCCCTGCCTCGCCGCCCGCGGCAACGTCCCACCGCCACAACAGGTTGCCGTCCACCAGCCCGAAAATGCGGGTGGCCGCGCTGTAGTCCTTCGAGTGGCTGCCGCGCATCACCATGTCGGTGGTCAGCTGGATCTGGGGACCCTTGATCTGGCCGTAGTACAGCTCCGAGATACCGCCGGGATGCGAGATGGACACGGAGATGTCGAAGCCGCCGTCCTTGTTGCGCAGTGCCTCAACCTCGTCGGCACTCTTCAGCACCGGCACGATGTCGGCGGGCACCAGGCCGGGACCGCCGTCGGCATCAAGCTGCTTGCGCTCCAGCGCCCAGAAACCCGTCTCGACGGTGAGCGGCCGCAGGCGCGTGCCTTCGTCGTCGGTCAACCAGCTTTCGGCACGGTACTGCAGGTACGGCAGGCCGTTGTGGGTGAAGGAAACGTGCTGCAGGAAGTGTTCGGAATCCTCGTCGCCGCTGCCCAGCCGGCCCCGGCCCTCCCACTCACCGATGAGCCAGGAAAGGGGGACGAGTTCGGGGGTCAGGTCTGTAGGAATCTCAATGGGCATTGGTCTTACCTCCAGATACGGCCGGTCCTTGAAAAGGGGTGGCTACTTCTGGCCCTTGAAGAGGCGGTAGACCACGAAGCCGGCGAACCAGGCCATGGACAGGCTCGCAATGCCGAGCAGGACAAGGAAGAAGATTTCAAAAGCAAGTACGGACATGGTGCCATCCTAACCCGTTAGTAGATGAGTAGTTTGTCTATGAAGTACGCGAGGGATCCGACGGCCGAAACCGGGGCAAGGCCCATGCCCAGCGCGGCCGGGATGTTCAGCGGGGCGCCGCGGAGCGTTGCCAGCCGCCGGAAGCTGGCCAGGACCGCACCGACCACCACGCCGAAGACGGCGGCCGGCAGGACGGCGATGTCCGACAGGACCAGCCCGGCAAGCGGTCCGGCCAGTCCGGCAAGCACCACTCCCAGCGGGGCGACGATGCTGTCCGGCCAGCGGATAAGCCCTGCCAGCAGGGCCACTGCGGCGCTGATCGCCGCCACCAGCAGCATTTCCCGGACACCGTTGAACCGGGAGCCGGCAATCCAGCCTGCGCCGAGGCAGGACAAGAGGACACCTGCGCAGCATCCAAGGGTGGACTCCAGCCGCTGCGCCTGCCCGGTGCCGCGGATCAACTGCACCACGAAAACGGCCATCATTCCCAGGGCAACGAAGGCGGGTGTCCAGTCCAGGTACCCGGGGGCGGGCGCCAGGCCCGCCGCTACTGCGGCGCCTGCGCCCGGCAGGGCGATGACGGCGGCGAGGGTCTTTTTGGCGGGAATGCGCAGGAAGTGCGGCCAGCCGATGCCCACGGCCGCGGCGATCAGGATACCCACCACCACGAGCGCTTCCGGCGAGGCGTAGACCCCGGCGATGATCGCAATAAGGCCGGCTATCCCAACGACGCCAACGGTCCAGGAGCCAAGCGAACGGACGGGCGCCTGCAGTTCCGCCGTCATGCGGGGCCCGGCCTGTGCTTCGTCGGTGCACTCACTGCGCTGTTTTCCCATCCTGGCGATCGGCCGGAAGGCTGGTCAGCCCCCTCACGGCAGGGCGGGTCCGCCCTGGTCCAATCCTGCCTTATGTGAACTGGATATGTCGCAAAACGTGCTGGTCCACGTCGCGGATCTGTGGTCTGGAAGGGGCTGACGGGTATACTCAAGGTTCAGCTACGCTCCCTGCTGAGGTGGCTGGCCGGCGGCATGCTGACGGACCAAAACCTCCTGCAGGAAGCCAGTACCGGCCGGTGAGAATCCGGTTCAGTCGCCCAACGATGCGCGGACGGCCCTTGGAGGAACAATGTCGCACATCCTGTTACTGACCAACAGCACCGGTTCTTCGGTGGACATCCTGCCTGCCCTCGAGCTGCTGAACCACAGGGTCCATATCCTCCCCGCCGAGCCGACGGCCCTCCTCGAAACAGACCCCTGCGACATTGTCCTGCTGGACGCCCGCAAGGACCTGGTGGGCGCCCGCTCCCTCACCCAGCTCCTGAAAGCCACTGGCCTAAGCGCCCCGCTCGTGCTGATCCTCACTGAGGGCGGCATGGCTGCGGTGTCCTCCGCGTGGGCCGTTGACGACATCGTCCTCGATTCCGCCGGCCCCGCCGAGGTGGAGGCCCGCATCCGGCTGTCCGTTGCCCGGGCCGTACCCGAGCAGGAAGACACCCCGAGCGAAATCCGTGCCGCGGGCGTCGTCATCGATGAGGCAAGCTACACGGCCCGGGTCAACGGGGCGCCCCTGAACCTGACCTTCAAGGAGTTCGAACTCCTGAAGTACCTGGCGCAGCACCCCGGCCGCGTCTTCACCCGGCAACAACTACTTACCGAGGTCTGGGGTTACGACTACTACGGCGGCACGCGCACCGTGGATGTCCACGTCCGGCGGCTGCGGGCCAAGCTCGGCGCGGACCACGAGAACCTGATCAGCACCGTCAGGAACGTGGGCTACCGCCTCACCCTGGTCCGGCAGCAGGAAGATGAACTCACCGAGGCCTGAGCCTGGACCGCCGCCGGCGTATAGCCTTGGCTCATGACTCCAGCGCATCCGCAGAAGTGGCCCGTCCATGTCGTCCGGGGCGGAGCTGACCAGCAACTGCTGAAAGACTGCCGCGACCTTTTGGCCGCGGCTGAGGAATCGGACGGCAACCCCTCCATTTCCGAGCAAACCCTGGTGACCATGCGCGCCGGGGATTCGGCGGAGCACACGCTGCTGACGCTGGCCCTCTACGCCCCGGACGAGGATTCCGACCCGGTGACCGGCCAGGATCTGGCGGGCTTCGCCGTCGTGGTTGAAGAGCAGGACGGAACCGGCATCCTGGAAATCGCCGTCCATCCCTCGTACCGGAACCAGGGTGTGGCGGACCGACTGGTGGGCGCGCTGAAGGAGGTCCGGGGCTTTGAGGGGCTGAAGGCGTGGTCCCACGGCAACCACGAGGCCGCGGCCGACCTTGCCGCCCGCTACGGGTACGCGCCGGTGCGCGAGTTGTGGAAGATGCGGATGACGACGGCGGGCGCGGACCTGCCCGACGCCGGCCTTCCGGACGGGGTGGCCATCCGTCCCTTCGTCCCCGGCAAGGATGAGGAGGCGTGGCTGGCCGCCAACCGGGCGGCGTTCGCCCACCACCCCGAGCAGGGTGGCCTCACCAGGGCCGACCTCGACGCGCGCATGGCCGAGGACTGGTTCGACCCGTCCGGCTTCCTCCTGGCGGAAGACCGGGACGGGCGCCTGCTGGGGTACCACTGGACCAAGGTCCACCCCCGCCACGGTGAGCACCCTGCGATCGGCGAGGTTTACGTGGTGGGCGTGACGCCGGAGGCGCAGGGCATGGGCCTGGGCAAGGCTTTGACCATTGCCGGCATCAAACACCTCCGCGACGCAGGACTAAACGGCGTGATGCTTTACGTGGATGCTGACAACGCCCCGGCCGTTGCCCTGTACCGCCGGCTCGGCTTCACCCGCTGGGACATGGACGTCATGTACGGCCCGGCCGGCGGGTAGGCAGGCCGCGAACCAATCCCCGGCGCCGCGTAAAACAAAGGCCGTGGGACCGGTGATTGCTTGTAAGGTTGAAATGGAGCCGCGCGGGGCGGAAGCGCCGGCACTGGAGCGCCAGCTAAAGGAGAAGCCATGAACCCGGAACCGTCCGGAACAGCCACGTCCCAGGATGTTGCGGTGCCTGTCCGGGCCCGCTTCGGCTCCTCCGAGGTACCGGCATCACGGGCCACCCAGGACCGGATCGACATCCCTGAGTTCGCACCGAACCTGCAGCCGGAAGGCGACATCCGCCCTGACCGGTTCCTGGACCGCGAGCTGAGCTGGCTTGCCTTCAATTCCCGCGTGCTGGAACTGGCGGAAGACCCCACCCTCCACCTGCTGGAACGGGTGAGCTTCCTGTCCATCTTCGCCTCCAACCTGGACGAGTTCTTCATGGTCCGCGTGGCAGGCCTCAAGCGCCGCATCGCCACCGGACTCGCCGTCCCCTCCCCTGCCGGCCTGAGCCCGGTTGAGGTGCTGGAGCGGATCAGCGAGGAAGCCCACCGGCTCCAGCAGCGGCATTCGCAGGTCTTCGCGGAGCAGATCCGCCCCGCCCTGGCCTACGAGCACATCCACGTCATGCAGTGGGGGGAACTGGACGACGCCGCCCAGCAGCAGCTCAGCGTCATGTTCGCGGAAAAGGTCTTCCCCATCCTCACGCCCCTTGCCGTGGATCCGGCGCACCCGTTCCCCTATATCTCGGGCCTTTCACTGAACCTTGCCGTGGTGGTCCGGAACCCGGTCAGCGACAAGGAGCTCTTCGCCCGCGTCAAGGTCCCCGACCAGCTGCCGCGGCTGATCTCCATCGACGGCCCGCGCGCCGGTGCCGTGCCGGGCCGAGTGGCACGGTTCATCGCGCTTGAAGAAGTCATCGCCGTGCACCTGGACAAGCTGTTCCCCGGCATGGAGGTCCTGGAGCACCACACCTTCCGCGTGACGCGCAACGAGGACGTGGAGGTGGAGGAGGACGATGCCGAAAACCTCCTGCAGGCACTGGAGAAGGAACTCCTCCGCCGCCGGTTCGGCCCGCCCGTCCGGCTGGAAGTCACCAACGACATCAACCCCAATATCCGGGCACTGCTGATCCGTGAACTGGGGGTCGAAGAGTCCGAGGTGTACTCGGTGCCCGCACCGCTGGACATGCGGGGCCTGTCCGTCATTGCCGGGATCGACCGTGCGGACCTGCACTACCCCAAGCATGTCCCGCACACGTCGCGGTACCTGAACGAGTCCGAGACATCCAAGGCTGCCAACGTGTTCGCCGCCATGCGGCGCCGGGACATCCTGCTGCACCACCCGTACGATTCGTTCTCCACGTCAGTCCAGGCGTTCCTGGAACAGGCCGCGGCGGACCCGAAGGTCCAGGCCATCAAGCAGACCCTGTACCGCACCTCAGGCGACTCCCCCATCGTGGACGCCCTGATCGACGCTGCCGAGGCCGGCAAGCAGGTCCTGGCCCTGGTGGAGATCAAGGCCAGGTTCGATGAGCAGGCCAACATCTCCTGGGCCCGCAAACTGGAACAGGCCGGCGTGCACGTGGTGTACGGCATCGTGGGCCTGAAAACCCACTGCAAGCTTTCGCTGGTGGTCCGGCAGGAGGTGGACGGCCTTCGCCGCTACTGCCACATCGGCACCGGCAACTACCATCCGCGCACTGCACGGTACTACGAGGACCTGGGCCTGCTGACTGCCAACGACCAGGTGGGCGAGGACCTTTCCAAGCTGTTCAACCAGCTTTCCGGCTACGCGCCCAAGTCAACCTTCAAGCGCCTGCTGGTGGCACCCCGCTCCGTGCGCTCCGGGCTCATCGACCGGATTGAGACGGAGATCCGCAATGCCCGGGCAGGTGTGCCGGGCCATGTGCAGATCAAGGTGAACTCCATGGTGGACGAGGCCATCATCGACTCCCTGTACCGTGCATCCCAGGCGGGTGTGAAGGTGGACGTGGTGGTCCGCGGCATCTGCTCCCTGCGCCCCGGCGTTCCCGGCCTGAGCGACAACATCACGGTGCGTTCCATCCTGGGCCGGTTCCTTGAACACTCGCGGGTGTTCGCCTTTGCCAACGGCGGGGACCCCGTGGTGTACATCGGCTCCGCGGACATGATGCACCGGAACCTGGACCGACGGGTGGAGGCGCTGGTGCAGCTCAGCAGCCCGGACGACATCACCTACGTCCTTGACCTCCTACGCCGCTACATGGACCCGGAAACCTCCAGCTGGCACCTCGACAACGAGGGCCGCTGGATCCGGCACCACCTCTCCGAGGACGGGAAGCCGCTTGAAGACGTCCAGTCCTGGCTGCTGGCGTCCCGGCCGCGGCAACGCAGCCTGAGCCGGCGATAAGGGCCGCCGCGTTGTCGAGCGATGCACTCGTAGCTGACCAGACTGACCACCCGGGGGAACCCATAGCTGTAACTGCTGCCGGCGCCATTCCGTGGCGCGCCGGCAGGGACGGCCTGGAGGTCCTGCTGATCCACCGGCCCCGCTATGACGACTGGTCATGGCCCAAGGGAAAGATCGACGCCGGCGAGACAATCCCCGAATGCGCCGTCCGTGAGGTGTGGGAGGAGATCGGCCTCAAGGCGCCCCTGGGGATACCGCTGCCGCCCATCCACTACCACGTGGCGTCGGGCCTCAAGGTGGTCCACTACTGGGCGGTCAGGGTCAACGGTGACAGCCTGGTTCCGGACGGAAAGGAAGTGGACAGCGTCATGTGGTGCGCCCCCGAAAAGGCCGCCCGCCTGCTGTCCAACCCGTCCGACGTCGGCCCGCTTGAATACCTGCGCGACGCGCACGAACGCGGTGAGCTGGACACCTGGCCCTTACTGGTGCTCCGCCATGCCAAGGCAAAGCCGCGCTCGTCCTGGAGCAAGGCCGAGGGCGAACGCCCGCTGGCGGCCACCGGATCCCGGCAGGCCCAGGCCGTGGGCCGGCTCCTGGAGGTATGGAAGCCCATGCGGGTGGTGACCAGCCCCTGGCTGCGCTGCGTCGCAACCGTGGCCCCGTATGCCCGGGCCACGGGCGCGAAAGTGAAGCTCGCGGAGGGCTTGACCGAGCACAAGCACCAGCGCAGTCCGAAGAAAACCGCCGCCGTCATCGAGTCCCTGGTCGATAAGCAACGGGCCGTGGTGGTCTGTACCCACCGGCCTGCCCTGCCCACAGTGCTCAAGCAGCTTGCCACCCACATGCCATCACACCTGGCGAAGCTGCTGCCCGCCCATGAGCCGTTCCTGTCACCGGGCGAGGTGGTGGTCTGCCATGTGGCCAACAGCGGTAAGAAACGGGTCGTAGCGGTGGAGCAGTTCAAGCCCTTTGACGACTAAGGAAAACCGCGCCGCTTGACCCGGGGCTGGGTATCCCCCTTGACTTGGGTGAACGATGCACAGTTCTGGGGGGGATAACGTGCCGGCTGCCATGACCACTGTTCTTTCTGATGCTCCACCCGTTGCCGTCCTCTGGCCGTTCCTGCTCGCCGGCGGAGCGTACCTCCTGCTCCGATCCCTGATCCGTGGTGCCCGGGGCCCGGACTTCACCGCAGCAGCATCCCGGCACGCGTTCTGCATCGGAGTGATCGGCTGGCTGGGAAGTTCGCTGCTGCCGGCTGCCAACGCCGGCATCCTGCCTTTACCTGGATCATCGTCGGTTCCCGTGGACATTGCCCCGGCCCTCGCGTGGCCGGTTCTCAGCTGCCTGGCCGCACACGTGCTGGGGCAACTCAGCTACCCCAAGGCCCGCGTCCAGCCGGGGAAGCTGACCGAAAAGGTGTCCCGCGTCCGCGATCTCCTTCCCCGTCCCCTCGCCTGGACGGTCACGGTGATCTTCGGCCTCTCCGCTGCCCAGGTCGTGTGGACGTCCACTCTGCCCGGTTTCGCCCCACACCCTTACTGGTCACGTCCGGATGGTGGGGGCGGCTACGCCACCTTTGGCGGAGAAGGCCGGATCCCTGGCGTGCAGCTGGCGATGTACCTGGGCGGCGCGTTGTT
This sequence comes from Pseudarthrobacter sp. 902506025, assembly GCF_040702325.1. Taxonomy (NCBI): domain Bacteria; kingdom Bacillati; phylum Actinomycetota; class Actinomycetes; order Micrococcales; family Micrococcaceae; genus Pseudarthrobacter; species Pseudarthrobacter sp. 902506025. Next base: position 453,188 of record NZ_JBFBKW010000003.1, read on the forward strand.
CGTCCTGGTTCTGGGAACCCTCGCCGTACTGCTGCTGATCAGCCGCCGCAGGCCGGTGGACGGACTTGCCTTCGGACTCGACGCCCTGCTGCGGACCATCACCATGAACCGTCTCCTTCGTACGGTTGCGACCGTTGCGTCCGGGTTGGCGGCCATCGCGGGAAACCACGCAGCCCGGACGGATCCGGCCACCGGACCCGCGAACTGGTTCAACCCGGCCGGGGCACTGAATCTGGGCGTCTCGCTGCTGATGTTGTTCTGGTCTCCACCCAGGCTGACGGGCGCACAGCCAAGGCGCGGGCGCGCCGCCAACCGGGAAGAACCGGTCATGCGGTTGTCGGTGTCGATCGGCGCCGTGATGGGACTTGCGGCGTTTGTTCCTGTACCCGCGGCAATCTTGGTCCCGGGCGCGGTTACCGGGCATCCCGCGCTATTGGTGGCCGTATCCGCCGCTGCTGCCCTGGCCGTTGTTTCACTCGGCGAACTGCTGGTGCACCGGAATTACGGGACCACGGACGAGCCTCGGCACTGGCCCCGCCAACCGGTTTCACCCGTCCTGGCCTGCACGCTGGTTGCGGCTGCAACTGTTCTCATGGCTGCCGTCTTCCTTGTTGCGTGGCGGCAGGTTGAGCTGGGAGTGGAGCAGTCATGGCCGGTGACTGCTTGGACCAGTGCCGGGGTTTTGCCCGTCTCGGGCTTTCCCCTGCTGCTTGCCCGCCGGCGCAGCAGCGTTCCAGGCACTGTCCCGGGACTCGACGCCGCCCTCCGCGCCATCACCGTGCACCGGGTGGTCCGGACCCTGGCCGCGTGCTTAGCGGTTCAAGCCGGTGTTTTGCTGATAGGCGCCGGCCCGAAGCTGCACAGCGCATCGCCGCTGGGCCCGGAGCCCTGGGACTTCGCCTGGCAGGCCGCGCCCGGCGTCGGGGCTGTCCTGGCAGCGGCGGGCGTGGTGGTCGCCGTGATCCCTGTCGGCGGAACAGACCAGCGCGGTACCTCCGGACCTCCGCCGGCCCAAGATCTTCAGCCAGTAGACTTGAGGCGTGAGCATCCCAACGCCTTATGAAGACCTCCTGCGCGATGTCCTGGCCACCGGCACCCATAAATCGGACCGCACGGGCACCGGAACCACCAGCGTTTTCGGGCGGCAGATCCGCTTTGACCTCTCCAAAAGCTTTCCGCTGATCACCACCAAGCGGGTCCACTTCAAGTCAGTGGCAGTTGAACTCCTGTGGTTCCTGCGCGGCGAGACCAACATCAAGTGGATGACGGACCAGGGCGTCACTATCTGGAACGAGTGGGCAGATGCCGACGGCGACCTGGGGCCGGTCTACGGCGTACAGTGGCGCAGCTGGCCCACCCCGGACGGCGGCCACATCGACCAGATCGCCGAACTCATCGAGAACCTGAAGTCGAACCCGGACTCGCGTCGGCACATCGTGTCCGCGTGGAACGTCTCCGAACTCAACGACATGGCGCTCCCGCCGTGCCACGCGTTCTTCCAGTTCTACGTGGCCAACGGCAAGCTCTCCTGCCAGCTCTACCAGCGCTCCGCTGACATGTTCCTGGGCGTTCCCTTCAACATCGCCTCGTACGCGCTGCTCACCTGCATGGTCGCGCAGCAGGTTGGCCTGGAGCCCGGCGAATTCGTGTGGACCGGCGGGGATGTGCACATCTACGAGAACCACATGGACCAGGTCCTCAAGCAGCTGGAACGCGAGCCGTACGAGTACCCGCAGCTGAAGATCACCCGCAAGCCGGCCTCGATCTTCGACTACACGCTCGAGGACTTTGAAGTGCTCGGCTACCAGCACCACCCGACCATCAAGGCGCCGATTGCCGTATGAGCACCGAAAACTTCACTGATCCCCAGTCCTTCACGGAGGAACTGGCCGCATCGATCACGGGCGTCGGGCTGGTCTGGGCCCAGACATCCGATGGCGTCATCGGCAAGGACGGGGACATGCCCTGGAACCTGCCCGAGGACCTCAAGCACTTCACCCGGCTCACCACCGGCCACCCGGTCATCATGGGCCGCAAGACCTGGCTGTCTTTCCCGGACAAGTACCGTCCACTGCCCGGACGCACCAACATCGTCATCACCCGGCAGAAAAGCTGGGCCAACACGCCCGAGGCGGAGGGCGCCGTCGTGGTTCCCTCCCTGGATGACGCGCTCCTTGAGTCGCAGTTTGTCGACGGGGGCGAGACCGTCTGGATCCTGGGCGGCGGGGACGTCTTCCGCCAGTCTACGGACCTCGCCAACGTTGCGGTGGTCACCACCATCGATGTGAAGGCCGACGGCGACACTTTCGCCCCGGAGCTCGGCACCAGTTGGGAGGCCACCGCCTCCGTCCCGCCGGACGGGTGGCTGACGGCCGCCAACGGCACGCGCTACCGCTTCACCAAATGGTCACGGACGGAGGGCTAGGAACATGCTGAAGAAACCGGAAACCCTGTTCGTCCTGGGCTACATGCTGCTGCCCCTGCTGGCACTGCTCTCCGCGATCGTGGGGCTCACCATGATCCTGGGCGGGAACAAGATCGCCGGGGCCATCGTGCTGGTGGTAGTCACCCAGGTGTTCACCTTCGGAGCGTTCTTCGCGCTCCGCGCGCGGAAGGCAGCCGTGCTGGAGCAGTCAGACCAGAGCTGACGCTCACTGCAGCGGCATGGGGAGGCCACCCCATCGCGGGTGGTTCTGTCCTGGCCTAGGCTGGGGCACGCAGCACTCTGGGGGCTGTTGAATGAATATTGGGGGGAATCCTGGTGGCAGGAACTTTATGGGGTGCCGACGTGGAGCAACTGCGGGCCCTCGCGCAGCAGTTCAACAAGACGGCGGATCTGCTGCAGCAGCAGTCGACGCAGCTGAGCAGTCAGATCAACAACAACCCGGCCTGGAAGGGCGCGGATGCCCAGCGGTTCCGCTCGGACTGGAACACCAGCCACCGGACCCTTCTCCAGCAGACCGTCTCGCGGCTGCAGCAGGAATCGAAAGTACTGCTCAAGAACGCTGATGAGCAGGAGAAGGCGAGCGGCGGGGCACCCGGCTCCGCGGGCGGCCCGGGCTTCGGCGGATCTGGCGGGCCAGGTTCCGGATCTCCCGCGGATCCTTGGGGGCCCGATTGGCTGGCCAAGGGTTCGCCATTCCGGGACGGGTGGGGTCTTCGCGGCCAGATCAAGGCGGGCTTGGATCTGCCGAAAAGCGTTTTTGGTTTGGGCACGATGGCCGCCAAAGGCCTGGACAGCTTTACTGATGCTGAACTCTGGGCCAAGCTTCCGGGCAGGAGCATCACTTACAATTTGCTGGATTCCGCGACAGATATCCTCGGACTCAAGAATCTTCAGAAATATATCCCGGCACTCAACCAATTCGGCGGTGTCTTTAAAGAGAGTCCATGGTTGTTCAAGGGTCAGGGTGCAATTCTCGAAGGCCTTGGAAAAGGCGGGCTCGGCCGGGGCCTGGGGTGGGCCGGCGTGGGCCTGAACGCTTTCGACACGGCGGGGTATATCGCGGCAGGCAAACCGGAGGAGGCCTTGTGGTCGGGCGCCAAGACGGCACTCGGCGTGGCCTGCTTCCTTCCGCCGCCTGCTGGAACCATCTGCACGGTGGTCAGTGCCGGAATCGCGATTTACGAGATCCCTGCCGTCAAGGAGTTCGTGAACAACGCGGCCAGCAACGTCGCGGATACTATGGCCAGCGCCGTGAAGGATCCTGGCCGGTTCGTCGAAGACACCGGCAAGAATCTGGCCGACCTCGGCAAGAGCGCCGCCAGCTTCCTCGGCTTCGGATAACTCAACTAAAGGACAAATTCGTGACAGCCAGCACTGAATCCATCAACCCGCCAGACACGGCGGTTGGCTTCGGCTTTGCCGAAATCGCATACCTGATCAGGAGGTTCGATACCGACGCCGCGAGGAAGTCCGCCCAGGTACTCCGGCTGGAAGAGGAAGCCCAGTCGGACCCCATCTGCGTCGCGGGAGGATCTTCGCTTCTGGCCCGTGGCTTTGCCAGCGTCGATGACGACCTTGAATTGGAAGGGCCCGCGGTACCCACCGCGTACGCCTTGTCCAGGGCGGGCCGCTGGACGGAAATCAGTCTGGTCGACGGCGAGAAAACGGACACTGTGGTACACGTGGAGTCCGACAAAGTATCTGTGCTGATGCAGCCCAGGACCCTGGGCACCTGGTTCGTCTTTGCCCAGGACCCCTCTATCGACGGCGCAGACGCCCAACTCTCCCTCATCAAGGAACATCGGCGGACTCATCCCGAAGGGACCGCCTTTGTCCGGGTCAAGTCGATCTCTGGGGAAGACCACCTGCTCATTCGACCGGAAGGCCTCGGCTGGGCGGTTGGCAAGGTTATCGATCCCACCCGGGATGTCGAGGAAATCACGGGCCTGGACACATACGGCCTGCTTACCCGTATTCGGGAAACCCGCGGAGAAACCACATGAGCAGCGAAGACCCACGACCGGTTCCTCCGGTCAAGCGCAAAGGCTACTACAAGCGCCAAATCCAACTGGAGGCCGAGAGGCAGGGACTCACGCCCGAGGAATACGGGGTCTATAAAGGCTCAACGGGCAGCGTGATCAAACCCGTCAATTCAGCAGGCGGACTGCTCTTCCTTGCCATCTTGATCTCCCTGTTCTCTGGCATTGTGGTGGGTGCGGCAATCATCGTCCTTACCGGTGACGGGGTCACCAACTGGGTGCAATTCGTCATCGCCTGTGTGATTGTGCTTTTCCTGGTGCCCACCTCATGGGCTTACTACTTCAAGGAACGCAAAGCGGCACGGCTGCGGAAGGCGGCTGGAAAAACACTTGAACCTCCCACCCGACGCTCAAGCAGGCCGGACTGGTAGCAGAATTGGGTCTCCGACGGTGCCGGTGAAGAACCGCCTGGCCGGGAACGGTGAGATCGTCAGCTACACGGACGAAGAGTACGGGGTCAGGAAGGATGACGGCCCTGTTCGGCCTGATTGTTTACGGCACGGTCCGGATACTTCCGGGAGCGCAAGGCGGAGAGGCTCCGCAAAGCCAGGAACCTCCCGCGGCCCGTTGGATAGCGCCTTACCCAGCCGGCCGACGTCGTAGGCTCATGGCGGCACGCAGTGACGTAACCGACTGCGCCCTTCCGAATGCGAAGTCTAAACTGGACCAATGACTACAGCAGCTACCCCTTCCGTCGGCCTGGTCGGATGGCGCGGCATGGTCGGTTCCGTCCTCATGCAGCGCATGCAGGACGAGGGCGACTTCGCCAACATCAACCCGGTGTTCTTCTCCACCTCCAACGCGGGAGGTGCCGCGCCGTCGTTCGCTGACGGCGCCGGCAAGCTCGAGAACGCGTTCGACCTCGACACCCTGGCCAAGCTGCCCATTATCGTCACCGCCCAGGGCGGCGACTACACCAAGCAGGTCCACGGCGAGCTCCGCAGCCGCGGCTGGGACGGCCTCTGGATCGACGCCGCCTCCACCCTGCGCATGAACGACGATTCGATCATCGTGCTGGACCCCATCAACCGCGATGTCATCGACAAGGGCCTGGTCAACGGCACCAAGGACTTCATTGGCGGCAACTGCACCGTCTCCTGCATGCTCATGGGCCTCGGCGGCCTGTTCAAGAACGGCCTGGTGGAGTGGGGAACCTCCATGACCTACCAGGCGGCGTCCGGCGGCGGTGCCCGGCACATGCGTGAGCTGCTCAGCCAGTTCGGCACGCTCAACGCCGAGGTCAGCACGGAACTGGACGACCCGGCGTCGGCCATCCTGGACATTGACCGCAAGGTCCTGGCCCACCAGCGCACCGACATCGACGCGACCCAGTTCGGTGTCCCCTTGGCCGGCTCCCTGATCCCCTGGATCGACGCGGACCTGGGCAACGGCCAGTCCAAGGAAGAGTGGAAGGCCGGGGTGGAAACCAACAAGATCCTGGGCACCTCCGAGGAAAACCACGTGATCATGGACGGGCTCTGCGTCCGCATCGGCGCCATGCGCTCCCACTCCCAGGCCCTGACCTTGAAGCTCCGCGAGGACCTGTCCGTGGCCGAGATCGAAAAGCTCCTGGACGAGGACAACCAGTGGGCCAAGGTGGTTCCCAACACCAAGGAGGCCTCCATGGCCGAGCTGACCCCCGTGGCCGCCTCCGGCACCCTGGACATCCCGGTGGGCCGCATCCGCAAGATGGAAATGGGCCCGCAGTACATCAGCGCCTTCACCGTGGGCGACCAGCTCCTCTGGGGCGCCGCCGAGCCGCTGCGCCGCATGCTCAACATCGCCACCGGCAACCTGTAGCTTCCAGCTGCCTCACTAGCGGCCCTCGCCCGCATAACCGTTGCTGCCCGGCACCGGTTATGCGGGCAAGGGCCGCTTTTGCGTTCCGGAATGGCGCGCCAGGAATGCGTACAGCCGTTGCCGCAGCTCTCCTGGCCGGTTCAGCTGCTGCCAATTGATCCGGAAGACTGCCCAACCCAGCTCCTGCAATGCGTTCTCCCGGCGCCGCTCCGCGAGCAGCACATCCGCCGCCGGCTTGTAGTCCGTGTACTTGGCGACGCCGTCGAACTCGATAATCACCCGGGCGTCGGGGTCCGCGAAATCCGCCCGGAAAATGCCCTCGCGGGTGGTGATCCCAACCTGCGGTTCGAACATGCGCAGGCCAAGAGAATGCAGCATCAGCCTGGTCCGGGTCTCCCCCGGGGACTCGGACCGGGCATCCAGAACAGCCAGCAGGTCCCAGGCGAGCCTGCCGCCGCGGACCACTGGACTGTCGTTCAGCAGCTGCCGCATGGCCTCGATGGACGCACCCTTGCGCAGCGCGTGGTCACCGATCACAGCGGCCTTTTCCAAGGGCAGGATACGTGCGCAGTCCAGCACGGTCCGCTCGGCACTGGTGGTAAGGACTTCCCGCCCGTCGGGCGTCCACAGTGAAGCCTTCTCAGCTTCCGCGAGCGGCAGCCTGTGAGTCCGGACGTCCCTTCCTGCGCTGGCCTTCGAGTTGGCGTACTGGGTTGTCACGTGCACGGCGGGCCCGCCTTCCCAGACAAAAAGCCCCCGCAACAATGCCGCGCTCACGTGGCTGTACCGGGACCGGCCGTGGGTGGACTCGAAGTGGGCCATCAGCCGGGCCTGGTCCCGGTCCCATTCTTTGAGCCCATGCCAGTTTCTGCTCCGGACGTAGGCTCCCCGCCGCAACCGGAGCACGGTACCGCTCTTCACGGCCGCAGTCAGCACACGGTCGTCCAGCCCGGCAGCCGCCAATTGGCGGGTTGACGCCACCACCTGCTTGGGCCAGCGATGGTCGACGAGGGCCTGCAAATCACCGGAATTCATTGTCCAAGGGTCGACGGCGGACACCGGCATCGGAAGCACGGGACGTCGCCATGTGGATGGCCCGCGGTACGAGCGGCCCTTACCCGCACAACCGTTGCTGCCCGGGGCCGGTTATGCGGGGCGGGACCGGTTAAGCGGCAAAGGACCGGTTATGTGAGGGCTGGAAGCACGTCAGGTGGCCAGGAACGTCGTGTAGCGCCGGCCGGCCTTGGCCAGGGCTGCCTGCGCCGCCGGGCCAAGCGGCCGGGCTTCGTCGAAGAGTTCAGGTACGACGGCGGCACCCGGCCCGGTGCCCTTCAGCGCCCAGGTGCCAACAACCTTCCCCGCGGCAACCACCGTCTTCTTGAAGACACCGTTCCCGCCGGGCACGATCAGGTCGGAGTGCTCCGGCGCCAGGACGAGGCTGCGGTCCGTGTAGCCCAGGACAAACTCATCAAAACCCGGCAGCAGGTGGACGGACCGGACGCCGGGCACTCCGGAGTCCAGCAGCGCCGCCACCTCCGGGGACAGCCAATAGCTGGTCCCCGCGAACTCCAGCTCCACCAACTCGCGCCGGACGTGTTCAAACGCCGTGCGTACCTCGGTCAGCGGCAGCTGCGTCCACCAGGCGAAGTCGCGGAGGGTGGCCGGCCCATGGCTGCGGAAGTAACGGAGCAGGAACTCAGACAGGGCCGCCTCCCGTTCCAGGCTCCGGGACGAGGGTATCCAGTCATCAAACGCCGCGATCAGCTGCTGGTTTCCGGCCAGGGGCCCCAAAACCAGCCAGCCGTGCCGGCAGAGCGAACCCAGGAGATGAATCCCGCGTTGGCCCAGCGTCGGCTGGCCTCCGTCGTCGAACACCTTGAACAGAGCGGCGCGGCTGACGGGGCCCTCCGCCGAGATGTGTTCCAGCGCGAGGTCGCGGGCCTTCTCCACGTCTGCCCACGTAATCTCCAGCTGCCGGTGACGGCCCGCGATGCTCCTGGTGAGCCTCTCGGCCGTGAGGTCCAGCATCCAGCGCAGGTCCTCCGGAGCCACGAGGTGCAACGTCCCGCGCATCGGCCAGGACCGCACCACTGTGCCGGCATGGATGGCCGCCCGGACATCGGTGATTCCCGCCCCGGGCACGCGGACACCCACCGCCCAGAGTGCCGCGGGCAGGTCCTGGGCCTGCATGGCGGTCATCCAACGGACCAGCCCCGGCACAGAGGTGGCCTCAATCCCGGCGAGCCGCTGGGACACCAGCCGGAGCCTGCCGACCATCCTGCCGTCGCGCAGGGCACCAAATGCAGCCATGCGCCCATCCTAGGCCGGGCGCGGCCCTGCGGGGACGGCTAGAGTTCGAGGCCGATGAGCAGCGGCTCCGGGTGCAGCGAAATGCCGAAGTGGCGTTCGACGCCGGCCCGCACTTCCCGCGCGACAGCCACCATGTCGGCGGCGCTGGCGGAGCCACGGTTGGTGATGGCCAGGGTGTGCTTGGTGGACAGCGACGCCCGGCCGCCGGCCACGCCGTCGTCTTCCAGGCCGAAGCCCTTCCCGAAGCCTGCTTGGTCAATCAGCCATGCGGCGGAGAGCTTCACCATCCCGTCTTGCCCGGCCGGGTAGCGCGGAGCGCTTTCCGGCAGCTTGTCCGCGACGTCGGCCGCCACGATCGGGTTGGTGAAGAAGGACCCGGTGGAGTAGGTGTCCCGGTCAGCTGCGTCCCACACCATCCCCTTGGAGGCGCGCAGGCGGAGGACTTCGCGGCGGACGTCGTTCGCGTAGGCGCGCTGTCCCACCTCCACCCCCAGGGCCCGGGCCAGCTCGGCGTACCGGATGGGCGCGCTCATCCGGCCCAGCGGCAGCTGGAACTCGACGGTGAGGACCACGTACCGGGGCGAACCGTTGACGGTGGTCTGTTTGAGGATGGAGTCCCGGTAGCCGAACTTCAGCTCCGAGTTGGTGAAGGTCTGCACGGCGTTCCGCTTCCGGTCCCAGGTGCGGACGGCGGCGATGGTCTGGGAAACGTCAGCACCATAGGCACCCACGTTCTGGACAGGCGTGGCCCCCGTTGAACCGGGGATGCCGGACAACGCCTCGATACCGGACCAGGCGTGCAGCACCGCGTGCGCTACCAATTTGTCCCAGTTGTGGCCGGCCTGCACCACCACTGCCACTCCCCCGCAGGAATCCTCGGCGTTGACCGTGAACCCCTCGGAGGCGATCCTGATGACCGTCCCGGGAAACCCGTCGTCGGAGACCAGGAGGTTGGATCCGCCGCTGACGATCAGCACCTGTTCCGCGGCGGCATCCGCCGAGCGGACCGCGTCGATGATGTCCGCCTCGGTGCGGGCCTCGATGTACTTGCCGGCAGGGCCTCCGACGGCGGAGGTGGTCAGGGAGGAAAGGAGCGTGGAAGTCACCTGTCCACGTTACTTGAAGATACTGTGCGGGCGCAGTACAACGCAGTACCTTCAGGCCAGCTTCCGGGCCGCCGGGGAGAGGACGAAGCTCACGGCGAGCATCACCATCACGGCCAGCAGCGAATGCAGGATGCCCACATGCTCGGCCAGCAGCCCCAGCAGCGGCGGACCGCACAGAAACGCGGCATAGCCGATGGTGGACACCACGGACACCCGGGCGGCAGCCATCGCGGGGTCGTCGGCTGCGGCGGACATGCCCACCGGGAAGCCCAGGGATGCTCCCAGGCCCCACAGTGCGAGCCCCACGTAGGCAAGCCACGGCACCGGCGCAAAGACGAAGACGCCCAGTCCCAGCACAGCCATGGCAGCACACCAGCGCATCACGGGAACCCTGCCGAATCTGTCCAGCAGCACCGTTCCGGCAAAACGTCCGATGGTCATGAACGTGACAAACAGCCCGTAGCCGGCGGCACCGGCAGCATCGCTCTGCCCGTGGCCGTCGGCCAGCGCGAGGGCCACCCAGTCCCCTGCCGCGCCTTCGGCCAGGGCGAGGCCCAGCACCAGGACACCCAGGAGCAGGGTCCGCCGGTCCCGCCATGCCCGGGCGATCTTTCGCTTGTTGTCAAGCGGGGCATCGCCGGACGTGGTTCCGGCAGCGATCACGGGAATCGGCCCGGTACTGGGATCCTCGAACGTATCCGGGGAGTAACTGCGCTCCCCCGCCACCGGGGTGACATCGGCGCGGAACCAGGAGGCAGCCGTTGCTACCGACACCGCCACCACCGCCCCTGCCCCCGCAAGGTGCCAGAACACCGGCATGGACACCGCGGCGGCAACGGCCCCCAGGCCCGCGCCTGCCACCGTTCCCAGGCTGAAGGCACCGTGAAGCCGCGGCATGATGTGCCGGCCCACCGCGCGTTCCACCGCGGCGCCTTCAACGTTGGATGCCGTGTTCCAGCTTCCGGTGCCCAGGCCAATGATGGCCAGGCCGATGGCGGTTGCCACCGGGCTTGCCAGCACGGTTGTGCCAAAACCCGCCGTCAGCAGGCCGGCGCCCACCATGATGCTGCCTGTCCGGATGGTCCGCTTGGAGCCCAGCCGCAGCACGATCAGCCCGGACGCAGACACGGAGGCGAAGGACCCCAGCGTCATGCACAGCAGGATGACGCCGATGTTGCCCGGGGTGAGGTCCAGGGTGTCCCGGATAGCGGGCAGCCGGGACACCCAGGAGGCAAAGGCAAGGCCGCTGGCGCCGTAGGCCACCACGACGGCGTTCCGCCAGGCAGTGACCTGCCCGGCCGTCGCGGTGGTTCCTGCAGGAGTGGTCAAAAGGTGCAGCTCAAGACAGCTTGACGAGGGCCTGGGCCTTCATCAGGACTTTTTGCCCGGCGGAGACAACGGTGAGGTCGACGCGCGCGGTGCCCGCATCGGCGTCGAGCTTTCCGATGGTGCCGCTGACCTCGATGGTGGCCCCGGGCTGGTCGGTTCCGGTGGTGTCGGTCACCAGGACCGGCTTGGTGAAGCGGGTCTGGAAGTCAACGACGGCGGCCGGGTCGCCCGCCCAGTCCGTCACCAGCTGGACGGCGGAGCCCATGGTGAACATGCCGTGGGCGATGACGCCGGGCAGTTCCACGCCGTTGGCGAAGGCCTCGTTCCAGTGGATGGGGTTGAAGTCGCCGGACGCCCCGGCGTACCTGACCAGGTCGGTGCGTGTGACCTCGATGGTGCGGCTGCCGATTTCCTGGCCGGCGCTGAGTTCGTTGAAGGTGGGGCTCATGGTTACTGTCCCTCTCCGCGGACCAGGATGGATGACGTGGTGGTGGTGACGGGTTCCCGCGAATCACCGGAACCGAGGGCGAAGATCTCCGAGCGGGTGGTGATCATGGCGCCGCCGCCCATGGCACGGACGCCGTCAACATGCAGTTCGGCAACGAGCCGGTCACCGGCGACGATGGGCCGGTGGTGGGTGAAGCGCTGGTCTGCATGGACCACGCGGGAGAAGTCGATGCCTGCTTCCGGGTCCTCGATGAGCTGTGCGTCGGCACGCTGGGCGATGATGATGGCGAAGGTGGGCGGTGCCACCAGATCGGCGTGGCCCAGGGCCCTGGCTGCGTCCACGTCAAAGTGCGCGGGATGGGTCGCCTTCACGGCGCGGGCGAACTCACGGATTTTCTCGCGGCCGACGTCATACACCTCTGCGGCAGGGTAGCTACGGCCCTGCAGGTCCGGATTGATAGTCATGGATTCCAGCCTATCGTTGCCACGCCCTTCAAAAGACGCCCGCTGCACTGGTATGATGATTTCATCATTCCATCAATCCGCTGTCCGGGATATGACCGGCCGGCCATCGCGCACAGGAGCGCCACCTTTGATGCTGTCTTCCGCCCAAGCCCCGCTCTACGAGATCAAAGCGAACCTTTTCAAGGGCCTGGCCCACCCGGCCAGGATACGGATCCTTGAGCTGCTGGCCGCGGCGCCGCAGGAGTCTGCCCCGGTGAGCTACCTCCTGGCAGAGACCGGGCTGGAGGCCTCGCACCTCTCCCAGCACCTGGCCACCTTGCGGAAGCACAAGGTGGTGACCTCCGTACGCAGTGCCAATGCGGTGACGTATCAGCTCGCCCACCCAGGGGTCTCACAGCTGCTTGCCATTGCCCGGACCTTCCTCGTAGACAGCCTGGCCGGCTCCAATGAGCAGCTGCGGCTGGCACAGCAACTGCCGGCAGAACACCTGGCCGGCGGGTCAGCCAAGTGACCGCCGACCCGGTCACGGCCCGGGGCACGGCCGCGGGGAGCATCACCCGGTTCCTGCCCTCCCGGAAGGATTACGCCGGGCTTGCCGGCACCTGGCGTACCGACCTGCTGGCAGGAATCACCGTGGGCATTGTGGCGTTGCCGCTGGCCCTGGCGTTCGGCGTCAGCTCCGGGGTGGGTGCCGAAGCGGGCCTCATCACGGCGATCGTGGCCGGGCTGGTGGCAGCCGTCATGGGCGGCTCCCCGGTACAGGTGTCCGGTCCCACGGGAGCCATGGTGGTGGTGCTGGCCCCCGTGGTGGCGGTCCACGGCATCGGCAGCGTCGCCCTTTTGTCCCTGATGGCGGGGCTGCTGGTCTGCGCGCTCGGCTTCAGTGGCCTGGGCCGGGCCGTGGCCTTCATCCCCTGGCCCGTCGTGGAAGGCTTCACGCTGGGCATTGCCGCCATCATCTTCCTCCAGCAGGTCCCGCTGGCCACCGGCACGTCCGGCACCCCGGGGCACAACACCCTCCTGGCCGCGGTGGAGGCGGCAGCGGGCGCCTCCACCCCGACGGTCCTGTTGACCCTCGCGCTCGTGGCGGGAGTCGCCGTCGTGATGGTCCTGGTGCAGAAGCTGTTCCGCGCACTTCCAGCCAGCCTGCTGGCGGTCCTCCTGGCGACCGCCGCCGCCGAAATCCTGCAGCTGGACGTCCCGCGGATTGGTGCACTCCCGCATTCCCTTCCGGCACCGTCCATCCCGTCCCTGGACCCTGCTTCCCTTGGCAACCTGGCAATGCCCGCCGTGGCTGTCGCCTTCCTGGCTGCCATCGAGTCACTGCTCTCGGCGCGCGTGGCCGCCGGGATGGCCGGGCCGGACGGCAGGCCCACCTGCCCCTACAGCCCCGACCGTGAGCTGATGGGACAGGGCCTGGCTTCCATCGCGGCCGGCCTGTTCGGCGGGATGCCGGCCACCGGAGCCATCGCACGGACCGCGGTGAACGTGCGGTCCGGCGCCAGGACCCGCCTGGCCGCAGCGGTGCACGCCATCGTGCTGCTGGGCATCACCTACCTGGCCTCCGGAATGGTCAGCCGCATCCCGCTGGCAGCACTGGGCGGGGTCCTGATGGTCACGGCGGTACGGATGGTCTCGCGGCGCACCATCACCGCCATCCTGTGTTCCACCCGGGCAGACGCCGCGGTCTTCGTGCTCACGGCCGTCATCACGGTGGCATTCGACCTCATCGTTGCCATCCAGATAGGGCTGGCCGCGGCCGCCCTCTTCGCACTGCGGAAATTCGCTTCACTGAGCGGGGTCCAACGCGAGGAGATTCCCGGTCCGCGGTTGGAAGGAGACGAACACATCGCAGTTTTCCGGCTGGATGGAGCGATGTTCTTTGGTGCCGCCGAGCGCATCCTCCAGGAGATCAGCCAGGTCAAGGACGTGCAGGTGGCCATCATCAGGTTGTCGCAGCTGCGGATGCTGGACGCGACCGGCGCCCACGCCCTGGTGGAGGTCATTTCCGCCCTGGAGCTGCGCGGCATCACCGTTTTGCTCAAGGGTGTGCGGCCTGACCACCTTGACCTGGTGACCAACGTGGGCGTGATCCGTTCCCTGCGGCACCACAAGCACCTGTTCGACCGGCTCCCGGATGCCGTGGAACATGCCCGCAGCCACGTGCTGCGGAACGCGGCGGCTAGCGCCTGAGGTTTTTGCGGATCGCCTGGCCGCGCACCACGATGCCCACGACGTGGAGGACCAGCCCGAGCCCGATGAAGGGCAGGGAAGCCATGGCCAGTGCCTGGTTGCCGCTGGTGTTGCCCACCAGATTCAGGATGATGCCGACGGCGATCAGTCCCATCGCGCTGAAGACCAGGACTTTGTAGCGGGTGGGCGCGGTGGCCCAGAATTCGTTCAGCACCGTCCAAGTCTACCGAGTGCCCGGCCACCCCGGCGGGCGGGCCGGGCCCCGGTATCAGAACAATGCTTCCTGCACTGCCGGCACCTCTGAGGCATACTCCCCCAGCACGACGGTCCGGGCAGCCAGCTGGGACAGGTTCACCACGAATTCGGCGTCCGTTCCGTCCAGCCGGGCCAGCGCGTTGGCCCCGCCCAGGGCTGCGATGCTGAAACCGTGCCGCCCCTGGTCCAGGGCATGCGGATAGGCGTGGCGGGACGCGCTTCCGTACAGGGCATCAGCATGCGCGGGACGCAGCCACTGCTCCTCCACGGCCTGAAAGCCGTCGACGGCGGTGCGCGCCAGCAGGGCCCGTACGTCACCGGCGGCGCGGGAATTGGCTTCGTCCACCGCGCCGGCCGGCAGCGGCCGGAGCAGCGCCTCCGCCTTCGCGGCCGAGCGCACCTGCTGGGTCAGGCCGACGCCGGCCGTCACCAGGTCCTCGAGGACCCGTACCACCCGGCCATCCTCCGCCCTGGCAACATACCTCGCCACTGCGGCCCCCTGCTCCGCCAGCCGGTTCCACTTCCGCGGGCCGGAGGCCGTTCCCACCTTGGTGGCGCCTCCCGCGAACGTGGCCACGTAGAGCCAGTGTTCCTGCATCAGGTAGTCCCGCAGGCCGGGGGTCACCCTGCCGCCACGGTGGAAGTCGTGCATCAGGCGGGACTCGTCAAGTACGAAGCACCGCTCGCACTGCTTGCCCCGAAGGGCCGGGGCGGCGGAGCCGCACAGGATGTGGCGGCGGGAGCCCGCTGACTGGACCTGGACGTGGCCCAGGCAGAACCGGCCGGGTTCCACCACCTTGAAGCCGAGCCGGCTGCCCGCCCTGAGGCTGAGCTCCCGGAAGTCCCCCTCGGGTGACTGGAGGCGCAGGACCGGGCCGCCGGCGTCGTCCGCTGGGGTTGAGGCAGGCGGGCCATCCCAAAAGACCCCGTGGACCAGATAGCGGGTATCGGTCACGGGGTCTCCTGAAGTGATGGGTGGCGCTACAGCGCGGGCTGCACCCCAAAGGCTACCGCGAGCTTCATGATCTTTTCGGCGCGGCCCAGGCGGGGCAGGTCGGAGCCGTCACGGATGACGCGCCCGTTGGCTTCGAAGTCGTTCATGAAGTCGGTGGCCCAGGCGACGTCCGACGGCGTGGGGCTGATGACCTCGTTGATCACCGGGGTCTGGTCGATGGCCAGGCAAAGCTTGCCGGTCATGCCCATCATCACGGTGATGCCGGTCTGCTCGCGCAGGATGGGGTGGTTGGTGCCGACGGTGGGGCCGTCGATGGGGCCCGGCAGGTTGCCGACGCGGCTGGCGACGACGAGCTTGGCGCGCGGGTAGGCCATGGCCTCCGGGGTGGCAGCCATGCCCGTGTCGCGGCGGAAGTCACCGGAGCCGAAGGCCAGGCGGAACGCGCCCTGGGCCTTGGCGATGTGGTTGGCTTCCTCGATGCCGAGCGCGGATTCCACCAGCGGGATCACGGGCGTCTTGCCGTCCATGCGGTGGTAGCTCTCGGTCACCTGGTCAGCGGATTCGGTCTTGGCGAGCATGACGCCCAGCAGGCCGGGCGTGCCGCGCAGGCCGGCCAAGTCATCGGCCCAGAACGGGCTGGTGGCGTCATTGATCCGGACCCAGGCCTTACCACCGGCGGTCAGCCAGTCGATGACGTTGTTGCGGGCCTGGTCCTTCTGCGACGGGTCCACCGCGTCTTCAATATCCAGGATGATCGAATCGGCCCGGGATACGGCCGACTGGTCGAAGAGCTCCGGCTTCATGGCATTGACCAGCAACCAGGAACGGGCGATCTCTGCAGGGATATTGCGTTCCGGCCTAACGGTTTCGGCGGCGATGGTAGACGTCATGCTTTCTACAGTATCCGGCCTGCAAGCGGCACGGCGAAGAAAACGGCCGGCTTGTGAGGATCAATACGAACTAAACGGGTTATGACCGGGCCCTAACGGGAAGCAGGTAGCAGTAAGTGTCGTTATGAGGTTCCATAACGACACTTACTGCTACCCAGTTGGGCGGCGTCAGGGGATATTGCTGCCCCGCGCGGTGACCCACAGCTTGTACCAGTCGGCACGGCTCAGCGCCCCGGCCACGCGGGCGGCGTCCGCGCAGGCCCGGATCCGGCCCGGATTGACCGTGCCAACGACCGGTGCGATCCCGGCCGGATGCTTCATCAGCCATCCCAGGAGGACGGCCTCGCCCGAGGTGCCGTATTGGTCCGCAAGCTGCGCCACGAGTTCTGCCGTGGCGGCCCCGGCTGACGTGGGGCTCCCGGGTTCGGCACCGGTGTAGGCGCCGCGGGCCAGCGAGCCGTACGCCTGCAGGGTGATGTTGTTGCGGGTGCAGTATTCCAGCGTGCCGTGCGGAAAACTGTAGTCCAGGTGTTCCGGGTGGTTGACCAGGACCTGGCTTTCCAGCCACGCCCGCTTGAGCAGGCTCATCTCCAGCTGGTTGGCCACCACAGGGGTCTCCAGCCGGTCCTGCAGCACGTCGATCTGGGCAGCGGACATGTTGGACACGCCCAGTTGCCGGACCTTGCCTTCGGCCATGAGCTGCCCGACGGCGGCTGCCACCTCCGCCGGGTCCGCCAGGGGGTCCGGGCGGTGCAGCAGGAGGATGTCCACGTAGTCGGTCCGCAGCCGGCCGAGGCTGCCGTTGACCCGTTCCAGGATGGCCTCCCGGCTCAGGTCGTAGTGGGTCTGCAGGCCACGCTCGTTCAGCCGGATGCCGCACTTGGTCTGCAGCCGGATGCGCTCCCGCAGGCCCAGGGCCGCGGCCAGCACCTCACCGAAAACGGCCTCGGACTTTCCGCTGCGGTAGATGTCGGCGTGGTCGAACAAGGTGATGCCCGCGTCCAGGGCGGCCTGGACGGCAGCAGCGGCCTGGTCCACATGGTCAGCCCCATGCGGCTCGTCAGACCAGCTGCCGCCCAGTCCCATGCATCCGTAGATGACTTCCTGCATCAGCCCCGGTCCCCCGTCCGGACTCCCTGCTTTGGCAGTCCCCGGGTGCCCGCGGGCTCCGGGATCAGCGCAGCCATGCGGTGGTGTTGGCCGGCAGCTTGCCGTCCTCCAGCGGGGCACTGCTGACCAGGACCGCACCGGCGGGAAGGTCGACGGCGGTGTTCCCGAAGTTGGTCACGGACTGCCACCCGTTGGGGCGCTTGAAGTGCAGGACGTCCGGGTTGCCGTTCTCCACCCATTCAAGGTCCTCGTCGGTCAGCAGTTCGCGGCGCAGTTTGAGTGCCTTGCGGTAAAGCTCCAGCGTGGAGCCCTCGGTCCCGTCCTGGGCCTCGACGGCATACTTGCTGAACCAGTCCGGCTGCGGCAGGTGGGAACCGCCATCGCCGAAGCCGAAGGATGTGCCTTCCTCCTTCCACGGCAGCGGCACGCGGCAGCCGTCACGGCCGATTTCCACGCCCTTGTTGCGGAAGAAGGACGGGTCCTGGCGTTCCGATTCGGGAATCTCGGCCACTTCCTGCAGGCCAAGTTCCTCACCCTGGTACAGGTAGGCGGATCCGGGGACAGCCAGCATCAGCAAGGTGGCGGCGCGGGCGCGGCGCTCACCCAGTTCAACGTCCAGCTGGTCCTTGGGGCCGCCGGCGAGCAGCCAGTCCTTGCCGTCCTGGCCCTTGGCACCGGCCTTCGCCTTGGCCACCTGCGGCAGGCCGTAGCGGGTTGCGTGGCGCACCACGTCGTGGTTGGAGAACACCCAGGTGGAGGAGGCACCGGTGGCCGCCGCCTCGGCAAGGTTCCGGGTGATGATTTCCTTGTACTCGGCGGCGTCGAAGTCGGCCTGCAGGAGGTCGAAGTTGAACGCCTGGCCCAGGCCCTGCGGGCTGGCGTAGCGGGCCCGGCGGGTGGCGTGGACCCAAGCTTCAGCTACGGCGGTGCGCGGCGGGTTGTACTCGTTGAACACCTCGCGCCATTCGGCGTAGATCTCGTGGACTTCGTCGCGGTCCCAGAACGGATGCGTTCCGTCGTCGAATCCGTCCACGCCGGTGTTGGCGGCGCTCAGTTCAAGCTTGGACAGCAGCGGCTCGGTGAGGTCCTTGGTGAGGGCGTGCGCCACGTCAACGCGGAAGCCGTCCACGCCACGGTCCGACCAGAAGCGCAGCGTCTTGAGGAAGTCATCCCGGATTTCCCGGTTGGACCAGTTCAGGTCCGGCTGCTCCTTGGCGAAGATGTGCATGTACCACTGGCCGGGGGTGCCGTCGGGTTCGGTGATGCGCTCCCAGGCCGGTCCACCGAACACAGAGTCCCAGTCCGACGGCGGAAACTCGCCGTTGGGGCCCTTGCCGTCCCGGAAGATGTAGCGGTCGCGGGCCGGGGAGCCCTTCGGGGACGCCAGCGCTTCCTGGAACCACTTGTGACGGTCGGAGGAATGGTTGGGGACGATGTCCGCGATCAGCTTGATCCCGGCGTCGTGCAGTGCCTTGGCCATCTCGTCGAAGTCAGCCAGCGTGCCCAATTTGGGGTCGACGTCGCGGTAATCATCGACGTCGTACCCGCCGTCGGCGAGCGCGGACGGATAGAACGGGCTGAGCCACACGGCGTCAATACCCAGCGTCTTCAGGTAGGGGACCTTGGCGGTGATGCCCTTCAGGTCGCCGATGCCGTCGCCGTTGGAGTCGGCGAAACTGCGGGGATAGATCTGGTAGACGGAGGCCTGGCGCCACCAGTTGGGGTCGGCCAGACGGTCAGAGTCGGACAGGGTTGCCAGAGTGGCGGTGGTGGACAAGGACTGACCCTTTTCTTCAGTGCGGCTATATTTATATTGAGTCTAAATTTACTTACTCAAGTATTATCTGGTGCTTTGGACAGGAAGGTCAACAGCATGCCTGAACCGGTTCCGGCTACTCCCCAACTGCTGCGGCGGGTCAGTGCCGGCGCGGTCCTGGAGTTCATGCGCGCCTCAGGGGCTGTCACCGTCACCGACGTCATGGCGGCGACGGGCCTGACCCGCGCCACCACCATCGCCGTCTGCGAGGACCTGGTCCGGCGGGGCTGGCTCCTGGAACTGGAAAACCAGCGCGAGTTCGGCGGGTACCGGAAGGGCCGCCCGGCCCGGCGCTTCGAGCTCAACGAGCGGGCCGGCGTGGTGCTGGGCATGGACATTGGATACTCAAAGGTCACCGTGGTGGTCTCCGATCTCCGGGGTACGACCATGGCCCGGTCCAGCCGCCCCTTCCAGGCCGGCGAGGTCGGCTCCCGGGAGCGGATCGCCTTCATTGACGGCGTCGCCATGGCCGCACTGCGCTCGGCCGGGACGGATCCCGGGCAGGTGCTGGCCGTGTGTGCCGGTGTGGCAGCACCAGTGGACCGGCACGGGGAGGTGGTGGCCACGCAGGAGTTCTGGGGACTGTTCGACCTGGGACTGGGGCCGGCACTCAAAGCCGCCCGTGGATGGACCGTCCTGCTGGAAAACGACGCCAACCTTGCTGCCCTGGGTGACCGGTGGCAGGGGGCCGCCGCCGGCATCGACGACGTCGTGGTGATTTTGGCCAGTGAACGGCTGGGCTCCGGCATCGTGGAAGGCGGCCGGCTGGTCCATGGAACCCGAGGCAGCGCCGGGGAGCTCGCCTACCTGAACCTGGTGGAAGGCGTAGGCGATACATACGGCATCGCCCATCAGGCCCGCACGTGGGCCGCCGAAGCGCTGGCCACCGCCGCACCGACTGCCCTACGGGCCTTCCTGCCCGGGCGCGTGGAGGCCGAACAGGTCTTCGCCGCCGCAGCCCAAGGCGATGCGGTGGCGTTGGGGATCCTGGACCGGCTGGCGGACAGGATGGCGCGCGTTATTGGCACCGTGGCCACCATGCTCAACCCGGAACTGGTGGTGATCGGCGGCGGTGTGGCGGATTCCGCGCACGTGCTCCTGGCCCCGATCAGCGAGCGCTTGGCCGGGTACACAGCCACCCCCGCCCGCGTGGCAGTATCCCCGCTGGGCGATTCCATCGTGACCGTAGGAGCGGTGCGCCGCGCCCTGGACTACGTGGAGGGGAATTCCCTGGACCTGGTGCTGGCTGCGGCCGCTACTCCGGCATGACCATGGTGCGCAGGTCCAGCTGACGGAGCACCCGGTCCGCCACCTCGGGGTCCATGTCCGGCTCGTTCCGCGCCGCCACCACTTCCTGCCGCGCCGCGTCCAGCGCGATGGTCTGGACGGCGATGGCCAGTTCGCGTCCCCGCTGGCGCTTTTCGGCCAGCGGTTCGTTCCGCAGGCTGCCGTCCGTCAGTTCCGCATGCAGGCGGCGCATCCGGTCCTTGACCAGAGTTACCTTTTCCGGCGGCAGGTCCGTCATCAGGTCGTGCTGCTTCAAGGCGGCGACGGCCGCGGCCTGGGCGCGTGCGGCCAGCAGCCGGACAGCGTCGCGTTCCGCCGTTCCATCCTCGGAGGCCTTGAGGACACGCATCAGCCACGGCAGGGTCAGGCCCGGGAGGACCAGCGTGGCCAGCAGCACCGCGCAGGCAATGACCAGCAGATAGTCCCGCCCCGGGAACGGCGTGCCATCCGCCAAGGTCAGAGGAAGCGCCAAGGCCAATGCCAGGGTGGCCAGGCCGCGCATGCCGCACCAGGTCAGGATGAGGACTTCCTTCAGGGACGTGGGCTGCAGGACGTTCTTCCGTTTCCGGGCACCCAGTGCCAGGACGGCCAGCCACAGGAACCGGACAGCGAACACCAGGACGCAGACCACCGCGGCCACCCCGATCATGCCGAAGATCTCCGCCCCCTCATCGCGGATGACATGCCTGATTTCCAGCCCCACCAGGCCGAATGCCAGCCCGGTAACCAGCAACTCCACCACATCCCAGAAGGCGTTCCGGGTGACACGCTCCGCCGCGTCCTGCGGGCGGGCATGGCGCTGCATTTCAAGGGCCGTGACCACCACGGCGATAACGCCGGAGGCGTGCACCTCCTCGGCGAGGATGTAGGCGGCAAAAGGCACCACCAGGGTCACCGCACTCCGGGCCACCATGGACGTGACCAGCCGGGTGACCAGCGCGATCAGCCAGCCCATGGCAATGCCCACCAGCACCGCGAGCGCCGCGCCCATCAGGAACTGCAGGACGACGTCGGGCCCAACCTTGGTGCCGCCCACGGCTGCTGCCACGGCTGCCTGGAAGATGACGATGGCCGCGGCGTCGTTGAACAACCCCTCGCTCTGGAGGACGGTGATGAGGCGGCGCGGCATGTGCACCCGGCCTGCAACGGATTCCACCGCCACAGGGTCCGGCGGCGCCACCATGGCACCAAGGGCGATGGCCGCGGGGACCCCGATGCCCGGAATCATCAGCCATGCCGCGCCGGCCACCACCGCCGTGCTGATCACCACCAGGGCCACGGCCAGCATGATCAGCGTCCGCCACCGGACACGGAACACCGCCCACGAACTCCGCTGGGCGGTGGCGAACAGGAGCGGCGGAAGGAAGATGGGCAGGATCAGGTCCGGTTCAATCTCCAGGTCCGGGAAGCCGGGAATGAACGTCAGCGCCGCCGCCAGGAGGAGCATCAGGACCGGGTATGGCAGCCGGAGCCTGTCCCCCAGGCCCACGGCCACCACCGTGGCCAGCAGCAGTCCAATGATGAGTGCGAGCTGGTCCATAAGCCTCTTCGCCGCCGGCTATGCGCGGGGTTCCAGGGCTGCCGCCACGGGAAGGGTGCCGTCGCGGAATTCGATGGTCCGGCCTGCAGTCTGGGGAAGGTCCAGCACGGCCGCTGCCACGATGGCCGTATTGGCACGGGAGGTGTCCCGGTCCCCTTCCGGTGAGGGGTCGACGTCGATCAGACCGGTTCCGGGCTTGTCCGTCAGCGCGCCGGGCCCAAGGATGGTCCACGCCAGGCCGGTGCCGCGCAGGTACTCGTCCGCTGCAGCCTTGGCTTCCGCGTAGGCAAAGAAGCTGTTGTCCTCCGGCACCCCGTGATCCTTGCCGGCACCGAAGTAGGAGACCATGATGTACCGGTCCACGCCGGCCTGGGCCGCGGCATCCATGGAGCGGATAGCGGCGTCCCGGTCCACCGCGTAGGTGCGTTCGGGATTGCCGCCGCCGGCCCCGGCCGACCAGACCACGGCGTCATGCCCGGCAAGGGCATCGGCGAGGGCGGCCGTCGTCGAATTTTCCACGTCCAGGACCAACGGCGTGGCCCCGGTGCCGGCGACGTCGTCTGTGTGCTCGGGATTCCGGATGAACGAGGTGACGGAATGGCCCTCGCCGGTGAGAAGGGCGGACAGGAGGAGGGCCACTTTGCCGTGGCCGCCGATGATGGCGATGCGTGTCATGCACCCATTCTGCCTGCACGCCGCCTTCATGCAGAGCCATTTGGCGCTGAACAGGGCCTTTATGCACTGTTGGGAATTTCCGCCTTTTCCTGTTTCGACTACTTCCCCAGGCAAGTGCGCTGTCTGGATAGCTGAAGCGTTCGTTCTGGTTGATGTGTTCACCCTCTTCGCGGTGCAGCCACGGGCCGGGACGGCAGCGGTTCAGCGGGCACGGTAACGCAGGTACACCACCCCGTTGCCGAACCGATGGTCCTCCAGTAACTCCAGCCGTGCCTGCAGCCCGTCCGGCAGGAAGCGCAGGCCGCCGCCGACGGCCACCGGATTAATGAACAGCCGGCATTCGTCCACCAGCCCGGCTTTGAGGGCGTGTGCCGCGAGGGTGGGGCCGCCGATGCTGATGTCCTGGCCGCTGTCCTTTTTGAGGTCCCGCACGGTTTCCGGGAGGAACTGCCGCTCGAGGCGGGTTTTCGAGGTACTGGGCGTGTCCAGCGTGGTCGAGTAGACCACCTTGTCCGCCCCCTGCCAGATGCGGGCGTAGTCCTGGATGACCGGCGGCTCATCCCGGGTGTCCATGGTTTCCCAGACCGACATCACCTCATACATCCGGCGGCCCAGGAGGTACGTGCCGACGTCCCGTTCCATGTCATTGATGAAGGCGTGGACTTCCTCATCCGGAGCGGACCAGTTGAAGTTGCCGTCCCTGTCTGCCGTGTAGCCGTCGATGGACATGATTGCGGAGTAGATCAGCTGCGCCATGGGCCCATTCTGCCGGTCCAACCCTTCGCGGAACAGCCATGCCGGGAGGTTTGCGGCCGGCAGGCGCCCTGGCCGGGTCAGAGCAGGTTCGCTGCCAGGGTCCTGGCGATGAACGTGCCGTAGCGGTCGGCGGACCATCCCCGCTTGATCACCAGGGTCTCGTAAAGTTCGGCGGCGGTGGAGGTGAACATGACGTCGGCAGCTTCGGCCGTGGTAAGTCCGGGCTTGAGGAGCCCCCTGCCCACCAGCTGCCGCGCATTGTGCAGCATCCGGCGGTAACGGGCCTCGTCCACATCCCGCAGCAGTGCGGCCATGGAAGCGTCCCCGCTGGCCGCCGCGTCCCTGATGAGGAGGTAGACCGGGGCGCCGATGGGACTGATCTCCGTGGTGAACCGGCCGAACCGCTCCATCAGCCGTGCCGGATCCGTTTCCGTCGCCTGGGCCAGATCAGACCTCTGCTCCGCCGGCGGACCGCCCGCACCGAGGAGGCTTTCCTCGTAGATGGCGCGGACCAGCCCCGCCTTGCTGCCGAAGTTCTTGTAGACCGACTCGGCGGATACGCCGGCAGCGCGCGCAATCTCCGCAATGGTGGTCGCACCAAATCCTTGCGCAAGGAACAGTTCCCGGGCGTGCGCACGGACGCTGTGCAGCGACTCCGCGGCCAGCTGCCGGCGCCGCCGGGCGTCATAACTCCGCTTGGCGGGGCGTTTGCCGGAGGCATTGACTGGGCTCTGCATGCGGTCTTAAACTCCAATCAATACAGTTCACTGTATTGAAATTAATCTAACAGGTCACAGCCTCGCCCCGCGAGGCACCAAGGAGCATTTCCATGGACACGCCAAACGGCGTGGACCGCCTCCCCGACGGCCCTGTTCGCCGAATGTTTTCCGCGACACAGCGGCGCGACCTCGATGCCATGGTGGCCGAGTTCGCCGACGACTACGTCAACATCACCCCCAACCACCCCGCCCGCAGCTTCACCGGAAGCTCACAGGTGCGGAAGAACTGGTCCGCACTGTTCGCGGGGATCCCGGACATGACCGTCACAGTGCTGGACTCGGCAACCGGTACCGGCGGAAACGTATGGGTCGAATGGGGGTCACATGGCAGCCGCCTGGACGGCACCGCCGTCGAGCAGGCCGGCGTCGCCATCTTCAGCCTCCGCAACGACCGGATAGCGGCCGTGAGGTTCTACCTGGAGCCTGTCGAAGGGGACACGGCGGACGTGAATGCCGCCGTCCAGGCCGTCACCGGAGCAGGAACGGAAGGAGCAAGGCCATGATCCTCCTGGTCGGAGCCACGGGTGACCTGGGCGGCCGGGTGGCACGGCTGCTGCGTGAATCAGGGCAGGATGTCCGCTGCCTGGTCCGGCGCACCACCGACGATTCGCCACTCCGGGCGATCGGCGCGGAAGTTGCGCGCGGAGACCTCACCGAGCCTGCCACGCTGCCGCCCGCGTGCGAGGGCGTCCAAACCGTGGTTGCCACGGCGACGGCGATAAGCCGCCGGCTCGCGGGGACCAGTTCCGCCACCATTCGGGACGTCGACGAGGTGGGCATGGGCCACCTCATCGGCGCTGCGGAGGCCGCCGGCGTGCAGCGCTTTGTCTACCTGTCCTTCCCCATCGGCAGCGCCAGCCTCCGGACCCCACTGGAACAGGCCAAGCTCGCCATTGAACGGCGGCTGGCGGGCTCCCCCATGCGGGCCGTGGTGGTCCGCTCCGACGGCTTGCAGGAAGTCCAGCTCAGCCGCGCCGCCCGGTTCGACCTCGCGGCGGGAAAGGCAGCCGTCATCGGCAAGGGCGACAACCGCCGCCGGCTGGTGTCCACCGGGGATATTGCCGCCCTCCTCGCCGCCGTGGCGCTGGAGCCCGATCCGCCGTTACAGATTGACGTGGGCGGACCTGAGCCGCTGAGCAAGAAAGAGATTATTGCACTGGCAGGGGAACTGGCCCACCACCCGATGAAGGTGCAGCGCATGCCACGCCCCGTGGCGCGGGTGGCCACGCTCATGCTGCGGCGCAGGAACGACGCCATGGCTTCCGCACTGGGCGCCGGGTTGTCCTCGGACATCGAGGTGGCCACCTGGGATGACACGCCCCTCCGCCGGCGCGGGATCGACCCGAAGTCCGTCAGCGACTTCCTCAAGGAGCAGGCGCAGGCGTTGTCCGGCCGCTGACGGCGCGCTCAGGGCCGGCGCGACACCAGGGATTGCTGGCCCAGGGTCCACAGGTTGGAGACCGTCCAGTAGACCAGGACGCCGATGGGGAAAAAGATCCCGCCCACGCCGAAGATCAAGGGCAGGACATACAGGAGGATCCGCTGCTGGCGCATCAGCGGGCTGTCAGGGTCCTGCCCGGCCATGGTCCGTGCCGTCACCAGCTTCTGGGTGAGGAACTGGCAGGCAATCATCACCAGGATCATGGCGACGGCGAGCACCGCAACGGCGGTGGGGTCACCGCCGCCGTGCAGCAGCGAGGCGGACAGCGGAGCTCCAAGAATGCTGGAGGAATCGAACTGGACCACCTGGTCCCTGCCCAGCGCGCCAATGCCCTGGTCCTGCCGCGCGGCACTGGTGATCCCGGACAGCACCTGGAAGAGGGCCAGGAAGAATGGCGCCTGGATCAGCAGCGGCAGGCATGCCGAGAACGGGTTGGTGCCATGCTTCCTGTACAGGGCCATCTGTTCCTGGGCCAGGGCCTGCCGCGAGGCCTGGTCCGTCCGGCCCTTGTACTTGTCCTGGAGCTCCTTCAGGTCCGGTTGCAGGAGCCGCATCCGGCGCTGGGCCCGGACCTGGGCCAGGAATACCGGAACCAGCGCGGCGCGGATCACCAGCACCAGCCCGACGATGGACAGCGTCCAGGTCCACCCGTCCCCCGGCGGCATTCCCGCCGCGCCGAGGCCGTCGTGGAAAGCCACCATGATGACGGACACCAGCCACCGGAACGGCTCCATCACCGCCGCCAGAAAGTCCACCGATTCCCCCGTCCGCAGTTGCTGCCAAGCTACTGCGGATCCCGGGTACAGGAAAGCCCCCGGGATCATTCGATCCAGGGGGCTTAGCCTGTAGCGGTGGGGAGGCTCGATCTCCCGACCTCACGATTATGAGTCGTGCGCTCTAACCAACTGAGCTACACCGCCACGAATGAGAAAAACCTGCGTCAAGCCGGTCAAACCGCCTTGACGCAGGCCCTCATTCAGAGCCCCCCACCGGAATCGATCCGGTGACCTCGTTCTTACCAAGAACGCGCTCTACCACTGAGCTAGGGGGGCAACGAGTAAATACTCTACCGGAAGATTTACGCACCAACAAATCGGCGTCCGGCCCCTCCCTGGACGGGGGATTGCACCTGTTGCCGGCACCGCCAAAGCGGCATTTTCCGCGTAATTCCGGGGCCGGAGGGGCATGGACAGCGGAGCGGCCGACGCCGGGAAGGGCCTTCCAGAGGCCCGTTGAGTACATTCCGCGGCGGGAATGTGTCCAGCCCCACATTCGGCTTCGGCTTAAATGCCGATGGGCCGGCTCGAAAGCCGGCCCATCGCCATCGTCAATCCCTCAACGCGCGGAAGTGTTTACCACTTGCCCTTGCGGTTGAACTCGCGGTGGCCGCTGTCGCCGCCGCTGCGGGGCTTGCGGGAGCCGTCGCCGTGGCCGGCGAAGCGGGAATCACCGCGGTCGCTGAAGGACCGCTCTGAACGCTCGCTGTACGAACGGCCGCCGCGGTCAGCGGAGGTCCGCTCGCCGTCGTTCTTGCGGAATTCCTTCTTGAACCCGCCGTTGCCCTTGAAGTTGCCGCCGCGGTTGCCCTGGTAGGCGCCACGGTCGCCGGAGGGCTTGCGGCCGTTGTCCAGTTCGAGGTGGATCAGCTCGCCGCCGATCCGGGTGCGGGACAGGGCGCGCAGCTGCTCGGGGCTCAAGTCCGCGGGCAGCTCCACCAGGGAGTGGTCCGAACGGATGTCGATGCCGCCGATCTGAGCGGAGGAGATGCCGCCCTCGTTGGCGATGGCGCCCACAATCGAGCCGGGCATGACCCGCTGGCGGCGGCCCACCGCGATGCGGTAGGTGGCGTTGCCCTCGGTCAGTGCACGGGTCGGCCCGCGCGAACCGAACCCGTCCTTGGAGCGTTCGCGCTTCTGGAACTCGGGTGCGGCGGGCAGTTCCTTGACCAGCAGCGGCTGCCCGCCCTGGGCCATGACGGCCAGTGCCGCAGCGATTTCTGCTGCCGGCACCTTGTGCTCCTCCTCGTAGGAGGCGATCAGGTCGCGGAACATCGAGACGTCCTCGGATTCGAGGGTCTCGGTGATGCGCTCGGCGAACTTGCCAAGGCGCAGCGTGTTCACGGTCTCGGCGGTCGGCAGGTGCATCTGCTCCACCGGCTGGCGGGTGGCCTTTTCGATGGCGCGCAGCAGGTACTTCTCCCGCGGCGTCATGAACAGGATCGCGTCACCGTTGCGGCCCGCGCGGCCGGTACGGCCGATCCGGTGCACGTAGGACTCGGTGTCGTGCGGGATGTCGTAGTTGACCACGTGGCTGATGCGCTCCACGTCCAGGCCGCGGGCAGCAACGTCGGTGGCCACCAGGATGTCGATGCGGCCTTCCTTCAGCGCGTCAACAGTGCGTTCACGCTGCTGCTGCGGGATGTCGCCGTTGATGGCGGCAGCCTGGAAGCCGCGGGACTTCAGCTTGTCAGCCAGGTCCTCGGTGGCCATCTTGGTGCGCACGAAGGCGATGACGCCGTCGAACTCCTCCACCTCAAGGATGCGGGTCAGCGCGTCCAGCTTGTGCGGGCCCATGACCTGCAGGTAGCGCTGGCGGATGTTGGTGCCCGTGGAGGTCTTGGTCTTGACCGAGATCTCGGCGGGATCGTTCAGGTACTGCTTGGACATCCGGCGGATCTGGCTGGGCATGGTGGCCGAGAACAGGGCAACCTGGCGGTCCTCGGGGGTCTGCTGGAAGATCTGCTCCACGTCTTCGGCGAAGCCCATGCGCAGCATCTCGTCGGCCTCGTCCAGCACCAGGTACTGCAGTTCGGACAGGTCCAGGGAACCCTTGGAGATGTGGTCGATCACGCGGCCGGGGGTACCCACGACCACCTGGGCGCCGCGGCGCAGGCCGGCCAGCTGGGGACCGTAGGCGGAGCCGCCGTAGACGGGCAGCACGGTGAAGTCATCGATGTGCTTGGCGTAGGAGGTGAAGGCCTCGGCAACCTGGAGGGCCAGCTCGCGGGTGGGGGCCAGGACCAGGGCCTGGGTCTTGCGGGAAGGGCCGTTGAGGTCGTGGAGCTCTGCCAGGCGGGACAGTGCCGGCACTGCGAATGCTGCAGTCTTGCCGGTACCGGTCTGCGCCAGGCCCACCACGTCGCGGCCTTCAAGCAGCAGCGGGATGGTGGCTGCCTGGATGGGGGACGGCTTTTCGTACCCGACATCCTGCAGGGCGGCCAGGACGCGGCCATCGATGCCGAGGTCGGCGAACTTGACGGTGTTTTCGTCAGCGTCGGCGGCGGGGACGGGGGCGTCCGTTGCGGGAGCCTCGGCGGCGGGAGCGGTTACGGGAGCCTCAGCGGCAGCCACGGGGGCGTCCTCGACAACAGCGGTGGTTTCGTTCTGATTTTCGGGCATAGAGAGATATTCCTCATCCATAGGGGGCCAGGCGGCACTACCCGAGGTGAGCGGAGCCGCAGTACACGTGCCGATGATGCCGGGCAAACGTTGACCGGCCGGTCACAGAAGTCCGGCGCTTTCGCAATCCCGTGGCAGGACTTCGCGCTGCATCTCTTGGCTGCTATCCCAGCAGTCTGTACAGCGTTTTCTTTAGCCGGCTCTCCCTATGAAAATGCCCGCATCGCTTGCGCGGGCCCCAACACTTGCCAGTCCTGCCTCAAGAATTGGGCAGGAAAAAGGGATTTCCGGAGTGGGGGATGTTTCAAGTGTAGGGCACGGACGCCGCGGACCGGAAATTGAACGGCCGACGACGGCGGGTGAGCTTGCGCACACAGCCCGCCGCATGGCCGTGGGGCCGGGGGCGCTACCGTCCCAGCCGCCGCAGGAGTACCTCGAACTTGGTGTGGTACTCGTCCTGGAGCCGGATCTCGCCGTCGGCCTCTGCTCCGCGGAGGGCTGCAATGATGCCCGCGTCCGGCTCACTGAACCACTGGCCAATGGTGACGCCGTGGCGCGGGACGAACGTGCGCTCGATGGTGTCGCCAGCCTGGATGCTGCCGGTGCGGAGGACGCGCAGGTACGTCCCCACCCGTCCTTCGTCGGTGAAGCGCTTCACCCACTGTGGTTCCTTCATGCGCCGCTGGAACGTGGCGCAGGGCGTGCGCGGGGAGGTGACTTCCAGTTCGACGCCGGAGCCCACCATCCAGCGCTCCCCGATGACCGCGTGGGTGGCCTCGATGCCGGACACCCGCAAATTCTCGCCGAAGAAGCCCGGGGGTACCTCCCGCCCCAGGGCCTCGGCCCAGTAGTCGGCGTCGGCCTGGGAATAGGCGTAGACGGCCTGGTCCTCCCCGCCGTGGTGGGCCCTGTTGGCCTGGATATCCCCGCGCAGGCCCAGCTTGTGCACCCTGACCGGACCATTCGCCGGGCGCTTGTCGATGGCCGTGACGCCCACGCTGCCCGCATCCCCCAGGAGTTGGTGGACGCGGCAGACGGCAAGGACAGAACCTGATTCCATGGCATCAGTCTAGGGTTTCCGCGGGACGCGCCTGCAGGTCCGAACCATGGGCACTTCTCCCCCGTTGCCGCAGTGCGTTCCTGCTCGCAGGCGGCACCGGCAGGGACTACGCTGATTCGAGACTTGCATTGGGGGTGCAGTGCTGTGCCCACATTGCGTGACGAATTTGAGGGGGACGCCGTGGACTCGAACCAGAAAGACCCAAAAGAGGAGCCGGAGACCGGGCCTGCACCTGACGGAAGCACGGGCGCCGGCAGCACCGCCAAGCCACCGCCCTGGCAGGTCCCCAAGCCGGACCTGCGTCCCGAACTGCTCAATGAGCCCGTCGCCCCTGTGGATCCGTTTGCACGCGAGCGGGAGAAGCAGCTCAACCAGGCCGCTGCCCGCAAGAAGCGCTCACAGCGGCGCACCGTGGTGGTGGGCCTCGGCGTGACCGCGCTCCTGGCCGGCACTATCACGGCGGTGGTGGCCAGCAATGAGGATGACCCCGAGTACGCACAGGTCTGTTTCAACGACGAAACCGGCGAGCGCGTGGCGGACACCAACTGCGACAGTTCCGCCGGCCGCGGTGGCGGCATCTACGCCTGGTACTTCTACTCCCGCGGGGCGAGCGTTCCGCCCATCGGCCAGAACAGGTCCACCGCACCCAACTTCACGCGCAGCATCCCCACTGGCGCCAAGGCATCCACGGGTTACAGCAGCAAGGGCGGCACGGTCAGCCGTGGCGGGTTCGGTTCAAGCGCCAAGAGCGGTTCAAGCGGCGGCGGCGGCAAGGTCTCGGGAGGCTGAGGGATGAAACGGTTGTTGTCTGAGCCCCGGCCGGGCTGGAAGCAGAAGATCGAAGAGCAGGGCCTGGTCTTTTCCACCACCACCATGGATGACGGGCGCAGGATCGAGTACTGGAACGAATCGGCGTACTACGAGTTCACCATGGACGAGGTGGAAACCCTCGAGCTCGCCGCCGAGGACATGCACCGGATGTGCCTGGAGGCGGCGAAGTTCCTGGCCACCGGCGCCATGGGCAGCATCGGCATCGGACCCCAGGCCCTGGAGCTGGCAGCGGAATCCCTGCAGGCCGGCGACGTGGACGTGTACGGCCGGTTCGACTTCATCTACGACGGCCAGGGCGGTCCCGCCAAGATGCTCGAATACAACGCGGACACCCCCACCGGGCTCATCGAGGCCGCTGTGGCCCAATGGTTCTGGCTGCAGGACGTCCACCCGGAAAAGGACCAGTGGAACGGCATCCACGAGGCCCTGATCCGGCAGTGGAGGAAGTTCCAGTACCGCACGGGAATGAGCACGCTGCACGTGGCCCATTCGGAGGTTGAGGAATCCGGGGAGGACTGGATGACCGCCGCCTACATGCGCGACGTCGCCAGCCAGGCCGGATGGACCACCATCGGCATCAACATGTCCGATATCGGGTGGGACCCCAACCTGAACCGCTTCGTGGACCTGGACAACTTCATGATCAGCACCATCTTCAAGCTCTACCCCTGGGAGCTGATGATGAAGGAGGAGTTCGGCCCCCGCCTCCTGGAACGGTCCCACAACCCCCGCTGGGTTGAACCGGCCTGGAAAATGCTGCTCTCCAACAAGGCCCTGCTCGCCGCACTGTGGCACCTCTACCCCAACCATCCCAACCTGCTGCCGGCGTACCTCACGGACCCGGGGCCGTTGAAGGAATGGGTGGCCAAGCCCCTGCATGGCCGTGAGGGCGACAACATCCGCATCCACGCGGACGGCCTCAAGCTGGAGCAGCCCGGCGGGTACGGCCGGGAGGGCTGGTGCTACCAGCAGTACCACCCGCTCCCGGACTTCGACGGCAACCGTCCGGTCCTGGGCCTGTGGGTGGTGGACGGCGAGTCCGTGGGCTGCGGCATCCGCGAATCGGACGGGCCGGTCACGGACTACTTCTGCCGCTTTGTGCCCAACACCATTGACGCGCCGGCGCCGCTTTCGGCGGTGGCCGACTCCACCAAGGCAGGAATCACCTTATGAGCACGGACATTTCGACGGCGGGAAGCCAGGGCGGCGGGGCCGGCACCCCGGTGCCGGCCAAGGGTCTGCGGGCCGGGATCCTGGACCTGGGCGACTCCGTGATGCTGGGGCTGGCCTCTACCGCCCCGGTGTACTCGCTCGCTGCCACCCTGGGCCTGATTGTTGCCGTCAACGGCAACTACACTCCCCTGATCCTGCTGCTGGGCTTCATCCCCGTCCTCTTCATCGCCTACGCCTTCCGCGAGCTCAACAGCGCCATTCCTGACTGCGGCACCACGTTCACCTGGTCCCGGCAGGCCTTCGGCCCCTGGGCCGGCTGGCTGGGCGGCTGGGGGGTGGCGCTGGCCGGGATCGTGGTCCTGGCC
The DNA here is from genome assembly GCF_040702325.1 of Pseudarthrobacter sp. 902506025. Lineage (NCBI taxonomy): Bacteria > Bacillati > Actinomycetota > Actinomycetes > Micrococcales > Micrococcaceae > Pseudarthrobacter > Pseudarthrobacter sp. 902506025. The sequence goes on from NZ_JBFBKW010000003.1 coordinate 485,654, forward strand.
AACCTGGCGCAGGTGGCGGGCCAGTACCTGTGGCTGCTGATGGGCGACGGGTCACTGGCACAGAACAAGCTGCTGGTCACCGGAACCGGCCTGCTGTTCATCGTGCTGATGACCCTGGTGAACTACCGCGGGATCAGGCTGGGCGAGCACGTCCAGCGCGTCCTCACGTATGTCCAGTACATTGCGCTGGGCATCTTTGCGCTGGCCATCGTCATGCGGATCGTCGGCGGGGCGCCCGAGGGCCAGGCCTTCGACTTCGAATGGTTCAATCCGGTGGGCGCTTTTGCCGACCCCGGCGCCGTGGTGCACGGCGCCCTCCTTGCCCTGTTCATCTACTGGGGCTGGGACACCTGCCTGGCGGTCAATGAGGAAACCGAGGACCCGTCCAAGACGCCGGGCCGGGGCGCGGTCATCTCCGCTTTCGTGCTGGTGGCCATCTACGTTTCGGTGGCGCTGCTGGTGATGATGTACGCCACCGTGGGGTCCGAGGGCATCGGCCTGGGCAATGAGGCCAACCAGGACGACGTGTTCCTGGCCATGAAGGATGTGGTCCTGGGGCCGTGGGGCTGGCTGATCGTCGTCGCGGTCCTCGCCTCCGTCCTGTCCTCCACGCAGACCACCATCCTGCCGACCGCCCGCGGCACCCTGTCCATGGGCGTGCACGGCGCCCTGCCGGCGAAGTTCGGCGAGGTGCACCCGCGCAACCAGACCCCTGGTTTTTCCACCAAGGTGATGGGTGCCGCCGCGGCCGCCTACTACGTGGCCATGAGCTTCCTCAGTGAAAATCTGCTGGCGGACTCCATCAGCGCCATCAGCCTTTTTATCGCGTTCTACTACGCCCTGACCGGCTTCGCCTGCTTCTGGTACTTTCGCGGAACGCTCAGGGACTCGGCCCGCAACCTCTGGTTCCGCGGCATCCTCCCGCTCGCGGGCGCGCTGCTGCTGACCGCCGCGTTCTTCATCTCGGCCGTCCAGATGTGGGACGCGGCGTACGGCGATACCCGGATCTTCGGCGTCGGCGGTGCCTTCGTGAGCGGTGTGGTGCTCCTGGCCCTCGGTGTGGTGCTCGCCGCCGTCTGCCGGTTCCTGCCCGCCACCCGCGGCTACTTCCTGGTGAAGAAATGACGGGTAAAAATGACTGCTGAAGAGATGCCCCGTGAAGAGATGCGCGGTGAAGCCGTGACCGCGGGCCCGTCCGACATCCTGGACCTCGACTCCCTGCTGTCAGCGGAGGAACTGGAGCTCCGGCAGAAAGTCCGCGACTTCACCCACCAGCGGATCAAGCCGGAGATCGCCCGCTGGTACGAGGACGCCGTCTTCCCCCTGGAGCTGGCGGCGGAACTGGGTGAGCTGGGCGTCCTGGGGATGCACCTGGAGGGCTACGGCTGCCCGGGCCGGTCCGCCGTCGAGTACGGCCTGGCAGCCATGGAACTGGAAGCCGGGGACTCCGGCATCCGCACGTTCGTGTCCGTCCAGGGTTCGCTGGCCATGACCGCCATCCACACCTGGGGCTCCGAGGAGCAGAAGCAGGAGTGGCTGCCCCGGATGGCCGCCGGCGAGGTCATCGGGTGCTTCGCTTTGACCGAGCCCACGGCAGGCTCGGACCCCGCCTCCATGGCCACCTCCGCGGTCCGGGACGGCAGCGGGGAAGACGCCGGCTGGGTGCTCAACGGCACCAAGCGCTGGATCGGGCTGGCCTCCGTGGCCGGCGTCATGGTGGTGTGGGCCATGACGGACGACGGCGTGCACGGCTTCCTGGTGCCGGCCGGAACCCCCGGCGTGACGGCCACGCCCATCCGGCAGAAGCTGTCCATGCGCGCCTCCATCCAGTGCGACGTGGTGTTCGACGACGTCCGGCTGGGTCCCGAAGCAATGCTCCCGGCTGCGCGCGGGCTCCGCGGCCCGTTCACCTGCCTCAACGAGGCCCGGTACGGGATCGCATGGGGTGCCATGGGCGCCGCCCGTGATTCTTATGAGGCAGCGCTGGAATACTCGCTGGGGCGGCTGCAGTTCGGCAAGCCGCTGGCGGGCTACCAGCTCACGCAGCAGAAGCTGGTGGACATGCTGGTGGAGATCCAGAAGGGCACCCTGCTGGCGCTGCACCTGGGCCGGCTCAAGGACGCGGGGACTATCCGGCCCGAGCAGATCTCGCTGGGCAAGCTGAACAACGTCCGCGAGGCCATCAGGATCGCCCGCGAGGCCCGCTCCATCCTGGGCGGCAACGGCATCACCACCGACTACTCACCGCTGCGGCACGCCGCGAACCTGGAATCAGTGCGGACCTACGAGGGTACCGACGAGGTGCACACCCTGGTCCTGGGCCGGCACGTCACGGGCCTCGACGCCTTCCACTGACCCCTCCCCCAACTGGGTAGCGCGAAGTGCCGTTTTGACTCCTCAAAACGGCACTTCGCGCTACCCAGCTGGGGTGGTCAGGCGGAGAAGCCTCCGTCGGACTTGATCAGCTGCCCGGAGACCCAGCGTCCGGCTGGTGAGAGCAGGAAGGCCACGGTCCCGGCAACGTCCGCCGGGGTGCCCAGGCGGCCGCCCGGCTGCTGCGCCGTGAGCTCTTCACGCACCTCCGGGGTCATCCAGCCGGTGTCCACGGGACCGGGGTTCAGGACGTTCGCGGAGATGCCCTGTGGTCCCAGCTCGCGGGCTGCGGCAATCACGATCCTGTCCAGGGCGCCCTTGGAGGCGCCGTAGGGAAGGTTGAACGCTGTGTGGTCGCTGGTCAGCGCAACGATCGCGCCGCCGTCGTCCGTTGCCTGCCGCGCGAAGGCGGCTATCAGCTGCCAGCTGGCGCGGGTGTTGACGGCAAAGTGCCGGTCGAAGGATTCAATGGTGGTGTCCAACACTCCGGAGTCAACGGATTCCGCATGGCTGAGCACCAGGCCCTGCAGCGGACCGGCCAGCTGGGCGGCCTCCGCCACGAGCCGGTCCGGGACCCCGGGGTCCTGCAGGTCGGCCGACAGGACGTGGACCTGGGCGCCGATGGCTTCCAGCTCCGCGGTCAGGCGGACCACGTCTTCGGGTTCGCTCCCCCACGGCATGCGGGCGTCGTAGTCGGCCCAGTAGGACAGGACCAGGTCCCAGCCGTCCGCCGCGAGCTGGCGGGTAATTCCCGCGCCGATGCCGGCCAGCCGGCCCACACCGGTGACCAGAGCAACAGGGCGGGCTGGGGCGGCTGCGAGGGGTTCCATCCGACCAGCCTAGCGGCGCCGCGTTTCAGGCCGCTGCGGGCCCCGCTTCCCGCGCGGTGTGGTGCCGGCGGATGGTGGCGCTGATGACGGCGGCGATGGTGCACATCGCGGCCGCACCGAACCAGGCGTAGGTGTAGTGCCCGGTGGCGTCCCGGAGGGCCCCGGCGGCGATGGCGGCTGCTGCGGCGCCCAACTGGTGCGCTGCAAAGACCCATCCGAAGACCACGCTGCCGTCAGCTCCGAACGTTTCGCGGCAGATGGCTGCCGTGGGTGGAACGGTGGCCACCCAGTCCAGGCCGTAGATCACTACGAACACGATCATGCTCGGCTGGACCTCGGCGTTCAGCAGCAGCGGAAGCACCAGCAGGCCGATCCCGCGGAACTGGTAGTAGACGGCCAGCAGGACGCGGGGGTTGAACCGGTCCGTCAGCCAGCCCGAGGCGATGGTCCCGATGATGTCAAAGATCCCGACGACGGCCAGCAGGCCCGCGGCAGTGGTTTCAGGCATTCCGTGGTCGTGCGCGGAGGGGATGAAGTGGGTGCCGATCAGGCCGTTGGTGGTGGCGCCGCAGATGGCGAACCCCGCCGCGAGGGCCCAGAAGGTCCTGACCTTGCTGGCGCGCCGCAGCACCTGGAGGGCGCGGACGGCAGCGTTGGTGCGGGGTCCGCTGTCCTGGACCGGTGCAGCCTCTTGAGCCTCGCCGTCGACCGGCACAGCACCATATGGCAGCACCCCGACGTCGGCAGGCGAGTTCTTGAGGAACTTCAGCACCAGCGGGACCACGGCCAAGGCGCCGGCAGCGATGAGCAGCGAGGCCTGCCGCCAGCCGGGGTCCTGCGCGAGCATGGCGATGAAGGGCAGGAAGACCAGCTGGCCGGCCGCGCTGCCGGCAGTGAGGATGCCAATCACCAGTCCGCGGCTCTTGGTGAACCACGTGTTGGCGATAGTGGCGGCGAAGACGAGGGCCATGGAGCCGGTGCCAAGGCCGATGAGCAGGCCCCATGTCAGCAGGATCTGCCAGGACTGGTTCACCAGCACCGTCAGCGCGCTGCCCATGCCGATCAGGACCAGGGCCGTTGCCGTCACGGCCCGGATGCCGAACCGTTCCATCAGGGCTGCGGCGAACGGGGCGGTCAGGCCGAAGAGGACGAGGTTGATGCTGACTGCCGCCGACAGGACCGTGGTGGACCAGCCGAACTCCTGCTGGAGCGGGACCATCAGGACGCCGGGGGCAGCCCGGAAACCGGCGGCCCCCACCAGGGCAAGGAAGGCGACGGCGGCGACAATCCAGGCGGGGTGGAAGCGGCGGCGCGGTCCGCGCGGGGTCTGCAGCGTTGACGTGTCCGCCGTTTCCCCGGGCAGGGCGCTCACGCGGCCGTTCCTTTCCCGGAGGCGGTGGACAGCCGGATGGGCTGTTCGGACCGGGCGCGGCTGTGCCAGCTGGTGTTCGCCGCGGTGAGCCGTTCCCCGCATTCGGTGCAGGTGTCCGCCGAACTGGTGGCTTTTCCGCAGCCGGAATGGATGACGTAGAGATGCGCCTGGTCCGAGGGCGCCGGCAAGTGCTTCTCGGCCCAGATGGTCACCGCGTTCAGGACCGGGAGGGCGTCTTCACCTTTGGGCGTGAGGACGTACTCCTGGCGGGTGCGGCCGCCGTCGTCGTACGCCCTTTTCTCCAGCAGCCCGGACTCAACCAGGCCTGCCAGCCGCTTGGTGAGGACCGAGTCCGCCACTTCCAGCCGGCTCCTCATGGCGTCGAAGCGCCCGTTGCCGAAGAAGACCTCGCGCAGGACCAGGATGGACCAGGGGTCACCCAGGATGTCCAGGCCGCGGGCCATGCTGCAGGTGCGTTGGGACCAGTCGGATCGAAGAGGCATACCGGAACACTAGTTGACTTTCTTCAAGAAAGCCAGAGATTCGGCTGCCGTTACGGGATGTGGGAGAACGCCTGGTCGAGGTCTGCGATCAGGTCTTCCTTGTCCTCGATGCCGCAGGAGAGGCGCAGCAGGTTCACCGGGACGGCCAGCTCGGTGCCCTTGACGGACGCGTGGGTCATCTCGGACGGGTAGTTCATCAGTGACTCGATCCCGCCAAGCGACTCCGCCAGGGTGAACACGGAGGTGGACTCGGCCACCTTGCGGGCAGCGGCTTCACCGCCCTTGAACTGGACGGAGACCATGCCGCCGAACTTGCGCATCTGCTTTTTGGCGAGCTCGTGGCCCGGGTGGTCCGGCAGGCCCGGGTACAGGACGGCCTCAACCTCGGGGCGCTCCAGCAGCCACTCGGCCACGGCCTGGCCGTTCTCGCTGTGCCGGTCCATCCGGACGCCGAGCGTCTTCAGGCCGCGGGTGGTCAGGAAGGCGTCCATGGGGCCGGACACGGCCCCCACCGCGAACTGGACGAAGCCGATCTTCTCCGCCAGTTCCTCGTCCTTGACCACGACGGCGCCACCCACCACGTCGGAGTGGCCGCCAATGTACTTGGTGGTGGAATGGACCACCACGTCGGCACCCAGGGCGAGCGGGTTCTGCAGGTAGGGCGAGGCGAAGGTGTTGTCGACCACCAGGAGAGCCCCGGCGTCGTGCGCAATGTCGGCGAGCGCCACGATGTCGGTGATCTTCATCAGCGGGTTGGACGGCGTCTCCACCCAAACGAACCGGGTCTTGTGCGCAGCCACCGCGCGGCGGACCCTGTCCAGATTGGCCATGTCCACCGGGGTGTTGCCGATCCCCCAGTCACCCAGGACACGGCTGATGAGCCGGTAGGTGCCGCCGTAGGCGTCGTTGCCCAGCACGATGTGGTCCCCGGGGCGGGTCAGTGCGCGGATCAGGGCGTCCTCCGCGGCGAGCCCGGAGCTGAAGCTGTAGGCGTGCGTGCCAAGTTCCAGCGCCGCGAGCTGTTCCTGGAGCGCGTCCCGGGTCGGGTTGCCGCCGCGCCCGTACTCATAGCCGCTGCGCAGGCCGCCGATGCCGTCCTGCGCGTAGGTGGAGCTGAAGTGCAGCGGCGGGACCACGGCGCCCGTGCGGGGCTCGAAGGCCTGGCCGGCGTGGACGGCGCGGGTGTTGAAACCCTGGTTTTCAGAGGCAGTCATGATGCTCCTTTTGGGTGACGCAGATCAGTTGCTGAGGTAGGCCAGCAGGTCGTGCCGGGTGAGGATGCCCACCGGCGCGCCTACGAACGTGACCATCAGGGTGTCCGTGTCAGAGAGCAGTTCCCTGGCAGCGGAGATGGTTTCCAGTGAGCCGATCACGGGCAGCTTGGGGCCCATGTGTTCGGAGATCTTGTCCGTCAGCTTCGCTTCGCCGCGGAACAGTTTGGCGGTCAGGGTGCGTTCGTCCACGGCGCCGAGGACCTCGCCCATGACCACCGGCGGTTCCTGCGAGAGGACCGGGATGTGGCTGACGCCGAACTCGTTCATGATGTTGATGACGTCGCGGACCGATTCGTTGGGGTGGATGTGCACCAGGTCCGGCAGCTCGCCGTTCTTGGATTTGATGACTTCCCCCACGGAGGTTTCCTCGCCGCCGGAGAGGAACCCATAGGAGCGCATCCACTGGTCGTTGAAGATTTTGGCCAGGTAGCCGCGGCCGGAGTCGGGCAGGATGACCACGACGACGGCGCTCTCCGGCAGGTCCTTGGCCGCCTGGAGCGCGGCTACTACGGCCATGCCGGAGGAACCGCCCACCAGCAGGCCCTCCTCCCGCGCCAGGCGCCGGGTCATGGCAAACGAGTCAGCATCGGAGACGGCGATGACGTCGTCCGGGATGGTCTTGTCGTAATTCGCCGGCCACATGTCCTCCCCGACGCCCTCCACGAAGTACGGGCGCCCGGTGCCGCCTGAGTAGACCGAGCCTTCGGGGTCCGCGCCGATGATCCGGACCACGCCGCCGTCGGACTCGGGCCTGTCAGCCGAAACCTCCTTGAGGTACCGGCCTGTGCCGGTGATGGTGCCGCCCGTGCCGGCGCCGATGACGCAGTGGGTGACCTTGCCGTCGGTGTCCCGCCAGATCTCCGGACCGGTGGTCTTGTAGTGGCTGCCGGGCGCGGCAGGGTTGGAGAACTGGTCCGGCTTGAAGGCGCCCGGGGTCTCGCGGGTAATCCGGTCCGAGACGCCGTAGTAGCTCTGCGGGCTGTCCGGCGGCACGGAGGTGGGCGTGACCACCACTTCCGCGCCGTAGGCCTGGAGCACGGCACGCTTGTCCTCGCCCACCTTGTCCGGGACCACGAAGACGCACTTGTAGCCCTTCTGCTGCGCCACCAGGGCAAGGCCCACCCCGGTGTTGCCTGAGGTCGGCTCCACGATGGTGCCGCCGGGCTTCAGTTTGCCCTCGCGTTCGGCGTCCTCGATCATCTGCGCCGCGATGCGGTCCTTGATGGACCCGCCGGGGTTCAGGTACTCCAGTTTGACCAGGACGGTGGCCTTGATGCCCTCAGTCACGTGGTTGAGTTTGATGAGCGGGGTGTTGCCGATGAGGTCCAGGATGGACTGGGCGTACTTCATAGGTACAAAGCTACCGCTTCCTGCGCGCCGATCCCTGCGGCGGGTGCGAGGATAGGCCGGTGAAGCAGTTCGCATGGCTGAGAGCCACCCGCAGCTACCTGCTGCCCGGCGCAACCCTGGCAGCGGGCGTGGCCACCCTGGCATCCGGGGTGCTGCCCTTTCCCGCCTTCGGGGACCTGGCGTCCCGGACCATTCCCATCCTGGCCTTCGTGCTGGCCATGTCCCTGGTCACCGAACTGGTGGACGAGGCAGGGCTGTTCCGGGTGGTGACGGACCGCCTGGCCGCCCTGGGCCGGGGCCGCGTCTTCCTGCTGTGGCTCCTGGTGCTGGCTGTGGCTACGGTGTCCACGGTGTTCCTGTCCCTGGATACGACGGCGGTGCTGGTCACACCCGTGGTGGTCCTGCTTGCCGTCCACGCCCGGATCCCGCCGCTGCCGTTCGCGTTGACCAGCATCTGGCTGGCCAATACCGCGTCCCTGCTGCTGCCGGTGTCCAACCTGACCAACCTCCTGGCGCAGGACCGGCTGGGCCTGAGCCCCTTGCGCTTCGCCGGGCTGGTGTGGGCTCCGGCCCTGGTTGGCCTACTGGTCCCCCTTGCCCTGCTGTGGCTGGCGTTCCGGCGGGACCTGCGCGGAACGTACAGACCGCAACCTGCGCATCCTGTCCGCGACCGGACCCTGCTGAAAGCCGCGGGGATCACGCTGGTGGTCCTGCTGCCCGCGCTGGTATCCGGACTGCCGGTCCAGTACCCGGCACTGGCCGCCGCCGCCGTCCTGGTGGCGGTCTTCCTCCGGCGCCGGCCCTCTGCTCTGCGGTGGTCCATGGTGCCCTGGCGGCCGCTGATGCTGACGGTGGGGCTGTTCATGCTGATGGAGGCCCTGCACGCGCACGGCCTCACCACCCTGCTGGCGGGTGTGGCCGGGACCGGGGACAGCCTGCCTGCCCTCCTGCAGCTGGCCGGCCTCGGCGCCGGCGCGGCCAATGCTGCCAACAACCTCCCCGCCTACCTGGCGCTGGAGCCGGTGGCCGGTTCCCCGGCACGGCTCGCAGCACTCCTCATCGGGGTGAACCTCGGCCCGCTGGTGACCCCGTGGGCCTCGCTGGCCACGCTGCTGTGGCACGAACGGCTCCGGGTGCTGAACGTGCCCATCAGGTGGGGCGGGTTCGCAGCGGCGGGGCTGGTGGCGGCGGCCCTGACCGTGCCGCTGGCCGTCCTGGCTCTGTGGGCCGTGTCCGGAATGCCCTGAGCAACGGCACGCCTTACCCCACGAACATCAGCCAGAGGATTACGGCAGGGAGGAACGCCTGGCCAATGCCGCTGATCCACAGCCGGGGTTCACTGATGATCAGCACGACGCCGAGGATGGCGTGGGCAATGGACATCATGGCCACGATGGTCCGGCCCACCGTGACCTGGCCGGCATTGGCGAGGACCACCCCGGATATCCCGAACAAACCCCAGACGATGTTGTAGAACCCCACGTTGATGGTCCAAAGGCGCACCGCGGAAGTATCTTCCGGCCTGATCAGGAAGATGGGATGGAGGCGCTGGTCCGTGTACCGGAAAGCTTCCAGCAGGCCCACAGTGATAAGGGTTATCCCGGTGATGACTGCAAGCACCTGGATGACCGTACTCATGGGCGCGTCCTGCTGCCCCGGTGCAGGCGCATGCTATGCGCCGGCGGCCCCGGCGGGGAGGTTCTCCCAGAGGCCCATGACGTTGCCTTCGGAGTCCTTGAAGTAGGCCGTGTACCCCATGCCGGGAACTTCGTTTTTGGGTATGAGCACGGAACCGCCGGATTCCTCTACGGACTTCAGGGTTGAGTTGATATCCGGCACATCGATGGTGATGACCGGGCTGGTTATCTGTCCTTCGCGGGCCATCATCCCGCCGTTGATGGCCCCGGGAGTTGTTGATTGCCCGGCGTCGTCCATGTCCGTGGTGATGACCATGTTGTAGTCCATGCCGGGCACCGGTTCGATCCGCCAGCCCAGGGCGTCCCGGTAGAATTTCCTGGCCCGTTCCTGGTCGTCCGCCGGGATCTCGAAATGCACTACGCCGCCCATGGTTGCCCTCCGTGTTCCTGTGCTTGTCTGCTGGTTGGGTGCCTTGCCGCGCAGGCGCCCGGGTGCCACACGCGGCGATCCTAATCCGGGGCCGCAGTGCGCGTAAGGGCCGATGGTCCCGCCGCTGTCAGTGGTCCGTGGGACGATTGAAGGCATGACGATCGCAGAGGCACCTCCCCGGCTGGCAGCCGCGGCGGACGTGTCCCTGCGGTGGTATCCGGAGGCCCCCTACAGTCTTTCCCGGACCATTGGCCCGCTCCTGCGCGGCAACAGCGATCCCTCCTTCTGCGTGCAGGGGGACGTCGTCTGGAATGCCTTTACGACGCCGGACGGTGCGGCCACCATGCGGCTCGCCCCCTCGGGTGGCGGCGATGTGGGCGCGCCGTTGGTGGATATCCAGGCGTGGGGCCCCGGCGCCGCAGCTGCCGTGCAGTCGGCGCCCCGCCTGTTGGGAGCCGACGACGACTGGCAGGGTTTCGATGAACCGGCCTTCCATGCCACGCTGCCGCGCATGGTGCGGGAGGCCCGGCGCCGCAGCCTGGCGGTCCGGCTGCCTTCAAGCGGCCGCATGGTGGACCAGCTGGTGCCGATCATCCTGGAGCAGAAGGTGACGGTGATCGAGGCGCGGCGTGCCTACCGCTACCTGGTGCACCGCTACGGAACTCCGGCGCCCCTGGCAGGGACGTCCACGCCGGGCGGTTTGCTCGTGGCACCGACGGCCTCCCAGTGGCTGCAGGTTCCCAGCTGGGAGTGGCACAAGGCCGGAGTGGGACCCCAGCGCTCCGCCACCGTCATGCGCGCCCTGCGCTCCGCCGCCGCGCTTGAACGCCTCGCGGCGCTCCCCGCGCTGGAGGCAGCGGAGAAGATGCAGGCCATCCCGGGGATTGGGGTGTGGACCGCGGCCGAGGTGGTGCAGCGCACCCACGGCTGCCCGGACTCGATCTCGGTGGGCGACTACCACCTCGCGGCCTACGTGGGGGCCGCACTGACCGGACGCCGGACCGACGACGCCGGGATGCTCCGCCTGCTGGAGCCCTGGCGGGGGCACCGCCAGCGCGTGGTCAGGATGATCCAGGCCACCGGCTTCCGCAAACCCACCTTTGGCCCGCGGATGACCATCCAGGACCACCGGGGGCACTGACCTGCACGGCACTTCCGGCCGCCTGGAAACGCTTGATCTCCGTGCCAGAGGGTACGGAGCCGGTATGGGGTGGCCCCGCGGGGTGCCACACCCGTCCGGCTGGACGGCACCAGGCTGGCAGGCAACCTCGACCGAAAGGATCCCATGAGCTCCGAAACAGGCAGCACCAACCCAAACGCCGAGGCTGTGCCCGGGACGTCCCAGGATCCCGCGGTCCTGGATCCGGACGCCCAAGACCCGGACGCGGAGCAGAAGCTCAAGCTGCAGCTGGCCATCTTCGACGTGTCGCGCGACGCCGGAGGCAGGAGCCTCGAGGAAATCCGGGACATGCTGCATACAGCCTTTGCCGCGCGCGGCGTCGCCCCGCCTCCCGGCACCTGGGTGGAGTCCGTGGCGTCGTCGGCGTTTTACGGTGAGCCCTACATCATCGACTACCCCACGGCCATCGCCGCGGACAACCTGGAACCGGCCCCGAACCCGGAGGTCCGCGAGCGGCTCGCCGCCCGGCGGGAACTGCGCGAGGTGCAGCTCCCACCCGGAATCTTCCCCTCCCAGGAGGAGTGGAATATCCCGGCCAACGAAGTCACCAGCGCGGACCGGGGACGCGGCGGGCGAGGTGCCCTCCGAGCCCTGACGGCACCTGAAGGCCCCTCCCGGCAACTCTTGGCAGCGGTAGGGCTGGCAGGAGTCGTGCTGGCTGCCCTTGCGGTTATCCAGGTATCACGCCGCACCTCCAGGGGCTCCTTGGAGGGCTAGGGCAGTTCTCCCCATCCCGCCTTTGTCCGCCGTCCCATAGGCTGTGTTGGAGGCTGGGACTGATTTGGGGGAAAGACGTGGCAGTAATTCATAGGACCCGCGAGGCCTGCACTGCGGTGGTGCGGTGATGGCCGCTCCTGCCATCGCGACAAGTTCACGCCGACTGTGGGGCTGGCTGGCACGAAGGCCGCTGCCTCCCCTGCAACTGCCGACTTGTCCATGGCGGCAGATGCCCCTGATCCCACTCCGGCCTACTTCAATGGCCTGCAGCCCGGCTCCGAAGCTTCCCATAACGGCTGCACCATCAAGATCACCTCGATCTGCGACGGCGAAGTCCGCTTCGATCTGGTGCAGCAGCCCGATGGACAATCCTGAGGCCGGTCGGCTCATGGCGCGAAATTCGGAGGCGTGGGGCTGGCTCCTTGTCCTGGCAGCCCTGTCCTCGGCCCTGACCCTCGCCGGCTGTGCCCAGACCGAAACAACGGTTGATTCGAAGCCGCAGGCAGTAGCCACGAAAGGCCAAGGGCGCGCTTCCAGTCCAAGCTGCACCAGCACTGGAAACTACAAGGTGGTCCCATCAGCCAACGGCTCATTCCCGCGGCTTCCAGCAACCTCCACAGCGGAGCCACCCCTGGTCCGGCTTTCCAGTACGCACCTGAAGAATGACCCGGTGACCGCGGACTTGTCGGTTGCCCTCCTTTCCGGTGGCAGCCCCGCGTCAAGAGAGTTCCGCGGGCTCGCTCTCGGCCAGCAGGCATCCTTCGACGGCTACACGGTCCGGATCACCTCCATCTGCGAGGGCGAAGTCCGCTTCGACCTGGTGCAGCAGCCCGGGTAGTCAGAGGCCCAGCCGGGCCACGGCCTCCTCGCGCATCTGGACTTTGCGGATCTTGCCCGAGACCGTCATGGGGAAGCTCTCCCGAACTTCCACATAGCGGGGAATCTTGTAGTGGGCCAGCCGCCCGCGGCAGAACTCTGCGAGGGCCCCGGCGTCGAGGGGCCCGGCCCCCGGCTTGAGGATAATGCAGGCCATGAGTTCCTCGCCATACCGCTGATCCGGGACCCCGATGACCTGGACGTCCTGGATGTCCGGGTGGGTGTAGAGGAATTCCTCGATTTCGCGGGGGTAGATGTTTTCGCCGCCGCGGATCACCATGTCCTTGATGCGGCCCTCCACCACCACATAGCCGTCCTCGTCCATGCGGGCCAGGTCCCCGGTGTGCATCCAGCCCTCTGCGTCGATGGCCTCGGCGGTCTTGTCCGGCTGGTTCCAGTATCCGGCCATGACGGCGTAGCCGCGGGTGCAGAGTTCGCCGATCTGCCCGCGTTCCAGGTCCTCCCCGGTGGCAGGATCCACGATCTTGCTTTCCAGCTGCGGCATGGTGCGGCCCACGGTCTCGGTGCGCTGCTGCAGGGTGTCGCCCTTGCGGGTCATGGTGGACACCGGCGAGGTCTCGGTCATGCCGTAGCAGATGGCCACGTCCACCATGTTCATTTCCGAGATGACCCGGTTCATCACCTCGATGGGACACAGCGAACCCGCCATGACCCCTGTGCGGAGCGTGGACAGATCGTAGGAACCGAAGTCGGGCAGTGCGAGCTCGGCGATGAACATGGTGGGCACGCCGTACAGGGAGGTGCCGTGGAAGTCCTGGACGGCCTCGAGCGCGGCGGCGGGTGAGAAGCCCCGGCCCGGGATGATGGTGGCGGCGCCGTGGCTGAGGGCGTTGAGGTTGCCGATCACCATGCCGAAGCAGTGGTAGAACGGCACGGGGATCACCACGCGGTCATGCTCGGTGTAGCCCAGCAGCTCGCCGATCGCAAAACCGTTGTTCAGGATGTTGTGGTGCGTCAGCGTGGCCCCCTTGGGGAAGCCGGTGGTTCCGGAGGTGTACTGCAGGTTGATGGGATCGTGCGGGCTGAGTTCGGCCATACGGGCCACCAGGTGCGAATGCGCGACGGCGTCAGCGCGCTTGAGCAGCTCGGCGTACGTGAGTTCGGCGTCGCTTTGGGGGCTGCCGGCTTTCAGCGCGTCCAGGCCATGGTCCGGCAGGAAGACGAGTTCCCTCAGGTCCGGGCAGGTAAGGAGGGCCTGGCGGCCCATGGCCACGTAGTCGCTGTTGGCGTCCGACGGCGCCGTGACCAGCATGCGCATGCCGTTCTGCTTGACCACGAACTCCAGTTCGTGGCTGCGGTACGCGGGGTTGACGTTGACCAGGATGGCACCCATCTTGGCGGTGGCGTACTGCAGCAGCGTCCACTCGGCGCAGTTGGGGCTCCAGATGCCCACCCTCTCCCCCTTGGCGACGCCCAGGGCGAGGAGCGCGCGGGCCAGCCGGTCGACGTCGTCGTTCATCTTGGTGTAGCTCCAGCGGCGGGCGTCAGCGCCCGGCACGGGTGCGGCCTCGATGAGGGCGTCGTGGAGGGGAAACTGCGCGGCGACGCGCTCGAAGTTCGCGCCGATGGTTTCCTCCAGGAGCGGGACGTCAGTGTCCCCGGCTGTGTAAGCACGCATGATGGCACGCTACCAACAGGATCCCGGCAGGAGAAGCATGCCGGCACCGCAACACTGCCGGTTCGTTCCCGGGCGCCCGGTATTGTGAAATCCATGAGTGCACCCATTGACCTGATAGCAACGTTCATCCCCAACGACGGCGAGTTCCACCGCGTCAAGCTGGCCCTGGAAATCGCCATCGACGAGGTGGTGAAGGAGCCAGGCTGCATCCAGTACGAACTGACCGAAGCCACTGAAGAGAAGCTGGTCCTGACCGAGCAGTGGGCCTCCGAAGAGGACCTGGACAGGCACTCCAAGGGCATCGCCGTGCAGGACCTGAACGAATCGCTGAGCGCGCTGCTGGCCGAACCGGTCAAGGTGGAACGCGTCTAGCGCAGCCGTTAAACGCAGAATGCGGGACCTCCGGAGGGAGGTCCCGCATTCTGCGTTTAACCGGTTTTTAGAAGTCGGGAATCTGGGTGCCGTCCTGCGGGCCGCCCTGGCCGGCAGGCTTGGCCGCCGCGGCTGCCGCTTCTTCGCGCTGCTTGGCCACATGGGCGTGGACCTCGTCCATGTCCAGCGCCTTCACGGCGTCCACCACCTGTTCCAGCTGCTGGGCATTGAGGGCGCCGGGCTGGGAGAACACCAGCACCTTTTCACGGAAGGCCATCAGCGTGGGAATGGAGGTTATGCCTGCCTCCGCGGCGAGCTGCTGCTCCGCTTCGGTGTCCACCTTGGTGAAGAGGACGTCCGGGTGCTTCTCGGAGACTGACGAGTAAGTGGGGCCGAACTGCTTGCAGGGGCCGCACCATTCTGCCCAGAAATCGACCAGGACAATGTCGTTTCCTTCAATCGTCGATGCGAACTGTTCACCTGTGATGTCAAGGGTAGCCATGTGTCCACGGTACGCGTCCGGCCGGGGACTGTCGCGCTTGTTCGCTCCCCGCGTCATTGGGAATACCGGAGGGACGACGGCGGCCGGCCGGGTTCAGGCGGTGGCATCCCAGAGATGCGGTGCCGGGGTGCGGCTGCCGGGCAGGGCACTTGAGGCCCGCCATTCGTGGATCCATTCGGGAAGGACCAGGTCCGCCGGCGGGGCGCCGAACTCCTCAAGGATGTCTTCCTGGCTGACCGGGCCCGTCCTGGTGACCAGCCGGGTGGCGATATAGGCACGCGCGTAGATTTCGCCGTCGGACACCATGCGCTGCTCGAAGAAGATTGCCTTGGTGTCCAGCCCGATGATGCGGGTTTCGATGGCGTACTCCTGCCACAGCTGCAGGGATTTGCGGAAGGAAATGGTCTCCGCGGACACCACCGGGCTCCAGCCGCGGCGGCGCATCCGCTTCCAGACGCCGCTGCGCACCATCAGGTCGAACCGGCCCAGGTCCATCAGGGACAGGTACATGCCGTTGTTGACGTGCATGGCGATGTCGATGTCCGTGGGAAGGACGCGCAGGGGCAGGGACGACGGGTCCCACACCGCCAACGGTGGACGGCGGCCGGAGCGGAAGAGCATAAGGAGGGTTCTCAGGAGCAGGTGCATGCCTCAATGTTACCCGCCGGTAACATTTTGCGGGAGGGCGGCCCGTACCCCAGCCCCGTAGGATTTCCTGCATGACGCAGCAACGCTACCGGGCCCTGGCGGAGTGGCCTTTGATGGCTACCGGCCTGGTGTTCCTGGCCGCGTACGCCTGGCAGGTGATCGGCCGGATCGAAGGCACGGGAGCGGACTGGCTCGAGGGCGCCATGTGGGTCACCTGGTGCGTCTTTGTCCTGGACTACGCGGCAAACCTGTGGCTGGCGGAAAACCGCAGGCAGTGGTTCGTCCGGAACCTGCACGAGCTGGTGATCGTGGCGCTGCCGTTCTTCCGGCCCCTGCGGCTGCTGCGCCTGGTGACGCTGTTGTCCGTGCTGCACCGGACCGTGGGCGAAACGCTGCGCGGCCGGGTGGTCACTTACGTGGCAGCGTCCGCGGCGTTGCTGGTTTTCGTGGGGGCCCTGGCCGTGCTGGACGTGGAACAGTGGGCGCCCGACGCCAAGATCACCACGTTCGGTGACGCCCTGTGGTGGGCCACCGCCACCATCACCACCGTGGGCTACGGGGACATGTACCCCGTGACACCCATCGGCCGCCTGGTGGCCACAGCCCTCATGATGAGCGGGATCGCGGTCCTCGGTGTGGTGACGGCGTCCATCGCCTCCTGGCTGGTCCAAAGGGTGGAAGACACAGCCGAAACGGTGGCCGAGGCCGTGGAGGAACCGGTGCGGGCCGAGGTGGCCGAGCTGGTCAGCGAGATCGCCCTTCTGCGGCGGGAGATCGCGGAACTGCGGGAACGCCGGCCCTTTTAACGGCAAGTATCCAACGTTCCGGCGTCGAGTAGCGACCCCGTTCCGGGCGAGTAGCGGGCCGGCAAAATCGGGTAACTCCTACTGGTGCCCCTGCGTTGCCCCATTCCTAGACTCGGGATTCCTAGGACCAACACGCACTGGCAGGTCCCCCGGGTGGCTTCCGGGAGCTCCTGCCGTCACGCGGAGCCCCGCATTTTCTGGGTATGCGGATGCCTCCAACCTGCGCCGCTTCCGACTCCGGCCCCCGCCGGAGCCGGCGGCGCAATAACATCTCGCTTCGTCCAGCGTCCTGGTGTGCACGCAGCGCCCCGGCGGGACCGAACACTGATGGGCAACCCATGAACCAGCCTTCCTTCCCCTCCCCCGACGGCACCAGCAGAAGCTTCGCCACCGACGAACCCCGCACCGACCTCACCACCGGCCGGCCGGTCATCAGCAACAAACTATGGGCCGGCATGGCCACGGCAGCGGTGGTGGCGGCGGTGGGCGTCGGCGCCATGGCGGCCCCGCCCGCGTCCCTCAACGGGAGCACGACGGCGGCGGCGCAGGTAGCAGAGGCACCCGCGCCGCCGTCGGCAAGCAGCGCCGACCCAACACCTCCTGCAGCCGCTCCCGGCGCGGCGGAAGCAGTGGCAGCGCAGGCGGCCGCTCCGGCCGCAGAAGCGCCGGCCCCACCGGCCGACCCGGCTCCGGCTCCGCCGCCCGCAGCACCTGAGCCTACGGCCGCATCGGTCCCCGAACCTGCCGGCGACCCCAATCTGTACACGGTGGTCCCGGGCGACACCGTCGGGGCGATCGCGGCCAGCCATGGCGTGGACATGAATGCCATGCTCGCGGCCAACGGATTGAGTGCGTACAGCATCATCTACCCGGGCGAAACGCTCCTGTTGACCGGCCCGCCGATCGCAGTTGCCGAGCCTGCCCCTGTCCCGGCTGCCGCGCCCGCCCCCGCAGCGGCACCGGTTGCTGCGCAGGCATCCGCTCCGGCCGCCGTTGCGCCGGCGGCTCCTGCCGTCCGGACCATTTACGTGGCCGGTTCGGGTGGCCAGTCCATGGTGGACGCCTGCATCGGGCCCATCCACTACACCCCCAATGACGGCTACTCCCTGTTCATCACCGAACACGATTTCTGCGGTGGCTGGGCCCGGTTCTCAGGAATCGGCGTGGGTGAGACTGTGAGCATCCCGGGTTACGGAACGTACACGGTGACCGGGCGCGGCACAGTGCCAAATCCCGGAACCACCAATGACGTCATCTCGGTGTTCGGCGGCTTTCCCCGGGCGATCCTGTAGACCTGCATTCCCGGGACCAGCACCATGCTCCTGGTCGCGCTGAACTGAAATTCCGGGATTCATAAGCTTGTCCGCGGATCCGGGCCTTCAAGGGCCGGATCCGCGGACAAGCCAATGACGCGCCAGTGGCACGCTACACGCCGTGGCGTTCTGAAATGTGTTCCACCAGTTCGCCCACGCGCTGTTCGGAGTAGTTGCGGGCAATATCGCCCTGGCTGATGATGCCTACCAGTTTGTGGTCCGAGATCACCGGGAGCCTGCGGACCTGGTGCTGCTCCATCATGTCGATGGCTGCACCAACGTTGGCGTCGGCGTCGATGCAGAACGGCTTGCCGGCAGCGAGCTCGCGGGCCATCATCTGTCCGGGGTCGCGGCCGGCGGCAACGCACTTGAGCACGATGTCACGGTCAGTGATCATGCCCTTCAGCTTGCCGTCGTCACCGCAAATGGGAAGCGCTCCGCAGTCGAGGTCCATCATCATGCGGGCCGCGTCCGTCAGTGACTCTGTTTCCCTGACGCACCGCGCGTCAGTGGTCATGAATTCACGTACAGCACTCATTGAATCCTCCTTCATCGATGGATTATCGACGCAGGGCATCGGAGCACATGCGCCGATGCTGCCAGATTACGCCCGCACCAACATGGTGTCGACGGCGGATGGAGCGTTGCCGCCACTTCCCTTCCAACGCCCCATCACCTCCCGCCGCATTCGCGCCGATGCCCCATCAGATTTGGTGAAGCTCGCCGACATACTGCCGCGGCCACGTGCCCGGCGGACTGCGGGATACGCGGGAGGTGATCGCGCGTCCCCGGATCCGGGACGGGACGTGATCGCGCGTCCCCGGATCCAGGACCGGACGTGATCGCGCGTCCCCGGGATTGGGACGGGAGGTGATCGCGCGTCCCCGGATTTCCGGCGGGAAGTGATGGCGCGTTCGGGGCGGGAACGAAAAAGCCTCCGGAACCTGATAGTTCCGGAGGCTTCTCATTGGGTGGCAGATGAGGGATTCGAACCCCCGTAGGCGTTGCCAGCTGATTTACAGTCAGCCCCCTTTGGCCGCTCGGGTAATCTGCCGAACTTCAAAAGAAGTACCCGCCGATGCAGTGGGCGGAAGGGTCCGTTTCCGGTCCTTCCCGCTTCAGTAACCGCGGGCAAGACAACTTTACAGAACTTCCGGCGAAGAATCGAATCGGGCCTTCCGTGGCCGCAAAACCAGCAAAATGGCGGGGTATTTCGGCCCTTAGGCCTCCCCCAGGATCCGTCCCGCCAGCTTGGCTTCGAAGCTGAGCGCCTGCTCCTCGGTGATCTGGTTGAGCTGCACGGCCCGCTGGAGGTCGGCGCGGACCCCGTCCATCCGGGCAGAGGCATCCGCCACGGGACTGAAGACAATTGAGGCCGCCACTGCGGCCGCCGCCACCGAGGACGCTGCGGCAGCCACCGCCCCTGCTGCCGTACTGGTGCTCCGGGTAACGTAACGGGCGGCTTTGCGGTGCATGGTGTTCCCTTCAACTGCGGTCCAACTGCTCCAACTCTCGCCAGCCCTCCTTCGTTCCCCCGGTGCGTCCGCTGAGAGGGAACTGTGAATGCGCCGCCCCCATCGGCCCGGCCATCCGTATTAGGCTGGATGCCAGTGATCCAGGCCCTGTATCCGCACGGGGCTCCATCAACAAAGGAGAGTCATGGCAGGCGAGTCAACGTTCGACGTCGTAAGCAAAGTGGACAAGCAGGAAGTGGCCAACGCGCTCAACCAGTCCCAGAAGGAAATCGCCCAGCGCTATGACTTCAAGGGCGTTGGCGCCGAGATCGACTTCAGCGGCGAAAAGATCCTCATGAAGGCCAACTCGGAAGAGCGTGTCAAGGCCGTCCTGGATGTTTTCCAGTCCAAGCTGATCAAGCGCGGCATCTCGCTGAAGTCCCTGGACGAGGGGGAACCCTACGCCTCGGGCAAGGAGTACCGCCTGGAGGCCTCCATCAAGGAAGGCATTGCCCAGGACCTGGCCAAGAAGATCAACAAGCTCATCCGCGACGAAGCACCCAAGTCGGTCAAGTCGCAGATCCAGGGCGACGAACTGCGTGTTTCCTCCAAGTCGCGTGACGACCTGCAGGCCACCATGGCGCTGCTGAAGGACTTCGAGGAAGCAGACCTGCAGTTTGTGAACTTCCGCAGCTAGTCACCCGCCGCCGTCGTTTTCGACGCGGAGAAAGTTACACGCCACGCCTAGAGGCCGGTGCAGCCCGCATTCCGGGTGCGCCGGCCTTTTTGCTTGTCGCCCCCGTTTTACGCAGCGCGGAACCGGCAGGGCGCTTGGGGCCCGGGAGTTTGGGGCCCCGGGGGGGTAATCTGGGGACAATTACGGCACGTTTAGTTTGCGTAATCGACGGCGCCGGGTAATCTCTTCCTTAGGCCTGCCTAAGTAAGGGCAGCCTGAGCGAAAGAACACTTCATGACTGCCAATTTCCTGATCGGCCTGCGCGAAGGACTCGAAGCCACCCTGGTGGTGGTCCTCCTCATGGCCTACCTGGCCAAAACGGACCGCCGCCATCTCATTCCCCGGTTGTGGGTGGGCGTGGCAGCGGCCGTTGCAGTGTCCGTTGCCTTCGGCGCCCTGCTGACCTTCGGCCCCAAAGGCCTCACCTTCGAAGCGCAGGAGGCCATCGGCGGCACCCTGTCCATCGCCGCCGTCGGCCTGGTGACGTGGATGGTCTTCTGGATGGCACGCACCGCACGGACCCTGGGCAGCGACCTGAAATCCCGCGTGGACAGGTCCGCGGGCGGAGCAGGTTGGGGGCTGGCCGTCGTGGCCGCCATCGCGGTGGGACGCGAGGGCCTGGAAACAGCCCTCTTCCTCTGGGCAGCAGCCAAGGCGACGGGCGAATCCACCCAGCCGCTCATCGGCGCCCTCCTGGGCCTGGCCGCCGCGGCTGGCTTCGGCTACCTGCTGCACCGGGGTGTCCTGAAAGTGAACCTCTCGCGTTTCTTCTCCTGGACGGGCGCGGCCCTGATCATCATCGCCGGCGGCGTGCTGTCCTACGGGATCCATGACCTCCAGGAAGCCGGAATGCTCCCGGGCCTGCACTCCCTGGCCTTTGACATCAGCGGCGCCGTCCCGCCGTCGTCCTGGTACGGCACCCTGCTCAAGGGCACCCTCAACTTCTCCCCCGCCACCACCTGGCTGGAGGCCGGAGCCTGGCTGCTCTACGTGCTGCCCGTGCTGTTCCTGTACCTCCGGATCAACCGCAAAGCACCGCCCGGCCCTGCCGGCTCCCACAACACTGCCGTCAAGGCCGTAGCCGCCGCCTAAATCCCCCTCACCCGCACCAAAGGAATCCCCATGCCTGGCTTCACCCTGCCCAAAAACGCCCGCGTCCCCGGGACGAAAATCGCTTCCCTGGCCGCCGCGGTCGTCGCCGTGCCGTTGATCCTCACGGGCTGCACGGACAACACCAAGGCCCCGGACACTGCCGGGGGCGCCATTGACGTCGTCAGCTCGAACAGCGAATGCAAGGTCTCCGCCACCAGCGTGCCCAGCGGCAACCTCACGTTCTCGGTCAAGAATGAGGGTACCGAAGTCACGGAGTTCTACCTGCTGGCCGCGGACGGGCTGCGCATCCTTGGCGAGGTGGAGAACATCGGCCCGGGCCTGAGCCGCAACCTGGTGGTGACCGCACCCGCCGGCACGTACACCACCGCGTGCAAGCCCGGCATGGAAGGCGACGGGATCAGGGCTGCGCTGGAGGTCACCCCGTCCGGCAACCAGCGGCCGGCGGACGCGGATTTCCAGCACCTCCTCGACACCGCCACCACGCAGTACGCGTCCTACGTCAAGGACCAGGGCGAACAGCTGCTCACCGGGACCGAACAGTTCGCCGCGGCCTTCGCTGCCGGTGACGCGGCGACGGCGCGTGGGCTGTACGCCGCAACGCGCCAGCACTGGGAGCGGATTGAGCCCGTCGCCGAGTCCTTCGGGGACCTGGACCCGCAGCTTGACGCCCGCGAGGCCGATCTCGAGCCGGGCCAGGAGTGGACCGGGTGGCACCGCGCGGAGAAGGACCTGTTCCCGCCTGCCGGCTACACGGCGTTGACCGCCGCCGAGCGCTCAGCCATCGCCGACCGCATGGTGGCCGACACCAAGGACCTCGTTGAGCGCACCCGCACACTGGAGATCTCCGCGGACATGCTGGGCAACGGCGCCAAGGAGCTCCTGGATGAAGTTGCCACCGGAAAAGCGACAGGTGAAGAGGAAATCTGGTCGCACACGGACCTTTGGGACTTCCAGGCGAACGTGGACGGTGCCCGCATCGCGTTCGAAAACCTCAAGCCGGCCCTGCAGCAGAAGGATGCCGCACTGGCCGCATCGCTGGATGAGAAGTTCGCCGCGCTGCAGGCCGAACTCGCCACCCATGCCCAGGGTGCCGCCTTCACCTCCTACGACAAGCTGACGCCGGAACAGGTCCAGCGGCTGGCCTCCCTGGTGGACGCCCTTGGGGAGCCCCTGTCCCGGCTGACGGCGGCGGTGGTCCTGTGACCGGCTGCCCGTTCAGCGGCCGGGCGCCGGAGGCCTCGGAGCCGGCCACCGGCCCCGCTTCCACCCAGGCACCGTTGGACCCCGCCGGAGGGGAAGGGCCGACGGCGGGCGCACGCCTGAGCAGGCGCGGACTGTTTGGCATCGCCGGACTGGGTGGGGCTGCGGCGGGACTGGCGGCCGGCTTCCTTGGCCACGACGCGGTGGCGGCCTCCGCGGCACCTCCTGCCGCCGACAGTCCGGTGGTCCCCTTCCACGGGGACCACCAGGCCGGCATCACCACCCCCGCCCAGGACCGCCTGCACATGGCCGCGTTCGACGTCACCACCACCAAACGCGAAGAACTCATCCAGCTGCTCAAAGACTGGACACGCGCGGCCGAAGCCCTGACCGAAGGCCGCCCGGCCGGCGCAACCGGCGCGGTGGATGGCCCCTACGGCGCCCCGCCCGAGGACACCGGCGAGGCCCTGGACCTCAACGCGGGCAAGCTGACCCTGACCTTCGGCTTCGGCGCCGGCCTGTTCGAGAAGGACGGCGTGCCCCGGTTTGGCCTGGACGGCCGGCGGCCCGAGGCCCTGATCGACCTGCCGCACTTCCCCGGCGACGACCTGGACCCCGCCCGCAGCGGCGGCGACCTGGTGGTCCAGGCCTGTGCCGACGACCCCCAGGTTGCCGTCCACGCCATCCGGAACCTGGCCAGGATCGGGTTCGGCAAGGTCCGGGTGCGGTGGTCCCAGCTGGGATTCGGCCGGACCTCGTCCACTACCCGCGCCCAGCAGACCCCGCGGAACCTCTTCGGCTTCAAGGACGGCACCAACAACCTCAAGGTCGAGGACGACCAACTGCTGGACCAGCACGTGTGGGCCACGGCCGGCCGGCCTGAAGATGCCTGGCTGGCGGGCGGCAGCTACCTGGTGGCGCGGCGGATCCGGATGCACATCGAGACCTGGGACCGGACGTCGCTGGGCGAGCAGGAGGGCCTGATCGGCAGGACCAAGGGCACGGGCGCACCCCTGTCCGGCGGCGAGGAATTCACCGAGCCCGACTTCACCCGGCAAGGCAAAGGCGGCAAACCCCTGATTCCGCTCGATTCCCACATGCGGATGGCCCACCCCAGCCAGAACAGCGGCGTCCGGATGCTGCGCCGGGGCTACAACTACACGGACGGTTCCGACGGCGTAGGCCACCTCGATGCCGGCCTGTTCTTCATCGCCTTCGTCACCGATCCCCGGAGCCACTACGTCCCCATGCAGATGGCAATGGCCAAGGGCGACACCCTGGCCGTGGAGTACCTGAAGCACACGGGCTCGGGGCTGTTCGCCGTTCCCGGCGGGGTGAAGCCCGGCGGATTCATCGGGGACGGGCTGTTCGCATAGCCGCTCGGATGTCCGACGGCGGGTCCCGGCTACGGCTGCCGGCCCGCCATCCGCTCCAGCCGGGCGATCCGGTCCCGCATGGGCGGGTGGGTGGCGAACAGCTTGTTCATGCCGCCGCCGCGGAACGGGTTGGCGATCATCAGGTGCGAGGCGTTGACCAGCCGCTGGTCCTGCGGCAGCGGGGCAATACTGACGCCGCGCTCGATCTTGGCCAGGGCTGAGGCGAGCGCCAGCGGATCGCCGGTGAGCTGCGAACCGTCCTCGTCGGCGTCGTACTCCCTGGTGCGGGAGATGGCCATCTGGATCAGCGACGCCGCGAAAGGTGCCAGCAGGGCCATGGCGATCATGGCCAGCGGGTTGGCGTTGCGCCGGTCTCCGCCGCCGAAGAACAGCAGCATCTGCCCCACCGAGGTGATCACGCCGGCGACCGCTGCGGCCACGGACGAGGTGAGGATGTCGCGGTTGTAGACGTGCATGAGCTCGTGGCCCAGGACGCCGCGGAGTTCGCGCGGGTCCAGCAGCCGCAGGATGCCCTCGGTGCAGCAGACGGCGGCGTTTTGCGGGTTGCGGCCGGTGGCGAAGGCGTTGGGGTTCAGGGTGGGCGAGACGTAGATCCGCGGCATGGGCTGGTTGGCGCGCATGGAGAGCTCGCGGACAATCTGGTACAGCTGCGGCGCCTGGGCTTCGGTCACCGGGAAGGCCTGCATGGAGCGGATGGCGATCTTGTCGCTGTTCCAGTACCCGTAGAGCGTGGTGCCGACGCCGATCAGGGCCATGATCCAGATGGGCGCCGAACTGCGGGCGCCGACCCCGATGATCGCACCGAGGCCCAGCAGGACTGCCCACAGCACCCCGAAAAGCGCGGCGGTCTTCAGGCCGTTGTGATGGTTGTGCACGTTTCCTCCTTGCTTAAGGAACGGCTTGCTAGGGCACCGGGTTCCGGGCATCGTACTTCCGGAAGCCGGGCTGGAGTTTCGCCGCGAGCCATGCCCCCGCAATGCACAGCGCACCGCCGAGCAGCAGGACCCAGCCCTCATTCAAGAGCTTAGTCGCGCCGCCGGCCAGCAGGTCCCCGATCCGGGGGCCGCCGGCCACCACCACGATGAACACCCCCTGGAGGCGTCCGCGCAGGTGGTCCGGGGCCGCGGCCTGCAGGATGGTGTTCCGGAAGACGCTGCTGATGGAGTCGGCGATCCCGGCCAGCGCACAGCAGAAGGCGGCGGGCAGGAGCCACAGGGTGACGGCACCGTCCGGCGCGGGCCCGGCGAGCAGCACCACCAGGCCGAAGGCGCCAATGGACGCACCCCAGCCCATGACGGAAACCACGACGGCGGTCCCCTGGCGGCGCACGCTGCCCAGCGGACCGGAGAACAGGCCGGCCAGGAAGGCCCCGACGGCGGTGCAGGCCAGCAGGATGCCCACGGTCGCCTCGCCGCCTCCGATCATGAGGGCAGCGACGGCGGGGAGCAGCGCCCGCGGCTGGGCAAGGACCATGGCCACGAGGTCGATGATGAAGGTCATCCGGAGGTTGGGGCGCGTTCCCAGGAAGCGGAAACCCTCAACCACGGAACGAAGTCCCACTTTGCTGCGGGTTCCGGCGGGTGGCATGGGCGGAAGCCGGTAGACGGCCCATAGGACGAACGCGAAGCTGGCGAAGTCGATGGTGTATGTCCAGCCGAACCCCAGCCACGCCACCAGGACGCCGGCCAGCAGCGGCCCGGCGGTCATGGCCAGGCCCAGGGACAGCATGCTCAGGGCGTTGGCGGCGGGCAGGAGTTCCTTGCGCAGGAGCATAGGGATGATGGCACTGCGGGCCGGCTGGTTGATGGCCTGGGCCCCGCTTTGCAGCGCCACCAGCAGGTACAGCACCCACACGTTGCCCAGCTGCAGCCATGCCTGCAGCGCGATCAGGCCGGTGGTCAGCCAGAGGACCGTGGAGGCCAGCAGGGCGATGCGCCGGCGGTCGTGCGCGTCCGCAATGGAGCCGCCCATCAGGCCGCCCACCACCAGGGGAACCAGCGCGAAGATGCCCAGCAGGCCAACGTAGAAGCTGTCCTGGGTCAGCCGGTACACCTCAAGGCTCACGGCCACCAGGGTGAGTTGGCTGCCGACGGCGGACACTGCCGATCCCAGCCACAGCCGGCGGAATGCGGGGCTTTCCTTGAGCGGCGTGACATCGGCAAGAATTTTCCCCACCCCGCAACATTAGCGGGCGACACGGTAAGCCGAGCCTTATTGTGAGTTATTAATAATAAGTGCTTCAATGGAGCCATGACGGAGCACTTTGATGGCCAGGACGCATGGGCTGCAGCCCTGCGCGCCCATGGTCGCAGGGTGACCAAGCAGCGGCTCGCTGTACTCGCCGCCGTCGAACGCCACCCGCATTCCCCAGCCGAAAGCATCCTTGCCGCCGCCCGGACGGAACTGCCGGAACTCACGGCGCAGTCCGTCTATGTGGTCCTCGGCGACCTGACGGACCTGCACATGCTGCGCCGGTTCGAGCCGCCGCACTCCCCCGCCCTGTACGAGACACGGGTGGACGACAACCACCACCACGCCATCTGCATCAGTTGCGGCCGCGTGGAAGACGTGGACTGCGCCGTCGGCCACGCCCCCTGCCTTACACCGCACTGGAACCCGGACGCCAAGCCGATGACCATCCAGATTGCGGACGTCATGTACCAAGGCATCTGCCAGGAATGCCAGCAGGCCCAACAGCTACCTCCCCCCAGTCCCTCGCAAGAAAAAGAGAAATAGGAGAACAATGACTGCCGTTTCCACGACCCAGTCAGGTGCACCGGTTACGTCCGACGCACACTCGAAGTCAGTTGGTGCCGATGGTGCCATCATCCTGACTGACCACTACCTGGTGGAAAAGCTCGCCCAGTTCAACCGTGAGCGGGTTCCGGAGCGCGTAGTGCACGCCAAGGGCGGCGGCGCATTCGGTACGTTCAAGGCCACCGAGGACATCTCCAAGTACACCAAGGCAGCGTTCCTGCAGCCTGGCGTCGAGACCGAGATGCTGATCCGCTTCTCCTCCGTGGCCGGCGAGAACGGCTCCCCGGATACCTGGCGCGACCCCCGCGGTTTCGCCGTGAAGTTTTACACCTCCGAGGGCAACTACGACCTCGTGGGCAACAACACCCCCGTCTTCTTCATCCGCGACGGCATCAAGTTCCCGGACTTCATCCACTCCCAGAAGCGCCTGCCCGGCACGCACCTGCGCGACGCCGACATGCAGTGGGACTTCTGGACCCTGTCCCCCGAGTCCGCCCACCAGGTCACCTGGCTGATGGGCGACCGCGGCCTGCCCGCCTCCTGGCGCGAGATGCAGGGCTACGGCTCGCACACCTACCAGTGGATCAACGCCGAGGGCGAGCGTTTCTGGGTCAAGTACCACTTCAAGTCCAACCAGGGCGTGAACTCCATGACCTCCGAGCAGGCCGAACAGCTTGCCGGCTCCGACGCGGACTTCTACATCCGCGACCTGTCCGAGAACATCGAAGCCGGCAACTTCCCGTCCTGGGACCTGCACGTGCAGGTCATGCCGTACGAGGATGCCAAGACCTACCGCTTCAACCCGTTCGACCTCACCAAGGTGTGGCCGCACGCGGACTACCCGCTGATCAAGGTGGGCACCATGGAGCTGAACAAGAACCCGGAGAACTACTTCGCGCAGATCGAGCAGGCCACCTTCGCGCCGTCGAACTTCGTGCCCGGCATCGCCGCTTCCCCGGACAAGATGCTGCAGGCCCGCATCTTCTCCTACGCGGACGCACACCGCTACCGCGTGGGCACCAACCACGCCCAGATCCCGGTGAACCAGCCCAAGAACCAGGTCAACAACTACAGCCAGGACGGCCAGGGACGTTTCCTCTTCAACGCCCCCTCCGTTCCGGTCTACGCGCCGAATACCTTTGGCGGCCCGGCTGCCGTTGAGCCGCAGAACCCGGCCGGCGGCTGGGAGAACGACGGCGAGCTGACCCTCGCCGCGCACTCCCTCCACGCCGAGGATGGCGACTTCGTTCAGGCCGGCGCGCTGTACCGCGAGGTCTACAACGAAGGTGAAAAGGCCCGTTTCCTGGAGACCATCACCGGTGCTGTGGGCGGCGTGAAGCGCTCCGACATCAAGGAACGTGCCATCCAGTACTGGACCAACGTCGACGCCGAGCTGGGCGCCAAGCTCCGCGCCAACCTCGGCGCCGGTGCCGCCCCGTCGGCTCCGGCTTCGGACGCTGAGTCCGCCAACAAGATCGGCTAGTCAGGCCTCCTGCCGGCTGAATTAAAGAACACCCCGTCACGGTCTTCCGTGGCGGGGTGTTCTGCTGTCCGGCTCCGGTTGTGCACATACGGCGCCGGGGATCTGGCCGGTTGGGGACGGCGGCCCTAGGCTCCGTAGATGAACACTTTCGCAGGCATTCCCCCGGAAGCCTTCCGCTTCTACGCGCAGCTGGAGGACAACAACAACCGCGACTGGTGGCTGGAACACAAAGCCACGTACGACGAATCAGTCAAGGAGCCCCTCACCCTCCTGCTCTCCGAGCTGGAGCCCGAGTTCGGACCTGCCAAGCTCTTCCGCCCCAACCGGGACATCCGATTCTCGCTGGACAAATCACCGTACAAGACCGCCCAGGGAGCCTTCGCCGCACGCCAGGAAGGCGTGGGTTTCTACCTTCAAATTAACGCGGACGGGCTGTTGATCGGCGGCGGCTACCACTCCCACACGCCGGCGCAGCTGGCCCGGTTCCGCGCGGCCGCTGACGCTTCCGCCAGCGGCGCAGCCCTGCAGGACATTGTGGATGCCGTGGCCGGGGCCGGTTTTGCCATCGAGGGTGAGAAGCTGAAAACCGTCCCGCGGGGTTTCGACAAGGACCATCCCCGCGCCGAACTGCTCAAGCATAAATCGCTGTCCGCGGGTGTCGAGGTGGGCCAGCCGGAGTGGGTGTCCACACCGGCCGCGAAGGAGCAGATCGCGGAACGCTGGCGGCAGCTGCGGCCGCTCGTGGAATGGGTGGGACGGTACGCGGCGCCGTGACCGGCCGGGAGCGCTGAACCGGGCTGTGCGGCAGCCGGAAATGCGGACCGCCCGGAAACGCGGCTGCCCGCCCGGCGCAGGCCGGGCGGGCAGGTCAACAGCGGGAGTTGCGGGCCGTCAGGTCCGGCTCAGTTCGTCCTCGTCTTCAGGCTCCGCGGCTTTCCGGGGAGCCGCGCCGGGCGCGCCATTGACGCTCGCGTTGGCCTCGGCGAAACGCTCATTGAGCCGCGAGTGGCGCTGGCCGTAGGCGAAGTAGATGGCCAGGCCCAGCACCAGCCAGAAGGCGAAGAAGATCCAGGTCTCCACAGCGAGGTTGGTCATCAGGTAGAGGCACAGCACCGCAGAGACGATGGGCAGCACCTTGCCGAACGGAACCCGGAAGGCCGGCTTCAGGTCCGGGCGCTTCTTGCGGAGCACCAGGATGCCCAGGCTGACCACCACGAACGCGGACAGCGTACCGATGTTGATCATTTCCTCGAGCAGGTCCACGTTGGTGAGGCCTGCAACCAGCGCCACCGCGGCACCGCAGATGACCTGGAGGCGCACGGGAGTGGACCGCTTGTCGCTGGTCTTGGACAGCGCCCGGGGCAGCAGGCCGTCGCGGCTCATGGCCAGCCCCACGCGGGACAGGCCCATGAGGAGCACCATGATCACGGTGGTCAGGCCCACCAGGGAACCGAAGGCGATGACCTTGGCCGCGGAGGTGTCTCCCACTGCCTCGAAGGCCGTGGTGAGGGTGGGGCTCTTGGCTTCGGCAAGCTGGGTGTAGGACACCATGCCGGTCAGGGCCAGGGACACGAGGATGTAGAGCAGCGTGACCAGGGCCAGGCCGCCGAAGATGCCGCGGGGCAGCGTCTTCTGTGGGTTCTTCACTTCCTCTGCGGAGGTGGCCACCACGTCGAAGCCGATGAAGGCGAAGAACACCAGGGCGGCACCGGCGAAGATGCCCATGGTGCCGTACTGGGCAGGGGCAGCTCCGGTCAGGAAGCCAAAGAAGGACTGCTTGAGGACGTCCGCAGCGCCGGTGCCGCCCGTGGGCTCAGCTGCCGGAACGAAGGGGGTGTAGTTCTCGAACTTCACGTAGGTGAAGCCCACCACGATCACGAACAGCACCACCGCGATCTTGATCAGGGTGAAGACGTTGCCTACACGGGCGGAGAGCTTGGTGCCCAGCACCAGCAGGACGGTAAAGATGGCCACGATCAGGAATGCGCCCCAGTAGAGGTCCACGCCCCCCAGCGAGATGGCCGGCGGGATGTCCAGGCCGGTGAGGGCGAACACCTTGCTGAGGTAGATGCCCCAGTACTTGGCGATCACGGCGGCGGCGGTGAACAGTTCCAGGATCAGGTTCCAGCCGATGATCCAGGCAAGGAGCTCACCCATGGTGGCGTACGTGAAGACGTAGGCGGATCCCGCTACGGGAATGGCCGTGGCGAACTCGGCGTAGCACATGATGGCCAGCGCGCACGTGACGGCGGCAATCGCGAAGGACAGCGTAACGGCGGGACCTGCAAAGTTGGCGGCGGCCTTTGCGCCGACCGAGAAGATGCCGGCGCCGACAGCAACGGCGACGCCCATAATCATGAGGTCCCAGGTGCTGAGGGAACGCTTGAGCTTGCGTCCGGGCTCATCGGCGTCGGCAATCGACTGCTCGATGGATTTTGTCCGCAGAAGGTTCATTGGGGGTCACAATCCTGGTTTGTGAGGGAAACAGACCTATCAACGATACTGTCCATCCACTGGACGGTCCCAATCGTCCCGAATAGTGAGACGGCCCTGATGCCGAATATTCTTCCGCCAATGCACTCGGGGCCCTCCGAATGGAGAGCCCCGAGTGGCAGTTGGTCGAACTTCCTAGGACGGCCAGTCCATCAGGGTTGACCGGATCAGGAAGCGTTTACCTTCAGGCGCTTCAACGGAAAAGCCGCTCCCTCTTCCCGGTACGACGTCGATGGTCAGATGGGTGTGGCTCCAGTAGTTGAACTGCTCCCGGGACATCCAAAACTCCAGCGGCAGGGGCTGCAGACCGTCTGAAAGGTCGAACAGCCCCAGCAGGACATCCGCGTCCCCCGTGATGAAGTCCCCGGCCGGATAGCACATGGGCGAGGACCCGTCGCAGCAGCCGCCGGACTGGTGGAACATGAGCGGGCCATGCTTGTCCCAAAGCATCCGGAGCAGATCCACGGCAGCCGGCGTGAGCGCCACCCGGGAGAAATCTTCCCCGGGCAGCGTCACGGCGGCAGCGAGCCCTTCAGCCGGCATCAGAACCTCAGCACCACGCGGCCGTCGATCTTGGCGTGCTTCATCTCATCGAGCACGGCATTGACCTCCGACAGCTCCCGCACGGACACAGTGGGGTGGATCTTCCCGCGGGCATAGAAGTCCAGGGCTTCCTCCATGTCCTGCCGGGTGCCGACAATCGAGCCGCGGACAGTCAGTCCCTTGAGCACAATCTCGAAGATCGGCGCCGGGAAATCCCCCGGCGGCAGTCCGTTGAACACGATGGTGCCGCCGCGGCGGGCCATCCCAATGGCCTGTCCGAACGCTGACGGGTGCACCGCAGTGACCAGGACTCCATGGCAGCCTCCTGTCTCCCGCTGGATTACCTCCACCGGGTCCTCATGCAGGGCGTTGACCGTGAGTTCAGCGCCGTGGGCCTTGGCCAGGGCCAGCTTGTCGTCGGCGATGTCCACGGCCGCAACCCGGAGTCCCAAGGCCACGGCGTACTGGACCGCGATATGCCCCAGGCCGCCAATGCCGGAAATGGTGACCCACTGGCCCGGCCGGGTTTCGGTCATCTTCAGCCCCTTGTAGACGGTGACGCCGGCGCAAAGCACCGGCGCCACCTCGACGGGGTCGGATCCCGCCGGTATGCGCGCCGCGAACCGGGAGTCCACCAGCATGTACTCCCCGAAGGAGCCGTCCACGCTGTACCCGCCATTCTGCTGCGCCTCGCACAGTGTTTCCCACCCCGTGCGGCAGTACTGGCAGTCGCCGCAGGCTGACCACAGCCACGCGTTGCCCACCAGGTCACCGACGGCGAGGTCGGAAACTCCGTCGCCGAGGGCAACCACCTCGCCCACGCCCTCATGGCCGGGAACGAACGGAGGCGAGGGCTTGACCGGCCAGTCGCCTTCCGCTGCATGGAGGTCGGTGTGGCAGACGCCCGTGGTCAGGACCTTGACCAGGGCCTGCCCCGGCCCCGGCGTGGGAATGGCGATGTCCTTGACCGACAGGTCGGCGCCGAATTCGGTTACTACTGCTGCTTGCATTGTCGTCGTCATTGGCGAAATCCTTGCGTCGTTGTAGTGGTGCGGGCCGGGGCTTAGAAGAAGCCCAGCTTGTTTTCGTCGTAGCTGACCAGGAGGTTCTTGGTCTGCTGGTAGTGGTCCAGCATCATGGCGTGGTTCTCGCGCCCGATGCCTGAGGACTTGTAGCCGCCGAAGGCGGCGCCTGCCGGGTAGGCGTGGTAGTTGTTCACCCAGACGCGTCCGGCCTGGATCTCGCGGCCGGCGCGGTAGGCCACATTGCCGTTGCGGGACCAGACGCCGGCGCCCAGGCCGTACAGGGTGTCGTTGGCGATGCCCATGGCGTCGTTGTAGTCACTGAACCGGGTCACCGCCACCACGGGGCCGAAGATCTCCTCCTGGAAGATCCGCATCCGGTTGTGGCCCTCGAACACGGTGGGCTGGACGTAGAAGCCGCCGGCGAGGTCGCCCGGGAGTTCGGCACGGGCGCCGCCGGTGAGCACCTTGGCGCCTTCCTGCTTTCCGATGTCGATGTAGGACAGGATCTTCTCCAGCTGGTCGTTGGAGGCCTGCGCGCCAACCTGCGTTTCGGTGTCCAGCGGGTTGCCCTGGATCATCTTCTCCACCCGGGCCACGGCGTCGGACATGAAGGACTCGTAGATGTCTTCCTGCACGAGGGCCCGCGAGGGGCAGGTGCAGACTTCGCCCTGGTTGAAGGCGAACAGGGCAAAGCCCTCCTGGGCCTTGTCGTAGAAGGCGTCGTTTTCCTGGGCAACGTCGTTGAAGAAGATGTTGGGGCTCTTGCCGCCCAGTTCCAGGGTGACCGGGATGAGGTTCTGGCTGGCGTACTGGCTGATGAGCCGGCCGGTGGTGGTTTCACCGGTAAAGGCGATCTTCCGGATCCGGGAGCTGGAGGCCAGCGGCTTGCCGGCCTCGACGCCGAAGCCGTTGACCACGTTGATCACGCCGGCGGGCAGCAGGTCCCCGATGAGTTCCATCAGCACCAGGATTGATGACGGCGTCTGCTCGGCGGGCTTGAGCACCACGGTGTTGCCGGCGGCGAGCGCGGGAGCAAGCTTCCAGACGGCCATCAGGATGGGGAAGTTCCAGGGGATGATCTGGCCCACCACGCCGAGCGGTTCGTGGAAGTGGTAAGCGGTGGTGTTGTCATCGAGCTGGGACAGGCTGCCTTCCTGGGCGCGGACCGCGGAAGCGAAGTAGCGGAAGTGGTCCGAGGCCAGCGGCAGGTCGGCGTTGAGGGTTTCCCGGACGGGCTTGCCGTTGTCCCAGGTTTCGGCCACGGCGAGCATCTCGAGGTTCTCATCGATGCGGTCGGCGATCTTGTTCAGGATGGCGGCGCGTTCCGCCACGGAGGTCTTGCCCCAGGAGGGTGCGGCCTTGTGTGCCGCGTCCAGGGCGAGCTCGATGTCCTCGGCGGTGCCGCGGGCCACCTGGCAGAAGGCCTTGCCCGTCACCGGGGTGATGTTCTCGAAGTACTGGCCCTTCACCGGGGCCACCCATTCGCCGCCAATCCAGTTCTCGTAGCGGTCCTTGAAGGTGACCTTCGAACCGTCGGTTCCCGGCTGTGCGTAAACGGTCATGTGCTTAGCTCCTTTGCTGTGCAGAAGGCTGGCCCGTAGGGGCGCTCGCCGATGAAGCCAGCGTAGGAGCGGGGAGGTTGCAGCAAGGTTGCAACGATGCGACGCAGGTCACAACGGGTGCCGGCGGGGCCGGGTTTCAGGCGCGGAGTTCGGCTTCCAGCCGTTCCAGGTCGGCGACGACGGCAGCCCGCTTGGGTGAGCGCGGCGGCAGGAGGCGGAGCGCGGCGCGGCGGATGACGACGTCGTCCCTTGCCTCCGGGAGCGCAGCGTACTTGAGCAGGGACTCAGCGCTGCCGTCCGTGAGGACCGCTTCCCGGAGGAGGGAGGACACCCTGCTCCTGAGGTCGAGGATGCCTGGCGCTTCCGAGCGCGGAAGCACCTCGCCGCGGTAGATCTCCAGGGCGATGCGGTGCGCACCGCGCTGCAGGCAGCTGAGCACCTGGCCGGTATCCGGCACCAGGTCCAGCGGGAGCCGGTACGGGCGGGAGCCGGGGACAGCGTCGGGACTCAGCTGCTGGATGACCTTGCGCAGCCGGACCATCTCGGCCCGGAGCGTGATGGTGGAGCCCTCCCCCGGGTACAACAGCAAGCCCAGTTCCTCGGCGCTGAGCCCTTCCGGATGCGCGCTCAGCAGGGCCAGGATCTCGCTGTGCCGCGCGGACAGGGAAACGGTCCTGCCACCCAGGCTGAGCAGTGCCTGGTCGCGGCCCAGCAGCTGCAGGCTGTTCCGGTAGAGGCTGCCTTCGCTGGCACCCGGGCCTTGCCTGGCGGCGGCGGCCGGGGACCGTCGTCGTACAGGTTTCCTGGCGAGCTCCGCCGCGAGCTGCAGGCGCTCCACCCGCAGCTGCGCCTGGGCGGCAGCGACGGTGGCCTCCACCAGGGACAGCGTGTGAGGCGCCACCGCGGTGGCCGTCCCGGTGATGTCCACGACGCCGAGCACGGCACCGGAGTCGGGGTCGTGGAAGGGGACCGCGGTGCAGCTCCAGGGGTGGACTGCCCGCTGGTAGTGCTCGGCGCCGGCGATCTGGATGCCCCTGCCCAGGGCAAGGGCGGTGCCCGGAGCGCTGGTGCCGACGCTGGCCTCGGACCAGTCGGCACCGGGGACGAACATCATGCCTTCGGCCCGGCGTTGGAGGGTGGGGTCGCCATCCACCCACAGCAGCCTGCCCACCTCGTCACCCACCGCAACCAAGAGCCCGCTGTCATGGCTGGGCTGGACCAGGAGTTTGTTGATGACCGGCATGATCGCGGCCAGGGGATGCTGCCGCCGGTAGTCCTCCAGCTGCTCCCAGTCGAAAGCCAGCGGCGCGGCCGCGTTGTCCGGGTTGGCCTTGAAGCTTGCCGACCGCTGCCAGGACTCCTTGATGAGGTTGCGCAGCCCGGGGATCTCGGGGGTGAGGTTGCCGGGGTCCGAGCCCAGGCGCTCGTGGCCGGCCAGCGCGGCACGCTGGCGCGGTTCAGGGTGGAGCAGGTTCGTCATCGAACTCCCGTTCCGGAGTCTTGTCCGGCTGTGCAGGGCTGGAGGGTGGCCAAGTCAGCATAGCTGGACAACAACCCTCTGTCACCGGCCTGCCCGGACCAGCTCTTCCAGGGCGTCCGCCCCCGGTGAAGGCCGGACTGACCTGCCCTGCTCCGGATCAGATGCCGCGACCAAACCGACGGGCGGTGGCTTGGACCCGGTCTGCGCTCGCCAGCCCGCTTGCCACTACGAGTGCGGCATAGCTCTGTCGCGCGCGCCGCGATTTTCGAAGCGAGCGGACCGCCCATTTAGCCGCCGAGCTGCGGTTGCCGGATGCCGCGTGGGAAAATGCGATCTGGCCCTCGATCCGGGCCAGCCCGGCCGGATCTTGTTGGAACTCTGGTACGCGATCGAGCAAGTACAGCAAGGCGTCATTGATGGTCTGCCAGCGACTGGCAAAGAAGGACGAATCATGAAGGTGGACCCGCGACTGAGGCTCCTGCACGCACACGATCGGACCGACCCTAGCGGCCCGCAGCAGCAGTTCGTAGTCCTCGGCGTAGCCTCCCGGAAGCTGCTCATCAACTAAACCTATTGTGTTGATTAGTTCTTCCCGTGGAATGAGGTAAGTAGAAGCATTGGCCTCGAGGTGACGGTCGTGGAGCATGTCAGAGAACGTTAGTGCGGGCAGTTCTGCCCGGCGTGGAATATCTTTGCCCCGGTAGTGATACAGAAATCCCGAGGCCGCTGCACTGGCCTCAGGATGCTTCCGCAACAGCTCGACCTGCGCCCGCAACTTGCCAGGCAGCCATTCGTCATCATCGTCACAAGAACCCACCAACTCGCCCGTGGCGGCAAGGTACCCAGTGTTCCTGTTTCCAGCCAAACCCGGTCTACGGTTATTCACCAAAACTTGGAGCCGGCGACCGGGCCGTAGCCGGACATCCGGTGAAACAGGCTCGGTGCCGTCAAAGACCACCAGACATTCGATCTCGCCCGGGTAATCCTGATCGACCACGGACTGTACAGCCCGGGCCAATAATTGCGGGCGGTTCATCGTCGGAATCACGGCCGTAACCAGCGGCCACGTGTCGCTATCAGCGCGCCAATTTGAGTTAGGCATCATGACCACCCTATGACCGCCTTCCCAGATGAGAGTCCATCGGCAACGAAGTTGAATAACCTCTTCCGGTCATCGACACAGCAACATTGAACCTGGTCGATCGAGCCGGGTACCCGAGCCCTGTCGTCAAAGCTGCCTCCGCCGGGCGCTGGCATATCTGGCCCGCAATCAGCTGCCGCATGGCATCCCCGCCTCCCCGGCGGGGCGAGGCCCGCTCATTAGCAACATGGTTAGCGCGGGCAGAGATCCCGGCCGTAATTGTGTTAAGTAACTTAGACGGCCCGGAGCCCAAGGGTAAGAGCCTTGTGCAAATATTGCGTTTAGCCGCGGGAAATGCGGATCATCTCCTCGCGCGGCACCACCTTGATGCGCTCGCGGACCACGTGGTCCAGGCCCTCAGGTCCGGTCCAGGCGGCACCCAGTCCCGCCTCGTGGGCGTCGAGCTTGTTCCACCCTTCCCAGGTGGTGTATTCGATGCCGCGCTCTTCCAGCAGGTCGATTATGGCCTGGGGATCCGGGTTCCTGGCCGCCGGGAGGGTGAGCCGGTCCTCCAGCAGGAAGCCGATGGTCTCCAGCGCATCGCCCTTGGTGTGGCCGATCAGGCCCACAGGTCCGCGCTTGATCCAGCCCGTGGTGTAGATGCCCGGAACGGGGTTGCCGTCGGCGTCGAGGACCCGGCCGCCTTCGTTCGGGATGACGCCCCGCTTGGCGTCGTACTCCAGTTCGTCCAGCGCGGAGCCGTGGTAGCCGATGGCCCGGTAGACAGCCCGGACAGGGTATTCAACGTACTCCCCGGTGCCCTTGGCGTTGCCGGTCCCGTCCAACTGCATGCGCTCGAACTTGATGCCGCCCACCTTGCCCGTGCCGTCGTCGAGCACTTCAACGGGGCTGTGCAGGAAGTGCAGGTGCAGCCTGCGGGACGAGGGGTTCTCCGACTCCGCATGCTCCTCCACCAGCCAGTTGGTGAGGGTGTTCACCATGGTCTTGACCTGGTTGTTGGTGCGGATGGCCTCGTCCGAGGCGTCGTCGAATTCAAAATCCTCGGGGTAGAGGACGATGTCGACGTCGTCCATGTGGCTCAGTTCCCGCAGTTCCAGCGGGGTGAACTTGACCTGGGCGGGGCCGCGGCGGCCAAAGACGTGGACATCCGTCACCGGGGACGCCTTCAGGCCGGCGTAGACGTTGTCCGGGATCTCGGTGGTGAGCAGTTCCTCGGGGTGCTTGACCAGCATGCGGGCCACGTCCAGGGCCACGTTTCCGTTGCCAATGACCGCGATTTCCTTCGCCTCCAGCGGCCAATCGCGGGGCACGTCCGGGTGCCCGTCATACCAGGACACAAAGTCGGCACCGCCGAAGGAGCCGCGCAGCTTGATGCCCGGAATGTCCAGGTCCGCGTCCTTGATGGCCCCCGTGGAGAAAATCACGGCGTCGTAGAAGGCCCGGAAATCGTGCAGCGTGAGGTCCCGGCCGTAGGTGACGTTGCCCAGGAACCGGATGTCGCCCCGGTCCAGGACCTTGTGCAGGGCGTTGACGATGCCCTTGATGCGGGGGTGGTCCGGGGCCACGCCGTACCGGATCAGGCCGTAGGGTGCCGGGTAGGCCTCGAAGAGGTCGATGCTGACCTGGAAGTCGCCGTCCTTGACCCCGCTGGACTTGGTGAGGATGTCCGCAGCATAGACTCCTGCCGGTCCCGCGCCGATAATGGCGACGCGGAGGGGACGGTTGGCGGCGGTTTCGCTGTGATTGGACACCGGGAACCCTTCTGAACTGGTCCTGCTCATGTTTCATGAGGGTGCGCCGCATGGTGCAGCGCACAGTCCCCCATTCTAGTTGGCGGCCAGGGCCACTACCTTGCCCTCGCGGTACAACAGCGCCCTGAGCTCAGCTTCCGCCGAGTCCAGCCGTTTCGGATCGATGGTTTCGCCGTCATGGTAGTGGTCCACCACCCGCGGGTCCACGTAGCTCTTGCGCGCAATGGAGGGCGTGTTTCCCAGCGTCTCCGCCGCGTCGTACATGGCGCGGCTGATGGCCCGCTTCCGCTTGGCCGCCGTCCGCTGGACTCCGGTCCGCGCCAGGCTTTCCGCGGCCGCCACGGTCCCGCGCAGGGTCCGGAAGTCCTTGGCGGTGAAGTCTGAGCCGGTCCGCTCCTTCACGTAGGCGTTGATATCCGCACTGGTGACCGGACGCCAGAACCTGCCCTCCTTGTACGCCAACAGCCGGGCGTTCGGCCCCCTCCGCTTGAGCAGGCGCAGGAGGGCGGCGAGGTCGGCGTCGCGGATTTCCGATTCCCAGTCCTTGCCGCTCTTCGCCGGGAAGCGCAGGGAGATCCGGTCCTTGCGCACCTGGACGTGGGCGCACAGCAAAGTGGCCAGCCCACGGCTTCCGTTCTCGTTGGTGTACCGCTCCGAGCCCACCCGCAGGGATCCGCTGTCCAGCATCCGGAACGCCCCCGCCAGGACACGGTCGCGGGTGAAGCCCTCGCTGCGCAGGTCCATGGTGACCAGCCGCCGGGCTGCGGGCAGCGATTCGGCAAGCTGGAGGGACCGGTCAAACTTCACCCGGTCCTTCCGCTCGCGCCACTCCGGATGGTAGATGTACTGGCGGCGGCCCACGGCATCCACGCCGGTCGCCTGGATGTGGCCGTTATCGAACGGGGCGATCCAGACGTCGGTCCAGGCCGGCGGGATGCCGATGCTTTCCAGGCGGTCGCGGATGGGGCCGGGCGGCAGCGTGGAGCCGTCCAGGTCCCGGTAACTGAAGCCCTTGCCGGCGGCCACCCTGCGGTAGCCGCGGCCCGAGGCGTTGCTGCGCCGGAGCCTCATGGGGTGGGTTCCGGGAAAGGCGCACATGTCATGAAAGCAAGCCTACTGATTATTTTCCGGAATACCGCCTGCCTGCTGGAATACCTGCCCACCGGATGCTGTTATGGACTTCGTGCCCACGCCAGAAGGAACCTCCCCCGCCACGCCCGCTGTTGCCACCACCGCAGCACCCGCGCCGCCTGCGCCGGAGGGCCCCCGGCCCGTCGCCAAGGACTCGACGGCAGGCATGCTGTTCGGCATCGGCGCGTACGTTTTGTGGGGGCTGCTCCCCCTGTACTTCTTCATCCTGATGCCGGCGGGCGCCGTCGAAATCGTGGCCAACCGGGTGGTGTGGTCACTGCTGTTCTGTGCTCTCCTGATCACGGTGACCAGGGCGTGGGGCGTGCTCGCGGTGGCGCTGAAGGACCGCCGGGTCTTTGGTTCCCTGGCGCTGGCGGCGTTCCTGATCGCCATCAACTGGCTGACCTACACGTACGGCGTCACCACGGGGCAGGCCGTGGAAACGTCCCTGGGCTACTTCATCAACCCGCTCGTCTCTGTGCTGCTGGGTGTGCTGGTCCTGAAGGAAAGGCTGCGGCCGCTCCAGTGGGCCGCCGTCGGCGTCGGCTTCGTGGCGGTGGGCGTGCTCACCTACTCCTACGGGAAGCTGCCATGGATTGCCCTGACCCTGGCGTTCAGCTTCGGCCTGTACGGCTTCGTCAAGAACCGGGTGGGATCGAGGGTGGACGCCATCACCAGCCTCAGCGTGGAGACCATGGTGCTGGCCCCGTTGGCCGCCGTGGCCATGGTGGTCCTGGCCGCAGGCGGCAGCTCCACGTTGACCTCCCAGGGAGCGGGACACTTCTGGCTGCTGCTGGCATCGGGCGTGATCACCGCCGTACCGCTGCTTTTCTTCGGTGCGTCCGCACGGCGGCTGCCCATGACCACCATCGGACTGCTCCAGTACTTCGCCCCCGTCCTGCAGTTCCTGGTGGCGCTGCTGGTTTTCCGGGAGGCCATGACCGTTGAGCGCTGGATCGGTTTCGGGGTGGTGTGGCTGGCCCTGCTGCTGCTGACCCTGGACATGCTCCGGACGGCGCGCAGGAACTCCCTCGCCCGCAGGGCAGCGGTGCGCCAAGGCGCCTGAGCCGGGCCTTCGCGCCCAGGGTCAACCGCCCAGGGCGCGCTTCACGGCGTCGTACGCCGGTGTGGGTTTCCCGTCGTTGAACAGGTGGTCGTGGCCCAGCCGCAGGCTCCCGCCGTCATCGATCCACCAGTCGTAGCGGTCATCCACTCCCCACGTGGTGTAGGAGACGCAGGTGCGCGAGCGCAGGCAGGTGGCCAGCACCGTGGCGTACTGCTTCGCCTGGGCGTCCGTCCCCTGCCCGTCCGTGACGTCGTTTTCGGAGATGCGGACGTGGAGCCCGGCGTCCCCAAAACGCTTGAGCGTCCGGGTGAGGTCGTCAGCGGAGATGGCGTCGGTCTTGAGGTCGTAGACGTGGGCCTGGAGGCCTGCCCCGTAGATGTGCCCGCCCTGCGCGTTCGTGTCCAGGATGAGCTTGAGCAGTGCGTCCTGGCGGCGCCCCGGCACGTCGGCGCCGTTCTCGTTGATGTACTGCTTGACGTCCGGATCGGCCGCATAGACGGCCTTGGAGACCACGGCCGGATAGCCCGGCCCGAAGACGCGGTACCAGATGTTCTGCTGCATGCCGGTCCCCTGGTCCACGTCGAACGGCTCGTTGACCACGTCAAGGGAAGCCAACTGTCCTTTGAAGTGCCCCACCACTGCGGAGATGTAGTCGAGCAGTGCTGCACCGCTGGTCCGGCGCTCCGCGTCCGAGCCTGCAGGGAGTTCCTGCATCCAACGGGGCATGGCCTCCGTGAAAGCGATGGTGTGGCCGTGCACCGCCATGCCCTTGCTCCGGGCAATCGCCAGGATCGCATCAGCCTCTTCGAAGGTGTACACGCCCGGCTGCGGGGAGAGGAACTGCGGCTTCATCGCGTTTTCCGGCGTGAGCGCGCCGAAGTTTTCGACGAACTCCCGGGCATAGTCCGTGTCCCCGGTGAGGGGCCCCAGTGCCACGGCCGCGCCTACCAGGAAGTCCGGACGGGTCCTCGCGGCGAGTGCCTGCAGGCCGTCCTTTGACGGCTGGACGCCGGCTGCCGCGGCCCCTGAGGTGCGCAGGCCGGCGCTTCCCGGCGCTACCGCCGTGAGCGAGGTGATCTCGAAGTCGCCGGAATCGCTGGAAAACCCCAGCCACAGTTCCCCGGACGAGAACACCTTGCCCAGGGGGAGGGAAGAAAGGGTGTCGTTGCCGCTGGCGACGGCCAGCGTATCGCCGGAGCGGCGCACGGTGAAGGGCGCCCCCGGGTCCTTTACCGTGACGTGTTCATCATGCACCGGCACCGGCTGGGTCACGTCTTTCTTCTGCGTCCCGTCGAAGACGGCGATCTTCAGGTCGTTTCCCTGAAGGGTAAGCCGCAGGCCCGCCGGCTCCACACGGAACTCATCGGCGATGACGGGCGGCCGGTCGTACAGCGCCCAGGACGCGTCCGCGGTCACGTCCGCGAACGTTGCGCTGAGCGAAAAGTCTCCGCCGACCACCAGGTGCGTGCCGGCGAGGTTGAGCGGGGGGTTCGGCTGGCCTCCCTCCCCGCTCTGCTCCACGATGCGCCTGGCGGTGGGCGTCACCTGGAGTGCGCCGTTCCCGGCCCGGACGCCCGGAACGTCCTGCCAGTCCCCGTGCAGGAGATCCAGCGTCACGTCGGGCTTGGGCGGGGAGCATGAGGCGAGGACGGCGAGGAGGGCGGACACCAGCACCACCGTCAGTGCGTGCGGGCGCCCGGCCATCCTTCGTCCTCTCCCCTGCTGCCAGGACCTGGTACTGCTAGGACTTCGTCCAGCGGACGTCGTCGAAGTACGCCTGCAGTCCGGAATTGCCCTGGACGATCACCTGAAGGCTCGCCTTCGCTACCGCGGTGCTGCTCGGCGAGTACGTCAGGTCCACATTTGTCACGCCGCCGGCCGAGATCCCGAGCTTCCACTGCCCGGAGATCCACTGCCCGGCGGAGTTGTATTCGTCAATGTAGAAGCCCATCTCGCCGCTGGTCCGCGCCGTGATGTTGAGGTAGCTGGCGATCTTGTAGCTGCCGGCTGCCA
The DNA here is from genome assembly GCF_040702325.1 of Pseudarthrobacter sp. 902506025. Taxonomy (NCBI): domain Bacteria; kingdom Bacillati; phylum Actinomycetota; class Actinomycetes; order Micrococcales; family Micrococcaceae; genus Pseudarthrobacter; species Pseudarthrobacter sp. 902506025. The sequence continues at coordinate 527,782 of NZ_JBFBKW010000003.1, forward strand.
CCGCCACCTGCGGGGAGAACAGGTGTTTGTTGGCCGTGGTGGCCGTCATCTTGACCGAGTTCACCGGGTTGGCCGGGCTCCCGTGGTTGGCTGCGTCAGCCAGGATGGTGGATGCGGAGTCTGTCCGCCATCCCGAGCCGATGCCGGCATCAAACGTGCCGTTCGCCACGAGGTTGGGCGACGGCGTGGTGGAACCGCTCCCGAGCGTCATCATCTGCATGTTGTCCAGGTACGCAGTGATGCCGGTGCCGGTCACATAGACCTGCAGGCTGGCGGATGCCACGCTGGTGGAGCTCGGAGTGTAGGTGAAGTTCATCGACTCCACCCAGCGGCTGTTTTCCCGTTTGCGGAACTGCCCGGAAATCCACTGGCCGGCCGCGTTGTACTCGTCCACATAGAAGCCCACTTCTCCAGTGGAGATTGCCGCCACGTTGAGGAAGGCCTTGTACAGGTAGCTGTTGGCCGCCGACACCGGAACCTTCGGCGAGAACAGGTGGCCCGCAGCGGAACCCGACACCAGCTTCACGGACTTGGCAGGATCAGGGTAGCTCCCGTTGGTCCCGGCGTCCGCGGTGATCGTGGCCGGGGCGTCCGTGCGCCAACCGTCGGCGATGCCGTTATTGAACGTCGCGTTCGGCAGGAGGTTGGGGCTGCCGGTTACCAGGCCCTTGCTGACATTGACGTTCCGGATCTGCCCGGCCGCCACTTTGGTCTGCACATACGCTGCCAGCTGGTCCAGCTCAGCCGTACCGTACTGGTAGTCATCCGGGTTCTGGCTCGGCGATGTCCTGACGTCGTGGAACGTGAAGATGGCCCACGTCCTGTTGGCGATGGCCTCGTCAACTTTAGCCTTCAGCGTGGAGACCGGAGTGGTGGCTTCCTGCACCGGCGTGTTGTGGAGCAGCAGGTCGCCGAGCGGCCAGATGTTGTTGCCCACGTCCGCAAAACCGCGCATCGAGGTGTAGTACTTTGCGATCCGGGCGAGCGCCGACATGTCGTAGTCGCCGTAGGGCGTGGCCAGGGCAGTGGCATTGAACCCGTGGGCCGACAAAGCGGCCCTGCTGTTGGCCAGTTCGGCGTCCACCTGGGCGGCCGTCAGCTTGGTGGCCTGGCAGTCGTTGCCCACGCTGACAAGGCACTGGTGGTCAACGGTGTGTGAGCCGATCTCCCAGCCGTAGGTGTTCTGCAACTGGGTGACCTGGTCCCACGTCATATAGGGAACGTCGGTGTTGGCGCGGCAGGTGTTCGGCACGGATGTCATCCCCACGCAGTTGGTGATGACGTAACTGGTGCCGGTGAGCCCGTACTTCTTGAGGGTGGGGGCAGCCTGCGTTAAGGCACTTTGCATGCCGTCGTCGAAGGTGAAGGACACGAGCGGAGTTGGGGCAGGGTTGTCCACGGCGGCGTTCGCGGCCGCAGGGGTCAGCAGCGCGGCGGCCATGGCCCACACGGCTACCCCAAGGGTCAGGAGCCCGGCGCGGCCTCGCGCCAGGCTGGATCTGGATTTGATCATGACTTTCTCCTTCTTTCGGGTGTCGAAGGCGCCGCGTTTCACCGCCTGGTGGTGGTCACGGGCCCTGCAACTGCTCGAACGCCTGGGCGACCGGTTTCACTTGGATGCCGCTTTCGTCGATGAGCTGCAGCTGGGTTGCGAGGACGTCGCTGGTGATAGTGCTCTTGTCCGCCGCAATAGTGTTCTTCTGGGTCCCCGACGCGTCGGGGGCAGCGATCTGGTGATAGACCAGGATGAGCCAGCCGTTGGACCGGGAGGTCTCGGCGAGCGCTTCCTTCAGGGTTTCCGGCGTGGTTGCGTCGGTCACGTACAGGACCTTCAGGTCATGCGGGTTGAGGTTTTGCCTCGTGTTGATGCCGTCATCCGTCCCCCGCATGATCTTGAAGTACTTGGCCGCATACCAGTCCACTTGCGGGTCGGAGCGTCCGTACGGCGGTGCCAGGTCATCGGTGGGAAGGCCGGCCGCGGCCAGCGCTTCCTCGCTCTTGCGCAGCTCCTCATCCAGGCGCTCCGCCCCCACGGAGGTGAGGTCGACGTGCTGGTAGGCATGGGCTGCAATTTCATGTCCCGCCTGGTGCAACTGCTGGACCTCGGCGCCCGTGATGAAGTTCGGCGTCTCAATCGAACTGGCGTTGACGTACTGGGTGGACTTGAACCCATGCTTGTCCAGCAGGGGCAGCGCGCGGTCGTACACGGACTGCCACCCGTCGTCGAACGTGATCGAGACCAAGGGCTGGTTCCACCGCAGCGGCCCGGGCCTGGTGATGTCCGTCAGCGAATAGTCGCGGACCGCGGTGGTCCCGTTCCCATGCGCAACCAGGGTGACCATCGCGTTGGCCGCGCCATCGGGGACCTGGAATGCCTCGCTGATGGTGGTCCATTCCCCTGCCGGCGGCACGGACTCCAGGTTCTTGAAGGTGCGTCCGCCGCCCGCAAGCTCGAACTCGGCCACCACATCCACTTCGCGGTCCGCCTTGTAGGCCGCGCCGAACCTGAAGTAGCGGTCCGGGGTCACCGCGATGGGCTGATACTGCCACTTCGCCTCCCCGTTCAGGTAGTTTCCGATGCGGGTCCAGAGGAAGCTTCCGCGCCCGTCCTCGCCGCGCCCGGACTCCACTGTTGACGTCCCGGAGGAATAGGGGGACCAGAAGGCCGGCTGGTTCGGCTGGGTACCGGCGAATCCCGGGTTGGGGATCACGTTCGGGCCCACCGCTGCGGGTGCCGGAGGCTGGACGTCGTCCGCTGCCTCGAGGTAGGCGCCTTCCACGCGCGCGGTACCCACTGAGGCGAAGCGGAAGACGTACTCCACTGCCGCGACGGTGTCGCCGCTGTTGAACGCGTCACTCACCGTGAACGCGGTGGTCCCCGGCCGCTCCACCGGGTTCCTCAGCTGCTCCAGGCTGGTGCTGCCATCCCTGTGGTATTTCCGCACCAGCAGCCGGAAATCCGCTTCCGTGGTGGCGAACACCTTGAAGAAGTAGGTCTTGCCGGGAACCACGTCCACGCGCGGGCTGGTGAGGGTGACATCGCCCGAGGCGTACTGCGGGATGTTGAGCTTCAGCGCCTGGGCGCCCATCTGCCCGGGCACCAGTTCCAGGGAGGTCTTCGCATCCCCACTGTGGGCCGCGGTCCAGCCGCCTTCCGGAGCCACCGAAGTACCGGCCGACGGCGACGGGCCCGGTGCCGCCGTCGGTCCGGCAACGCCGGGAAAGAGCGCCGGGAGCAGGTTGGCTCCGGGCCGCGCCTGGGCGAAGGTTCCGATCCTGCCCGTATACATGAACCACCCGGCGGTAATCAGGAGAACCAGGACCGCGATGACCACGAGCGGATTCAGCAGGACCTGGCGGACCCGCCGGCGCCTAGGCGGCACGGCTTATCACCGCCACGCTGCCGGCCCGCTGCGGAGATTTCCACGTGTTGATCTCGGGGCGCCGCACCAGCCCTGGCGAACGGACGATGCACCGGACCGCTGCCGCGAGCTGGACCAGGTCCATGATGTAGAACAGGAAATAGGCGGTGGGCGCGTACATGCACAGCCTGGTGCGTTCCCGCGGTGAGAGGTTTTCATCCATCAGGACCGTCAGCAGCGTGTAGGCCGTGATGGTGGCGTAGGACCCGATGATCAGCGCCGGAGTGTAGGTTGCCAGCGACCAATAGACCGCGTACGTCCAGGCCAGGGGTGAGACGAGCAGCGTGAACTCGCTCAGCACGGCCGTGGGCATCCGGTAGTACGCCAGGGTGCGGCTGTACCGGCGGCTGGGGTTCAGGGTCATGCTGCGGTACTTGATGAGGTTCTGGATGCTTCCGTACTTCCAGCGGTAGCGCTGCTTGGCCAGGGCACGGAAGGTGAGCACCCCCTCGGTCTTTGCCACCACGTCCGCACCGTAGACCATGCGGAAGCGCCGGTTGCCCAGGTGGGTGATTTTCGCACTTAGGCCGATGTCCTCGGTCACGGTGTCCGTATCGTAGAAATCCACCTTGCGCAGCACGCGCATCCGGTAGGTGGAGGCCACCCCACCCACCACGAACTCGCAGTTCAGCAGCGAGTAGAGCTTCTTGGAGCGGTAGCCGATCATGTGCTCAAACCGTTGCAGGATGCCGAGCGCCGTGGTCTCCTCCATGATCTGGACGTTCGCCGCCACGCCGGCCACGTACGGGTCGTCGAAGTAGGAGAGCGCCCGGGTGATGGCGTCCGGCTGGATGACCGAGTCGGCGTCGAGCGTCATGACGAACTGGCCGCGCGCGAACCTGCGGAGCACCGAGTTGAGCGCCGCGCCCTTGCCCACGTTCCGGTGCATCCGCACGATCCGCAGGTCCATCGCGGGGTGCCGCAACTGGTAATCGCGGACCAGCCGGCCGGTGAGGTCACCGGAGGCGTCATCTGCGACGAAGACTTCGAAGAACGGGTAGGTGCTGCGCCGGATGGAGTCCAGGGTCCGGACGATCACGGCTTCCTCGTTGTGGGCCGCAATGACAATGGAGACCAGCCCGGGCACCTCGGGGAGTGCCCGCCGGGTCCAGGTGGCCGTCGCCGCGCACTCGGGCTGGTAGGGGGTGGGAAGCCGGATCCCGCTGAGTCCCTTGCGCCGCTGTTGCCATATGTCGTAGAAGTTGGCACCCGCCAGGTAGAGGCCGAAGTGCACAACGTACAGGATGCTGACGCCCGCGAAGAGCCAAAAGACCAAGAGCGCGATATCCATCGCTCATCTGTCCACGGAGTTGGTTGCCAGCACGTTCGTGAAGGCTTCTGGAAGCGGGACGTTGGCCGGCTGGAGCAGGTCGATGCCGGCCGCGATGGCTGGAACGACGGCGATGGCCGGCTTGACCGCGGCAGCGGCGGCCTGCGCGGCGGCGGCCCCGGCCGCCCGGGCAGTCCTGGCGGCGTCAGGAAGGGCCGTACCGGTAGTAGCGGCGGCGGGGGCGTCGATGCTCGCCACTGCGATGGCTGGAACGGCGGTGCCGGCTGCCGCCACCTTGGCCATGGCCCGGCGCGCGGCACGGCGGTAGAACCGGATGCCGATGAAGCGGATGACCACTGTGAGCGTGACCAAGCCCCACAGAACCAGGCTCATCTGGGCCACGAAAGCGAGCAGGCTCTCGAACATGGCCCCGTCCCGGCCGAAGGTGGTCGCTGCAGGCACGGCGAAGGTTCCCGGGTACGTCACCACAGGCCCTCCCCCGTTCCCCTTGAAGCTTGCGTCATTGCTGAAGGCTGCGTCATTGCCTTCCCCCTGTCTTGAGCAAGATGTCCGTCTTTGGGCTGTGGGGTGTCGATGCCTGGGGTGCCCATGCACCAGGCGTTGGTGGAAGTTCCTGTCGTCAGCGTCATGGGAGGGCAGCGTCATTACCCTGCGGCTGACTTGATCGGGAGCGCATATGCGCTCCGCATTTTGGGGGTGGCAGGTGGCGCCTCAGGCAATCGGCGTCGCGCACAGCCCGCCCGTTTATAGGTCAAAATTACGTATTCCTGCGCAGGCCCGACACGAGTAACGGGTACTCTATAAAGATTTTTGGGGCTACTTACCGAAAGGGTTTTGGGGGGACCGCCGCCTGCCCGCCGGTCCGGGCGGAATATTAGGTAGTTTGCGCAGTCCGGTGCGGGGGCCTAGGTATCCCCCCATGGCGGGATTTCCCGGGCAACGGAAAAAGGCAACACCCCGGCGGGGTGCTGCCTTTTCCGTGGACCGGCTTTGCGGCTCTAGGCGTTGGCCTTGATGGCTGCGGCGAGGACTTCCAGGCCGTCTGCGAGCAGTTCATCGGTGATGACCAGCGGGGGCAGCAGGCGGATGACGTTGCCGTAGGTGCCACAGGTGAGGATGATGACGCCTTCCTTCAGGCAGGCGGCGGCGACAGCCTTGGTGAGCTCCGGGTTGGGTTCCTTGGTTCCGGCCTGGACGAGCTCGATGGCGAGCATGGCACCGCGGCCGCGGACGTCGCCAATGACCGCGGTTCCGGCGTTGGCCAGATCGGACTGCAGTTCACGCAGGCGCGCCGTGGCGATGGACTCGATGTGGCGGGCACGGCCGTTCAGGTCGTACTCCTCCATGGATCCGATCGAGGCCAGGGCTGCTGCACAGGCCACGGGGTTGCCGCCGTAGGTGCCGCCCAGGCCGCCGGGGTGCACGGCGTCCAGGAGGTCGGCGCGGCCGGTGATGGCGGACAGCGGCATGCCGCCGGCAATGCCCTTGGCCATGGTGATGATGTCCGGGACGACGCCTTCGTGGTTGACGGCGAACCATTCGCCCGTGCGGCAGAAGCCGGACTGGACCTCGTCCGCGATGAAGACGATGCCCTTCTCCTTGGCCCAGGCGGCCAGCGCGGGCAGGAAGCCCTCGGCCGGGACGATGAAGCCGCCCTCACCCTGGATGGGCTCGATGATGATCGCGGCAACCTGGTCGCCGCCGATCTGCTTCTCGATCATGGTGATGGCGCGCTTTGCTGCCTCGGCGCCGGTGATCGAGGGGTTTTCCTCGCGGTACGGGTAGCTCATGGGCATGCGGTAGACCTCGGGCGCGAACGGGCCGAAGTTGGTCTTGTACGGCATGGCCTTGGCGGTGAGCGCCATGGTGAGGTTGGTCCGGCCGTGGTAGGCGTGGTCGAAGGCGACGACGGCGTCCCGGCCGGTTGCCAGGCGGGCCACCTTGACGGCATTCTCCACTGCCTCGGCACCGGAGTTGAAGAGGACGGTGCGCTTCTCGTGGTCGCCCGGGGTGAGGCGGTTCAGCTGCTCGGCGACGGCCACGTAGCCCTCGTAGGGGGTGACCATGAAGCACGTGTGGGTGAAGTGCTCCACGGCTTCCTTGACGGCGCCCACGACGGCGGGGTCGGAGGCACCCACGCTGGTCACGGCGATGCCTGAGCCCAGGTCGATGAAGGAGTTGCCGTCGACGTCGTGGATGATGCCGCCGTCGGCGTCTGCAACGTAGACCGGGACACTGGAGGCGACGCCGGCAGCCACCACGGACTTGCGGCGTTCGGTCAGTGCCACGGACTTGGGGCCCGGGAAGTCGGCCTGGACGTTGCGCTTCTGCTCCAGGCGGTAGGTGATGTCTGCTGCGGTGGTGGTCATGGTTCTTTTCTTTCTACGATTCCGGGTTTCGGCAAGCTCAACCAGCGGGGAATGGTCAGGCGTCGAGGGCGGTCATCACGTGCTTGATGCGCGTGTAGTCCTCCACGCCGTACATGGAGAGGTCCTTGCCGTAGCCGGACTGCTTGAAGCCGCCATGCGGCATTTCGGCGGTAAGGAGGATGTGGGTATTGATCCAGACGGCGCCGAAGTCCAGGTCCCGGCTCAACCGCATGGCCGTGCCGTGGTTGGTGGTCCAGACGCTGGAGGCCAGCGCGTAGTCCACGTCGTTGGCCAGGGCAACGGCTTCTTCCTCGGTGCTGAACTTCTGGACGGTGATGACGGGGCCGAACGTTTCCTTCTGCACCACGTCGTCGGTCTGCCTGGCGCCGGTGATGATGGTGGGTTCGAAGAAGTAGCCCTTCTCCCCTGCCCGGTGTCCGCCGGTTTCGATCCGGCAGTTGGCCGGCAGGTTCTCCACCACGGAGGTCACGGCGTTGAAGTGGTTCACGTTGTTCAGCGGGCCGAAGTAGTTGTCTTCGTCGTTCTGCGAGCCGGTGTGCAGGGTCCGGGTGTGTTCCACCATGGCTGCAACGACGTCGTCGTGCACGGAATCCTGCACCAGCACCCTGGTGATGGCCGTGCAGTCCTGGCCGGCGTTGAAGAACGCGAATTCGGCGATCGCCGCCGCGCTCTTCTTGATGTCCGCGTCCGCGAAGACGATGGCCGGGGCCTTTCCGCCGAGCTCCAGGTGGGCGCGCTTGAGACCCTTGGCGGCGCCGGAAGCCACCGCGATTCCCGCGCGGACAGATCCCGTGATGGACACCAGGCCGGGGACCTTGTGCTCCACCATCATGGCACCGGTTTCGCCGGTGCCCAGGACCACGTTCAGGACGCCCGCGGGCAGGATGTCGCCGGCCAGGCGGGCCAGGACCAGCGTGGACTCGGGGGTGGTGTCGGAGGGCTTCAGGACCACGGTGTTGCCGGCAGCGAGCGCGGGACCGATCTTCCAGATGGCCATCAGGAAGGGGTAGTTCCAGGGGGCCACCTGGGCCACCACGCCGATGGGTTCGCGGCGGACGTAGGAGGTGTGGCCCTCGAAGTACTCGCCGGCGGACTTGCCCTCCAGGATGCGGGCGGCACCGGCGAAGAAGCGCAGCTGGTCGGCGCCGGCAGCCACTTCCTCGGAGGCGATGAGGGAGCGGACCTGGCCGGTGTTGCGGTGCTGGGCTTCGACGAGTTCATCGCTGTTGGCCTCGATGGCGTCGGCAAGCTTGAGCAGCATCAGCTGGCGCTGGCCCGGGGTGACGTGCTTCCAGGTCCTGAAGGCGTCCTTGGCTGCCGTCATGGCCGCATCCACATCCGCCTGCACGGAAACGGGGGCCTGCGCCACCACTTCCCCGTTGGTGGGGTTGACCACGTCCAGCAGGGTGGTGCCGGCGGGGGTGACGAACTTCCCGTTGATGAAGTTCTGCAAGGTTTGGACCACGGTGTGCAACCTCTTTCGTAAGGGCCATCGGCGGCCGGGCGGAGACCAGGACGGATGGATGGAACTGCCTTGAGCCTATGCCAGCGCCCAAGCGGGGTGAATAGCCACCTGCACACCCTTGCCAGAGGGGTTTAGTGCGGTTGCCCAGCTCACGTTTATCCTTGCTTCATGGCCATTTCCCTTGCTGCCCTGGTGGGCGTGACCTCCTTGAAGCTGTCCAAGGCGGGCGTGGCGGAGACCACCTGGAACCAGGACATCAACTGGGTGGCTGTGACGGAACTGGAGGATCCGCAGCGGTTCCTCAACGGCGGGGAACTGGTGCTCACCACGGGCCTGCGGCTGCGGTCCGCGCCGGAGCAGCGGCGCTTTGTGCGGCAGGTGCAGCGTGCCGGTGCGGTGGGCATCGGATTCGGCGTGGGGTTGTCCCATGAGGCGGTGCCCCCGGCCCTCCTGGCGGAGGCCAACCGGTGGGGCCTGCCGGTGGTGGAAGTGCCCTACGAGACCCCGTTTATCGCCATCACTAAGCTGGTGGCGGACGCCCAGTCGGCCGACCACTACGCCAAACTGGAACGGCTCATTGCCGGGCACCAGGTGCTGGCCCGGGCGCTGCTGACCGGCGGCGGGCTGGCAGAGCTGCTGAAGAACCTGGGCGGCATGCTGCGCACCGACGTGGCGCTGACCCAGTTCACGGCGCAGCTGTACAACAGCGGCAGCACCCACCCGTCGGCCGATACGTGGTCCAGCTACCCGGTGCCCACGGGCCGGCGGGACGCCTGCACGCTGTGGGTCCGCCAGCCGTTCGAGGACACCGGCATCATCGGTTACGCGCAGAACCTGATCAGCGTGGAGCTGAACAACATGGTCAAGCAGCGGCAGGCCCAGCGCGCCCTGTGCGGCCAAGTATTGGAGGACGTGATCCACGGGGCGCTGGAGACCAGCGAGGCCCAGCGCCGCCTGGCCGGCGTGGGCGTGAACAGCACCCGCAAGAACGTGGTGCTGCTGGCCGTGTCGGCCGCCCACGGGAAGGCGTTGGGGAGCACCTCGGTGCCGCAGGAACTGGAGAAGGCGGTCGCTGCCGTCGTGGGCAAGGACCTGGTGCTGGTGGTCAATGACGACGGCGGGACGGCGCCGGCGCTGGCACGGAAGCTGAGCGACCACCTCGCCGAAGCCGGGATCCATGCCACGATCGGCATCGGCGGGGCGTACACCAAGCCCAACGGCCTGCGCTGGAGCTATTTCGAAGCCCGGGACGCCGCCAGCCATGGGCTGCCGGTCAACGAACCGGAACGGCTCAGCCTGACATCGCTGCTGCTGGCCAGCGAGGACGTCCCGCTGGCGGACATGGCGCACGAGTCCTTGAACCCGCTGCGGGCGTTCGATGCCGCGCACGGCTCGGAGCTGATGTCCACGCTGGAGAGCTACCTGAACAACAACGGCTCGGTGGCTGCGGTGGCGGAAGAGCTCACGCTGCACCGGAACACGGTCCGGTACCGGCTGGCGCAGATCACCGAGCTCACCGGGTATGACCCCTCCGTCACTGCGGACCGGGTGCAGCTGTGGCTGGCCCTGGCCGTGGCCCGGTTGTCCGCCCGGCAGGGCAAGTAGGCCGGAAACTGCCCGGCAGGCCTCAGAGGACGCCGCGGCCCAACAGGTCGCGCGACTTCTTCCTGGCCTTCCGGTACCCGGCACGGGCCTCCAGCATCCGCTCTTCCTGCTGGTTGAGCAGCTCCGCGTAGATGCCTGCCGTGGCGGGCTCGCTGTGTTCCGCGGCGATGGCTGCCAGCAGGTCGCGGGCCACCACGGCGTCCTGGAACTGGCCCAGGATCTTCTGCTGCCGGCGGGCGGCCTTGGCTACCTTGCCCGCACGCTTGCCGTGCACCAGGGCCGCTGATTCAGCCACGTGGCGCAGCCGCTTGGCGTCTTTGCGGACCCGGTGGAGGGCAAGTTCCTGGTCCCTGCCGCGCCGCGCGCGCTTGGCCGCTTTGCGGGAGCGCTCCAGCCGCCTGGCGGCCTTGTCCACGGCTTTCGCGGCCGCCCGACGTCCCGGCGCTACCGCGTCGGCGCGCACCGGCGGGTTGTCACGGAAATCCTCAAGCTTGTCCAGGAGCCTGAAGTAGCGGCCCGACCCCAGGGCTTCCAGCAGGAGCCGGTACGCGGCGTCATAATCCCCGCCCGTGCGCTGCTCCACCCTTGCCGTGGCCCCGGCTGTGCCATCCCCGGGCTGCAGCGCGCCCAACTGGTCACGGAGCCGGGCCCGCAGGACCTCGGCGTCGCGCGGCTGGCCGAGCAGCTGGCCCAGCCACTTCAGCTCGCTCCGCAGTTTGCGCACCGGTGACGCCCGGTAGAGCTTGGCGTACGCGGCCAGGACCGAGCGGATCCGGCGCGTGGCGGACCGCATGGTGTGAATGGCCTCGGGTTCCTCATTCCGGACGGCAGCGTCGCTGGCGAGGATCTGGTCGATCTGCGCGGCCACATAAACCGTGACGACGGCGGCAGCCGGCGCACGCTTCCCGGCCAGCAGGGCAGGGGTGCCTTCGGGTCCGGCAGCACCGGCGGCCGCCTCGCCCGCGGCGGCACGCTTGCCCGCTTTGGTGTCAGAGCCCAAGGCACGGACCAGCTTCGAGGCATGGCCGGCGGGCCGGGCGCCGGCGGCTGCGAGCAGTTCCTCCACCGGGCCAAAAAGGTCCGGCTGGCCGTGGACCAGCTCCAGCTCCCATTCGCGCCACTCCTGCCTCGTGGCGTTGTCCCCGTCCGCCAGGCGTTCGGCGGTGACCTGGTCGTCCGCGAGGTCGGCGAGATGGGCGCCGTCGGCCCCGTACAGGGGGTAGGTGGTGCGGCGGGTGTCCAGGCGCACCACCGGCACGGGGACAGCACCCCTGAGGTAGGCGTAAAGGTGGGTAAGCAGGGCGTCCGGTACGACGTCGGGACGGCCCAGGGGTGCATGCAGTTCCGTCCGCTCCTGCGGGCCTTCGCCGCCGGCCGCCGCCTGGGGCGGCAGCTTCAGGTGCCACCCCGCGTCCTTCCCGCCGGTGCGGCGGCGGAGGGTGATGCGGCGGGCGGCCAGGGCATGGGTGGGGGTGTCGAAGTACACCGCCTCCAGCAGGTCGGTGTGGGAATTGCCTGTGCGGGCCACCCCTGCGGCCTGTTCCAGGGGCGGCACCACGGCGCCGGCATCGACGTCGTACTTCTTCTCAATCTCGATTCCCCTGGAAGCCTCCACAGCCGTCCTTCCGCACCGCCTGGTCCGCGCCAGGTCCTCCGACAGTCCGTTGGCAGTCTATTGCAGGCACCGAACACGTGGAGAGGTTGGCCACAAAAGCACAAACATCAAACGTCTAACCTTTAGGCTGGTTCGTATGCCCGCCACTCCCCCCGCTTCCGTTCCCACAGCCACCCAGGCACCCGCTGCGGTGACCGGCACCCCTGCCGGCGGCACCGCCCCGGCAAAGCCGCGCTCCGCCGTCGTCTTCGGCGTCATTGCGCTGGTGCTGATCGGGCTGAACCTGCGCGCGGGCATCACCGGGGCGTCCGCGCTGCTGCACGATCTGCAGGCGGTGCTGGGCTACGGGGTGCTGGTGGCGGCAATCATCCCCTCCATCCCTACCCTCTGCTTCGCCCTTGCCGGGGCCGCCACGTCCTGGCTCACCGGCAGGCTTGGTGTGGAGAAGGCCGTCCTCCTGTCCCTGGCGCTGCTGGCCGGCGGGCTGCTGCTGCGCGGCGTCCCCGCCACGGGCATGCTGGTGGCCGGGAGCGTGGTGGGTATGTCCGGACTGGCCATCTGCAACGTGGCCATGCCGTCCTTCATCCGGGAGCACTTCGCGTCCCGGACGTCGCTCATGACCGCCGTCTACACCGTGACCATGACCACCGGCGGCACCCTGACCTCGGTCGCGGTGGTCCCGCTGGCACACGCGCTCGGTTCCCCGTCCGCCGCCGTCGGCGCCGTGGGCATCGCGGCCGTGGCCGCCTTCCTGGGCTTCCTGCCGGTGGCCCTGCACGCCCACCGCCATACGGTGCGGACCACGGCCGGGCATGTGTCGCCCTGGCCGCTGCTGCGGACCCGCAAGGGGCAACTCCTCACCGCGATCTTCACCCTGCAGGCCCTGCTGGCTTACGCCCTGTTGAGCTGGTTCCCCTACATGCTCACCACCATGGGCATGAGCGCCTCGGACAGCGGACTGATGTTCGGCCTCATGCAGCTGGTCTCCGTCCCCGCGGGCATGGTGCTGATTGCCATCGGCGCCAGGCCCCGGATGCTGCGTCCGGCGTTCTACCTGGTGAGTATCACCATGGCCGTGGGAATTGCGGCGCTGCTGGTCCTCCCCGTCGCCCTGGCGGCCGTCTCCGCCGTCCTGCTGGGCTTCGGCCTGGGCATCTTCCCGCTGGTGATGGTGATGATCAGCCGCAGCGGCACCAGCACCGCCGAGACCACCGCACTGTCCACCCTGGCCCAGTCATCCGGCTACCTGCTGGCCACCGCGGGCCCGTTCGGCATGGGCCTGCTGCACAGCGCCACCGGAGGCTGGTCCCTGCCGCTGGGGCTGCTGCTGGCACTGGCCCTGGTCCAGATCGTGGTGTCGCACATGATCACCGGCCCTGCGATGTCCGGCAAGCCCGCGGAGAGGAAGTAGCCCCATGTCCCTGAGCCCTTCCGTCCGCCCGCCGCTCGCCGCCGAGGTCACCGCCAAGCTGCGGGGCATGGTCCACTCCGGCGAGTGGCCGCTGAACCAGCGCATCCCGTCCGAACCTGAGCTCATGGCCAGGCTGGGGGTTTCCCGCGGCACCCTCCGCGAAGCAGTGAAGGCCCTTGCCCACGGCGGAATGCTGGAGGTTCGCCGGGGGGACGGCACCTATGTGCGGGCCACGAGCGAAATGTCGGGGGCCGCGCGCCGCATGTACCAGGACCACACCGAGCAGCACATCCTGGAGGTCCGGCTGGGCCTGGACACCCAGGCTGCCCGGCTGGCCGCGCGCAACGCAACGGACGACGACGTCGCCGCCTTGGGCGTCCTCCTCGCCACCCGGGACCAGGCCTGGAACAACGGCGACTACGAAGCCTGGGCGGACGCGGACTGGAGCTTCCACGAGGGCATTGCCCGGGCGTCCGGCAACCCGCTGCTGCACGAGCTTTATGCCAGCTTCGGGACTGTGTTCCACCAGGACCTGCTCACGCAGCAGCGCCGGCCGGGCTTCAACGGACTCCCCCGCGACGGCCACGAAACACTGCTCGACGCCATCGCCCAGCGGGACGAAGACGCTGCCGTTGCCAGCGTGAACCGGAACCTGAACTCATGTGCGGAGTGGCTGGCGGAGTAACGCCGCCCTGTTGGCCCCGCCCTGTTCAGCCCTTGGGCATGCCGACGGCCCGGCACTGTGGTGCCGGGCCGTCGTCGTCCGCTTTATGTCTGGCTGGTCGCGCTAGTCGCGGCGCAGGCCCGAAAGGACGTTCTTGGGGCGCTGCATCTCGCCGTGCTTGGCGCCGAGGATGATCACCAGGGCAGCGAAGCCGGGGATGGCCCACTGCAGTGCCTTGAGCTGCTGCTGGGCCGACTTCAGCTCATCCGAGGCTGCAGCGTGCGGCTCGGTGGCACCCTCGGCACCCTCACCGGCCAGCTTCTCCACCTTCTTGCCCAGGATGCCCGAGTACAGGGTCACCGCAGCGCCCACCACGGTCACGGCCGTCTTGATGACGGTGTCGCGGGCCACGCCCTCCTGCTTGGCAATACGGCCCTTGTTCTCCCAGGCAATGGCCAGGTCCGCCACCAGGTGGGAGGCGAAGGCCGCGGTCTGGAACGGCGCCCACTTCATCCAGCCGGCACTGGAAAGCCGGGTGCGCTCTGCGGGGTCCTTGGCCTGGGCCGCTGCCCCGTTGAGCCCGATGGCGCCCATCAGGGATCCACCGAACCATGCTGCTGCCGTCAGGTCGTGAACTGAACGGGCAATGAGATTTCCTGCCATGATGTGCATTCCTAACGTTGTTGACTGGTTCCGGGTTGCCGCTGTGCCGCGGACTTCACCTGCCGTATTCCTTCGAGGTATGGTCCGCCTATGGTAAGCACACTTACTAATATTACGAAACCCCGTCCCGGAGAGGGGCAACCGCGTAATATCGTCGCCATGGGAAACACAGGGACATTGTTCGGCTGGGCCTTCGGGGACCCCGCCCGTGGAAGTGACGGCGGCTATGTGGACGGACTCCAGCGCGAGGCGCTGGGGAACGCGCGGGAAACGGCAAAGGCCAAGGGCGTTGGCGTTGTAGCCGGCTCGGAGGTGTTCACCGTCCTCAGCGCGGACGATTCCCTGGTGGAACTGGACAACGCCCCCGGCCAGCTGGTGGTCCGCTGCACCGTGCACGTGGAGGGACCCGGCGCAGAGAAGCTGCGGGCCGAAGGCCCCATGAACGGCTAAGAGATGTCCGACGGCGAATCCACCCTCAGCCAGGCAGCGGACGCTGTCGAGGAGGCGTCCAATGCCAAAGCGCTGGACGTCCTGGCCCGTTCCGGATTCGCCGTCATGGCACTGCTCCACATCATCGTGGGGGCCATCGCCATCGCCATCGCGTTCGGCCACCCCGGCGATGCCGAGGCCACCGGCGCCATCGCCCGGCTGGCGGACAACCCGTGGGGTCCCTTGGTCATGTGGGGATGCGTGGCCGCATGCCTGGGCCTTGCACTGTGGCAGGCCAGCGAAGCGACGCTGCGGGCCAGGAGCCTTCCCCGCAAGGAACGGCTGGCCAAGCTGGTGTCCTCGGGATTCCTGGCCATCGCGTACGGCAGCGTGGGGCTGACTTTCGCGGGCTTCGCGTTGGGGCAGCGCAGCGACTCGGGCGACAATACCCGGGACTTCAGCGCCAGCCTGATGGCCAACCCCGTGGGACCGTGGGTCCTCGTCGCGCTCGGCCTGACCATCCTCGGCATCGGCATCTACTTCGTGATCAAAGGACTCCGGCGCGGATTCAAGGAAGAGCTGTTCCACTTCGAGGGTACCCGCCGGGGCAGGCTCATCGACAGCCTGGGCGTCACCGGCCATGTGGCCAAAGGTGTTGCGCTGGACCTCACCGGGCTGCTGTTCATCATCGCCGCCGCCAGGCACCGGCCGGACGAATCCACCGGGCTGGACGGCAGCCTCAAGGCCCTGCAGGGCCACCCGTTCGGGCCCACCCTGCTCGTAGCCATCGGTGCAGGGTTCATCGCCTACGGGATCTTCGCGCTGATCCGGGCCCGCTTTGGCCGCATGTAGTTCAGGAGTTTGTGGGTAGGGAGAAAGTATGACCCAGCAGCTGCGCGCTAGTTCCGCCGTCGCCTCCAGTGCCGGCCAGGCCTTCGCCGGCCTCTTCCGGCTCCTGAAACTCGCCCGGCCGGACCGGCCCATTCATCCGCAGGGGCTGGGCCTGCACGGAACGTTGACCAGGACCGGCAACCCGTCCGGCCCCAGCGGCATTGACTGGCTGGACGCGCCCGGGACGGACCAGGTGGTGGCCCGCTTTTCGCGGTCCCTGGGGCTGCCGCAGGCGCTGCCTGACATCCTTGGCCTGGCCCTGCGGGTTTCCCCGCCCGGCGCCGGCGGACCCGCGGACGTGCTGTTTGCCTCCACCGGCTGGGGGTTGCCGGGCCGGCTCCTGCTGGTGCCGCGGCTGGATGTTGCAGGTGCCGCCATGACCACGCTGATGCCCTACCGCGGAAGCCGGGGCCCGGTGCTGCTGGGACTGCGGACGCGGAGCCTCCCGCCGGGTTCGCTGGCGTCCGGGGAATGGGTGCTGGGACTGCACTGGGCCACACCGGGCGGACGCTGGCGGGAATGCGGCGAAGTGCGGCTGCAGGCCGGTGCCAGTCCCACCGACATCCCGCTGCGTTTCGATCCCCTGGAGCACCAGCCGCCCGGGGCGCAGGCCTACAGCTGGACCCGGCGGCTGCGGAAGCCGTCCTACCGGGCCGCACGGCGGCCCGCACCTCCCGCCGTCGGACGTCCGCCTGAGTCCCCCGCGCCGCTCGGGAAAAGCACCACCGCAACCGGAAGGAACTCCATGTCCACCGTCTCGCAGCTGTTCAAAACCCCCTCGGCCGACGTGTGGCGGGTCATCGCCGACGGCTGGCTGTACTCCGGCTGGGTGGTAGGCGCGTCCAGGATCAGGGACGTGGACGCCGAATGGCCAAGGGTGGGTGCCCAACTCCACCACTCGGTGGGAGCCTGGCCCCTGGTGATCGACGACAGCAGCCGCGTGACCGCCGTCGAGCCCGGCCGCTCGCTGGAGCTGGTGGCGCGCGGCTGGCCCATGGGCGAGGCCAAGGTGGAGATGACACTGGAGGACCGCGGCAACCAGTGCCTGGTGACCATCGCGGAGGACGCCATCCGCGGGCCCGGCAAGCTGATGCCCAAGTTCCTGCGCGATCCCTTGATTTCCGCCCGGAACCGGGAAACCCTGCGCCGCCTGGAGCTCATGGCCATCGGGGGCGCCGGGAAATAGCGCATCAGGGTTAAAGGGTTGTTAAACGCCGGAACCGCGGGACGATTGCGTCCCGCGGTTCCTGCTTTCAGCTCCTGGAGCCGGGCGTTCTCCTAGACCTGGGCGGAGACGCCGTCGCGGGAGATGTCCACCATGTCCTCGCGCGGCACCACCTTGATGCGCTCACGCTTGACCTCCACGCCGTGCGAGCCGCCGGCTTCGGTGGCCGCTGCGCCGAGGGCCAGCTCGTGGGCGTCCAGCGCCAGCCAGCCTTCCCAGCTGGTGAACTTCACACCGCGGGCGTCGAGGAGTTCGGTGACGGCGTCCTCCTGCGGCACCAAAGCCACCGGCAGGTTTTCGCGGTCTTCCAGCAGGTAGGTGACGGTCTCCAGGGCGTCGCCCTTGGTGTGGCCGATCAGGCCCACCGGTCCGCGCTTGATCCAGCCCGTGGCGTAGAGGCCCGGTACATGCTGGCCGGACGCATCCAGGACGCGGCCGCCGTCGTTGGTGACAACGCCCTTCTTGTGGTCGAACTCCACGTCCGGCAGGGCGGACCCGAAGTAGCCGATGGCGCGGTACACGGCCTGCACCGGGTAGTCCACGTACTCGCCGGTGCCCCGGGCGTTGCCGGTGCCGTCCAGCTCGGTGCGCTCGAACTTGATGCCCGCCACCTTGCCGGGGGTCTCGGCGTCGTCGTAGATCTCCACCGGGCTGTGCAGGAAGTGCAGGTGCAGGCGGCGGGAGGCCTTGAGCTCGGAGACGTCCTCGGGCTGCTCGGCGATCCAGTTGGTGAGCGTGCCCACCATGGTCTTGGTCTGGTTGTTCGTCTGGATCTGGCGGTCAGATTCCTCGTCGAACTCGAAGTCCTCCGGGTACAGGATGATGTCCACGTCCTTGGAGTGGGACAGCTCGCGCAGCTCCAGCGGGGTGAACTTGACCTGGGCGGGGCCGCGGCGGCCGAAGACGTGCACGTCGGTGACGGGCGAGGCCTTCAGGCCGGCGTAGACGTTGTCCGGGATTTCGGTGACCAGCAGGTCGTCGGCGTGCTTGGACAGGACGCGGGCCACGTCCAGGGCCACGTTGCCGTTGCCGATGACGGCGATTTCCTTGGCCTCCAGCGGCCATTCACGCGGCACGTCCGGGTGGCCGTCGTACCAGGAGACGAAGTCGGCGCCGCCGAAGGAGCCCTCCAGCTCGACGCCGGGGATATTCAGGTCCGCGTCCTTGATGGCGCCGGTGGCGAAGATGACGGCGTCGTAGTGCTTGCGGAGGTCCTCGATGGTGAGGTCGGTGCCGTAGTCCACGTTGCCGAAGAAGCGGATGTCGCCGCGGTCCAGCACCTTGTGCAGGGCGTTCACGATGCCCTTGATGCGGGGGTGGTCCGGGGCAACGCCGTAGCGGATCAGGCCGTAGGGTGCCGGGTAGCGGTCAAAAAGGTCGATACTGACGGTCAGCTCGCCGCTCTTGACGGCTTCGCTCTTGGTGAGGATGTCAGCGGCGTAGACGCCGGCCGGGCCGGAGCCCACGACGGCGACGCGCAGGGGACGCGCAGCAGATCCTACGGTAGTGCTGGATGACACGGCTGTGTTCCTTTTCTTCTGCATCGATTGCTGAGTACTAGTCGTTTTCAACGTTCATAACGACAAGTACGGAGCCATCGATGGGTTTCAGGTGGTGAGGACGGTCTTGCGGGGGCTGTTCGGGGTGGTGGTGCTGTAGTCAGCGGTTTTGAAGTGCGGCGGCGCGAACGGGCTGACGCGCACCACGTCACCGATGACAATCACGGCAGGATTTGCGACGCCGGCCGCCTGGGCCTGGTCGGCGATGGAACCGAGCGTGCCGATGGTGACGCGCTGGTCCGGCAAATAGCCGTTTTCCACGATACCAACAGGGGTGTCTGCGGGCAGTCCGGCTTCGCCCAGCGCGGACGCGGATTCGCGGAGCTGGCCCACGCCCATGAGCAGGATGATGGTGTGGTCTGCGCGGGCCGGAACCTCGGAGAGTTCCTCGTGGCCGGTGACCACGCTGAAGCCCTTGGCCAGGCCACGGTGCGTGACGGGAATGCCTGCGGCTGCGGGGACGGAGATGGCGGACGTAACGCCGGAGACCACCTCGACCTCGACGCCGTGCTGGCGGCAGTATTCGGCTTCCTCGCCGCCGCGTCCCAGCACGTACGGGTCGCCGCCCTTGAGCCGGACCACGCGGTGGCCCTTGAGGGCTTCCTCCACCAGGATGCGGTTGATGTCCGCCTGCGGCACCGGGTGGTGGCCCGGTGTCTTGCCCACTTCGATGACGCGGACATCCGGCGCGAGTTCGTTCAGCAGTTCGCGGGGTCCCAGGCGGTCAGCGACCACGACGTCGGCCTGGCCCAGGAGGCGGCGGCCGCGGACGGTGATGAGGCCGGTATCGCCGGGGCCGCCACCAACGAGGGCAACGCTTCCCTGGTGGGCACGGCGGCGGCGCAGCGGAAGATCGCCGGTTTCGAGGGCGGTGGCGACGGCGTCGCGGACGGCCATGGCACGGCGCGGGTCTCCCCCGGCGTTGATGGCAATCTTGACGTCGTCCACCTCAGCGACCGCGGGGGTCCAGGCGGCGGACGCTTCATGGTTGGAGGCGTTGACGCACCACACCCGCTGCGCCTCGGCGTCGGCAGATACCTGGGCGTCCACCTCCGGGGCGCCCGTTGCGGTCTGGACGAACCAGACGCCGTCGATGTCGCTGGAAAGGTAAGGCCGCGTTTCCCAGGTGAGCAGGCCGGCGTCGGCCATCTCCTGCAGCGCGGGAGAGGCAACGGGGGCCACGACGGTGACCAGGGCACCGGCGTCGAGCAGTCCCTTGGCGCGGCGGGCCGCAACGGGGCCGCCGCCCACCACCAGCACGGGGCGGCCGAGCAGCCGCAGCGCCGTGGGGTATATGTCCTGAATTGCCATGAATCAACGGTAGGGCGGCGTCACATTGGCCCACAAAGGGTCAGCAACACCAGTTCACGTAAGGTAACGCTGCGTCACAAAGAATCTGCCGCGCTGCCGGCGAGGAAGGTGCCGCGGTCCCGGATCAGCCGCTCCAGGTACCCGGCCAGGAAGAGGCGCTCGACGGCGCGGCCCAGGACTCCCAGCGGGGCGCTGAACTCAACTCTGTCCATCATGATGCTGCCCGTGGCGGTTGGTGAGAACTCGTGGACGTGCCGGAATGACGTGAACGGCCCCTTGACCTGTTCGTCGGTGAAGCTGCGGGGGAAGTCCAGGGAGGTGATCCGGCTGGTCATGGTGAGTGGAACGCCGAAGTGTTTTGCCCGCCAGGTCACCTCCTGGCCTTCTCCGATCAGGCCCCTGGTGACGCCGCCGATCGCCCGCTCCCGTGCTTTCTGCTGGGAGTCCAGATGCAGGTCGATGCTGCGGGCCCGGTCGAAGAGCTGCTCCGCGGGCAGCGGCGACTTGGTGCGGCACTCGAAGCTGACGGTCATGGCGCCAGTCTGCCATGGAGCGATGTGGGGCACCCCCGTCGTGGGGCAACTGAGCAGTCACTCACACTTCGCAACGATGGCACCAGAATGCGTATCTTTTGGCGCCGGCAGAGACTGGCGGCCGCGCAGTTGCAGGGTGGACTTCTTGTGGCGGGGCCAAAAGTGACGCAGATGCGTCAGGGAACAGCAGAGCCCGACGGCGGGAGGTCGCCGTCGGGCCCTAAGGGTGCGTTGAAGAGGGGCTGGGTCAGCGGGTACTGCCGGCCAGGAGGCCCCGGCGCCGCAGGAGGCGCTTCTCGATGGGCCCGAAGACCAGCAGCTCGATGAGGATACCGACGCCGAGGATCAGCAGGATGGCAGCCATCACGATGGTCATGTCGGACAGATCGCGGCCCTGGTCCAGCAGGGATCCCAGGCCGAAGCCGATGGTGCCGCCCACAGCGATGATCTCCGCCGCCATGAGGGAGCGCCAGGAGAAGGCCCACCCCTGCTTGAGGCCGCTGAGGTAGCCGGGCAGGGCAGCGGGAAGGATGACCTGCAGCGCCATCTGCAGCCGGGACGCACCCAGCACGGTCCCCACGCGCCGGTACTGCGGCGGGATCTGGTCCACGCCGGAGATGAGGCCGTTGATGATGGACGGGATGGCGCCCATGAACACCACGAAATACACGGTGGCGTCGGTGAGTCCGAACCAGATAATGGCCGCGGGAACCCACGCCACGGACGGCAGCACCTGCAGGCCGGAGATCAGCGGGCCGAAAGCGCGTCGAAGCGGGGCAACCTGGGCCAGCAGCAAACCGACGGGAGTGGCAATGGCCACCGAAATCAGGAAGCCCACCACACCGCGCTGCAGCGAGGTCCAGATCGCCTCCTGGAACTTGCCGTCGCCCCACAGGACACCCATTTGCGCCACCACATCCAGCGGCCCCGGGACCAGGTCGCGCCGCTTCACGCCGAGCGAGACGTAAAACTGCCAGATGAGCACCAGGACCACCAGCGCGGCCACCGGCAGGAGGATGCGGCTCCAGTCGACGCGGTGCTTGCGGTCGGCGTCGGACTGCAGCGAGTCCAGGCCGGATTCAAGCTCCCGCAGGTCCTCGTGGCCACTCGAAGTCCGGGTCAAAGCGGCATGCACGTGCTCGCGGGTTTCGGCCACCTCGGCGAGCGGTGTCGGGTTACTTGGCATGGCGGCGAATCTCCTCACGCAGCCGGGCGGTGATGACCCCGGTCAGCTGGCCGGCGAGCCCGGCGTCGGTTCGGTGTTCCTCGGTGACGTCCCATTCCTGGACCACGCGGCCGGGGCGGGAGGAGAGCAGCAGGACGCGCTGGCCCAGCCGGACGGCCTCCCGGACGTTGTGGGTGACGAAGACGATGGTCCGCCCGGTTTCTTTCCAGATGCGTTCCAGCTCATCGTGCAGCAGGTCGCGGGTGATGGCATCCAGCGCGGCGAACGGCTCATCCATGAGCAGCAGCTGCCGGTCCTGGGCCAGGGAGCGGGCCAGGGACACGCGCTGCCGCATGCCGCCGGACAGTTCGTGCGGTCGCTTGTCCCCCGCGGATCCCAGGTGCACCAGTTCGAGGAGTTCCTGGGCCTTGGTGCGGCGTTCGGCCTTGCCCAGGCCACGCAGTTTCAGGGCCAGCTCGATGTTCTCCCTGGCAGTCAGCCAGGGGAACAGTGCGGCGTCCTGGAACATGAAGGCGGCGCCGTCGCTGGGCACTTCCAGGGCGCCCGACGTCGGTGCTTCCAGTCCCGCGATGATGTTCAGGAGGGTGGATTTGCCGCAGCCGGAGGCACCAAGGAGGGCGACGAACTCGCCCTGCTTGATGTTGGCGTTGACGTCGTCCAGTACCGGGGCGCCGTCGCCGAAGCGCTTGCCCAGGTGTTCCAGTACGACTGGCATGGTGGCGTCCTTAGGTAGTGGTGGGGGTCAGTCCTGGCCGAGGCCGGCTGCGGAGATTTTGCCGGCGGCGGTGACCTGGTTGAGCGCGGTGAGGTCGAAGAGGCCGTTGATGTTGGCCTTCTTGGTGGTTCCGGCGTCCACCCCGTCCTGCAGCAGTTTGGGGTAGCTGCCGGCCAGCGGGTCGAGGGTGAAGGTGATGTTGGCGAGGGAACGGTTCAGCACGTCGGCCGGAAGAGCGGCCCCGGCGGATTCCTGCAGGGCCTCGTTGACCAGTGCCGCCTTCTCGTCGGCGGGTGCCGAGTTGAGCCATGCCACCGACTTGGCGTGCCCGGCCAGCAGCGCCTTGACGGTGTCCGGGTGGTCGGCGGCGAATTTCTGGTTCACGATCAGGATGGTGGTGGGGAACTCCCCGGGTTTGCCGGTGGCTGAGCCGTCCCACAGGTCCTTTTCGTCCACGAGGACCTTGGCTCCGGCCTGGAGCACCAGGCGTGACGCCCAGGGCTCAGGCAGCCACGCGCCGTCGAGCTTTCCGTCCTGGAACAGCTTGAGGGTCTGGGCGTTGTCCGTGGGGTTGATGGCGACGTCGCCGCTGCCGTCCACGTTGGTCTTGTAGCCCTGCTTGGTGAGCCAGGCGCGCAGGGCGACGTCCTGGGTCCCGCCCAGCTGCGGCGTTGCCAGGGTCTTGCCCCGCAGATCCGCCGCGGAGGTGATGCCGGGCCTGACCACCAGCTGGGCGCCGCCCGCCGCGGCTCCGGCGATCACGCGCACGGACTGGCCCTGGCTCTTGGCGAAGGAATTGATGGCCGGGTTCGGGCCGATGTAGGCCGCGTCGATGGCGCCGGCGTTCAGGGCTTCGATGGCTGCCGGTCCCGCGTTGAAGGTCTCTGTGCTGAGCTTGGTGCCGCCCAAGGCCTCCGCGAGGAACCCTCTTTTGACCCCGACCAGGGCGGGTGCGTGCGTGACGTTGCCGAAGTAGCCCAGTTTCAGCTCTGCGGCCGGAGTGGGCTCGGCGGCCTGCGCCCCGGTGTTGCGGGAGATGTTGGAGGCAACGATGGCCCCGACCGCGATCAGCAGGACCAGCCCTATGGCCAGGGCAGCCTCGACGGCGCGCCTGCGCGTTGGGACCGCGCTTTCGCCTGCCACGATGCGGGTCATCCCGGGCTTGGAACTAGTCATTGTTTCACCATAGGGAGTGGCCCAGACCCGTTCAACGAAGCGGAAACGAAGGGTCACGCACGTTCATCCAGCGTCATATTCCGCCGCACTGCTGCCCGGTTTCGCAAAATCAGTTGCCTTTGACGTTGACCAACTGCCGCAGCTTGTGCCGCACCGTCACCAGGTCCGCGGCGTCCTGCATGACTTGGTCGATCGGCTTGTACGCAGCCGGGATCTCGTCGATGAAGGCCTCCGACGCCCGGAACTCAATGCCCTTCATGGCCCGCTTCAGTTCCTCCAGGGTGAAGGCCTTCCGGGCTGCGTTGCGGGAATATTCGCGTCCGGCCCCGTGCGGGGAGGAGTTCAGTGAAGCAGGGTTGCCCCGGCCTTCGACGACATACGACGCCGTTCCCATGGACCCGGGGATCAGTCCGGGATCGCCGTGCGCGGCTTTGATGGCACCCTTGCGGGACACCCAGACGGGCTTGCCATAGTGCGTTTCCTGCTGCGTGAAGTTGTGGTGGCAGTTGATCCGTTCGCGTTCCCGGACCGGCCCGCCCACCCAGCGGCTGAACTGGGCAGCCACCCGGTCCATCATTTCCTCCCGGTTCAGCAGTGCGAAGTGCTGGGCCCACCGAAGCTCTGCGATGTACCGCTCGAACTGGGGCGTGCCCTCGTCCAGGTACGCGAGGTCCGGGTCGGGCAGGTATATCTGGTTCTTCCGGCTCACGTGCCGGGCCACTCCGATGTGGTGCTGGGCGATCCTGTTGCCGATGCCGCGCGAGCCTGAATGCAGGAAGAGCCAAACGCCGTCGTCCTCATCCGCGGAGATTTCGATGAAGTGGTTCCCTGAGCCCAGGGACCCCAACTGCAGCTCCCACTTGGGAACATACTGGGCCGGATTGAAGCCGGCGTTCGCGGCCCGCCGCTTCAGGTCCGCAATCCGGGGCTCAGCCGTGGGCAGCACCTGCCTGTTGTTGTGCCCGGCCGAGAGCGGGATGACCCGCTCGATGTCCTCGCGCAGACGCTTCCTGTCCTTCGGCAGGTCCTTCACGGAGTACTGGGTGCGGACGGCGATCATGCCACAGCCGATGTCCACGCCCACGGCCGCCGGGATGATGGCTCGCAGGGTAGGGATGACGGAGCCCACGGTGGCTCCCTTGCCCAGATGCGCGTCCGGCATCAGCGCCAGGTGGGGGTAGATGAACGGCAGGGCCGCCGTCATCACGGCTTGCGCGCGGGTTTTGTCATCCAGGATGGACGCCCAGTTCAAGAGCTTCGGGCTGATGGTCTCCATGTCCGCCTCCCGCCGCGGTGACCAGGACTAGGGTAAGTCCTAGGCTAAACCCGCGCTTCGAAAAGAGATGCAGCAATGGTCAGTGTCCAGACGGATATCCACATCGACAGGCCGCGTGAGGAAGTCGCGGGCTTTGCGGCGAACCCGGAAAATGCGCCCCGGTGGTACGTCAACATCCACAAATCGCAGCGGCTGGACAGCGGTCCCCTCGGCCCGGGCTCGAAGGTGGCGTTCACTGCGAAGTTCCTGGGCCGGGAGCTCAACTACACCTACGAGTTCGTGGAGTACGTCCCCGGTCAGAGATTGGTGATGCGCACCGCCCAGGGCCCCTTCCCCATGCAGACCACCTACACATGGACGGACGACGACGGCGGGACGCGCATGACGCTCGGCAACAGCGGGAGCCCCTCGGGTTTCTCCCGCCTGGCCGGCCTGGTTATGGAACCAATGATCCGCCGGGAGACCCGGAAGGACCTGCAGAAACTCAAGGCAATCCTTGAAGGTGACAGCCGGCGCTGGCCACCCGGGGGCGAACCCCACTAGGGAACTTACGCGGGGGCGGTGAGGCGGTGCCGCGGCGCGCGGGCGGCGGCCCGGGCAACCACCAGGCGGCGCAGGTTGAACCAGCAGAACAGCGCGAGCCCAAGGTACAGGGAAAGTTCCATCACTTCGCCATACTCGGAGATGCCGTAGTCAGGTGAGGGCCACACCAGCAGGCGGAAGAGGCGGTAGGGACTGCCCCTGCTTCTGTTGACTCGGGGTCTTAGGCCGCAGTGAGCGCGGTCCGGTTGATTGTTTCATATTCGACGGGCGTGAGTTTTCCCAG
>NZ_JBFBKW010000004.1:0-292534 GCF_040702325.1 Pseudarthrobacter sp. 902506025
CCACGTATCCTCGATCCGGTGCGGATCCTTCCCGATCAGCAACTGCGCCACATGCTCCTTCAAATACGCGGCAACAGCCAACTCCCGGCCGTTCAGCGTGGCATCACCAATACCCGTCACACCATCCTCGGTGGTGATCCGAAGGGTCACAAAGTTCCGGGACGGGCTGGTAACGAACACATCGGCGGCAACGATTTTCATGGCTGGCTTTCGGGTCGGGTTTCTGAAGGTCTGGAATGTCAAAGGCTGGGGTCAGCGCACGGTGCTGCCCCGGGCGGCATCAAGCAGGGCAAGTTCGTCGGTCCGGGGCAGCCCTTCCCAGTCGCCTCGCGTGCTGACGGCGAAGGCGCCTGCCAGGATGCCGTGGTGCAGGCGGCCGGCGGTATCGACGCCGTCGAGCCGCGCGGAGAGGTAGCCGGCGGTGAAGGCGTCCCCGGCCCCCACGGTGTCCACGCAGGTCACGGCGAGGGCCGGTGCTTCCAGGCATCCTTCAGCGGTATAGACGGCGGCGCCTGCTGCGCCGCGCTTCACCACCACGTCGCTGACTCCGGCGTCGAGCAGCCGGGCCGCGGCGGAAGCTTCGTAAGTAGCAGTCCCTGCCGCCCCGCTCCCCTCGTCCGCCGGGGCAATCAGGTCCAGTTCGTCGTCGGACGCGATGACGATGGTGGCGTGCCGCGCCAGGGGGCCGAGCACCGCCTTCGCCTGGTCCCGGGACCAGAGCTTGCTGCGGTAGTTCACGTCGAGGCTGACCACTACACCGTCACCGGCCGCCCGTTCCGCGGCGTATTCCACGGCGCCCCGGGCTTCCGGGCTGAGCGCTGCGGTGATGCCGGTGAGGTGCAGGATCCGGGCGCCGCCATCCAGCGCGGCGGACACGTGCCCACGCGAGATGGTGGACCCCGCGGACCCTGCGCGGTAGTAGAAGGCCCGGCTGAGGTCTGCGGTGCGCTGCTCCAGGAACATCACCCCAGTGCTCCGCTCCGGGTGGACGCTGTGGTGCAGCTGGACGCCTTCGCCCCGGAGTTGCTTCAGGATGAACTCGCCGTGGGGATCCGCCCCCACGCACCCGGCCCAGGCCGCCGTGTGGCCAAGGCGGGCAACGCCGATGGCGACGTTCGATTCCGCCCCGGCCACCTGCATGTTCAGGGTCCCGCCGGAGGCCAGCGGGCCGGTGGACCGAAGCGAGACCATGGACTCGCCGAAGGTCAGCAGGTCCACCGTCACGAAGGGGTCCCGGTACGGGCCGCGAATTCAGAAGCAAGGCCCAGGAAACGGCGGGCGCGGTCCCGCATGTCCGAAAGGTCGCCCCCCGAGGCCGCCGTGCCAAAGAGCGGACCACCGAGGCCGACGGCGATGGCCCCGGCTTCCCAGTACCCGGCGGCTTCGTCCAGGCCCACGCCGCCGACGGCGATGAAGGGGATGTCCGGGAAGGGATCGCGGACGGCCTTCAGGTAACCGGGGCCCCCGATCGAGGCGGGGAACAGTTTGATGGCGGTGGCGCCGCGTTCCATCGCCTCATAGGCCTCGCTGGGCGTCAGCGCCCCGGCAAGGACGGGGATGCCGGCGTTGGCGGCCTCGCTGATCGAGGGGGCCAGGGAGGGGGTGACGATGAACTGGCCGCCCGCTGCGGTGACGTGTTCGACGTCGGCCTGGCTGAGGACGGTGCCGGCGCCCACCAGGCAGCCGGCCGGGGCAGCCGCGCGGACTTCCCGGATGGCCTCCAGCGCGTTGGGTGTGGTGAGGGCGATCTCCACGTACTGGAATCCCTCCTCCATGGCGGCCAGCGCGGCCTTGGCGGCAGCACCGCCGTCGTTCCCGCGGACGATGCCGACGAGGCGCGCCTGCCGGATGCCGGCCAACAATTCGGCTGGCGTAACAGCTGCATTTTGCGATGTCATGGGGTTCACCATTCTGCGAAGGATCCGTCGGGGTGGCGCCACACCGGTCCGCGCCAGGCGTGGCCGCGCTTGTCCGCTGCCCGCACCACGGCCTCATCAATTTCGACGCCGAGTCCGGGCCCGGTGAGCCGCTCGATGTGGCCATCGACGAACTTGAACGGCGTCTTGTCCACCACGTAGTCCAGGACTTCGGCGCCCTGGTTGTAGTGGATCCCGATGCTCTGTTCCTGGATGAGGAAGTTGGGCGTGGCGAAGCCCACCTGCAGGCAGGCCGCGAGCGCCAGGGGGCCCAGCGGGCAGTGCGGCGCCAGCTGGACTTCATACACTTCGGCCAGCGCGGCGATCTTGCGGACCTCGGTGATCCCGCCGGCGTGCGAGAGGTCCGGCTGCGCCACGGCGATGCCTGCCTGCAGCGCGGGCAGGAATTCCTGCCGGCTGTAGAGCCGCTCCCCCGTGGACACCGGGGTGGTGGTGGAGGAGGTGAATTCGCGCAGCAGGTGGGTGTTTTCCGGGACCACCGGTTCCTCGAGGAAGAAGGGCCGGAACGGCTCCAGCAGGGGCGCCACCCGCCTGGCGTTGGCCAGGCTGAAGCGGCCGTGGAAATCGACGGCGACGTCCCGGTGGTCGCCCAGCACCTGGCGGGCCGCCGCGACACGGCGGACGACGCCGTCGATCTCGGCGACTGACGCCACCGGGCTCATCCGGCCGCTGGCGTTCATTTTGACGGCGGTGAGGCCCACCTCCAGCTGCGCGCTGATCTGGTCAGCCACCTCGTTCGGTTCGTCGCCTCCCACCCAGCCGTACATCCGGATCCGGTCACGGACGTGACCGCCCAGGAGCTGGTGCACGGGGGTGTTGAAGTGCTTGCCGGCAATGTCCCACAGCGCCTGGTCCAGGCCGGACACGGCACTGGCCAGGATGGGGCCGCCGCGGTAGAAGGACCCTTTGGTCATGACCTGCCAGTGGTCTTCGATCCGGAGGGCGTCCCTTCCGATGAGCAGCTCCGAGAGTTGCCCGACGGCGGCACGCACCGTTTCGCTGCGGCCCTCGCAGGTGGCCTCGCCCCAGCCCACGATGCCGCTGTCGGTTTCGATCCGGACAAAGAGCCAGCGGGGGGCAACGAGGAATGTTTCGATCCGGCTGATGACGGTCACGCGGCGGTTCCTAACCCTTGGTGGCGCCGGCGGTCAGGCCGGAGACGATGTACTTCTGCGTGAAGAGCGCAATGATCATGATGGGGATGGTCACAACGGTGGCCGCGGCCATCAGCCCGCCCCAGTCGATGCTGGCGTAGGAGACGAAGTCGAAGATCGCCACCGGCAGGGTCTTGGTCTTGGCGCCGGAG
This sequence comes from Pseudarthrobacter sp. 902506025, assembly GCF_040702325.1. NCBI lineage: Bacteria > Bacillati > Actinomycetota > Actinomycetes > Micrococcales > Micrococcaceae > Pseudarthrobacter > Pseudarthrobacter sp. 902506025. The sequence goes on from NZ_JBFBKW010000004.1 coordinate 3,244, forward strand.
AGCACCAGGGCGAACATGAAGTTGTTCCACGAGAAGATGAAGGACAGGATGCCGGCCGTGGCAATGCCGGACACCGCCAGCGGAAGCGTGATCAGCCGGAACGCCCCGATCGGCGTGAGCCCGTCCACCTCAGCCGATTCCTCCAGTTCGAGGGGCAGTGAGTCGAAGTAGCTCATCATGATGTAGACGATCAGCGGGAGCGCGACGAACATGTGGCTGAGGATCAGCACCTCGAACTTGCCCACCATGCGCAGGTTGGAGAAGACGTAGTACCAGGGCACCAGCAGGGAAACGCCCGGGATGACGCGGGCCATCAGGACCACCAGTGCGGAACGGTGCATGCTGAACCGGCTCATGGCGTAGGCAGCGGGGACGCCCAGGACGATCGAGAGCGCGGTGGAGACGAAGGCCACCCAGAAGCTGTTGACGATGAACACGAAGTAGTTGTTGCGCTGCAGCACGTTGGCGTAGTTCTCGAACGTGGGCGAGAACAGGAACGCCTTGCCCGTGTCGTAGATGTCCACGTTGGTCTTCAGCGACGCCAGGAGCATCCAGAACAGCGGTGCCAGCAGGAACAGCACCACCACAATCAGGGCCACCACCCGGAACACCTTGTAGGCGCGGGTGCCCAGCGGCTTGCGTCGGCGCGGGGCCCTGCTGGTGGCGGTGGCGGCGGAATCTGTCATGACGGTCATTTGCTTACCGCTTTCTTGCGCATGGTGAGCAGCCACATGGAGCCGATGATGATCATGAAGAACAGGATCAGCACCGCCGAGGAGAGCCCGTACTGGTTGTAGTCGAAGCTCAGCCCGTAGGCGTAGACGTTCAGCGTCTCCACTTCGTGGAACGAGCCGCCGCCTTTGCCCTTGGTGGCGTAGAGGATGTCGAAGGTCTTCAGGGCATCGATGCCGCGCAGCAGGATGGCCACGATCACGGTGGGCATCATGAGGGGCAGGGTGATGTAGAAGAACCGCTGGAAGGCGTTGGCGCCGTCCACGCGGGCGGCCTCGTCCGGTTCATCGGACAGGGAGGTCAGGCCGGCCAGCAGGATCAGGACCACCATGGGGGTCCACTGCCAGACGTCCATGAAGATGGTGGTGCCCAGTGCGGTGTCCTGTCCGGACAGCCACGGCTGCGGCGGGATGCCCACCATGCCCAGGAGCTGGTTGACGAAGCCGATGTTGGGATCGAAGATCAGCCGCCACATCATGCCGACGGCCACGGGGGTGGCCACCAGCGGCAGCAGGATGGCCACGCGGACCCACTTTTCCCCGCGGAAGGGCCGCCACAGGAGCAGGGCCACGCCCATTCCGAGGACCACTTCGAAGGCCAGCGCGACGCCGGTGAAGGCAAGCGTGCGTCCCACGGCAGGCCAGAAACGCTCGAAATCACTGAGGACCGTGAGGTAGTTCTGCAGCCCGATGAATTCCGTGGCGGCCCGGACGGAGCCCTGGGAGTCGGTGAGGCTGAGGTACAGGGTCCAGGCCAGGGGGAAGATGATCAGGACGCCGACGAAGATCATGGCGGGCGCCGCGAAAAGCCACTTCCGGTGCCGGTTGGCCCAGGCGGACAAGCTCCCCCCGGCACGGGCGGGGCCACCGGCCCGGCGGGTGCGGGCGCTGCGGGGTGGGTTCATTACAGACATGGTTCACCTAAGGAGTTTTGGGGGTGAAGTGGGCCGCGCCGGGACGGCGTTGGGGGCCGTCCCGGCGGGCTGGTACGGCGCATCCGCGCCAGGCGTCCTACTTCTTTTCGCTGTCCAGGAAGGTCTGGAAAGCAGTCTGGGCGTCGTTTGCCGCGGCCGCGGAATCCGCGCCGGTGATGGTGGCAACGATCGGGGCGCCCACGATTTCGCGGGCCTTGCCTACCGTGACAACCTCGGGCCGGTCGTGGCCCACGCCGTTCTTGGCGCTGGCGGAGATCGCCTCAGCCAGGTCCTTGGGGTAGGTGGAGGTCCCGTCGGGGTTGGACCAGACGGAGGTACGCGGGCCCGGGACGCCGGCCTTCTGGGCTGCCAGGGTGCGCTCCTTGCTGGTGGCCCACTGGATGAACTTCCAGGCGTTTTCCTGGTTGCTGGAGTTCTGGTTCACGCCCAGGGCCCAGGAGGGGATGTTGTACGGCTTGGAACCGGCGGGGCCGGCGGGCAGCGGTGCGAACCCGACCTTGTCCGCCACCTTGGACTTGGCGGGGTCCGTGGCGTTCTTGTAGAGCGAGTCAGCCTCGGTGTAGAAGGCGGCGCCGCCCTGGGTGAAGATGGCCATGGCCTCGGGCCAGCTCATGTCCGTGCTGACATTGGCGGGGCCGTAGTTCTTGATCAGGCCGCCGTAGTAGGCGTAGGCCTTCTTGGCTGCATCGGTGTTGACCGAGGCCTTGCCGCTGGAGTCCATGAAGTCGCCGCCGAAGCTGTACAGGAAGCTGGAGAACTGGGTGACGGCGGCGGACTTGCCGGTGCGGGCCACGAACCCTGCGGTCTCCGGGGAGGAAGCCTTGATGGCCTTGGCGGCCGCTTCCAGTTCATCCATGGTCTTGGGCACCTGGAGTCCCGCGGCCTGCAGCAGGTCCTTGCGATAGTACAGGACCTCGCGCTCGGTGATGATCGGCACGCCGACCACCTTGCCGTCAACGGTGGTGGCCTTGACCGGGCCCTCCTGGTAGTCCTTCCAGTCCCAGTTGGAGTCGGAGGAGACGTTCTTGGTCAGGTCCGCCAGGTAGCCGTTCTTGGCGAAGGCCTTGCCCTCCTGCAGCGGGCGGTACATCATGACGTCGATTTCGTCGCTGCCTGCGTTGAGCTTGACGTTGTACTGGTCCGAGAGCTGGTCTTCGCCCAGCTGGGTGAGTTCGACCTTCAGGCCGCTGGACTTCTCGAACTCCGGAATGGCGGCCTTGATGCCTTCGGTCCACACGTGGTTGGCGAGGGTGACGCGGACGGTGCCGGACTCCTTCGCCTGGTCGCTGCCGCCTCCGCCGCCGCTGCAGGCGGTGAGCCCCAGCGACATCGCCGCGGCCACGGCCGCGTACTTCACAATTGAACGCCGCTTCATTACGACTCCCTTTGCCTTTGGGCCCGCATCAGCGCGGGCTGGTTACAAACGCCTCGTTACGTCTGCTCTGTTCAGCGAGCATAGACAAATAAGGCAGACATATACAAGACCTTGCTATGCCCCCATATGATTTATTCATGACCATCCCAAAGGCGGCGTTGTCCCCTGACCTGCATTCATCGCTGGTCGAGAACCTGGGGCTCGCCATTGCCGAGGGAACGCTGGCACCGAACTCCATCCTGCGGCTGGATGAGCTGGAGGCGCAGCACAAGGTGTCCCGGTCCGTGATCCGGGAGGCCACCCGCGTCCTGTCGTCCATGGGGATGCTCGAGTCCCGCCGCCGCCTGGGCACGGTGGTCCAGCCCGAGGCGAGCTGGAACCTCTACGATCCGCAGGTGATCCGGTGGCGGCTGGCATCGGCCAAGCGGCTGGAGCAGCTGCGGGCCTTGAACGAACTGCGTGGCGCCATTGAGCCGCAGGCCGCGCGCCTGGCCGCTGAACGCGCATCCCTGGATGAGGCCAGCGACCTTGTCTCGATGGCAGCCCGGCTGTGGGCTACGGGGCAGCGCGGGGACCAGGGGGAATTCCTGCGGCTCGATATCGACTTCCACGCCGCAGTCCTCAATGCCTCCGGCAACCTGATGTTTTCCCAGCTGCACAACCTGGTGGCGGAGGTGCTGGCCGGGCGGACCCAGCACGGCCTGATGCCGCATCTTCCGGACCACGAGGCGCTGCAGCTGCATGTTGATGTGGCCAGCGCGATCCAGCGCGGGGAGGCCGCTGCCGCGCACGCCGCCATGAGCAGGATCGTGGAGCAGTCCACCGAGGAAATGGGGGACATCTGGTCCAGCAGCCACGCGGCCGAAGAAACGCCAGGGCAGCCCTGACCCGTCTCCGCGCTTAAGGCCTCCGCGCCGCCGCCAGCTGGCCCGCCAGGAAGTCCAGTGCCGCCTGCCCCTCCGGCAGCCCTGCGGTGTGGTTGAGATGGCCGTGCACTGCGCCCTCGGCCAGGAAGTAGGACACCGGAACCCCCGCCCGCTCCAATGCCGAGGCAAACTGCTCGGTTGAGCCGCGGGCGTCGTCGTACTCGCAGGCAAGCAAAGCGGTGGGCGGAAGTCCGGCAGGGTCCGCGTAGCCGGGCATGGCGTAGGACGGTGCCATGCTGACCGGACCCCCCACGTAGTTCTCCGCCGTCCGGATGCAGTCCTCCAGCGTGAACCGCAGGTGCCGCGGCAGTCCGGCCATGACCGAATCGTCCAGGCCTCCGGCCGGCGGCGGGAGTTCGGCGTCCAGGAAGGGATAGGCCAGCAGCAGTTTTGCGGGCAGTGGCTTGCCGGCGTCGATCAGGTAGAGCGCGGCGCCCACGGCGAGGTTGCCGCCGGCACCGGCCCCGCCCAGGCAGAGCAGGTCCGGATCCAGGCCCAGGGATGCGGCGTTCTTCCGCGCCCAGAACCATCCGGCCAGGGCGTCATCATGCGGGACGGGAAAGGACACGCCGTTGCGCGCCAGGCGGTAGTCTACGGACAGCACCGGCGTCCCCTGGGCCGCGAGCACCCGTGCCAGGTAGTCCGATTCGGGGATGTCAACGCTCCCGCTGACGAAGCCGCCGCCGTGCAGCCACACCAGGGCGGGGCTGCCGGCAGCGGCCGCCTCACCATAGATCCGGATGGCCACCGGCCCGTGCCGGCCGTCCGCCGTCACCGTTCGGATGGGGACGTCGGGCCCGGGCGACCGCACGGCGTCCGGGTTGAGGAACTGCGGGCCTTCCGGCCTGGCCAGGTACTCCGCGAACCCCGCGTCGGGCGCCTGGGCGTCGTTCCCGGGGCCAGCCGCCGGCGCTGACGCGGCAGGTTTGGTGGGTGTCATGCTGCGCCCAGCTTCCGCGAGAAGTAGCCGACGGCGGCTGCCAGGATGGCGTCCATCCGGTCCTCCGCGCCGAAGAAACAGTGGTCCCCGCCCTCGATGGTCACCACGTCGTGCTCGACGCCGGCTTCGGCGAGGGCGGCGGCCAGGAGTTCGGTCTGCGAGTGCGGGACCAGGCCGTCGGAGTCGCCGTGGACCAGCAGGAACGGCGCGGCGCCGGGGGTCACGTAGCTGACGGGGCTGGCAGCCGCGAGCAGGTCGCGGTCATCCGAGCCGCCCACCAGCATGTATTCCGGCTGCACGGACATGCCTGGCGGCACGGCAGCGGTCAGTGCGGCGGGGAACAGCCCGGCCGGCCGCTGCATGGGCGGGATGTCCGCCAGGGAGGAGACACCGTAAAAGTCGACGACGGCGCTGACGCTGCTTGGGTGCCCCTGCGCGCCGAGGCCGCCCTCGAGGTCCTGGCGGTTTCCGGTGAGTCCCAGGAGCGCGACGAGGTGCCCGCCGGCGGATTCGCCCCAGGCGCCGAACCGTTCCGGATCGATGTTCAGCTCCGCGGCGAATTCGCGGAGGTACCGGACGGCGGCTTTGAGGTCGTGGAGTTGCGCCGGGAAGGGGGATTCCAGGGCGTGCCGGTAGTCCGCCGTGGCGCAGGCGATGCCTGCCTGGTTGAGCAGCCGGAACACGGAGTCCGGCGCGAAGGTGGGCGGCAGCTCCCGGCGGTCGCCCAGCTGGAACGCACCGCCGTGCACCCACAGCACCAGCGGCGTGGGTCCGGCGGTGTTGCGGGGCAGCCAGATGTCCAGCTTCAGCGGCCGGAAGCCGAGGGCGCGGGCGTACGTCACTTCGCGGTACACCAGGGACTCCCCGCCGGCCTGCTCCGGCGCACCGGGGGCGTCGTAGACCGGGAAGGGCGGAACGGTCCGGCCTCCCGGGCGGGAAACATCGCGGGAAGGGTCGAGTACGTCGTTGGCGCGGTCCACTGTCATAGTGTGCTCCTCATCAGCTCGGGTTGGCTGCTGTCCCCGCCGGGTGCGGCCAGGAAAGTATGGTGTCCGGGCCCGACGACGGCGGCCGCCCGGCCGGGCAGCAGCACCTCGGCGGTGGTGCCGGCGGGGATCATGGCGGTGAGCGTCAGCACGCCGTCGTCCGGTGCGCCTTCAAACGCTGCCGCCTCCGGTGCAGTCCCCGCCGAAATGGTCCACGCCACCTCGATCAGGCCGCGCGGCCCCTGGTGGGAAGTGGTGGCGGAGGTGATGCTGGCCCCGGGCCTGGGCTCGATGACGAGCCGTTCCCAGCCCGCACTGTCGTGGGCCTGCCGCAGCCCGGCGGTATACCGGTGCAGGAAGGACACCACCGCGCCCTTGCTGTAGTGGTTGAGCGACTGGCGGGCGGTGCCGCGGGCGTCGATGCCGTTCCACAGTTCCCACACAGTGGTGGCGCCGCGGTCCACCATGGCGAGCCAGGACGGTTCGGAGTCCTGCATGAGGAGTTCGTAGGCGAGGTCCAGTTCGCCGTTGTCCGCCAGGACGGGCAGCAGGTAGGGCGTGGACAGGAAGCCCGTGCCCAGGTGCGTGCCGGCGTCCCGGATCAGTCCTGCGAGCTGCGCGGTGACGGTGGCGCGGCGTTCCGGGCTGACCAGGTCAAAGGCCAGGGCGCGGACGCAGTTGGCCTGGCTGGCTCGGGTCACCTGCCCGGCGGCGTCCAGGTATTCCGTTTCCCAGGCGTTCCGGACGTTCGCCGAGAGTTCCGCCAGTGCGGCGGCTTCCCCGGCGAACCCCAGCACCCTGGCGATGCGGGCCATCAGGTCCGTGGTGTGCCGGTAGTAGGCGGTGGCCACGATGCCGTTGTCCGCGGTGCGGGCGGCAAACAGGTCAGGTTCGGGGCCGCCCGGTTCCATCCATTCGCCGAAGTTGAAGCCGGTGTCCCACAGGTACTGCTCGTGGGCGGCCGGGAGGGGCGCCTGAGCTGCGCGGGCTGCGTGCCGCTGGGTTTCCGCGGTGGTCCGGACGAAGCCCAGCCAGCGCTGCATCGCGTCCCAGTTTTCGGCGAGGATTGATGCGTCCCCGGTGGCCAGGTAGGCCTCCCACGGCACTATGACGATCGCGTCGCCCCAGCCGGCGGACCCATTGGTGAATGCCATGAACTCCGCGGAGGTGGCAGCGGGTCCGGGCGAGGGCGAAATGTTGGCGATGACGCCGTTCTCCCACTGGTCGGCTCGGACGTCGCGGAGCCATTTCCGGGAGAATCCGGTGACGTCGAACAGGTAAGCGGCGGTGGGGATGAACAGCTGCCAGTCCCCCGTCCAGCCGGCCTTCTCGCGCTGCGGACAGTCGGTGGGGACCTCGCAGGAGTTGTCCAGGAAGCTCCATTCGACGATGTCATGGAGCTTGTTCAGCCGGGCGTCGCTGCAGCTGAACGTGCCGATCCGTTCCAGGTCTGTCCGGACCAGGCAGGCGGAGATGTCCGCCGGCTGCAGGCCCGTGGCGAGGCCCTGGACCGAGACGTATTGGAACCCGTGCGTGGTGTGCCGGGGCTCGAAGACCCCGCCCGGGGCGCCGGAGGCGGTGACGGTGTCCACCTGGCCGGCATCAAGGAAGGCCCCCGGTGCGCGGAAATTGTGCGGCCGCAGGTGGTCCCGGGTGACGTCACCGTCCGGCCCAAGCGCCTCGCCGTATTCCAGCGTGACGGTTCCTCCCGGGGCACCCAGCTGGGACAGCCGGACCCAGCCGTGGATATTCTGGCCGAAGTCCACCACCTGGTGGCCGTTGGGAAGGCGGGTGATGGACACCGGCGCCAGTTCCCGGGTCACGCGGGTGGGAGGGGCGAGGGGTCCGGTGAGTGCCGTAAAGCCGCCGGGACGGACGACGGCGGGACGTGCCCCGGGTGCCGTGCCTGCGGACAGTGTGCTCCCGCCGTCGTGCATCCGGAAGTCAACCCGCTCGCCCGCCATGAGGTCGGCGCTGGTGATCTCCGTTGCGGACACCAGCCAGGAGCCGTCGGTGCCGATGGTCTGCCGGCCGGCCGCGGACTCCACCTCGAGCTGCGCAAGGAGAGCTGTTCGCGTGCCGTACATGCCGGCGTCGCGCGCATACCCGAAGGTGCCGCGGTACCAGCCGTCGGTGAGGACGGCGCGGACTGTGTTGGAACCTTCGACGAGCAGGTCCATGACGTCGTAGGCCTGGACCTGGAGCGTGGTGTTGTAGCTGGTGGAGCCGGGTGTGAGCTGCTGGTCGCCCACGCGGCGGCCGTTGATGAAGAGTTCGTAGATGCCGTGGGCGGTGGCGTACGCGCGGGCTTTGTGCGGGGCTGCGTCGAGCGTGAAGGTTTTGGTGAAGGCGTAGCCGGGGCGTTCCCCCGCCGCCGGGATCTCCGGCTCGTCGGCGCCGATCCACTGCGCTGTCCAGTCGGTGGCGTGCAGGAGGCCCAGTTCCACCGTCATCGGCTGGGACCAGCCGGTTGGTGTTTCGGTGCCGTCTTCGCCGGAGTTCCAGGTGCGGACGCGCCACTCGAACCGGCTGCGGGAGTCCAGCGCGGGGCCGGTGTACGGGATGCCGCTGCACGCGGCTGATTCCTGCCGGCCCGTGTCCCAGCCGTTGCTGGCGGTGATCCGGTACGCCGTCTGGCTGCTGGTGCCGGCGGGCGGCGTCCAGCCCAGCCGGGGCGTGGTGACGGTCAGGCCCAGCGCCGCAGGCAGGTGTTCGGCCCGAAGCCGGGTGGGGGCGGTCATGCGGCGGGACTCCTGAAGTGCGGTTGCTGGGAGTTCCAGCTTTGCGTTTCGTGACTTCCCCTCCACAGGGAGCTTTCAATGGTTGGAATAGTATTGTGGTTCAGCTCACTGCTTTCCCCGTGGGCCACAGGAACTGCCAACGGCGCTAGGAACCACTGCCATGACTGCCACTCCGGAAACGGACACCCCGCCTCCGCGCGGAAAGCGGCCCAAACAGGGCGAACCCGTCATCGACCGGGCACTGAGCCTGCTCGCCGTTTTCTCCGACCGGCGCCGCGCGCTGACACTGTCCGAACTGGCCCGCCACGCGGATATGCCTGCCCCCACGGCGCTGCGGCTGATCGCCCGGCTGGTGGCGTGGGGTGCCCTGGAGAGGCTCGACGACGGCCGGTACGTGGTGGGGGTCCGGCTGTGGGAAGTGGCATCCCTCTCTCCGCGCGGGCACGGCGTGCGGGAAATCGCACTCCCCTACCTTGAGGACCTGTTCGAGGTCACCCGGCACCACGTGCTGCTGGCGGTCCGGGACAACGAGGAGGCGGTGCTGATCGAACGCCTGTCCGGGAAGGACGCCACAGAGGTGGCCTACCGGGTGGGCGGCCGTGCGCCGCTGAGGTCCACCGCCATCGGCCTGGTGTTGCTGGCCGGGGCGGACCAGCAGTTCCAGGAGACCATCCTGAAGCGCCCGCCGGAAAACGAACCCGGCGTGCCCGAAATGCCCGAAGGCCAGCTGCGCAGGACCCTGTCCGACGTGCGGCGGACCGGTATCGCGATGATCCGGCGGACCGTCCCGTCCCGCACCGTATCCGTGGCCTCCCCCATCTTCGATGCGCAGGGCGCCGTGGTGGCGTCGCTGTCCATCGTGGTTCCGGACGGTGCCACGCCGCCCAACGTCCTTGCCCCGGCGGTCCGCGCCGCCGCCCGCGCCGTGTCCCGCAACCTGGGCTTCCAGGCGCAGGCGAGCACCGGGGTGTGGACCCACTCCCGGGGGTAGCGCCGGCTACGCCGGCGCCTCGGCGTTCCGTGCGAAGGTGCGGGCAGCCCGTGAACCCGCCGCGGCGCTGGCCCCGATGGTGATGAGGGCGCCCAGGATCAACGCCGAGGCTTCCCCCGGTTCCAGCAGGGACAGCTGGGAGCCGATGGTGGCCGCGGCAACCGGCACGCCCAGCTGGGATGCCGACAGGACGGCGAGCGGCAGCGGCTGGCCCAGCAGGCGCAGGCTGCCGTGCACCAGGAGGGTCCCCGCTCCAAGGCAGACCCCGAGGAGAACCATGGCCGGGGTGCCGGCGAGCGCGCGCAGGTCCAGCGACGCGCCCAGCCAGACGAAGAACACCGGCCCCAGGAAGCCGTCGCTGACTGCGAAGAGCTGGTGCGCCAGCCGGCGGGGTTCACCCACTGCCGCCACCACCAGTCCGAAGGAGAATCCGGCGAGCATGACGGACACGTGGCCCGCCACGGCAAGCCCGGACAGCGCGAAGAGCAAGGCAAGCTGGATCCGCAGTTCCAGGGCGAACTTCCGTTCCTCGGACACGTCATGCACCCGACCGCGGGTGCCGCTGAGCTCCAGCCAGCGAAGCACGAAGAACAACACCACCGAACACGCCGCGACGGCGGTCGCCCCGATGGCTGCCCTCGGCGCGTTGGGCGGATCGACGGCCAGCGGAAGCGCCACAATGCAGGCGATATCCGCCACCGCCACCTGCGCCGTCGTCGTCAGGACCTTCGGTCCCGCCAGCCGCAGGGAATCGACAATGGGCAGCACAAGGGCGGCTGACGAGGAAGCGAGCAGCACGATGTAGAGCGGCGCATGTCCGGTGCCGAAGGCGAACGCAATGACGGTTCCTACGGCAGCCGCGAGGGCCGCAGCGATGGCAGCCCGCAGCGCGCCGCCGCCCAGGGCGGGACGGATGGCCTGGTCCCGTACCGGCACGTGCGTTCCGGCGACGAACATGATGAGGGCGAATCCCACATCGGCAACGAACGTGAACGTCGGATCTGTGGAATCCACGAGCCCCAGTCCGGTGCGTCCGATGGCGATTCCGGCCAGCAGTTGCCCGAGCACCATGGGAAGGTGCCATGTCCGGGGAAATGCCAGCAAGGGTCCGAGGAGCGCGACGGCGGCGATCAGCGAAAGCTGGAAGAACGACACCTGCCTCCTTTTGCCGGCGCGCCCGGACCGATACCCGCCGCAGGCATCCGCAGCCTGCCGGCGCCGCGGACGGATTGTGCGCCCACAGTACCCATGCCCCTGCAGGGGGTCAACGGCACCGCGGACTGCACATCAGGGCCGGTCAGGACGCCGACCGCGTATCGAACGCCGCCGCTGATTCGCGCAGGAGCCGCGCCACGGTGTCCACCGGGGTGCTGGAACGCCGGCGCCCGTCGAACCGCCGCAGGACGATGCGCCGTGTCCCCAGCCCGGGAACGTCAAAGATGTCCACCCCTTCATGGGCCACGCCAGCCAGGGCCAGCGTGGGCACGATGGCAACCCCTTCGCCGGCAGCGACCAGTGCCAGCGCCGTCAGCGTCTCCTGGTACTGGTGCGAAGTCTCCATACTGGCGCCCGTTGAATGGCGCAGCCGCCCCAATACTGCGGAGTTCGCGGCTGCGGAATCCACCCCGAGCCAGGGAAGCGGCAGCCGGGCAAGGTCCACGCTTTCAGTGCTAAGCAGCGCTCCGGTGGGCACCGCCAGCTTCCACGGTTCATCCAGCAGAGGTTCCTCGATCATTCCTGCCCCGAGTGAAAGCTGGCCGGCGGTGGTGGAGTCGTGTTCCACCACCACGGCGTCGAGCTGGCGTTGCCGGAGAAGCCGCAGCAGGGCGGGAAAATCGTCCTCCACGATGCGGATCTGGAGCTGCGGATATTTGCTCCGCCACTCAGGCAGCCGGGGGATCACCACGGTGCGGATGAAACTGGTGAAGCCGCCCAGCCGCACTACACCTGAAATGTTGGCCCCGCTCTCCATCCGGGTCCGGGCAACGCTGAGGGCGCGTTCAATCTCCTCGCCGGCTTCAGCCATGGCAAGGCCCGCGGGAGTCAGCACCGACCCCTTTGGAGTGCGGACCATCAGCGCATGCCCGGTTTCCCGCTCCAGCTTGGTGATTTGCTGGGACACGGCAGAGGGCGTGAGGTGCAGTTCATCGGCGGCTGCGAGCACGCCGCCGGTCCGGGCGACGGCCAGCAGCACGAGCAGCCGGCGGGGATCCATGTCCATGTTAAGCATTTCTAAACCAGGAGTGCAGAAGAATGCAATTGAACTACACGCCCTGCGCCCCACAGAATTGCCATCAGGTAACGATTTACGAAAGGACACCATGGAACTGCTGTGGGAAGTTGCAGGCTGGGCCGGCGCCGCCACGATTCTGAGTGCGTTCCTGTCGGTATCCATGGGATGGGTGAAGGCGGGCCGGGCATTCCAGACCGCGAATCTGGTGGGAGCCTGTGCGTTCATCCTCAACGGGGCCTTTCATGAGGCGTGGCCATCAGTGGTGACGAACGCCGCCTGGTTCCTCATCTCCGCAGTGTCGCTCCTCCGCATGCGCCGCACGCGGGGCACGTCGGCCCCTGATGCGCCCCCCGTGCAACTTCCCGGCGTCCCGGACACGACCGGCCAGCTTGCCGTGGTAGATCCGGCGAGGGCCGCATGCACGGCGCCGGCCGGACACGCCGCGCAGCCCGGCGCCGTGGCCGCGTAGCGGGTCAGTCCCTGCCGCGGTAGGACAGCCGGCGGACCAGGACCTCGCCGTCCACCGCGAAGACGCCAAAAGCCCTGCCTGTGAAGGCCTTGGCAGTTTCGAAGGCCCAGTGCCGTCCGTCCAGTTCGGTGAGCAGCTCGCCTTCAGCGCTGCCGCCCGCCCCGGCGTCACGGACCAGCAGGCGGATCCTGTCGCCGCCCACGGCGCCGGCGCGGAAGTCCGACGGCGGCGGGCTGGCCTCGATTGCCAGCTCAACATCTCCGGACGGAACAGTTGCTTCCCAGGTGCGGTCAAAGCCCGCGACAACGGCACGCGCCGTGATCCTGACGGCGTCGCCGGCCTGGCGGGCCTCGATGCCGAACCAGTTGTCCTCGGCGTTCCGCACGGCGATGCCGCCCGCGCCGGAGCCGACGTCCAGCACGGCCCTGAATTCCATCGCGAGGTGGCGCTGGCGTTGGGCGACGAAACAAGGCCTGGACGACCCCATGGTGCTGCCTTCGCCCCTGAGCAGAAGCCCTTTGGAGGTGGGTGCCGAGAACTCAGCGGGCGTCCTGCGGACACCGATCCATCGCGGATCCTCCAGCCCGGCACCGTTGCTGAAGTCGTACTCAAGCTGCTCCGGCGGCGTCACGCCGGGCTGGGGCATCCGGGCGTGCGGCCAGCCGTCAATCCAGTCCACGGTGGTCAGGAACGTCTCACGGCCCAGCGGTGAGAACGACTTCGCCAGCCCCACCGGGCGGACACCCAGAAGGACCATGGCTGTTCCGCCGTCGGGAAGCTCAACGAGGTCTGCGTGCCCGGTGTTCTGGACGGGCGAGCCGGTTCCCGCGGCGGTGAGGAGGGGGTTGTGCGGAGCGGATTCGAACGGCCCGTCCGGCCGCCGCGACCGTGCCACGGTCACAGCATGGCCCCTGTCCGTGCCGCCCTCGGCCGCCAGCAGGTACCACCAGTCACCGCGCCGGTAAAGGTGCGGGCCTTCGGGCGAATACAGGCCGCTGCCGGACCACAGCGGCCGCGGCTTCTCGAGCGCTTCTCCGGTTGCGAGGTCCACCCGCACCTGCTGGATGGCATCGGGGTGGCGGGCGAACGTCACGAACGCAGTTCCGTCGTCGTCCCAGGCGAGGTCCGGGTCGATGCCGTCCACCGCTGCGATGACGGTGCCGTCACTCCATGGCCCGGCGGGGTCGGTGGCCGTGAACACCACGCAGCCTCGGCCGCCAAGGAACACTGAGACGATCAGGTAGAACACGCCATCCCGGTAGCGCAGGGTGGGCGCCCAGACGCCGCCCGGCGTGGGGACCTGGGCAATCCGGACCTGCTCCTCCCTTGTAGCCACATGGCCTACCAGTTCCCAGCGTTCCAGGTCCTCGCTGTGGTAGACCGGCAGGCCCGGCAGGTATTCGAAGGACGAAGTGACCAGGTAGAAACCGTCCGGGGCGCGGACGATGCTCGGGTCGGGGTTGAAGCCGGCAAGGATGGGATTGGAGTTCATCCCGCTATCGTGGCGCCCAGCGGCACCCCAGGCAGGGCCCGGTTTCAATCGTTGGAACGCATTCTTCGGCGTTGCGGCCTTGTGCTGGCCCTAGTACTGGCCCTTGATCACAAAGTAGGAGCCGCGGATGGTACCGGCGAGCTTGGATTTCTGGCGTGCGAACTTGAAGCTGGTGGCCAGTTCCTCCGGGACCTCCATGCCGTCGGACAGCTTGAAGCCCACGGCCCGTTTGCCGCCCTCTTCGACGGAGTACATGACGTTGATGGACAGCCCGGACTCGTAGAACACATACGCCATACGCAGCCCGTCCACCTCGAAGGAGGACACCTCCAGGGGCTTGGACGCGATCACCAGGTTTCGCTCCGTGGACAGGATGTTGGTGATGAACTGCAGCGTCTCCGGATCGTCTTCGGCCGGAGTGACGGTGAAGTCGTGGTCGTATTTGTTCTTGTAATAGCGCGCCTCGTTTGCGCGCAGCCCGGCCAGCGCCTCCGCCACCGGTGACGATTCCAAGCCGGTGGTGGAGACGTTCTTGAAATCCACGATGTACGGCATGAGTCCTCCTGGGTTTGGTCCTGTGGCACATCGTTGCAGATCAGCGCCGTGCCTGCACTACTCCCCGGCTTTTCCCCCGGCTACCGCACCGCCAGGCCCAGCCCTGCCGCGAAGGATTGCTCCCCGCCCTCGACCGTGTGCCGCGCGCCATCCGGAAGAACGACGTCGGCCGCCACCCCGGCGGGAACGGTCGCCTCGAGGCGGAACCCCCCGTCGTCGGAAGTCCATGCCACGCGGACCTCACCGTGCGGGGTCTTCAGGGACGTCCTGGCCCAGCTGATCCCCTCCCCCGGCCGCGGCTGGATGAGGACGCGCGCATAGCCGGGCTCCAGCGGCCGGATGCCGCCGATGGCCTTGTGCATCCAGTCCGCCACGGCGCCCAGGGCGTAGTGGTTGAAGCTGGTCATCTGCCCGGGGTTGATGGTGCCGTCCGGGAGCATGGAGTCCCAGCGTTCCCAGACGGTGGTGGCACCCATGGTGACCGGGTACAGCCAGGACGGGCAGCCCTCCTCCAGCAGGAGGCGGTATGCCTCGTCCACGTGGCCGGTGTCGGTGAGTGCGTGGGTGATGAACGGAGTTCCGGCGAACCCGGTGGACACCCGGTAGCCGTTGTCCCGGACAAGTTCCGCGAGGCGGTTGCCGGCGAACTCCCTCAGTTCCGGTGTTTGGAGCACGTCGAAGGCGATGGCCAGCGCGTAGACCGTGGTGCAGTCGCTGCGGATGGTGCCGCCGGGCGCCACGTAGTGCTCGGCGAAGGCGTTCCGCACCCGGTCCGCGAGCGCGTTGAAGTGGGCCTCGTCGTCGTGCTTTCCCAGCAGCCCGGCGGCCTGGGCGGTGAGCCGGGCGGTGCGGTACATGCAGGCGGTGGCCACGACGGCGGTGTCCGCCTTGGCTGCCCACGGCTGGTCCGGCGCGGCATCAGGGTCCAGCCAGTCGCCGAACTGGAAGCCGGAATCCCACAGCCCGGACGGCGAGAGCAGGCCCTCCACGCGGCGGGTGTGCGCAGCCATGGATTCGTACTGGTTCCGCAGCACGCCGAGGTCACCGTACGCCTCCCACAGCGCCCAAGGCACCCACACCGAGGCTTCGCTCCACAGCGCGGAGGACTCGGGCGACGGGAATTCCGGCGGCTGCGGGCAGTACTTCAGGACGTCCGGGACCACGATGGGCACCAGCCCGTCCTGTGCCTGCTGCTCCGCTGCGAGGTCCAGCAGCCAGTCCTGCAGGAAGCCCTTGACGTCGTACAGGTAGGCGGCGGTGGGGGCGAAGACGGCGATGTCGCCGGTCCAGCCGAGCCGCTCGTCGCGCTGCGGGCAGTCGGTGGGCAGGTCCAGGAAGTTGCCGCGCAGGCCCCAGACGATGTTGCGGTGCAGCTGGTTGACGAGGTCGTTGGAGCACTCGAAGGTGCCGATCCGCTCCAGGTCGGAGTGGACCACCACGGCCTCGAGATCATCCGCTGTCAGGGTTCCGGGCCAGCCGGTGACCTCGGCATACCGGAAGCCGTGGAAGGTCTTGGTGGGTTCGAAAAGGTCCGTGCCGCCGGAGAGGATGAACATATCCTCGGCCTTTGCAGAGCGCAGCGGACGGACGCCCAGTTCCCCGTTTTCCAGCACCTCCGCGTGCCGGACGCTGATCACGTGTCCGGCCTCGCCCTGCACGCTGAAACGCAGCCATCCCACCAGGTTCTGGCCGAAGTCCACCAACGTCTTCCCTGCGGGTGAGGTGAGGATTGCCACGGGACGGACGACGCCGGCACGCACCACGGGCGGGCCCACCGGCTCAGCCAGCCGGCCGGCATCGAACTCCAGCTCCCGCACGCCCGTCCAGTCAGTCCCGGGCGCGAAGCCGGGCTCCGCCCAGCCCGGCTGGGCGCGTCTGGCGTCGATGGTCTGCCCGTCGTAGAGGTCGTTGAAGGTGGTGGCGGAAGGTCCGGCCTGCCAGGAAGTGTCCGAGGCGACCGACTGCACATGACCGTCCGCGAACTCGATGTCCAGCTGCCCAGCGAAGCCCAGCTCGCTGCCATACAGGTTGGACAGGCCGTGCCAGGCCAGCCGGCCACGGTACCAGCCGTTGCCCAGCTCGATGCCGATCACGGTGGACGGGCCAACCAGCGCGGTGACGTCATAGGTGCGGTAGCGCACCCGCCACTCATAGGAGCTCCAGCCCGGGCTCAGCACGTCGTCACCCACCGGGGTGCCGTTGATGAACGCCTCATAGACGCCCAGGGCGGTGGCCCGCAGCGTTGCCTTCACCACGCCGCCGTGGCCCTCGTCGAGCCGGAACGCCTTGCGAAGGCGCGGGGCGCCGTCGAAATCCTGCTCGGGGGTGATCATGGCGGCGTGCCAGGTGGATGTCATGCGGGATGGTCCGTTCTGAAGTAGGGCAGCAAAATCAGGCGTAGTGGCAGGCGACGTCGGCGGCACCCACGCGGCGCAGGGCCGGCCGTTCCGTGGCGCACAGCTCGGTGGCGAGCGGGCAGCGGAGCCGGAACGGGCAGCCGCCGGGTCCGGGAACGGCGGCGGCGCCGGTGCGGACACCCAGCGATTCGCGGGCTTCCCGCCGGGCGGCCTGCTCGGCAGGCCGGGGCACCGGGGATGCGGCCACCAGGGCCTGGGTGAAGGGGTGTTTCGGGTTTTCCGTGACGGCGGCGGCCGGCCCGGTTTCCATCACCTGGCCGCGGTAGAGCACCACCACCCGTTCGGCCAGGAACTGGACCACGGCGATGTCGTGCGCAATGAACAGGTAGCTCAGGCCGCGTTCGTCGCGGAGGTCGGCCAGCAGGTTGAGGACCTGCGCCTGGGTGGAAAGATCCAGGGCGCTGACGGCCTCATCGCAGACCACCAGCTGGGGGTCGCAGATCAGGGCGCGGGCCACGGAGATCCGCTGCCGCTGCCCGCCGGAAAACTGGCTGGGGTACCGGTCCGCGGCCTCCCGCGGGAGCCCGACGCGTTCCAGCATGTCCTCCGCTTTGGCCCTTGCTTCAGCGGGTGAAACGCCGCGCAGCCGGAGCGGTTCGGCAAGGGAGGTGCCGATGGTGTTGCGGGGGTTCAGTGAGGAGTTGGGGTCCTGGAAGACGGCGCGCAGTTCCCCGCCCAGCGCCCGCCGCTGCGCGGCATTGGCGGACGTGATGTCCCTGCCCTGGTAGCTGATGGAGCCGCCGGAGACCTTCTGCAGGCCCAGGATGGCCTTGCCGATGGTGGACTTCCCGGAGCCGGACTCCCCCACCAGGCCCACGGTCTCGCCGGGCGCAATCGAAAAGCTGACGTGGTCGACGGCGGCGGGTGCGGCGGCTGCCTTGCGCCCGCGGCCGTAGCGGACCACCAGGTCCTTGACCTCCAGGACGGGGGTGCCGGCTGCAGGTGCTGGTGAATCGCGGCGTTCCGTGACTGCGGTGATCATGCCAGGTCCTTTTCGACGATGGTGGTGTTCGTTGGGGCCACCGGGCTGACCGGAAGGAGCCTGGCGGCGGGGACGTCCGTGGCCAGCCAGTCCATGCCTTCGACGGCGAGCTGGTCAGCTTTGACGCATCGGACCAGGCCGTCGCCGGTGCCGGACGCCAGCAGCGGGACCGGTTCCGTGCACGCGGAGCCGGCGAACTGGCAGCGTGCGGCGAAGCGGCAGCCGGAGGGCCAGTCCTTGGGCTGCGGCACCTGGCCTTGAATCGTGGCAAGCCGCTCCGGCATGGCGTCCCCGTGGTTGGCGTGCGGGTCGGCGGCGAGCAGGGCCAGGGTGTAGGGGTGGCGCGGGTTGTCCAGGATGGCCTGGGTCTTTCCGTTCTCCACCACCTGCCCGGCGTACATGACGGCCACCTGGTCGCAGATGTCCGCCACCACGCCGAGGTCGTGGGTGACCATCACCACGGACATGCCGGTGTCCTTCACCAGGGCCCGCAGCAGGGACAGGATCTCGGCCTGGACCGTAACATCCAGGGCTGTGGTGGGCTCGTCCGCCACCAGCAGTTTGGGCTGGCCGGAAAGGGCCAGGGCGATGGCCACGCGCTGGGCCATGCCACCGCTGATCTGGTGCGGGTAGGTCTTCAGGATCCGGGCGGCATCCACGATGCCCACCTTCTCCAGCAGGGCCAGGGCCTCCTTCCGGGCTTCGGCCTTGCCCAGGCCGCGGAGCCGCCGGATGGTTGCCGTGAGCTGGTAGCCCACCGTGAACATCGGATCCAGTGCCCGCATGGGCTCCTGGCTGATCAGGGCGATGTCACGGCCCCGGATGCCTTCCATCTCCTTGTCCGTGGCGGCCGCAAGGTTCTTCCCGTTCCAGAGGATCTGGCCCCCGGTTACCGAGACGCCGGACGGGAGCAGGCCCAGGAGGGACAGCGCCGTCATGGTCTTGCCGCAGCCGGATTCGCCCACCAGTCCCAGGACGGTGCCCTGTTCGACGTCGAAGGAGACGTCGGTGACCAGCCGGACGCCGTTGCCTGTCCCCGCATTGCCGACGCCGACGGACAGGCTGCGCACGGACAGGGTGCCCTTTGGCGCGTCCCCGGGGGCGCCGTCCCCGGGCGCCGGGGCAGCCGCGGCGATGGCGGCGACGGCCCTGGCCCGCTGGCGGCGGGCTGCCGCGGAGGGCAGGTGCGGGGCCGCGGCGTTGGGCGCCTTGCCGAGCGCATTGCCGATGGCGTTGGCGGACAGGACCGTCAGTGCCAGCACGGCGCCGGTGGGCACCATCATCCAGGGGGCGTCATAGACGTGCTGGGAGGCGCCCTGGATCATGCCGCCCCAGCTGGGCTGCGGGATGGGCGGCCCGAACCCGATGAACGCCAGGCCTGCCTGGATGAGCATGCCCACGGCGAAGATGAGGGCCGCCTGGACCACGATGGTGTTGGCAAGGCCGGGCAGGACGTGCCGGACACTGATGCCCAGCGGCCCCACGCCGTCCACCTTGGCCGCGTCCACGTAGAGCTGTGACTGCAGTGATTTGGCCTGGCCCAGGATGACGCGGTAGATGCCGGCGGACATCAGGATGCCCAGGATGGCCATGACCATGGGGATGTTGGTGCCCACGGCGCCGATGACGGCCAGGATGATCACGGTGCCCGGCAGGGACATCATGATTTCGGTGATGCGGTTGATCACGGCTTCGGTCCGCTCGCCGGCACCGGCAGCGGCCATGGCGAGGACGGTTCCGAGTCCGACGCCGACAATCACCGTGATCATCGACGTTCCCAGGGTGCCGGCCGCGGCAGCGAAGATGCGGCTGAGGATGTCGCGGCCCAGTTCGTCGGTCCCCAGCCAGTGGGCGGCGGTGGGGCCGGACAGGACGGCGGTGAAATCCTGGTCCTCGGTCTTGAACGGCAGCCAGAGTGGAGCCGTCAGGGACGCGGTGACCACCACGGCCAGCCAGAGCAGTCCGGCCACGGCGCCGGGCGAGCTGAGGAGCCGGTGCCTGGACAATCTGGTGGGTGCAGCCTTGCCTGCGCCGGGCACGGAGGCGCCTGCCGCCGTCGTACTTCCTGCCTGGTCCGCGTCCGCGGGGGCCGGGGAAACTGTGGGGATCATGAGGCACGCAACTTCGGGTCGAGGAACTTGGTGGCGAGTTCCAGCACCAGGTTGACGGCGACCACCACCACGGTGGCGATCACCACCACGCCCTGGACGGCAGGGGCATCGTGCGTGCTGACGGAGGTCTGGACGGCCTGCCCCAGTCCGGGCATGGCGAACAGCTGCTCCGCGATGACGGAACCGCCGAACAGGCCGATGAACTGCAGGGCGATGCCGGCCACGATGGGCAGGCTGGCGTAGCGCAGGGCGTGGACGTACAGGATCTTCCACGTGGGCGTGGCCGTGGCGCGCAGCGTGCGGATGTGTTCCTGCTGCAGGGCTTCAAGCATGGACGCCCTGGTCTGGCGGGCAATGAAGGCGGCGCCGCCCACAGCCAGTGTGATCACCGGCAGCGCCAGGGATAAAGCCCAGTCCTGCGGCGACACGTCGAACGGCACATAACCTGTGGCCGGAAAGATTGAGGACTGGACGGCGAACAGGTACACGAAGATGACGCCCACCCAGAAGGCGGGCAGGGCAACCAGGAGGCCCACGAAGCCGCCGATTGCCTGGTCGAGCACTCCCCCGCGGACCGCGGCCGTGACGCCGAGGGCGATGCCCAGGATGGCGCTGAGGATGGTGGCACCGGCGGCGAGGGAGGCCGTGACGGGCAGGCGGCTGGCGAGGTCTGTGCTGACGGAGCGGCCATCAATGAGCGAGACGCCCAGGTCGCCCTGTACTGCGGAACCGAGCCAGGTAATGAACTGCGCCGGCAGCGGATCGTTCCAGCCCAGCCGCTGGTTGACCTCGTCAATGGCTTCCTGGGACGCACCGGCGCCAAGGGACACAGCCCCCGGGCTGCCCGGCATCGCGTGCACCAGCAGGAATGCCAGCACCGCAACCACCAGCACGGTGGCCAGCGCCATCAGCAGGCGCTTGGTGATGAATAGTGCCATGGTGACCTCCATCGGTCAGGCCCCTCCCGGGCGGCCCTGGTCCTGCGGCCGCCCGGGAAGGTGCGGGTATCAGCTTGCCGGCGTGTAGGACGAGAGGAGCGGGTAGGCGTTGGTGCCGGCGAACTTCACCGGGGCTACCTTCTTGGTGTTGAAACCCTGGTTGGTCAGCGCCTCGTACAGCGGGATCATCCAGCCGGACTCCACCAGCCGCGTGTTCAGCTTGGTGGCGGCGGCCTTCACGGCAGCGTCGTCCTTGGCCGCGGCCAGCTCGCCGGTGGCGGCGCTGAGCTGGTCATCGGTGGCCTTCTGGACGTTGGTGAAACCGTTGAGGACGACGCCGTACATGACGCCGACCGGGTTGTCCCAGTTCAGCGGCGCGTACCCCAGGGGCGTGGTGGCGACGGCGGCGAAGGCTTCGTCGGTGGAAGCGGCCATCTTCACGTTCATGGTGATGCCGACGGCGGCGAGGTCCTTTTGGACGGCCTGGAGGTCTGTCTGGGTCTGGGCGCCGGCGATGATGGTGAATTCGAAGCCGTTGGGGTAGCCGGCCTCGGCCAGCAGGCTCTTGGCCTTGTCCGGGTTGTAGGCGAACCTGGTTTCGAGGTCCTTGGTGAAGCCCGCGGAGTCCTTGGGGAGAGCATTCCAGGCGGGGATGTCACCCTTGTGCAGGGCATCCACCAGGGCCTGGCGGTTGATGGCGTACTGGATGGCCTGGCGGACCTTTTCCTGTGCGAACGCCGGCGCGGTCTTGCCGATCTTGTCGAACGAGATCATGGTGTTGACGGTGCCGCCCGCCTGGGAAACGCCCACTCCCTTGGACTTGGCGAAGTCCACCGTGGAGGACGTCAGCATCGCGACGTCGGCCTGCCCCGAGACCAGGGCGTTGGCGCGGGCCTGGGGGTCCAGGACGACGCTGAAGACAACCTTCTTGTAGGCGAACCTGGCTGCGTCAGCGCTTTTGTCGTTCTTGACCAGGATGTACTTGTTGCCCTTCACGGTGGACGGGTCAAGGGTGTAGGGACCGGAACCGTCCGGCGTGGCAGCCAGGCTGGCGGTGTCCGTGACACCGTTCTTGCCCACGATCATTCCGGTGGTGGAGGCCAGGTTTTTCTCGAACCCGGGCTGCGGCTTGGCGAAGGTCAGGGTCACCTGGGTGGGGCTGACTACGTCCACGGACGTGATTTCCTGGGCGCCGCCCTTGGCCACGGCGGAGTAGGCGGTCAGGGCGGGGTCGGACCGGCGGTCCAGGTTGGCCTTGACCAGTGCCGCGTCAAGCTTGGAGCCGTCCGTGAAGGTGATGTCGTCCTTGAGGTTGAGCGTCAGGACGGTGCTGTCCGCGTTGTAGCTGAAGTCCTTGGCCAGGCCGGGGCCCGTGGAGCCGTCCGGCTGAAGGGTCATCAGGCTGTCGTAGAGGCCCTCGAAGAACTGGCGTTGGGCTGCAGCAACGCGCAGGGGGTCGTAGCCGAAGGAGGCCGAATCGCTGTCGATGGCCAGGGTCAGGCTGCTCGCATCAGCCTTCGCGGACGCTTGGGAATTGCCGCCGCCGCAGGCGGCCAGGGAACCCATCAGCAGGGCACCGGTCAGGACGGCAGCGCTGCCGCGTGCGGTGGAGGTCATAAGTTTCATCTGGTGCGCCTTCGCATTCTTCTATGACGGTGACAAACGGAGGAAATTCGAGGGGCCGGAGCTGTCCGGCTCCCTTCAAGAATCCGTTGGGGCCTGCGGGACCAAACATGAGAATGTCATTGATTGAAAAAGTATTGTGGCGGCGGTCACGCCGCTGGACAGGATGGATGCAGGCAGTGAGGCCTGGGACGCCTCCGCGCGTCCATGATGAGAGGAATCCCCTATGACCAACCCGTTTCCGCGCGACTTCCTTTGGGGCGTGGCTACCGCCGGCCACCAGGTTGAAGGCAACAACGTCAACAGCGATGTCTGGTTCCTGGAACACCTTCCGGGCACCATCTTCGCCGAGCCCTCGGGGGACGCCGTGGACCACTACAACCGGTACCGGGAGGACATCGCGCTGATCGCCGGCCTGGGCTTCAGCAGCTACCGCTTTTCCCTGGAGTGGGCCCGGATCGAACCGGAAGAGGGCCACTTCTCGGTGGCCGAGCTGGAGCACTACAAGCGGGTGCTGGAGGCCTGCCACGAGCACGGGCTCACCCCGGTGGTCACGTTCCACCACTTCGCGTCGCCGCTCTGGCTGTTGCGGTCCGGCGGCTGGGAGGGCGGGCGTACGCCGGAGCTCTTCGCGCGCTACTGCGACCGTGTGATGGCGCACCTGGGCGACCTGATCGGCGTCGCCTGCACCCTGAACGAACCCAATCTTCCGTGGCTGCTGGAATCGTTCGGCATCGGCGGGGAAGCACCGGAGAACCGCGGGAGGGTTCCCATGTGGGCAGCCGCGGCGGAACGCCTTGGCGTGGACGCCAGCACGGTGGCCCCGTTCCAGTTCTGCTCCACGGAGGCCGGCTTCAACGTCAAACTTGCGGCGCACAAGGCGGCCACCGCAGCGATCAAGGCGCACCGACCGGAGCTGCAGGTGGGCTGGACCCTGGCCAACTCGGACATCCAGTCCATCCCCGGCGGCGAGGAAACCGCGGACCGGGTGCGCCGGGACGTCAACGAGCGGTTCCTGGAAGCATCCCGCGGCGACGACTTCGTGGGCATCCAGACCTACGGCCGCACCGTGTACGGCCCGGACGGCCACGCTCCCGCTCCGGAGGGAGCGGCGTTGAACCAGATGGGCGAGGAGATCTACCCCCAGGGCCTGGAAGCAACCATCCGGGAGGCCTGGCGCGTTGCCGGCATCCCGGTGATGGTCACCGAGAACGGGCTGGCCACGGAGGATGACTCGCAGCGCGTGGCCTTCCTGGAGGCGGCGGTCGACGGCGTTGCCTCCTGCCTTGCCGACGGCATCGACGTGCGGGGCTACATCGCCTGGACCGCGTTCGATAACTTCGAGTGGATTTTCGGCTACCGGCCCATGTTCGGCCTGATCGCCGTCGACCGCTCCACCCAGGAACGGACCCCGAAGGACAGTGCACGCTGGCTGGGCACCTTCGCCCGGCAGCACACTGCATCCACGGTCACGCAGCCCGCATAGTGGCAAACAATGGCCCGGACCGCCTTGGGCGGTCCGGGCCATTGTTTTAGCCTGCTACTGATGCAGGCGCAGCTTCGCGAGGAAGTCCGCCATGATCAGCCGCGTATCCACCGAGGTGTAGGTCCGGCGGGAGGGCTGGGTGCCCGTTTCCGTGAAGGTGGACGTGACGTCGTCGAGCCCGGTGACCACCAGGGGTGCGCTGTCGCCCAGGCACCACAACGGCCCGAACTTCACGAAATCCGGCACCTCCAGGCTGTTGTAGAGCTCCCACAGCCATGCGCCGGCCGGCCCTGAGTTCCTGAAGGCATGATCGAGTTCAGCCACCGGGGCAACCACCTGCCTGTACGTCTCTGCCGGGAACTGCCAGACGGCCAACCTTTGGTTTCCCAGCACAAAATCCGCGGCGGCAGGATCCGTGAAGTAGTTGTATTCCTCCTCATTCGCCGCGGCCCCGCCCACCCACGCCAGGGTGAGGGAATGGGCGACGGCGGGATCCAGCAGGAGCGCATCGGCCACGTTGGTGAGCGGGCCGGCACAGACAAGGATCAGGGGCAGCTCTCCTCCGGCCGCCGCGGCGTCCACAATGGCACGGGCAGCCGCATTGTCCCGGGCTTGCCCGGTGAAGGGGGCATCGGAGCCGGCCTTCACGTCGGACACTTCCGGCCGCTTCAGGACCCGCAGCAAACCGGCCGCGAGGTCTGCGCCCCTTTGCGCCATGCCGCCGGGCGGTCCAAACATCGGATTGGTCAGTGAACTGGTGACGCCGACGATCCTGTTGGCGGCCGACAACGCATGGTGGGCCAGGGCCACCAGCCCGTCCGGGTCCCCTGCCCAGTCGTTGTCGATTATCACGCGGCACCGGGGCTCGACCCGAATCATGTCCATGCTGGTCCTTTCACAGGTCCGGGGGCGGCCGGCCGGGAGTGATCCCGCGGACCGACAGGCAGTCCCGGCTCAACAGGTAGTCTCAGGAACAAGTCTTGCTGCCCGACACGTCGGGGGGGTGGCAGCTTTCATTCACTGGAACGATTCGGGGGATCCGTGCCACGCTTGGCCCGAGGGGATTTGGCTTGGTGGGGCCGGGCGTACTTTGCCCTGCAGGCAGTGGCTGGTGGCCTCTGGTGGGCCGCTGTTTTCCTCTCGCCCGGGATCCGCCGGGCCACCCTCGGCGGACTCGACCCCGTCCTCACCGCCACCCTCGACGTTCCCCTGTTTGTTGTTGCCTCCGCTGCCGCGGCTGCCGGAGTACGGACAGCCGCCGGCGTCAGTACCTCGTGGACCGTCCTCGTCACCGCCGCCCTGGCCGTCTATGCCACCGCCACGGCCCAGGCGGGCCTGGGTGTGCTGGTTATGGGAGCTGCCACCTCAGGTTCAGCCGCTGCGCTCTGCCTTGTCCTGCTGGGGCGGATACCTACCGAGTGGATTGTGCGCGGTCCCTTCGCTTTCCGGCAGGCCCGCAGCCGGCCACGACCGGGACTCCACATGGCCGGAACGCTCGCGCAGATCGTGGTGTTCTGGGGTTTCTTCCTGGGCCTTGTTCCGCCCATCCTGGGTTTCCTTGAACAGCGCTGGGGCCTCTCCCTGCCCTTTCCCTGGTTGGCAGTTCCGGCCGCCGGTGCCGCCTTCCTGGTCCTGGCGAGCGCCCTGGGGATTTGGTCGGCCGTGGTGATGTCCACCTTGGGGGATGGAACGCCATTGCCGTCGGCCATGCCCAACCGCCTGGTGATTGCCGGGCCCTACCGGTGGATCCGGAACCCGATGGCGGTGGCAGGCATAGTGCAGGGAGCCGCGGTGGGCCTGCTGCTGCAGTCGTGGCTCGTGGTGGCCTACGCAGTCCTGGGCTCGCTGGTGTGGAACTATGCCGTCCGGCCCCTGGAAGAAGCAGACCTCGCGGAGCGGTTCGGCGCCGGGTTCCAGCACTACCGCGAGGCGGTGCGCTGCTGGGTCCCCACGTTCCCTGGAGCCCCCCGCACGCCCTAGGCGGAGCCGGGTTCGCGGATCACCAGCACCGGGCAGTGCGCGTGGTGGATGGTCTGGTGGGACACGGAGCCGAGCAGCATCCCGGTGAATCCGCCGTGGCCGCGCGAACCGACCGCCACCAGGTCCGCGTCCCGGGAGGCGTCGATAAGTGCCGACGCCGGATTCCCTTCCACGATGCGCCCCGTGATGGGCACGCCCCGGTCCTTGACGCGTTCGAGTTCTGCCTCGAGGATGGCCTGGGCGTCCTTCTGGAAGATGTCGTAGTCCCAGGCTGTGCCGAGGGCATCGCTGACGTAGGGGAAGTTCCAGGCTGTCAGGGCCTGCACCTCGCCGCCGCGCAGCCTGGACTCCTCGATGGCCCAGTCCATTGCCGCCTTGGACTGGTCTGACCCGTCCGCGCCCACCACGATCCTGAAACTTCCGCTGCCGGCCACAGTTCCCCTCTTCCTGTTGTGAAGTTCTTCCGGCGGGGCTAGGCCTGGCCCGCTGCGGTCCCCTGTGCCGGCACGGCCACCGTCGAGTGCTCCGCTTTGGCGGCCTGGTGCGGATTCCCCGCTTCCTTTGCGCAGTGCAGGCAGCAGAAGATGCCGGCCTCGCTTTCAACGGCATGGCCCAGGATCCGGCAGCCGCAGTGCTCGCAGGCCGGCGCCATCATGTGGATGGCGCATTCGAAGCTGTCGAATGTTCCGGTCTGGTTCCCCATACTGACGGTGAACATGCGGCCCTCGCTGCTGCCGCAGACGTCACATGCGCCCATGGTCCTTGCCTCCTGTTGTGCTTGCCTGCTCCAGACACTCAAGTTGACTGCCGGGGCGGGTCCGCTGCCTAGGGGCGAAGGTCCCCCGGGGCTAGCGGTCTAGATGTGGCGGAGGTAGCGTTCCGGCGAGTCCATGAACCGCCGCCAGTTCGCGACGAGTTCCAGTTCCTCCCAGGCGCGGGGCCGTAATCCCCAGGGCCCCACTTCGAGGATCGAGGCTCCGGGAAGGGCCGCCAGCAACGGGGAATGCGTGGACATCACCACTTGGGATCCTCCGCCGGCCAGCAGTTCCTTCAGGACGGACAGCAGGCTCAGGCAGCCCGAGAAGGACAGGGCGGATTCCGGTTCGTCAAGGACCCACAGCCCAGGACCGTTGAAGCGGTCGGCTGCCAGCTGCAGGAAGGACTCTCCGTGGGACATGTCGTGGAACGGAATGTCCGGGAGGGCTGTGCTGGGGTTCTGCTCCAGGTACGTGTAGAACCCGTGCAGCGTCTCAGCCCTCAGGAAGTACCCCCGCCGGGTGGCACCGGCGTTCCGGATGAGCTGCAGGTGGTCGCCCAGGACTGATTCGGTGCGGCGGGTGGCATGCCGTGCGCCTGTGGAGCCGCCCTCTGGAGACAGCCCGTAGGCGAGCGCGAGGGCTTCAACCAGGGTTGATTTCCCCGACCCGTTCTCGCCGGCCAGGATGGTGGCGGGCCCCAGGTCGAGTCCCTGGTCAAGGACCTGGGACACCGGTGGCAGCACCGCCGGCCAGAGTGCCCGGTCCAGAACGTTCCCCGGATCCTCTGCCAGCCGCCGGACGGGGTAAGTGCGCAGAGGCATGGACCCATTCTTGCAGGCAAAAGAATTTTAAAAATCTTTCCCATCCACCGGGCCAGCGGTTCCGAAGACAAAGCGTAGGAGTGTAGCCAATCGCGAGGACGGGATGATGGATGCCGTGGACCAGCAGGCCCTGACCGGGGCTGTCATCAAGGAACACCGGCTGGACCTGGCCAAGTTGTGGCTGGAGTTCGTTGGGCTGGGTGGCGATGCCTCCGAACAGCTCATCCGTGACTACTGCGATGGCCAGGGGACCCTCCCGCCCAAGGAGCGGGACGCGTTGGCCCAGGCCGTCAATGAACACTGTGCCGCCGAAGGCCTGCTGCTGCGGGCTCCCCTCAGCAACTCCGATTTGTTCCTCTTCCGGCCGGAGTGGCATGACCCGGAGCGGAAAGACCCCTACTCGTCGAAGTAGCTGAAGGTGTCCGCGGCGCCGGCCACGGATGCGACCACGGCGGCGGCGACGTCGCGAAGCTTCATGTTCCTGCTGTTGGACGCGTCCCGCAGCAACTTGAAGGCGGCGGCCTGGCTGCAGCGGTTCTGCGCCATGATGGCCCCGGTGGCCAGGTCGATCACCGTGCGGGTCTGCATGGCGGCGCTCATGCCCTCCCGCGTCTCCTCCAGCTTCAGCATCCGCAGGGCAAGCTTCAGGCCCTTGGACGCCTGCCGCACGAACGCCTCGGCGGCGCGGACGCCGTCGCTGCCGGAGGCAACGGGCTGTGAGCAGTAGAACGTCAGGACACCCCGGGTGTCCCCTTCCAGCGCGGCCGGGATGCTCAGGACCGAAAGGATGCCCTGCCGCCGGAGCGCCTTGACGTACTCCGGCCACCGTTGCTCCCGCCGCAGGTCTCCCACCAGGACCGTGCCTCCGCTGCCCATGGCAGTCAGTCCCGGACCGTCGCCGTACTTGGACTCCAGCGGGGTTATGAGCGCTCCACCCGGCCGGCTGCTGGCGGTCGCCGCGGGCTTCTTGGGACGCAGCACCGTAATTTCACACGAACACTCATGATCCGGAGAGCCGAGCCGCGCGGCAGCATACTCCGCCAGGTCACGGAGGAATGCCTCCACCTCCTGGTTCTGCAGGAACGACTCCTGGAGATGCAGGGCAACGTCTGCGAAGTCCCTGTATTCAGGGACGCCGGCGTTCAGCACGGGTCTTACCTCCGGACAATGGTTAAACGCCACAGCATCGTGGCCGCCCACTGCCGAACGGTGATGACAGCCTACCTGTGCGGACCCCGTAACCTGTCAACCATGACGCGCCTCTCCACGCCCAGCGGACCCGTCCATGGCAGCTCCCTGGAAGCTGACGGGACCACCGTCCACCGGTTCCTTGGCATCCCCTACGCCGCGCCGCCGTCGGGCGCCCACCGCTTCCGGCCCCCGGTCCCGGTGCCGCCGTGGACCGAAGCGCTGGACTGCACGGCACCGGGACCCGCTGCGCCGCAGAACCCCGAATCCCCCGCGCCCCCGGGCGCCAGGCCGCGCACCTGGAGCGAGGAAGGCTGCCTCAACCTGAACATCTGGACACCGGGGACGGACGGTCCCGCCAGGCCGGTCATGGTTTGGGTCCATGGCGGCGCGTACCTTCTGGGCGCCAACAGTGACGGCATGTACGACGGCGCCCGGCTCGCCGCCGCGGCGGGCGTGGTGCTGGTGTCCATCAACTACCGCCTGGGCGCGCTGGGCTTCCTGCACCTGGCTGATCTTTTGGGTGCCGGGTATGAAGACTCCGGAAACCTCGCCCTGCTGGACCAGCTGGAGGCCCTCCGCTGGGTGCGCCGGAACATCGGCGCGTTCGGCGGCGACCCGGACAACGTCACCGTGTTCGGCGAGTCCGCAGGCGCGGCAGCGATCGGCACCCTGCTGGGCATGCCGGCGTCGGACGGGCTCCTCCGCCGGGCCATCATGCAGAGCGGCACGGCGGAACGGTACCGCCGGCCGGAGGACTCGGCCCGCATCAGCGCCGGGTTCCTGGGGCTGTGTGGCCTGGACGAATCGACCGCGAAGGAGCTGCTCACCCTCCCTGTGGAGCGGCTGCTGGAGGCCCAGGCCGCCCTGGAACGGCGGCTCGCAGCCGAAACCTTCGCCGTGCCGCTGCCCTTCCAGCCCACGGTGGGGACGCCGTCCCTGCCCGTGCCGCCGCTGGACAGCGTCCGGGCCGGGCTCAACAGCGGTGTGGACCTGCTGATCGGGACCAACCTCAACGAGGGCTCCTTCGCGGTCGAGATGCGGCCTCCTGCCGCCGGCGATCCGGACTACCCTGGCCGCGCCGCCGCCGTCCTGGCGGGTGCGGGGGTGCCGTCGGCGCAGGCCTTGGGCTACCCGCAGGCGCTCGCCCGGGTGCTGTTCCGCGAGCCTGCCGGCAAGGAACTGCTGGAGGCCGCCATCGCCGATACCGTCTACCGCCAACCCAGCAACCGGCTCCTGGCAGCGCGCCAACTGGCTGCAGAGGACGGTTCAACAGCACAAGGCGGCGCCGGGAAGACCTTTGCCTATCTGTTCACGTGGCGCAGCCCGGCGATGGGCGGAAAACTTGGTGCCTGCCACGCACTGGACATCCCCTTCGTCTTCCGGCACCTGGACGCACCGGAGGCCGCGTTCCTCACCAGGGGCAAGGCACCGGCAGCCCTCGGCGACACTATGAGCGGGGCCTGGGCGGCCTTCGCCGGCACCGGAAACCCGGCAACTGCGGGGCTGGAATGGCCCGAGTACGGCGGGGCACGCCGCACCCTGGTACTGGGCGACAAAATCCGGCTGGAGGACGATCCGCGCCGGGAGGTCCGGGAGTTCTTCGAAGCCGTCAGGCCGCTGCCAGCGCGTTAAGCGTGTCCCGGATCCCGTTCAGTGCGGGATCGCGCAGGGAATTGAAGGCAGGCTTCAGGAGCGGCTGGATGATCTTGGCCGGCCCGTGGATGCTGAACTCGGCCGTGTACTTCACCACCGAGCCTGTCCCGTTGGGGCTGACATCGATGGAATCGAACGAGGTGACGGTCTTGTTCTCGCCGCGCAGCTTGATGTGGTTGTCCGTCAGTTCGATGACCTCGTAGACCAGGGTCTGGCGTTTCCCGCGGAACTCGGACTCGGCGTGGTACTTGTGCCCCACAGCTACGGGTCCCGGCGTGATTTTGTCCATGACGGGGGTGTTGGGGTCCCACTTGGTGGTGTTTTCGAACTCACGCATGAAGGCAAAGGCCTTCTCGGCGGACAGGTTGGTTTCCACACTTCCGGTGACTGTGATCATCACCCCAGTCTAGGAGCACCGCGCAACGGGGCGGCGGCTGTGTTGCCGAACAGCCGCCGTCCCGCGCCGGGACGCTCCTTAGCAGCCCTCGAAGTCGGTGAGGACCTTGACCTTGCCCGCCGAGGCCGACGACGGATCGAACGTGTACCCGATCCATTCCTTTGCCAGGCGGCGGGCGAGTTCGACGCCCACCACGCGCTGGCCCATGGTGAGGACCTGGCAGTCGTTGGACAGGATGGAACGCTCAACCGAGAACGAGTCGTGCGCGGCGGTGGCGCGGATGCCTTCCACCTTGTTCGCGGCGATGGCCACCCCGATGCCCGTGCCGCAGAAGAGGATGGCCCGGTCGGCCCGGCCGTCGCGGATCATCTCGCCGGCCGCGATGCCCACGTAGGGGTAGGGCCTGGTGAAGTCGTCCGCGGCGTCGGTCCTGTTGACGCCGATGTCGATCACCTCGCTGACGCGGGGGTCGTTGCGGAGATCCGCCAGGACCTTGTCCTTGTAATCAACGCCGGCTTCGTCCGCGCCGACAATGAGCCGCAGCCCCATGGTGTGTCCTTCCGTCGTCATTACTTGGCTCCCGCCGGCGCAGCGCCAGCTGTAGTGGTGGTGACATGAGGCCCCATCACGGCGAAGACCATGGCAAGGGACGTGGCGCCGGGGTCGGCGGTGCCCAGGCTTTTCTCGGCCAGCGGGCGGGCGCGGCCCTTGAGCGGCAGCAAATCGGCGGTTGCCTCCGCCGCGGCTGCCGCTTCGCGGGCGGCGTCCTGCCAGGCCAGGCCTGGCTCGGCACCGTCAGCCACCGCGCGGCTGAATGTTGAAGCGAACGGCAGCAGGGCGTCCACCATGGTCTTGTCGCCGATTTCGGCCTTGCCCAGCTGGACGATGCGGTCCGCGAATGCGGTCACGCCGGCCGCGAGGACGGGAGCCTCGGGTGGGGAGGAGTTTCCCACCGTCTCACCGAAGGCGCGCAGGCCCGCTCCCCACAGGACACCGGAGGTTCCGCCGGCCTTGTCCGCCCAGGCGTCGCCAGCGGCAGCCAGCACGTCGCCGGCACCTGCACCGGCGGTGAGGGCGGCGGATGCTGCGGCAGCGGCGGCGTCCACCCCGCGGACCATCCCGCGGCCGTGGTCGCCGTCGCCGGCGATGGCGTCCATCCGGCCCAGCCGTTCCTCGGCCCCGTGCAGCAGGGTGCGCGCGGCACCGATGGCCTCGACGCAGGCCGCGGCATACCCACGGGAGGCGTCCGTGGCGACGAATGCCTCCGCGGAGGCGCCGGCGTCGGCCGCTTCTTCCCCGGCGGAAGTTCCCGCCGGGGTGATCACGGCACCCCGGCGGTAGGCCGGAGTCTCGGCAGGGGCAACCCACAGCGGTTCCAGCTCCTCATCCAGCCAGGTGATGGTCAGCGAGACGCCGGCCATGTCCAGGCTGGTGACCAGCTCGCCGACCTCAGGCATCACCAGCGTGTAGCCGGCGTCGCGCAGCAGCGGCGCAATGGTTCCCCAGAGGACGAACAGCTCCTCGTGCTTGGTGGAGCCGAGCCCGTTGAGGATGACGGCAAGCCTGCTGCCGGCATCCGGAGGGGTTTCGGAGAGTACCCGGGCCACCAGTTCCCGGCCCAGTTCCTTCGCCGACGGCAGGTCGGTATCGTGCAGGCCCGGCTCGCCGTGGATGCCAAGGCCCAGGCCCATCTGCCCCTCCGGAAGGGTGAACAGCGGGGCGTCGGCGCCGGGGAACGTGCAGCCGGCGAACGCGCTCCCGATGGTGCGGGTCAGGTCATTGGCCTTGCGGCCCAGGCGGACCACCTCGGCCAGGTCCGCGCCGTTCTCGGCGGCGGCCCCCATCACCTTGAAGACGGTGAAGTCACCGGCGATCCCCCGGCGCTTTCCGGATTCCGACGGCGGGGCGCTGGCGATGTCGTCCGTCACCAGGACGTTCTCCACGGCGATGCCCTCGGCGGCCAGGCGCTCGCTGGCCATGCCGAAGTTCATCACGTCGCCGGCGTAGTTGCCGTAGGTGAAGACGACGCCGGCACCGGACTCTGCGGCCTTGGCCACCGAGTAGGCCTGCTGGGCGGAAGGCGAGGTGAAGATGTTGCCCACCACGGCGCCGTCCGCGAAGCCGGTGCCGATCACCCCGGCGAACGCCGGGTAGTGCCCGGATCCACCGCCGGCCAGGACGGCAACCTTGGGCTGCGCGGGCCGGTAGCGGCGGACGGCACCGCCGGGGACTTGGCGGACCAGGTCCGAGTGGACGTCGCAGAAGCCTGCCAGGGCCTCCTCGGCGAACTCTGAGGGGTCGTTGAAGATTTTGGTCATGGTGGTTCTCCGGCGTCCGGGTGCTGTCAGTGCTGGGGCTGTCAGGGGCTGCTAGTGGATGTGGCTGCCGCCGTTGATGTCGATGGTGGTGCCGGTGAGGTAGGCCGAGTCTTCGGAGGAGAGGAAGGCGATCACGGCGGCCACTTCCTCGGTGGTGGCGTTGCGGCCCAGCGGGATGCCGGCGTTGATGGCGGCCTCCTGCTCCTCGGTGCTGCCCACGCGGATGTTGGTGTCAACCGCGCCGGGGGTGATGGCGTTGACGGTGACGCCGGTGGTGCCCAGTTCACGGGCCAGGGCCTTGGTGAAGCCCAGGATGGCTGCCTTTGCGGCGGAGTAGGGGACCTTGCCGAAGACGCCGCCGCCGCGCTGGGCTGACACGGAGGACATGTTGACGATCCGGCCCCAGCCGTTGTCGATCATGTCCGGCAGGAAGGCCTTGGTCACCAGGTAGGTGCCGGTGGCGTTGACGTCCATGACCTTGTGCCACAGCTCAAGGGTGGTCTCCAGGAACGGGATGGGCGAGGTGATGCCGGCGATGTTGGCCAGGGCGCCGACGGGCGGGAGATTGCCGGCGGCCACTTCGGCGGCGACGGCGGCCTGGGCGGCAATCACGGAGGCTTCGTTGGCGACGTCGATCTCGTGGCCGAAGGCGGGGACGTTGAATTCGTTGCCGATTTCAGCTGCGACCTTGGCGGATTTCTCGCCGTCGAGGTCAAGGATGACGATGCCCCAGCCGTCACGGGCGTAGCGGCGGGCGGTGGTGATGCCGATGCCGCGGTCTGAGGTTGCTCCGGTGAGGACGGCGGTGCGCTGGATGGTGGTCATGGTGGTGCTCCTTGAATTGTTTTGATAGATCGATTGCTCCGTAAGTGTCGTTTTGGACGTTCAAAACGACACCTACTCAGCAGTCGATGGAGGGGGTGGGTTCAGATGAGGTCGGTGATGAAGCTTGCTGCCTTGGCGGCGGCGGCGGGACGTTCGTCGTTGGTGACGTCCCGGGTTTCCAGTTCGAGCGAGAAGTGGCCGGTGTAGCCGTCGGCGGCGAGCCGCTTCAGGCCGCCGGCGAAGTCGGCGTCCCCGTTGCCGATGCTGAGGTTGATGTTCCCCGGCACGGCGTCGCGCAGGTGGACGTGGCTGATGCGGCCCTGGTGCCGGTCCAGGTAAGCCTGGATGTCCTCGCCGGACGCCACAATGTGGCTGAAGTCCATGACGATCCCGACGCCGGAACCGGCAAGGCGGTCGGCCAGGAGTCCCGCGCGCTCCAGGTTCCAGCAGAACCGCAGGAAGTGCAGGGATTCGGTCCAGAGTTCGACGCCGAACTCCGCCGCCCGCCGCCCGGCACCAATGAGCTGGGCGGCAACGAGGTCCAGGTCCTCGTCAACGCTCCGGACCGGGGCGTGGTCCAGGGCGCCGCACGGCAGGACCAGTGCCTTCGCACCGATGTTTGCCGTCAGGGTCAGCAGGGCGTCAAGGTGGCGCTCCCGCCCGGCCCGGCCCACGTCGTCGAGCACTTTGTTCAGGTCCCCGATGTCGCCGTTCACGGAACGGACGCGCAGGCCCGAAGCGTTGACCTCGGCGGAAACAGTGTCCACCGCGGCCGCATTCAGCTCGTAGGGCACGTGGTCACAGACGCCGGGCAGCGCGCCCAGGTCGATTTCCTCGAAGCCCAGCCCCTTCATGGTGCGCAGGGCGGTGCCCAGGTCCTGGTGCCGGAAGCTGATGGACGAGCACCCAAGTCTGGAATGGAACATCATTGATCCTTTGGTTCGTGCCGGGCTGTAGTGATGGGGACCACAATACGGAAGTTAACTGTCAACAGTCAACTCTAAAAGTCGACTGTTGACAGTCGGAATGATCTGGGTCACACTAGATCCCATCAATTGTTAACAGTCGACAGCGGCGGACCTCCTTCAGCCGCTTTTCGAAAGGGAACCACCATGAGCAAAGATGCTCTGACCATGCGCGGCCCGGTCCACGGCACCAAGGACGCCCGGCGAGTTGCCATCGGATCCGGCGTGGGGGCCGTGATTGAGACGTATGACTTCATCGGCTTCGGCACCGCTGCCGCACTGTACTTCGGCACCGCATTCTTCCCCGGAAGCGATCCCGTGACCGGCACCCTGGCCTCCTTCGCCACCCTCGGCGTCGGATTCGCAGCCCGCCCCCTTGGCGGCATCATCGGCGGTCACCTCGGCGACAAGGTGGGCCGCAAGCCGGTCCTGGTCGCCTCCCTCATCCTGATGGGCCTGGCCACCTTCGCCATCGGGCTGCTCCCCACCTACGCGGCAGTCGGACTGCTGGCCCCGGCACTGCTGGTCTTCGTCCGCATCGTCCAGGGCCTGGCCTTCGGCGCTGAGTGGGGCGGCGCGATCCTGATGAGCTACGAGCACGCACCCTGGAAGGCCAAAGGCAAGTACACCGGCATTGTCCAGGCCGGCTTCCCCGTGGGCCTGCTGCTGGCCAACCTGACCTTCCTGTTCAGCGTCCAGCTGGGTGGCGAGCTCGCCTGGCGCATCCCGTTCCTCGCCAGCATCCTGCTGGTCATCGTGGGCCTGATCATCCGTTCCAAGGTCCCCGAGTCCCCGGTGTTCGATGAGGTCAAGGACAGCGGCGCCATCGTGAAGGCCCCCATCGTGGAGGTCATCAAGACGGACTGGCGCAACATCGTCAAGGGCATCGGCCTCCGCATCGCCGAGACCGCCGGCTACGCCGTCTCCATCACCTACATGATTTCCTACATCAACAGCCAGCACCTGGCGGACAAGAGCCAGACCCTGATCGCCCTCTGCATCGCTTCGGCCATTGGCATCTTTGCCACCCAGGCCTGGGCAGCAATGACGGACCGCATCGGCCGCCGCCCGCTCTACATCTGGTCCACCGCTTTCGCCGCACTGTTCGCCATCCCGATGTTCCTGCTGGTCAACACCGGCCTGTTCATCGCCATCATCCTGACCATCGTGATTTCCTACGCGGTATGCCAGAACTCCCTGGCCGGCGCCCAGGGCGCCTGGTTCCCGGAGCTCTTCCAGGCCAAGACCCGCGCCTCCGGCGCCAGCCTGGCGTACCAGATCTCGGCCATGGTGTCCGGCTTCACCCCGTTCATCACCACGCTGCTGTTCGTCAGCTTCGGCTGGATGGGCCCCGCGCTGCTCTTCGGCGCGTACGCCCTGATCGGCCTCTGGGCCGCCGTCGCCACCCGGGAAACCTGGGGCAAGCGGGAACGTGAGCTGGCTGACGAGGCCACCAAAAGCACCCCGAACACCGTCAACGCCTGAATGACCACCACGCACACGACCACGGAGCCAGTAATGCCTACAGATACCGTCCAGGACGCCCCGCAGGGACAAACACTGCAGGGACAAGCACTGCAGACTGCGGTGACTCCGGAACGGCTGGAGAAGATCAGTGCCGCCGCGTACCGGATCCGGCACCACGCCCTGAACATGGGCGAGGTGCAGGGCCAGGGGTACGTGGGCCAGGCCCTCGGTGCCGCGGACATGCTCGCCACCGTCTACGGTGACCAGCTCCGCTTCCGCGCCGAGGACCCGCACTGGGAAGCCCGCGACCGGTTCCTGCTCTCCACCGGCCACTACGCCATCGGCCACTATGCCGCTCTCGCCGAAGCCGGGATCGTCCCGGTGGAGGAACTGGAGACCTATGGCTCGGACGATTCCCGCCTGCCGATGTCCGGCATGTCCACCTACACGCCGGGCATGGAAATCTCCGGCGGCTCGCTGGGCCATGGCCTGACCATCGCCGTCGGCATGGCCCTGGGCCTGCGCTACCAGGGCTCGTCCGCCCGGGTGTTCAACTTCCTCTCCGACGGGGAACTGGACGAGGGCTCCACCTGGGAGGCCGCGATGGGCGCGCACCACCACCAGCTGGGCAACCTCACCGCCATGGTGGACATCAACGCCCTGCAGGCCGACGGCAAGACGGACACGGTGCTGCGCACCGAACCGGTCACCGAAAAGTGGGAATCCTTCGGCTGGTACACCCAGCGGGTGGACGGGAACGACGTCGGGGCGCTGCTGGCGGCGTTCGACAACGCAGCTGCCCAGGCCGCCACCGTCGGACGTCCTTCCGTGATCCTGTGCGACACGAAGGTGGGCCGGGGCGTGCCGCTGCTGGAGAACCGCGAAAAGGCGCACTTCATGCGCATCGAAGAGAACGAATGGCAGATCTGCCGCGAGCAGCTCACGGCCGGCTACGAAGGAAAGGCTTCAGCATGAGCACCACTACCGAGGCCCCCGACACCGCAGCAGCGGCCAAGCCGAAGCTGAAGACCTCGGCGATGATCGCATCGTTCGCCGACCCGGGCCAGAAGACCTCCAACGCACCGTTCGGGCATGCCCTGGTCAAGGCCGCACAGGAGAACGACAAGATCGTGGGCCTGACCGCGGACCTGGGCAAGTACACGGACATGCACATCTTCGCCCAGGCCTTCCCGGAGCGGTTCTTCCAGATGGGCATGGCCGAGCAGCTGCTCTTCGGCGCAGCCGCCGGGCTCGCCGAGACGGGGCTGGTGCCCTTCGCGTCCACCTACTCGGTGTTCGCCGCGCGCCGCGCCTACGACTTCCTCTGCCTGGACGCGGCCGAACCGAACCTGAACGTCAACATCGTGGGCGGCCTGCCCGGCCTGACCACCGGGTACGGCCCCAGCCACCAGGCCACGGAGGACATGGCGATCTTCCGCGGCATGCCCAACCTGACCATCGTTGACCCCTGCGACTCGATCGACATCGAACAGGCCGTGCCGCAGCTCGCCGTCTCGGAGGGCCCCACCTACCTGCGTCTGCTGCGCGGCAACGTGCCCACCGTCCTGGATGAGTACGACTACACGTTCGAGCTCGGCAAGGCCAAGGTGCTGCGCGGCGGCAACGACGTGGTGTTCATTTCCTCCGGCCTGATGACCATGCGCGCCCTGCAGGCAGCCAAGGCCCTGGCGGCACACAACGTGGACGTCGCCGTCGTGCACACCCCCACCATCAAGCCGTTCGACGCCGAAACCGTCCTCAAGGAAATCAACACGGACCGCCTCGCCGTCACCCTGGAGAACCACTCCGTGGTGGGTGGGCTGTTCGAAACCGTGGCCTCCGCCGTCGTCACCGCCGGTGTGGGCAAGCGCGTGGTGCCCGTGGCGCTGCCGGACCAGTTCCTGGACGCCGGCGCCCTGCCCACCCTGCACGACCGGTACGGCCTTGCCGTGGACCGCATCGTGGCCAAAGTCCTCGCCGAGCTCGGCTAGGGCACGAAACCAATGCAGAAAGCACGGCACCGGTCCCCTCCGGTGCCGTGCTTTCTGCCGTAATATCGAAACCACTACCGACTGTAAACAGTCGACTTATGACATTGAGGACAGAAGCCATGGCCGGACTGACCGCCCCGCTGCTGGGACTGGAAAAGAAAAGCCTGCGCGAGCAGGCGCTCTCGGCACTGAGGACCGCCATCACCAGCGGCGAGCTGGAACCGGGCCGGCACCTGGTGGAAACCGAACTGTCCGAGATGCTGCAGATCAGCCGCGGCACGCTCCGCGAAGCCCTCCGCCAGCTGGAACAGGAGGGCCTGCTGTCCGCCGGACCCCGTGGCCGCCTCTCCGTCCGCCACCTGGACGAAAAGGAAATCCGGGACATCTACGCCGTCCGCGCCGCCCTGGAATCCCTCGCCGCCCGGACACTCTGCGAGCTCCCGGACCGGCAGCACGTCACCGAATCCCTCCACAAAGCCATCGACGCCATGACGGAGGCCACGAACGGAAGCCTGGAGGAGCGGATCGAATCCGACCTCGAATTCCACCGAACCCTCTGCCGGCTCACGGGCAATGAAACCCTGCTCCACTCCTGGGAGTCATTGGAAGGGTCCATCCGGATGTCCATCATGTTCGCGGGCCTGGAAAAGGGCGTCAGCAACATGAGCGTTGACCGCCACAAGGACATCGTGGGCGCCATCGACACCGGGGATGCCACCCTGGCCCGGAAGACCATCCTGGAACACATGGATACCGCCGCCGCCAACCTGGTGGCGTAGCCCCTTCGCGGCCCTGTCCAGGGAATCCTCGCGGCCTCCCGGCCGTTAACCTACTGCGCGGTAAATAACCGCGGTGGTAACGAGGGATGGTATGACCGCAAAGTTTGTGTCAGTCGAGGACGACGCCGGAAAGGTCACCCGGTACAGCCGCCATGACAACGGCGGCGGCCTCATCGCTCCGGGAGCCAGCGTGGCGGAGAGCGCCCGGATCGGCCCCATGACCTACGTTGAGCACGGCGCGCAGGTGGGTTCAGGCTGCCGGATTGGACACGGCAGCTGGATCGACCGCGGCGCGACCATCGGTGACCGGACGGTCATCGGCGACGGCGTGCGCATCGGCCGGGGCACGGTGATCGGCAACCGCGTCCACATTGGCAGCCACTCGCGCATTGGCTCCAGCGTCCTGATCGAGCACGGCGTGCACCTGGATTCGGACAGCACCGTGCCGGACGGCAGCGAAGTTATCGCGGGCGCCCATTCACGCCTGGCACCCGCCAGGCACCGGACGCACCGC
This sequence comes from Pseudarthrobacter sp. 902506025, assembly GCF_040702325.1. Taxonomy (NCBI): domain Bacteria; kingdom Bacillati; phylum Actinomycetota; class Actinomycetes; order Micrococcales; family Micrococcaceae; genus Pseudarthrobacter; species Pseudarthrobacter sp. 902506025. The sequence continues at coordinate 42,834 of NZ_JBFBKW010000004.1, forward strand.
AAGGCGAAGGGCGGCCTGGCCGCCTAGGTTGCGGGCGCCATGCGTAAGCTCAGGGGTCAGCCCGCAGTGCTTCCGCGTACCACGAGCTCCGCCGGATAAATGACGGGCTCCCAGGCCTCTCCGGGGTTGCCGATGGCGCTGACCAGCAGCTTTCCGGCCGCAGCCGCGATGTCCGCCACGGGATGGGCCACGCTGGTGAGTCCCAGGCCGTTTGCCGCCTGGATGGGGTGGTTGTCGAAGCCCACCACCGCCACATCGTCGGGCACCCGCCGCCCGCTTCCGCGAAGAGTGTCCACCACGCCGAGCGCCATGAGGTCTGATGCGGCGAATATCCCGTCCACTCCGGGCGTCCCGGCCAGCAGGCTCTTGGCAGCGGCGGCACCTCCCGCCGTCGTGAAGTCCCCGTGCATCACCGGTCCGGGCTCAAGGCCGGCTTCCCTGAGCCCCTGCAGCCATCCTTCCAGGCGGTCGACGGCGGCCGTCATGTCGGTGGGGCCGGCGACAGTGGCGAGCCGGGTGCGGCCGGTTCCCGCCAGGTGCCGTGCCGCCAGCCGCCCACCCTCGACGTTGTCCAGGTCCACGTAGGGAATCCCGGATTCCGTGTCCCACGGCCTTCCGATGAAGACGGTGGGCAACCCGGTAGCGCCCAGGGTCTCCACCCAGTCGTCAGCACGGTGGTGGGATACCACGATCGCACCGTCAACGTGGCCCCCGCGCAGGTAGCGGATGGTCCGCGCCGAGTCGTCGCCGGCCCGGGACATCAGCAGTACCAGCTGCAGGTCCGTCTCACGCAGTGCTTCATTGACTCCCGTAATGACTGCGGCGAAGTACGGGTCCATCATGACCCGGGCGTCGGGTTCGGGGATGACCAGCGCCACCGAACCCGTGCGCCGCGTGACCAGGCTTCGCGCGGCACGGTTTGGGGTGTAGCCGAGTGCCACGATCGCGGCATCAACCGCAGCCTGGGCCTGCGCACTCACCTTGGAGCCGCCGTTGATGGCGCGGGATGCAGTGGAGCGGGACACCCCAGCGGCCGATGCCAGGTCCTCCAGCGTGGGGCTGGGCCGCGCGGGGCCGGCCGGAGCGGCCCGGCTGGTCTTTTCGTTCATTACACCGACAATACGACACCGCCGCTCCGTGGGAGCGCTCCCGCGAAACCCTTGCCCCGACAAAAACCCGATGCTACGCTTCCCCGACGGGAGCGCTCCCACCACTCGACCCCGGCTGCCTGTCGCAGCCGTTATGGTCGTCCAGTCCCACCACTGACAGGACCAGCAATGCCGCTATCCTCACGCCCTGATGCACCCAGACCCCTTCCGCCGCAGCGCCGGCACCACCATGGCATCGTTGCCGCAAGCACCGCCCTCCTCATCGGGCTGTTCGCCGCCGGCGCGACCGTTCCGGCACAGGCCGCACCCTCAGCCGCGCAGCCCGCAGTCCAGGCTCCGGCGTCGCCACCGCCGCCGGCACAGACCCCGCAAAACCCTTTCGGGCCCAACACGTACGTCTTCGATCCCGGCATGCCCGTGGCCCAAATCCAAGCCACCGTGGACGCCATTGCGGCCCAGCAGGTGGATGACGAAATGGGGACCAAGCGCTACTCCCTGCTGTTCAAGCCCGGCACCTACGGCACCCCCGAGGAGCCGCTGATTGTCCAGGTGGGCTATTCCACGGAGGTCGCCGGGCTGGGTGCTGCACCCACCGACGTCACCATCAATGGACACGTCGACGTCTACAACCGCTGCCTCACCGCGGACAACTGCATCGCCCTGAACAACTTCTGGCGCTCCCTGTCCAACCTCACCATCAATGTCACCGGCCTCGAAGGCTGCCGCAGCTCGGCAAACTTCTGGGCCGCCTCCCAGGCTTCGCCGATGCGCCGGGTCAACATCACCGGCGGCAACCTTTCCCTGATGGACTACTGCACCGCCGGCCCGCAGTACGCCAGCGGCGGCTTCATCGCTGATTCCAAGACGGGCGCCGTCATCAACGGTTCCCAGCAGCAGTACCTGGTGCGCAACAGCAGCATTGGAAGCTGGTCCAACGGAGTCTGGAACCAGGTGTTCTCGGGCGTCAACGGGGCACCTGCAGATTCCTTCCCGGACCCGCCGTACACCACCCTGGACACGACTCCCATCAGCCGCGAGAAGCCCTACCTGACGGTGGACCCCGCCGGGCAGTACAGCGTGTTCGTGCCCTCCGTGCACCAGGACTCAGCGGGGACCACGTGGGAAAACGGCCCTACGGAAGGCCGCAGCATCCCGCTGCCCGACTTCTACGTCGCATCGCCCGGCGATTCAGTGCAGACCATCAACACGCAACTGGCCCGTGGAAAGAACCTGCTCCTTACCCCCGGGGTCTACGACATTGACCGCAGCATCGAGGTCAAGCGCGCAGGAACAGTGGTGCTTGGACTTGGAATGGCAACACTTTCCGCCGTCAACGGATCGGTTCCCCTGACAGTCGCGGATGTCCCCGGCGTGGACATTGCTGCCGTCACCGTGGATGCCGGTGAGGTCAACTCACCCGCCCTGATGCGCATCGGCAAGGCAATCCCGGGCGCAGGGGGCGGAGCGGCCAACTCTGCCGTCCGCAGCGATCCGGCCAATCCCACCGCCCTCCACGATGTGTTCTTCCGCATCGGCGGGCCCCATGTGGGCAAGGCCTCGGTCAGCCTGGAAGTCAACAGCGACAACGTACTCCTGGACCACATCTGGGCCTGGCGCGCAGACCACGGGAACGGTGTCGGTTGGACCACCAACACCGGCAGGAACGGCGTGATCGTCAACGGCAACAACGTCACCGCCACCGGGCTGTTCGTGGAGCACCACCAGGAGTACAACGTCATCTGGAACGGCGAAAACGGCAAAACGGTCTTCTTCCAGAACGAACTGCCATACGACGCCCCCAACCAGGCAGCGTGGCAGCATGACGGGATTCTCGGCTGGGCCGGCTACAAGGTCTCGGACTCCGTCAAAACCCATGAACTCTGGGGCGGCGGCAGCTATGTGTACAACAACGTGGACCCCGCCATCCACGCCACCCGCGGCTTCGAGGTGCCGGTGACGCCCGGCGTGAAGCTGCACAGCCTGCTGACCGTGAATCTTGGCGCCGGGACATTGGACCACGTGGTCAATGACACCGGAGCGCCGGTGTCCACGGACGCCGTCGGAGTTCCCAGCTACGTGGCCGATTTCGGCTAGGAGCCGCCCACCACAACGGGGGGCGCGGCGCCGGCAGTGGATGCCGGCTCCGCGCCCCTATCCGTTCCGGGCCTGCCTCCACGCCAGCGCGGCCCCGCCCCAGACGGCCAGCAGCAGCGCCACCAGCAGCAGTCCTGCGTCGCCCAGGTTGATCGATGAAAGCCACGCCGTCACCGGATCATGCAAACCGAATGCGGCGTGAAAGAAGCCGGCCAAAGTGATCACGGCAATGAACAGGGCCGAGACCGCCGAGATGCCCGTCACCACAGCATTGAAGCCAAGCTTCCGCCCCGGGTCCGCCAGTGCCGAGCGGTACATCCGCATCATCGCCATCCCGTTCACCGAATCACACAGCGTCATCGCGGCGGCGAAGGCGAGCGGGAGGGCGAGAAGGGCAAACGGGGGCACCCCGGCCAGGGACGCCGCCGTCGTCATCATCAGCAGCCCGATGGTGGTGGCGGTATCGAAACCCAGCCCAAAGAGGAAGCCAATCACGTAGATGTTCCGCGGCCGGCGCACCCTGGCGAGGGGTTTGGCCAGCAGCCGCGCCACCAGTCCCTGCGGTTCCAGGTCGCGGGGATCAATGGCTGCTCCGGCCCGGGAACGCCGGAAGGCAGCGGCCGAGCGGGTGAAGGCCGAGCCGTTGAACAGCCCCATGGCCAGCAGGAACAGCCCGGATGCACCGCTGCCGATCAGCCCCAGCACCAGGTTCCCGGCCGTACCGTCCTCCATCAGGCCGCCAACCATGGACGCACCGGCGATTACCAGCACCCCCGCCAGGGTCACCACCGAGCTGTGCCCCAGGCTGAACGCGAAGCCCACGCTCACCGGATGCTGCCGCTGTGCCACGAACTTCCGGGTCGAGTTGTCGATGGCGGCCAGGTGGTCCCAGTCGTAGCTGTGCTTCACCCCGGCCAGGTAGGCGGTAAGGACAAGACCCCAGGAGAGCGCCCCGCCGCCCCCGGTCCGGGTTCCGGCAAGCAAAAGGACGACGGCGGCAGCGTGCAGCGCGGCCACGGCACCAAAGGTGAAGAGCGCCCGGGTCCGGAGCGGCAGCGAGTCCCGGTCCCGGTAGAGCGCGGCGATGCCGGCCATCAGTGCTTCCTCAGGTCCAGCGGTCCCTGGCGGTACCAGCGTCCGCGCAGCAGGTCCGTGCAGGATCGAAGCAGGCGGTTCAGTTCGTCGGTGCTGTTGGAGAGGCTCCGCAGCACCAGCCCGGTGGTCCCCGACACAGTGCGCGTCAGCGAAATGCCGGTCAGGGCCCGGTGGTCAGCGGTCAGCAAGTGCAGTTCGTCGGCAAGCGCCTGGTCCACCCTGGGATCCACCACCACCAGCGATCCGAGGTGGCTGTAGCCTTCCATGAACCCCAGCCCGGTGACGTCGTGGAGCGGCGGCCGGATCAGCAGGTTGTCCAGCGCCAGCAGTTCGGTCCCCGCCCCGGTTTCCACACAGATGTGGTTCCTCAGGCGCACTTCCTCATACCGGAAGGCGGCGCCGTCGGGCGACCAGCCGGGCGTCACAACCTCGGCCATGACCAGCGACGACGAGGGCCGCAGGGTCACGGACGTCCACTGCCGGTAGCTGGCTTCCCGGTAGGCGATGAGCTGGTCCGGCATGAGTTCCAGCCGCGCCCCCTCCCCCAGCCGCAAAACCATCCGCTGCTCGGCAAAAGAGCCCGGAGTCCGATAGACCTTCGTAGCGGACTGCGTCGTCAGCAGCAGAGAAGCAGAGTCCTGGACTTCAACATCGAGCAGGAAAAGGTCCGCCCCTAAATAAGCCCCGCCAGGATTCACGATGACGTAGCAAACCTGCCCGGAGTCATCGAGGTAATGCGGCCGCATAACCCTCAAGGCACCCCGATGGTACTGATGCTCGGCAAAGGATCGCCGACCACGAACGGCGACCCGAAGCTCAAGCTCGCCCATCGGGGGCCGATCAGCGGACGCGGGTGGAAGGGGCCGCGGCGTGGCGGGCACCGCGGAGGGCCCACTGGCGCGAGGGCCCCGATCCGAGCTTGCGAGGATTGGGAGCGCCTGGGGACGGGCACGGCCCCTTCCACCCGCGGGCGCAGGCCCCGGTGACGGACGCGCGGAACTTGCTGCCGCCCTCGTACTCATGCCAGGTCGAGCATCAGGACGTCGTGCCGGATCCATTCGATGACCTTCTCGAGGCCTTCGTCGGTTTTGAGGTTGGTGAAGCAGAACGGCTTGTTTCCACGGAATTCCTTGGAGTCCCGTTCCATGACGGCGAGGTCGGCGCCGACGTGCGGGGCGAGGTCGGTTTTGTTGATGATGAAGAGGTCGGATTTGATCATGCCTTGCCCGGCTTTGCGGGGGATCTTTTCGCCTTGGGCCACGTCGATGATGTAGATGGAGAAGTCCACCAGTTCGGGGCTGAAGGTGGCGGAGAGGTTGTCGCCGCCGGATTCGACGAAGATGACCTGCAGGTCCAGGTGCCGGGCTTTGAGTTCCTCGATGGCGGCGGTGTTCATGGAGGTGTCTTCGCGGATGGCGGTGTGCGGGCAGCCCCCGGTTTCGACGCCGATGATGCGGTCCACGGGCAGGATGCCGTTGGCGGCGAGGATTTTTGCGTCCTCGATGGTGTAGATGTCGTTGGTGATGGCGGCCATGGAGATGTCGCCGCTCATGTGCCGGGTGAGGCGCTCCACGAGCTGGGTTTTACCGGCGCCGACGGGCCCGCCGATGCCGATTTTGATGGGTTCAGTCATGGTGTCCTCCTACTAGCTCATGAACATCCGGGCACGCTGGCGTTCGTGCCGCATTTGCGAAATTTCCAGTCCGGGGCTGACGGCGCCGAGGTCGTCCGGCGTAAGGTGCGCGACCGCATCGATGGCGGCAGCGACGTCGTCGTGCGCTGTCCGCAGCACGCGCTGCCCGGCGTTCTGGCCGAGCGGGATGGCGCGGACGGCGTTCTGCGTGAGGGACGTGACGTTGGCGAAGAGATAGGCGGCGAGCGCATCCTGCAGCGGTACTCCCAGGGAGCGGGCGACGACGGCGAACGCCAGCGGCTGGTGCCCGGCGGCGCGGCCCGTGGCCACCAGGTCCCGGTACAGTTCCAGCGCAGGCGAGGGAAACACCTCAGCCCCAATCTCGAGCAGCCGGCCGCCCATCTTCACGCTCGCCTCCCGGACCTGCCGTGGCAACAAAGAGGCAGAGAGGAGAGCATCCAGCTCCCCAAGATCACCGCCCTCATACAAAAGCCGAACAGCAAGCCCATCGGAGTAAGTCAGCTGCTGGCCGACGAAGGCACCGAGCCAGAGCCCGAAAGACCCTTCATCAAAAACGAGCTCCCGATCGAGGTACGTCTCAAACCCAAAGGAGTGAGCAAAAGCCCCAGTAGGAAGAGCAGAGTCAACCAACTGCTGCAACGCCAGCTGATACCCGCTCACGAAAGGCGCACCCAAGGCGACGAACCCAAGCGACGCGAGGGATATGGGGCCGCGGCGTGGCGGGCCTCGTGGGGGGCCCACTGGCGCGAGGGCCCCGACCCGAGCTTGCGAGGGTTGGGAGCGCCTGGGGACGGGCACGGCCCCCAATCCGGGCCGGCGCACCCAAGTGACACCACCCGTGGAGCGCGCAGCGCTGCGACAGGGTTACTAGTGCGAGTGTTCAGCATGGCGAAAAGGCACGGGCATGACGCGTTCCTGGCGGGAGTAGGGCACACCGGCATGGATGAGGTAGTCCTCGACGGTGTGGTCGTAGGCGCACACCATGACGGCCGCCCCGTACTCGCTGTCCGCGTCGAAGAATTGTGCCTGGAGGTGGCGGTTGCCGAGGGAGTGCGCGGTGACGCCCATTTCGTGGAAGGTGCGGGGCGCGATGACCAGGACGTCGGTGGGCAGGACGGACACCACGATCATGTTGGCTTCTTCGACGTGGAGGATGTCGCCGTCGCGGAGGTCGCCGGAGCCGGCGGGGAGGCGAATGCCGATTTCCTTGCCGTGGTCGGTGGTGGCGCGCTGGATGCGTTTGACCAGCTGGGCGCTGGGCAGGACGACTTTTTCGCGGTGCAGGCCGGCGTAGGCTGCGAGGTCGGAGTCCGGCAGGTCGTGCAGGTTGCCCAGGACTTTGTCGATGATCATGTGGTTGCTTTCGGGGGTTTGGAATTTCGCGGTTCTAGAAGAGGAAGTACCGCTGGGCCATGGGCAGCACGTCGGACGGTTCGCAGGTGACGTCCTCGCCGTCCACCGTCACCTGGTAGGTTTCCGGGTCCACCTGGATGTCGGGCGTGGCGTCGTTGTATTTGAGGTCGGCTTTGGTGAGGTTGCGGATTCCGGAGACGGGCCGGATGACCTTTTCCAGGCCCAGTTCCCGGGGCACGCCGGCGTCGATCGCGGCCTTGGACAGGAAGGTGATGGAGGACTGCTGCACAGCCTTGCCGAAGGTGGCGAACATGGGACGCATGGTCCGGGGCTGCGGGGTGGGGATGGACCCGTTGGAGTCGCCCATGAGTGCGTAGGCGATCTGGCCGCCTTTGAGCACCAGTTCCGGTTTGACGCCGAAGAATGCCGGGTCCCACAGCACCAGGTCCGCGAACTTGCCCACTTCCACTGACCCTACGGAATCGGCGATGCCCTGCGCGATGGCGGGGTTGACGGTGTACTTGGCCACGTAGCGCTTGAGCCGGAAGTTGTCGCTGTCCGCGCTGCCGTGCGTCCCGCCGTCGGCATCTTCCAACACCCCGCGCTGCTTCTTCATTTTGTCCGCCACCTGCCAGGTGCGGGTGATCACCTCGCCTACCCGGCCCATGGCCTGGGAGTCGGAGGAGGTGATGGAGAAGATGCCCAGGTCCTGCAGGACGTCTTCCGCGGCGATGGTTTCGGCGCGGATGCGGGAGTCAGCGAAGGCCACGTCCTCGGGGATGTCCGGGTTGAGGTGGTGGCAGACCATCAGCATGTCCAGGTGCTCTTCGATGGTGTTGCGCGTGTACGGCAGCGTGGGGTTTGTGGAGGCCGGCAGGACGTTGGGCATGCCGGCAATCTTGATGATGTCCGGAGCGTGGCCGCCGCCTGCGCCTTCGGTGTGGAAAGTGTGGATGACCCGGCCGGCGATGGCGCGGATGGTGTCCTCCACGAACCCGCACTCGTTCAGGGTGTCGGTGTGGATGGCCACCTGGACGTCGTACTCGTCCGCGACCTGGAGCGATGTGTCGATGGAGGAGGTGGTGGCTCCCCAGTCTTCATGGACTTTGAGCCCGATGGCACCGGCACGGATCTGCTCGGCGAGGGGTTCGACGGCGGACGCGTGGCCTTTGCCGAACAGGCCGATGTTCATGGGGAATGCCTCGGCGGCCTGCAGCATCCGCTGGATGTGCCACTTTCCGGGCGTCACGGTGGTGGCTTTGGTGCCTTCGGCGGGGCCGGTGCCGCCGCCGATCATCGTGGTCACGCCGCTGGCCAGGGCGGTGGGGATCTGGTCCGGGGAGATGAAGTGGATGTGGGTGTCGATGCCGCCGGCGGTGAGGATTTTCCGCTCGCCCGCGATGATTTCGGTGCTCGAGCCGATCACGATGTCCACGCCGTCGGTGATCTGCGGGTTGCCGGCCTTGCCGATCCGGAAGATGTGGCCGTCCTTCAGCGCCACGTCCGCCTTGTAGATGCCCGTGTGGTCCAGGATCACGGCGTTGGTGATGACGGTGTCCGGAATGTCCTCATCACGGGTTGCCTGGCCGTTCTGCCCCATGCCGTCCCGGATCACCTTGCCGCCGCCGAACACCACTTCCTCGCCGTACACGGTGAGGTCCTCTTCGATTTCGAGGAAGAGTTCGGTGTCCGCCAGGCGGATCCTGTCCCCGGTGGTGGGGCCGTAGAGGTCCGCGTACTGCCGGCGCGGAATGTCGAAGCTCACTCGCCGTCCCCTTCCGTAACAGGCCCGCGTTGGCGCGTCCCGCCGTCGAGCCTTCCGTTGACCGCGTTGCTGAGCCCGTAGACCTCCCGGGACCCGGCCAGTTCAATAAGCCGCACGCTCCGCGAATCCCCCGGCTCGAACCTGGCCGCCGTTCCCGCGGGGATGTCCAGGCGCCGGCCGTAAGCTGCCTCGCGGTCGAAGGCCAGGGCCGCGTTGGCCTCGGCGAAATGGAAATGCGACCCCACCTGGACGGGCCGGTCGCCGGTGTTGGTCACGGCCACCTCGATGGCCTCCCTGCCCGCGTTGGCCGTCACGGGCTCCGGCCGGAGGACGTACTCGCCTGGAATCATTGCCGCACTCCTTAACGGATGGGGTTGTGGACGGTGACCAGCTTGGTGCCGTCCGGGAAGGTGGCCTCGATCTGGACGTCGTGGATCATCTCCGGCACGCCTTCCATCACGTCCGCCCGGGTGAGCAGGGTGGTGCCGTAGCTCATGAGGTCGGCCACGCTCCTGCCGTCGCGGGCGCCTTCGATCAGTTCATAGCTGATGATGGCCACGGCCTCGGGGTAGTTGAGCTTGAGGCCGCGGGACTGCCTTCGGCGGGCCAGGTCGGCGGCCACCACGATCAGGAGTTTCTCCTGCTCACGCGGCATAAGATGCATGGGGTTCCCTTCGACGGCCTGCGGCGTGCTGCCAGCGTAAGCGGGTCACGTTTCCGCCAGGTTTCAGGAGTATCAACAAAAGCTGGGGATATGCCCCAACGGTGGGAAGGCTAGTTTGCCCCGCTGAGCCGGGCAAGGATCTCGTCGCTGGACTGGATGGGCTGCCGGTAAGTGGCGGAGAGGATGCGGAGCATGTCGGCAGCGTCCTGGTCGGCTTCGGAGGCCATCGCGTCCTTGGCGTAGGTGACCCGGATGTTGTGCGCGAATGCGTCGGCTGCGGTCTGGGCGATGCAGTTGTGCGTGGAGACTCCGGCGAGCACCACCTCGCCGGCGTCCCAGTTCCGCAGCCGGGCCAGCAGGTTGGTTCCCACGAAGGCACTGTCCCTGGTCTTGTTCAACTGGGGCAGGTCCTCCTTGATGAGGCCGGGCACCGACTGGGCCTGCGCGCTCCCGCGGAAAATGAAGCCCTGGTCGTCGTCGAGCATGCTGAGGGTCCAGGTGGACTTGTCCCGCTCGTGTTCGGTGCCGACCAGGAGCGCGGCGTGCCCGGCGGCCTTGAACCCTTCCAGCAGCCGGTTGCACCCACTGACCACCCGGTCCTGCTGCGCCGCCAGTTCGGGCGTTTCGAAGAATGCGTTCTGCATGTCGATGACCAGGAGGGCAATCATGTGGGCACCTTTCCTCGTTGAACCGGTGGGCCGGGTGGTGAGGAAAAGTTACCCGCGTGGAGCGCGGCGAAACCCTAGGGTGCGGATTCCCTGACCTTCAGTTCGAACCCGGCTTCCACGTGCACGCCCTGTTCCGAGGGCTCCCTGCCGGCGATCCGCTCCAGCAGCAGATGGATGGACCGCTCCGCGATCTCATCCATGCCCGGCGAGACGGTGGTCAGGGAGGGGGACGCGAACCGCGCCTCGTCGATGTCGTCAAAACCGGCCACCGCCACGTCCTGCGGCACCTTGACGCCGCGGATCAGCAGCTCGTGCATGGCCCCCAGCGCCAGTACGTCATTCAGCCCGAAGACGGCGTCGAACTCCACGCCCTTATCCAGCAGGCCGGCGACGGCGGCAGCACCCGTATCGCGCCGCCATTCAGCCGGTGCCACGAGCGCGGCGTCGAAGGGGATGCCTGCTTCCGCCAGCGCACTCCGGTACCCGTTCAGGCGCAGGCCCGCAGTCCCGGCGGACTCCCCCGCGTTCGCTCCCACCACGGCGATACGACGGCGGCCGCCGGCCAGCAGATGCCTGGTCAGCGCAGCCGCGGCTTCCTCATTCTTCATGGTCACCAGATCGAACCGGGGATCCACGATGTGCTCGCCGAGCATCACCACCGGTTTTTTGCCCGCCCGCGCGGCAATAGCATCCGCGTCCACCACCAGCGGCGTGAACAGGAGGCCGTCGGTGAGCTGCCGGAAGGTCCCCTGGAGGGCGCCAAGTTCAGCGGAGGCTTCGGCGTCGGACTGCTCCACCATCACCCGGTACCCGTGCCGGGCGGCAGCCTTCATCAGCCTGGACGCCAGCTCGGCATAGTAGGGGGCGGAAAGGTCGGACAGGACCAGGCCCAGCATGGACGTCTTGCCGGACCGCAGGCTGCGGGCGGTGAGGTTGGCCTCGTAGCCCAGCTCCGCGATGGCATCCTGCACCCGTTGCTTGGTGGCGGGACGGATGAATTCATAGTCGTTCAGGACGTTCGAAACGGTTTTGAGGGAGACGCCTGCCGCCCTCGCGACGTCATTCATGGTGACTGCCATTAACGTTCTTTTCCTGCCTTTGCCGCCGCCTTGGCAGCCTGCTTGCTGGCCCGCACCTTGACCAGGGATTCCGGGTCAACGATGTCGGCCACCGACAGGAAGGCGCCATCCTCACCGTAGTGGCCTGCCGCTTCGCGCCAGCCCGGAGCCTCCAGGCCGCGCTGCTTGCCCAGCAGGGCAAGGAAGATCTTCGCCTTTTGCTCCCCGAAACCGGGCAGCGCCTTGAGCCTGCGCAGCACCTCGGCACCGTCCGGCGAGCCCTGGGTCCAGATGGCGGCGGCGTCACCGTCCCACTCGTTCTGGACCGCCTCGGCGAGCGCCTGCACGCGTGCAGCCATGGAGCCCGGAAAACGGTGGACGGCGGGCCGTTCCTTGAACATCTCCACGAACGCCGCAGGATCGTGCGCCGCAATGGCCCCGGGCTTGAGCGACCCGATCCGGGTCCGGATCTTTTCCGGCCCGGCGAACGCGGATTCCATCGTCACCTGCTGGTCCAGCAGCATGCCGGTCAGGAGGGCGAAGTCGTCCTCACTCAACAACTTGTCCGCGGCGGGATCACCCGTGATGTGCAGTTCCATGCCGTCCATCCTCCCACCTGCGGACCGCCGTCGTCATAAGCACACCCCCAGGGAAATTTCGCCGGGTCAGGCCTCCACGGCCAGCCGGATCATGGACCAGGACACTGCCGGAAGCTCAGCGGTGAGCCGGCCGCCTTCCACCTTCACCGTGCCGTTTTCCGAGGGCAGGACGGAGGTGGAATCGTCGGCGCTGGCCTGCCAGTAGGGGTCCTTGTTGGCGTAGGTCACGGCCTCCATCACCCGGACATCGCCCAGGCCTGCCACGGCAGCATCCAGTGCGAGGGCATCGGTGGCCGATCGGTTCACTGCGAACACTGTGGCCTCACCCTTGTCCGGGTCGTAGGTGGCGACGGCGGACAGTGCCGCGAAGCCGGTCGTGGTGCCGCCGTTGACCAGCGGGGATTCGACGGCGAGCTGCAGCACCGTGCCGGAGGCGTGCCGGGAGGTCAGGGCGAAGGGGTGGAAGGTGGTCTGCTTCCAGGACCGGCCGCCGGGCTCGGTCATGATGGGTGCGATGACGTTCACCAGCTGCGCCAGGCTGGCCGAGTAGACGCGGTCGGTGTTCCGGAGCAGCGTGACCAGGAGGTCCCCCACCACCACGGCGTCCGCCACTGTGTAGGTGTCCTCCAGCAGGACGGGGGCCACCGGCCAGTCCTTGCCTGTGGGCACCTTGGACTCGTCGCGGCTCATGTGCCAGACGTTCCATTCGTCGAAGGAGATGTTCACCTGCCTGCTGGACTTCTTGACTGACTTCACGTGGTCGATGTGGCTCACGATGTCGCGGATGAAGGCTTCCATCTTGTGCCCGGCAGCCAGGTGTTCCTGCAGGTCGCCGAAGTCCTCGAAGTACTGGTGCGCCGAGATCAGGTCCACCAGGTCGTAGGTTTCCGCCAGGACCACGCGCTCCCATTCCCCAAAGGTGGGCATGCTGGGCCCGGAGCTGCCGCAGGCCACGAGTTCCAGGTCCGGGTCGATCATGCGCATCCCGCGGGCTGTGTCCGCCGCGAGCCGGCCGTACTCCAGGGCGTTCTTGTGGCCGATCTGCCAGGGGCCGTCCATTTCGTTGCCCAGGCACCACATCTTGATGCCGTAGCCGTTGCCTGCCCCGTTGCTGCGGCGTTGCTCGGACAGGGCCGTCCCGCCGTCGATGTTGCAGTACTCCACGAGGTCCAGTGCCTCCTGCACGCCGCGGGTGCCCAGGTTGACGGCCATCATGGGTTCCACGCCGGCCTTGGCCGACCACTTGGCGAACTCGTCCACGCCCACGGTATTGGGGTCGGTTGAGTGCCAGGCCAGGTCCAGGCGGGCGGGACGCTGGTCCACCGGGCCCACGCCGTCCTCCCAGCGGTAGCCGGAGACGAAGTTGCCGCCCGGGTACCGCACGGTGGAAACGCCAAGTTCACGGGTCAGTTCCAGGACGTCCTTGCGGAAGCCGTCCTCATCGGCGTCCGGGTGTCCGGGTTCGAAGATCCCGGTGTAGACGCACCGGCCCAGGTGCTCAACGAACGCGCCAAACGTTCGACGGCGGACGGGGCCCACGGTGAACGACGGATCGATGGTGATTTTGGCTGCGGTGGGTTGTGGCTGGGTCACAGGGATATCCTCGGGTAGTTTTTACAACGTTATAGAAGATATTGTTTGTTGCCCCGCTCCGGGAGTCAAGGGTTTGGCCTGCGGCGACGCCGGGAGGTTCCAGCCGGGACCGGAGGACCCCGCGGCGCGCCCACCTGCGGCGACGCTCCAACCAGCGCAGGACCCGGAACCTCCAAGTACTACCTAATCGAAAAAACAGGTACCAGCTACGCATTCACCGGGGACCGGAGGCCCATTAGGTTTTTTCACAGAGACAAGACCTTCAGGCTCTCGGTACTTGGCTCACTAGGGGGGTGTGAGACCGGCAATGCATCGTTCACCACACATAGGCCGCGCAGGCTTCCCGGTCCATCGGACCCGGGTGATAGGCGGGGCCGGCGACGAGGAGTCCTTCGAGACCAAGGACTCTCCCCCAGCCGTCGCCGGCCCTCTTGCCCGTCCGCTCTCCCGGAGGGGCAATACACCGCTGCCCGAGGAGGGCAGCCATGAGCACGCAAACCCACAGAACACGGCTCTCCTGCTGGACCTGGTCAATGGCGCCCGGACCCTGGCAGACTCCCTGGACCTGCTGGTGGCGGCATCGGCCGCGCACGTGGTCAGGACCGCCGGCATCGACGTCGGCTGCGGCCTGGTGCTTCACCAGCCCAAACGCGGTCCCGCCGTCACCGGCACCACCGACGAGGTAGTCACCCTGCTGGAGTGGGAACGGGAAACGGCCGAAGGACCGGTGACCGACGTCATGGCAGGCGGCCACCCCGTGGCCGTCCTCCAAAGGAACGGGGACTTCCGCTGGCGCCACTATTCCAGCCAACTGCAGGCGGCCGGCTTCGGCAGCGCCCTCGCGGTCAGGCTCCGCCTGGACGCAGAACTTCCCGCCGACGACGGGATCCCCGGCAACAGCGAACTCGGCCAGTCAAGGGCCGCCCTCGCCTTCTTCGCCCAGGAATCGAAGGCCTTCCCGCTCCAGGTCATCGCGGAGGCACGTACCTTCGCGGTGCTGGCAACCAAAAGCCTGCAGATGGCTATCAACCTGCACACTGCGCGGTCGCTGGCCACGGACCTCCGCTCGGCCCTGGACAGCCGCACGTCCATCAATGTGGCCTGCGGCGTGATCATGGCCCAGAACAGGTGCTCCTACCAGGAGGCGTTCGCCATCCTCGCCAAGGCGTCAAGCCACCGGAACATCAAGGTGCGCAAGGTGGCCGAGGACATCCTGGAGCGGCTTCCGGAAGGTGCTCCGCACTCACACTTCGGCCGCTGACCCGCTGCCGGTCCAGCCTGGTTTGCGGGTGCGCCCGCGGGCCCGGATCAGGATGTGAGGGTGCCCCGGGCAATACTGATGGTGGAGTGGGCCGGGTTGCCGTCCATGGGCTCGTCCGATACATCCACCACCGGGTACTGGGACAGGTCAAGTCCGGCAGGCACCGGGAACGTTCCTGATGTGGAGTTCATGACGCCCAGGCTGACCAGCTTGGAAAGGTCCGGCGCGATCAGCCACACCTCCTGGTAACCCTTGGCTTCATCCTTGTCCAGGCTGACCTCCAGGCTGCGGGAACCATCCTTGGCCTCCACCACTTTGGCCGATCCCGCCGCGGAGTGCTGCGGCAGCGGGGTCAGCTGGGTTGCCGCCAGCTCCTGGGGCTGGGGCGGGCGGTTGAAGGCCCAGACGGCGCCGAAAACCACCAGGACAGCAGCTGCCGCCGTTGCCAGCCACGTTCCGGGGCGCTGCCACGCGCCCCTCGTCCGGGCACTGTCCGTTCCGGCACCCCCTGCCCGGGTTCGCCTTGTCCGGCTGCCGCTTGTTTTGTCACCGAGAGGGACAACGTTCGACGTCGGCACGTCCCCGGGTGCGGGCGTGCCGGCAGGCGGTGCGGCACCTCCGTCAGCCCCGCGACGTTCAGCCCCGCGTTCCCCTGAAACGTCTTCCACAGGCCCGGGTTCCGCCGGCACCCCCGCCGCAAGCGGGTCCTCCCGGACGTAATCGCCCAAGCCCAGTTCGCGGTGGATTCCGGCCCAGACCTGGGGCCCGGGCACGGAGAGCAGGCTGGTGTCCGGCGTCGTCTTCACCGCGTCCACCGCCCGCCGCAGGGCGGCGTAGTCGGCGGCGCACTGGGGGCAGGCCAGGAGGTGCTCCCGGCCGCCCGGGTCGTCCCAGTCGTCGTACAGCGCCAGGAGGCTCAACTGTTCCGGATCAAGATGCGGCATGGTCTACCTCCAATCTGCTTCTCAGGTGCGTCAGGCTGCGGCGGATGTGGCTCTTGACGGTACCAAGGGGAAGGTCCAGTTTCCGCGAAATCTGTTCGTGCGTCAGGTCCTCGTAGAAGGCAAGCTTCATGATGGACCCCTGGGGCTCACCCAGTCTTTCCAATTCACCGTCCAGGAGCAGCCGGTCCGCCAGCGTTTCCGCGGCCTGCATTCCCGCCCCGGCGTCCCCGGCCATGCCGGCGCCCGCGGCGGCGTAGGCTTTGCGCGCTTCGCGGGCGGATGACTGCTGCGCATCCGCGATGGCATTGCGCGTGATGCCAACAATCCATGCCGGGAGCCGGGCCACCTGCGGGTTGAAGGTGCTCCGGGAGCGCCATACCCGGATGAAGACCTCCTGGGTCACGTCGTCCGCCGCCGCGCGGTCCGCGAGGGAGCGGAGGGCCAGCGTATGCACCAGCGGCGCGAACTCGCGGTAGGCCGCCGCCAGTGCGTGCTCATCGCCGGACAGGAAAGAGTCGGTGAGCCCGTCATCCCATCCAGGGGACGCGCGGCCGGGGAGGGTCACGGGCGGCTCCCTCCCGGCTTCGGCGACGAGATACATGGCTGGCCACCGGCTGTGCAGGAACTGGTTCATGCGGGGACCGGTTCAGGCAGGGACTGCGGTGACAATCACATTGTCGCTGTAGTCCATCCGCTCGTCCAGCCATTTGCCGCCGCAGGTGACCAGCTTGAGTTCATGGGGCCCTGACCGCCTGAAAAGGGACGCGCCGTCGAACCTGTCCTTGGCCATCAGCTCCACGCCCACCACCCGGTAGCTGAGGGAGGGGGCGCCGTCCCTTCCCACGCGGATAATGGTTCCCGCCGGGAGCGACTTCAGGGCGGAGAAGGGCGCGCGGTCCGAGGTGGTGTCGATATGTCCGGCGATGACGGCGGCGCCTTCGGCCGCCCCGGGGGCGGGGCCGAACCTGTACCAGGCGGCACGGTCGAACACGTCCGGGATCTCCATCGCTGCTGCGGTGGACACTCCCCCGGGCACCACCGGCATATCAATGGCCGTGCCGGCCACGGTGAGCGACGTGGGTACCGGGGCTGGAGCGTTCACCGGCAGGGTGGCTGGCCGGAGCGGGATGTCCCCCGGCCGCGTGCTGCCAGGACTGGAAGGGTTTGGGGTGGAGGCGGCGGCGCTGGAAGGGGCGGTCGCCTGCGGCAGCAGGGAAGCCGGCGGTGCCTGCCCGGAATTGGACGGGCCGGCGGAACCGCAGCCGGAGAGAACCAGCACTCCAGCCACCAGCGCTGCTGCCGCACCCCTTGAGGCAGGCCGACTGCGGGACCGGCCTTCCGGCGTCGTAAGTGCGTTCATGACTGGCCTCCTTCCAAAGAAGACATCGGTTGGGGAACAAAGGGGGCCCGCGCAGGGGCCCGACCGCGGGTGTGCGGACGGGCCCCTGCACTGATGGTCCTGCAGCCGGGCGGCTACAGTTCGGCCCGCCGGGCGCGGACGGCGCGGCCTACGCCCACCGCCCCGGCCAGCAGGGCCAGCGCTGCCAGGCCGAACCCGGCGGTGGCAACTGCGGGACCCGCCCCGCCGGTCTTTGCGGAACCGTCAAGGGCGCCGGGCACCGAGGCCGGAGCGGTGTGCAGGCCCTCGATGGTCTGAACGGCCAGCTTCAGGTTCTGGTCCGCCAGGCTGCCCCAGGCGTAGACAATGGTGTGCGTCCCTTCGGCCACCGTGACATCCGCCGGGCCGATCACGGGGGTGGTGGTGCCGGCGGCGGCAACTGCGGCCGGGACCGTGCCGGGATCCAGGGTCAGGGTTTGTTCATTCGGGTTGGCCAGGTTGGTGACGACGGCGGTGCCGCCGGCCAGGACATCGACGGCGGGTGCGGCGGCGGCATGCCGGACGGTCAGTTTGCCCTTGCCGGCCTCGATCCGGGAGACGTCATTGGTGAACAGGCTTGCCGTGGGCTTGCCGTCTGCGCCGAGGTGGGCGGCTGCTGTGTAGTTTCCGTTGGCGGCCAGGGTGACGCTGACGGGACCGATGGCGGGGGCGGACGCGTCGGGTGCGTCGGCTGCCGTGATGGCAATTTCGTAGGTGCCCGCGGGAAGGGCCAGCGGACCGGCGAGGGTTCCCGGGGTGAAATCGTCCAGCGTCCGGTCGCCGTTGACCCAGACGTCCACGGTGAGTCCGGGAACGCCGTGCAGCACTGAGAGCTGGGCGTCTCCCTCTGCTGCGTTGGCGGGGCCGGCCAGGGCGATTGCGGCTGCAATGACTGCCGCCCCGGCACCTGCGGTAAAGATTGTGTTGCGCATGTCCATCTCCTTGAACGGCCCGGCTGCCGGGCGTTTTTGCTGACACCCCTACTACCGGCGCAGGCCCGGATTTGGATGCAGATTCATGGAGATTTTTTAACTTTTCTTCCGTCGGGGTTTAGGCCGCCCCTCCAGGCACCCCGTGAGCCTCTAACCGGACGCCGGGGCGGCGGTGCTGGCGCGGAGGACAAGCTGCGGCGGCACCACCGTGGAGCTCACCGCGGCACCTGACTCAATTTCAGCGAGCATGATGTCCATGCAGCGGCGCCCCAGTTCCTCGAAGTCCTGGCGTACGGTTGTCAGCGGCGGCGTGAAGTAGCCCGCTTCGGGCTGGTCGTCGAAGCCCACCACGGAGACGTCGTCGGGCACCCTGACGCCCGCCTCGGTGAACGCGCGCAGGAGGCCCAGGGCCATCTGGTCGTTCCCCACAAAGATGGCCGTGGCCGTGAGTCCGGACGCCAGCCGGCGGCCGATTGCATAGCCGCTCCCCGCACTCCAGTCCCCTTCCACCAGGAGTGATTCGTCCAGCCCTGCCTCCCGAAGCACCGCGCGCCAGCCCTCCGCGCGCTCGGCACCGTCCGTCCAGTCGGGAGGGCCGGCGATATGCCCGATCCGCAGGTGGCCCTCCTTGACCAGATGTTCGACGGCGAGCCTGGCGCCCGCGCGCTGGTCCACCATGGCCCCGCTGACGGAGGCGCTGCCGGCGGAGCCCACGGCCACCACGGGCACCGGAAGGTTCAGCTGCTCCAGCACGGCCAGGGTGTCCGCGTGCGGGACCAGTACCGCAATCCCGTCCACGGCCTGGTCCATGAAGTGGCCCACCGCGTCGGCGATGGCGTCCCTGCTCACTTCCCGCAACGCCGCGATGCTGACAAAGTAGCCGGCGTTGCGGGCCGCATGTTCCACCCCCAGCAGGGTGTTGGCGGGCCCGTACTGGGAGAGTTCACTGGCCAGCACGCCGATGGTCTGCGAGCGCCGCGTGACCAGGCTCCGGGCCGCGGTGTTGCGGCGGTACCCCAGCTCGGCAATGGCTGCCTCCACCTTTTCCCGGGTCGCCTTGCTCACGTTGGGGTGGTTGTTCACCACGCGGGAGACGGTCTGGTGGGAGACGCCGGCCACCTTGGCCACGTCTTCCAGGCGCGGCATCCGGCCCTTGCTGGTTTTTACCATGTGCCTATTGTGCCTGCTGCCGCCTCCGCAGCTCCCCGTGTTGCGCCCGCTGGTGCCGCGGGCTTGGGCGCCCGTGAAGAGTGCGGCTGAATCCTTGCGCGGCAGCTGACCAATGGGAAGGATGAGGGTGATCCACCGTTTGCGAAGAAGGAGCCGGCGGAATGACCAAGTACCTGATCTCGTTTCCCAGCGGCGCCATGGACATCCCCGACGGGGGCCTGCAGGAAGTAGCAGACGCCGCCCATGCCGTGGTCCAGGAGGCCAAAGACGCCGGAGTATGGGTTTTCGGGGGTGGCATTGACGAGAGTGTCCCGCCCGTCACCGTCAGCGGTGACGGATCGGTACGTGCGGGCACCTACCCCCAGACCGCGCAGATCGAGGGCGGCTACACGGTGCTGGAACTGCCCGCGTACGACGCCGCGGTGCAGTGGGCTGCGAAGATCGCGGTGGCCTGCCGCTGCCCGCAGGAGCTGCGCGCCTTCCAGTACGATCCCGCCGGCTGAACCGTGAATCCGGCAGGCCCGGTTGACCTGGCCTATCCCTTCACGGGCACCTGGCTGGTGCAGAACTCACCGGCGGACCGGGTCCCCAGCCACGGGACGCGGCTCTTTGCCACGAGCTTCGCCATCGATTTCACACCGGTGGATGCCAGCGGGCAGTCGGCGCCGCTCACCCTGGCCTCACTGTTCCGGCCCGAGCCGCCGGAACGCTTCCCAGGATTCGGCCGGGCTGTGACGGCGCCGGCGTCCGGAGTGGTGTGCGCCGCCCATGATGGGGAACCTGACCACGCAGCTTTCCGCGGCTTTCCTTCGATCGGTTATGCCGCAACCCAGGCCCGGCGCGTGCGGGAGGGGTGGCTGGGCTTGGCCGGCAACCACGTGATCATCGAGTCCAGCGGGGTGTTCATCGCGCTGTGCCATCTCAAGCGCGGGAGCGTCTGCGTCCAGCCGGGCCAGATGGTGGGGTGCGGGGAGCCGGTGGGACTGTGCGGCAACTCGGGCAACAGCACGGAACCGCACGTGCACGTGCAGGCCATGGACTCGGCAGACCCTGGACAGGCTTCCGCGGTTCCCGTCTCGTTCGCGGGCGGACTGCCGCGGAACGGGGCTGTTGTGGCTGCCTGACCGGGGCTGCTTAAAAGAAATGGGGTCCGCCTGCACGTTCGCGGCGGACCCTCGTGGTTTTGATGGGTGGGCCCTGTGGGGCTCGAACCCACGACCCACGGATTAAAAGTCCGATGCTCTACCAACTGAGCTAAAGGCCCCTGCCGGCCGGTCAAACACGCTGTGTTTTGCCCGTACGGCCCAATCCATTTCTGGACGTTAATACTCTAACCCATGGTTCCGGACACTTCGCACACGCCCCGGGCGCCGCCGTCGTACGTTTTCACCCCACGGTCCGGGCCCCTGCCGCCGTCACCGGACAAGCCCCGCGGACGCTCGATTTCCGCTGTGGCACAGGAGTAGCGTGGGGGGCATGAGCGAGCAAGCAGGAACAACTCCGTACGGCGGCAGCAACCGGCACCATAAGCCCAAGCCCTTCGCTCCGATGGACTTCGAGCCCTTCGCAGGCGGTGCCGATCCCGCCCGGGTATCAGAGGCTGCCCACCTTGCCGCGCAGGCCCTGGTCCGCCATGGCCGCGACAGCGACGATCCGGTGATCACCGAACGCCTGGTGAAGCTCGCGGACGAACAGGGCCTGGACGCCATCGCCGAGATGTGGGCGGAGAGCCCTGCCCGCTCCCTTCCCGGCGCCCTCTGGCGGCTCTACGCACTGCGTGCCGCCACCGTCCAGGACCCCGAACGCATCAGCGTCTACTTCCGCGCGGGCAGGGACACCGCCCAGGTATCCAACGTGGTGGCCGGCGCGGCTGAGCCGCCCGGCGCCGACGAAATGCGCACCATGGCGGACGCCATCCTTTCCGGCGCGTTCGACGGCGATTTCGACGTCGCGCTGGAACGTTCCGCCGCCTTCTGCCGCGTGGTGGCGCTCGGCCAGGCCACCCTCGCCGACGGCGCCGAGCATGCCAACGAGGCCCACGCCAGCAAACTGACCCGCAACTCCCACCAGCTGGTCAAGACCGCCGAGGACCTTGAACACGCGGCCAATGCGTGGCGCCTGGGCGAACTGGACTGAGGCGTCTTTTCCCCCGGCGGACCGGATTTCCGGGACGAACCAAGGCTCCGCTGTCAAGATTGACTTGGGCCGGGTGAAGTAGAAGACTGAAACCGGTGCCGAGCCGCGAAACCCCCGGGCTTCAACAATTAGCCGCCTAGAGCGGCCTACCGCCGAGAGGCGTATCCGGTTCGGCACCATTTTTCTGCCCTCTTCCAGGTGGCCGATTCAGAGGGTGCAGTTACGGGCCGGTAGAGTAAGCGTCAGTTGCGCGCCGCCGTCAAGTCACACGGCAGCAACCCCCGCCTTGATACGTCCTGGAGACCGGTAAACACGTGAAGCTGCGCCTTTTTCCACAGGAGCCCGCAGGGCTGAACCTGCTCTCACAGATGGCACAACAGATCGTGCTGGCCACCGCCACCCTGGCCGAGATCCTTGGCGTACCCGCGGACGAGAACGGCAAGCTCGTTGAGGACATGCACAACATCGAGGCCAAGTCCGCCGAACTGCATTTCGCGCTGCTGACGCACATGCGCACCAGCTTTGTGAATCCGCTGCCCCGCGAGGACATGTACGCCCTCTCCCGGTACCTCAACGAAGCCATGGAAAAGATGGACGCCGCGGCGGAGCTGGTGGCCCTCTACCGGCTGGACCGCCTCCCGAAGCGCGCCGCAGACCAGCTGGAGATCATCAGCAGGCAGGCCGAGCTGACCGTTGACGCCATGCGCAGGCTCAATGACCTGGACGACCTCGAGGACTACTGGATCGAGATCCTGCGCCTCGCCAAACGGGCAGAACGGACCCACCGCGTCTGGGTGGCGGACATGATCGCGGACATGAAGTGGGCCCAGTACTCCCGCAACCGGGACATCGCCAACCAGCTGGTGGAGGTCACCAAGGATATGCGGCGGGTGGCCACCCAGGTAGGCAGCATCATCGTCAAGGAATCCTGACGTGACCGCAGTCATCTTCGGCGCGGTGGTCCTGCTGGCCGCGGCGTTTGCCTTCCTGAACGGTTTCCGCGACGCGTCCACCTCGGTGGCCCTGGCCGTGCGGAACCGGGCCCTCACCCCCAGCGTCGGCGTGCTCCTCGCCGCGTTCTTCAACTTTGTCGGCGCCCTCCTGAGCGCCCTGCTCGCCGTCGCCGTCAGCCGGACCTGGATCAACCTTCCGTCCGGCACCGACGGCCTGGCCATCCTGGTGGCGGGCCTGGCCAGCGCCTGCGCCTGGGGCGTGCTGATGTGGTGGCGCGGCATCCCCGCCTCCTCCACCCACGCCCTGGTGGGCGGGCTCGCCGGCGCAGGCCTCGCCAGCCTGGCGATCGGAGGCCCGGGAGTGGCAGGCGTGGACCAGTCGCTCCTGTTCCAGGTGGTCCTGCCGCTGGTGCTGTCCCCGCTCGTGGCCTACAGCGGCTCCTTCCTCCTGGTGTATCCGGCCACATGGGTGGCCCGCTACACCCAGCCCAACGTGGTGAACCAGCGCTTCCGCCGGGGCCAGGCTGTTGCAGCCGGCGCGGTGGCCTTTGGCCACGGCCTGCAGGACGGGCAGCGCGTCAGCGCGGTACTGCTGCTGGCCCTGCTGGCAGGAGGCTATTCCGACGGCGGGATCCCCACCTGGGTTGCGGCGCTGTCCGCAGTGATGATGACCGCCGGGACGCTCTTCGGGGGATGGCGGATCTCCCACACCATTGGATACAAGATCACCAGGATCGATCCCCTTCGTGGATCCGTGGCCCAGACCTTCAGCGCGCTGATGCTCTTCGTGGGGGCCATCGGGCTGCACTGGCCGCTTTCCACTACCCACACCGTCACGGCAGGGGCCCTCGGCGCCGGGGAAAACCAGCACTTTTCGGTCACCAACCGGAAACTGGTCATCCGGATCCTGTGGCTCTGGGGGCTGACCCCGCTGGCGACGTGCGCCCTGGGCTTCGTGCTTGCGCTGGCCCTCTCCCCCATTTCCGCCTAGGCAGGCCCACCGGGGGCGGCGCTGCCCTGTACAGGGAATCCGCCGTGACGTAGATTCGAGAGTGCGCCCCCGGTCAACGGTGCCGGGGACCGGCGTCCGCGCCGTGTGCAGGGCTGCGGACCAGGTGCCGCTGCAGCCACCCGGCGGCTTGGATGCACAACGCGGAAAAGAGCAGGCGCCATGTCCCACTCCTATTCCCGGCGCCACCTTCCACAGCCCCGGCAACCCCAGTGCGAGGCCTGCGGAACCGAGCACCAGCTGACCATCCACGCCATCACTGCCATCGGCGCTGCCGGCGGGGACCTGGTCACAGTGTCCTACACCTGCAACGACTGCGACCTGTTCCAGGAACACACGGCCTACGCCACCGACGTCGCGGCCGCACTGAACCAGGTCCGCTGGATGGCCCAGGTGGTCCTCTTCGGGGACGACTACATCCACTGCGGCTTCCCCATGGAGGAGGCGGAGTTCGAGGTTGAGCGGCTCTGCTACCGCAGCAACAGGTCAGGCAGCGGGCTCAACGCCGTATCCCTGCCCACCCGGGTCCTGCGCTGCCACTGCGGGTTCCAGCTGGAGGTCCCGGAATAGGCACCGCGCACCCTTACCGCGCGCTGCACTGTGACGGGCAGGCGCAATGATGGCCCGGCTCGATGTGCAGGAGCCGTCCCTGCGCATCGAACCGGGCCATCGTTGGGCACGGCGTGCTTTGCGGGTTTGCTAGAGCTCCAGGGCCACAGGGCTGACGACGGCGGCGGCCATCAGGACGGTGGAGAGCTCCTCCGGGGTGAGGTTGGCGGCGGTGCACAGTTCGCCGTCCGCCACTCCGGCAGCGGAGGCCTTGCGGACAGCCTGCCGCAGGGACTCCTGGGCCGTGTCCAGTTCCCACTGCATGCTTTCGAGGCGTGAGCTGGTGCGCCAGACCTCGGCCAGGACGTCCTCTTCCTCGATGGCTTCCTCAACGCCGGCCGCGGCCAGGGCGAGGTGCGGTTCGAGCTCCGGCGCCAGCGGACCGGCAGCCAGGGGTCCCGCCAGTCCCGCCGCAGCCGCGAAAGCCTGCGCCGGTTCGACAGCGTCCTGGACTGCGTCCACCCCGGGTACGGAAACAGTAAGCTGGGGGCCCAGGGGTTCACTGGCCGTCTGCGTCATGGCAAAACTCCTTAAGCGGGCTTACTACTAGTTCCGAAAGTATCTCGATTAGCGTACTAAACGCGTCAGTAGATCGCCAACGGGAACAGCGGCTTACCCGAAGCGTCCGGAGACGTAGTCTTCCGTGGCCTTCTGTACGGGGTTGCTGAAGATGGTGTGGGTGTCGCCGTACTCGATCAGCTTGCCCGGCTTGCCGGTGCCTGCAATGTTGAAGAAGGCGGTCTTGTCGGATACGCGCGCGGCCTGCTGCATGTTGTGGGTAACGATCACCACGGTGTACTGGTCCTTGAGCTCGTTGATGAGGTCCTCAATGGCCAGGGTGGAAATCGGGTCCAGGGCGGAACAGGGCTCATCCATGAGGATCACCTGCGGCTCCACGGCAATGGCGCGGGCGATGCAGAGGCGCTGCTGCTGGCCGCCCGAGAGGCCGGAACCGGGCTTCTCCAGCCGGTCCTTGACCTCGTTCCAGAGGTTGGCGCCCTTGAGGGAGCGTTCCACCAGGACATCTGCCTCGCCCTTGGAGATCTTCTTGTTGTTCAGCTTCACGCCCGCCAGAACGTTGTCCCGGATGGACATCGTGGGGAACGGGTTGGGCCGCTGGAAGACCATGCCGATCTGCGAGCGCACGGTTACGGGGTCCACGCCGGGGCCGTAAAGGTTGTCGCCGTCCAGCAGGACCTCGCCCTCAACGCGCGCGCCGGGGATGACCTCGTGCATGCGGTTCAGGGTGCGGAGGAAGGTGGACTTTCCGCAGCCGGAGGGGCCGATGAACGCGGTCACGGACTTGGCCTCGATGTTGATGCTGACGTCCTCAACGGCGAGGAAGTCGCCGTAGTACACGTTCAGGTCCTTGACGTCGATGCGCTTAGACATGGTGTTCCTTCACTTACTGGGTATGGATTGAAGTCTAGGATCCGCCGCGGTATGGCGGAAGGAGGGCCTGGTTACCGGCCGGTTTTGGGGGCGAAGATCCTGGCGATCAGGCGTGCCACCAGGTTCAGGACCATCACCAGGATGATCAGGACCAGGGCCGCACCCCAGGCCCGCTGGGAGGACGGGTCCGGGTTGGACGGCGAGGTGGGATTGAGGATCTGGGTGTAGATGAACGTGGGCAGCGAGGCCATCCAGCCGCCGAACACGTTGGAGTTGATGCTGGTGGCAAAGCCGGCGGTGACCAAAATGGGCGCCGTCTCGCCGATGACCCTGGCGATCGCCAGGGTGACGCCGGACGCGATGCCGGAGATCGCCGTCGGGATAACCACCTTGAGGATGGTCCGCCACTTGCGGACGCCCAGGGCGTAGGCGGCCTCGCGGAGCTCGTTGGGGACGATCTTGAGCATTTCCTCGCTGGAGCGGACCACCACGGGGATCATCAGCACGGACAGCGCGACGGCGGCCACCGCACCGGTCTTGGTGCCCGGGCCCACCACCACGAAGAAGAACGCGGCAGCGAACAGGCCGGCCACGATGGAGGGGATGCCGGTCATGACGTCCACAAAGAACGTGATGGCCTTGGCCAGGCGGCCGTCGTTGCCATACTCCACCAGGTAGATGGCCGTGAGCAGCCCCACGGGGACGGAGATTACGGTGGCCAGCAGCGTGATCTGCACGGTGCCCAGGAGGGCGTGGTAGATGCCGCCCATCACCGGGCCGCCGCTTTCCACGGCCTTGTTGTCGAACGCGCCCGTAACGCCGTTCATGGAGGTGGTGAGGAACCCGGGGTCGATGAGGCCGGGGATGCCGTTGATCAGCACGGTCCAGATCACCGAAACCAGGGGCAGCAGCGCCACCAGGAACGAGCCGACCACCAGGCAAGTGGCCAGCTTGTCCTTGGCCTTGCGGGAGCCTTCCACCGCGGCGCTCCAGGACACCAGGCCCACGGCGAACAGGATCGCGGAGACCAGGCCCCAGCCGAACGGGTTGAAGCCGATCAGGGCAAGGATCGCAGCGCCGACGATCAGGGCTCCACCGAGCACCGCGTAGGGTGCGTACTTGGGCAGCTGGCCCTTGGTGAGCGCCGACCGCTTGCTGCGGACGGGGGTAAGCGTGGAGGTCATTTAGTTGGCTCCCGAGAATTCTTTGTGCCGGGTGATAACCCAGCGCGCGATCATGTTCACGGCCAGGGTGATGACGAACAGCACCAGGCCGGCGGCGATCAGCGTGCTGACCTTGAGGCCGCTGGCTTCGGGGAAGTTCAGGGCGATCTCGGCGGCGATGGTCTGGTTGCCGGACTGGATCAGGCTGGCGGTCAGGGCACCGGAGGAGAGCACCAGGGCAACGGCCATGGTCTCACCCAGGGCGCGGCCCAGGCCCAGCATGATGGCGCTGATGATGCCGGGGCGGGCGAAGGGCAGCACGGCCATCTTGATCATTTCCCAGCGGGTGGCACCGAGTGCCAGCGCAGCTTCCTCATGCAGCTTGGGGGTCTGCAGGAAGATCTCGCGGGACAGCGAGGTGATGATGGGCAGGACCATGACCGCCAGGACGATGCCGGCGGTGAGGATGGTCTTGCCGGTGGTGGAGGCCGGGCCCTGGAAGATGGGGAGCCAGCCCATGTTGGTTGCGAGCCAGCCGTATGCCGGCGCGATCTCCTTGGCAAGGAAAGCGGCACCCCAGGCGCCGTAGACAACGGAGGGGATGGCGGCGAGCAGGTCCACCACGTAGCCGAGGCTGGAGGCCAGGCGGCGGGGTGCGAAGTGGGAGATGAACAGCGCCACGCCGATGGCGACGGGTGTGGCGATCACCAGCGCAATGGCGGCGGCGATGAGCGTGCCGATCACGATGGGCCAGATGTAGGCGAAGAAGCCCTGGCCGCCCTGGATCTTGTCTGCGGGCGCGGTCAGCGCGGGGATTGCCTGGACTACCAGGAAAAGCGCGACGCCGAAAAGGACGGCGAGGATCAGGCACCCGGCTGCCAGCGTGGCGCCGGAGAAGACTTTGTCCCCGGCGCGCCCGGC
Organism: Pseudarthrobacter sp. 902506025; assembly: GCF_040702325.1. Classification (NCBI taxonomy): domain Bacteria; kingdom Bacillati; phylum Actinomycetota; class Actinomycetes; order Micrococcales; family Micrococcaceae; genus Pseudarthrobacter; species Pseudarthrobacter sp. 902506025. The sequence continues at coordinate 70,354 of NZ_JBFBKW010000004.1, forward strand.
GCCCTGGGTACTGGTCAGGGAGGTGGCGGTCATTCGACGGCCCTTCGATTCGTAGCTGGATTAAGGATGCGGCGCAAAGCCAAGTTCCCCGCACTGCCGTCCGGCAGGCGGGGAACCCGGTTTTACAGCGTTGGCTAGGACTTGACCTTGATCGAGTCGATGGCCTTGGCGGCCTTGGCTGCGAGGTCCGAGGACAGCGGGGCGGACTTGGCCGACTCTGCTGCCGCCTTCTGGCCCTCTGCGGAAACTACGTAGTGCTCGAAGGCCTTGACCAGGTCAACGGTCTCCTGCTTGTCGTAGGTGGTGCACAGGACGTGGAAGGACACCAGGACGATCGGGTAGGCGCCCGCGATGGTGGTCTTGCGGTCCAGCTTGATGGAGAGATCGTTGGCGGCGCGGCCTTCAACGGGCTTGCCGGCGTCCACTGCCTTGGCAGCAGCATCGGCGGAGATCTTGGTGAAGGAGTCGCCCACCTTGATCTGGGCAACGCCCAGCTTGCCGCTGACGGCGGAGTCGTCGGCGTAGGTCACGGCACCGGGGGTGTCCGTGACGGTCTTGACCACGCCGGAGGTGCCCTTGGCGTTTTCGCCCTGCAGGCTGGCGGGCCACACACCGGCGGCCTTGTCGGTCCAGACGTCGGAAGCGGCGGCAGCCAGGTAGTCAGTGAAGTTCTGCGTGGTGCCCGAGTCGTCGGAGCGGTTCACCGGGGTGACCTTCAGGTCGGGCAGCGAGACGCCGGCGTTCAGGGCGGCGATGGCGGGGTCGTTCCACTTGGCGATCTGGCCACGGAAGATCTTGGCCACGGTGGTGGCGTCCAGCTTCAGGTCGGTGACGCCGGGAACGTTGAAGGCCACGGCGATCGGGGAGATGTAGACGGGGACGTTGATGGCGCCGTCGGGGCCGCAGACGGACTTGGACGAGGCGTATTCCTCATCCTTCAGGTAGGCGTCCGAGCCGGCGAACTGTGCCGAGCCGTCCAGGATGGCCTTGCGGCCTGCGCCGGAGCCGTCCGGGGAGTACTGCACGCTGGCGCCGGAGTTGGCGGAGGCGAAGTTCGTCTTCCAGGCGTCCATGGCGGCGCCCTGGGCGGAGGAACCGATGCCGGTGAGCGTACCGGTCACCTTGGTGCCGCCGGCGGACTGGGAGCCGGCAGGGGCGGTGCCCGTGGCGTTGTCTGAACCGCAGGCGGAGAGCGCGAGTGCGCCGGCTGCGATAACAGCGATAGCCGCGTGGCGGCCGAAGCGGAGTGCCTTCACTAGATGTACCCCTTCCAGGGTTATTCAGGTGCGGGACAGGGACGGAGAACCCTGCTGCGCGATGCGTACGTTTTGTACCTTCAAGAAAGTTAAGGGCCGCAGGTAACGGGATGGGCTGTCCAAAGTGAACGGAGGATTAACGACGGCGGGATATTGGCTGACAAATGCCGGGTCACCATTGCGCAGATCACATGCGCAGTCGTAGTGCACCTGCGCCGGGCAGTGGATCGGCACTGAATAGACTTGGACCCATGGCCATCCCAGCAGGACTCTCAGCGACCAGGCGGTTCCTGCGCAGCCGGATCCGGACCGGGTTGATCCGAAGCCGCAACTCCTTTGTGCCCGCCATCCAGATGACCGTGTGCGCGGTGGGCGCCTATGCGTTCGCCGAGTACGTCCTGGGCCACTCCGGCCCCCTGTTCGCTGCCACCTCGTCGCTGATCGCCCTTGGGTTTTCCCGGGAGCCGCGGCTGCGGCGCGTGATGGAAGTGGGCCTGGGCTGCACCATCGGCATTGCTGTCGGTGACCTGCTCCTGCACTGGCTGGGCGGCGATATCTGGGTGGCCGCCGTCGTGCTCCTCTTCTCGATCCTGCTGGCCCGCTTCCTGGACAGCGGGAATATCTTCACCACCCAGCTGGCGCTTCAGTCGCTGCTGGTGGTCTTGCTCCCGGCACCGTCCGGGGGCCCGTTCACCCGGAGCATCGATGCCGTGGTGGGCGGCATGTGCGCCCTGCTGGTGACCATCCTGGTGCCCAAGGACCCCCGACAGGAGCCGCGCCGGGATGTGCAGAAACTGCTGCATGAGCTGGCGGAGGTGCTGCGGGAATGTGCCGGGGCGCTGGCCAACAGTGATTCCACCCAGGCCTGGCATGCGCTGATCCGCGGCCGGAACTGCCAGCCGCTGGTGGATGCCATGCGCCAGTCCCTCCGGGCGTCCGGCGAGGTGGCCACCCTGGCGCCCGCCTACCGGCGGCACCGCGATGAACTGGACCGGCTGAAGCAGTCGCTGGATTTCATCGACCTCGCCCTGAGGAACAGCCGCGTGTTTGCGCGGCGGTTGACCAGCGCCATCAACCACACGGCGCTCTCCGACGAGGCGACGGACAGCATCGCGGGAGTGCTGCAGGAGACAGCTGCCGCCATTGACGAGCTTTCCCTGGGCCTTGCGGAGACGCACGAGGGCGTCCGCCGCGCCCACTTGCGCACTGCCCGGCGGGACCTGAGCGAGATCGCCCTTCGCCTGCATCCCAAGCTGCTGGAGGTGACGCGACTGGAGGGCGAAACCGTGGTCATGCTGTTCCGGCCGCTGATGGTGGACCTGCTGGAAGCCACCGGCATGGATGCGGCCGAGGCCAGGGACGTGCTGCCCGCATTGTAGTGTTGGTGCCCGCCGTTAGGGTTGGACGCATGGCAACAAAGACTTCCCGGGCGTCCAAGGCGCCCGCGTACAAATGCGCCGAGTGCGGCTGGACCACGGCCAAGTGGGTGGGCCGCTGCGGCGAGTGCCAGGCGTGGGGCACGGTGGAGGAAACGGGCACTGCCGTGGCACGGACGACGGCGGCCACGACAGTCGCGGAGCCCGCGCGCCGGATTGCCGACGTCGATGCCACCACGGCGGCTTTCCTGCCCACCGGCGTGGACGAACTGGACCGGGTGTTGGGCGGCGGCCTGGTTCCGGGCGCCGTCATCCTGCTGGCCGGCGAACCCGGCGTCGGCAAATCCACGCTGCTGCTGGACGTCGCTGCCAAGTTCGCCCGCACCGCCCAGGACGTCCTCTATGTCACTGGCGAGGAATCGGCCGCCCAGGTCAAACTGCGGGCCGAACGGATCGACGCCGTCGCCGAATCCCTGTACCTGTCCGCGGAGACGGACCTCGGCCAGGCCCTGGGCCAGGTGGAGAAGATCGAGCCGCGGCTGCTGATCGTGGACTCGGTGCAGACGCTCAGCAGCGCCGATGTTGACGGCAGCGCGGGCGGCGTGTCGCAGGTCCGCGAGGTGGCCGCCTCCATCATCGCGGCCGCCAAGCGGCGGAACATGACCACCCTGCTGGTGGGGCACGTTACCAAGGACGGTTCCATTGCCGGACCCCGCCTGCTGGAGCACCTGGTGGATGTGGTGTGCCAGTTCGAGGGCGAGCGGCACTCCCGGCTGCGGCTGCTCCGCGCCGTGAAGAACCGGTACGGGCCCACCGACGACGTTGGCTGCTTCGACCTCAATGAGAACGGCATCGAGGGACTGGCCGATCCCAGCGGGCTGTTCGTCAGCCGCACCAAGGACCCGGTTTCCGGGACCTGCATCACCGTCACCATGGAGGGGCGCCGCCCGCTGCTGGCGGAAGTGCAGTCGCTGCTCGCCGAAAGCCCCAACTCGCAGCCCCGCCGCGCCACCAGCGGCCTGGACAGTTCACGCGTGTCCATGCTGTTGGCCGTGCTGCAGCAGCGCGCAGGGACCATGCTGCACAAGGATGATTCCTACGTTGCCACCGTGGGCGGGGTGAAGCTCAGTGAACCGGCCACGGACCTAGCGGTGGCCCTTGCCGTGGCCTCGGCCAAGGCCCGCAAGCCATTGCCCATCCGGCTTATTGCTTTCGGCGAGGTGGGGCTGGCAGGCGAGGTCCGGCCCGTACCGGGCATCAACCAGCGCATCCAGGAAGCCCACCGGCTGGGATTCACCCACGCCGTGGTTCCGGCCAGCCACACCGGGCCCGGTCCCGTGCCGGCGGGATTCTCGGTGCGTGAAGTGGAGCACCTCACGGAGGCGCTCAGCCTCCTGATTGGCTAGCAGCCTGCTTCCGGGGGCCGGGTGCGGGGGCAGCGGGCAGAGCACTGGTTCCCGGCGGGTACTCTAAGTCCAGAACCTTCTCGCAGACGGAGGCTTACATTTCTGTGCTGGGGGCAGCGTGGTAATCGGGGAAAAGCAGGGCACCGCCAGTGCGGTGAACCATGAACGCAGGGCGCAGGTACAGCCGGTGGTGTCCGACCGACTAGATGGCCTGTTGGCGGGCCTTAGTCCCCGTATGCGGGTGGTCGCCAGTCAATCGCCGGTCACGTTGGCCATGGTCCTCGTGGTGGTTGCCACGGCCGTCTTCAGCCCAGAGACATTCAACAGCAAGCTCTTTATGGCAGCCCTGCTGTTCCATCTTGCAATCGCCGCCTTGTGTGTGGCCACGCCCTGGGCCCGGATCCCGGCGGCGACGTTTGCCGTGATCCCGCTGATGGATTGCATCGCCATCGGGCTCACCCGGCAGGCGGGTGGACCTACCTTCAGCGTGCTGAGCGTAATGCTGGTATTTCCCGTCATCTGGCTCTCTGCCCAGGTCCGGCCGTACACGCCGGCCCTGGCCATTGCTGGGACGGTCCTCAGCATCGTTGTTCCCGCTGCCGTGCAGGGCTCGTCCCCGGCCGGGGGATCCATGATCCGCACCCTCATCCTTCCCCTGGTCATGTCTGTCATCGCGGTGACCGCCCACGTGGTGGCCACCACCATCCGCCGCCATCGCGTCAGGCTTGTTGAAAACGAACAGGATCTGGCCCGCACGCTGGCGGAAAGCGTCCGCCGGCAGGCCCTGCTTGATGCAGTGCTGAAGGCCGTTGGGGTGGGCGTCTGGGTGGTGGACACCCGGGGCCACACCGTGCTGGCCAACAGGGCGATGCGCACGGACCCCGCCCTCGGCGGCGTGATGGGCCCTGCCGAAGGGCCGGGCACGCTGATGCTGGCGGACCGCTGTACACCGGTGCCGTCAGGCCTGCTTCCCGCAGCCCGGGCCGCAGCCGGCGATGCCTTCACGGACGAGTTGTATTGGGCCGGCCCCGCAGACCGCCAGCGGGCCTACTCCGTGAGCTCGCACGGTTTCCCTCCCGCAGGCGGCCAGGAAGGTGGTGCCGTCATCACCTTTGTGGACGTCACCACCCTGGTCAGCGCGCTGGCGGCCAAGGACGACTTCGTTGCCACGGTCTCGCACGAGCTGCGGACACCGCTCACGTCCATCCTGGGCTACCTGGAACTGGTCCTGGACGAACCCGGGCATGAGGACATCCGGGAGGAGCTTTTGGTGGTGCGCCGGAACTCGGAACACCTGCTGAGCCTGGTCAATGACCTGATCGCTGTGGCATCCGAGCGGATGGACCTGTCGCTGGAGGAAACGGACCTGGCCCGGCTGCTGGCGCTGGAGGTGGATGCCGCACTCCCCAAGGCCGCCGGCAACGGGCTGCAGCTGGTCCTTGACGTGGAGCAGCCGCTGCCGGCAAGGGTGGATCCGGAGCGAATCGGCCAGGTGGTCAGGAACCTGCTCTCGAACGCCATCAAGTACTCCCCCAGCGGCGGCCTCATCACTGCCGGGGCCGTCAGGACCGATGTGGGCCTGGTCTGTTCCGTCACCGATACGGGCGTGGGAATGACCGAGGAAGAGCAGGAACAGGCATTCACCAAGTTCTTCCGCTCGGCCCGGTCGCGGGAAACGGCCATCCCGGGCGCGGGCCTGGGGTTGCCCGTCAGCAAGACCATCGTTGAAGGCCACGGTGGATCCATCAGCCTGGACAGTGAGCCCGGCGTGGGCACCACTGCGACCTTCATCCTGCCGTTACGCTGACAGCTCCGGGCAGTCAGGAAGCGGCGCCGGCCAGCCAGCTGGAGACGTCGCTGCGCAGCACCAGCAGCGGGCCGCCGGTGGCGCTCACATTGCCGTTGGCAACGTAGTACCCGCGGCCCGACCCCGTTCCCCCGGCCGCGCGGTCCAGGGCATCCACCAGATGCCGCGGCAGGTGGCCCTGGGGACCAAGGCTGCGGAGTTCTTCCACTTCTTCCGGGCTGAGCCGTCCCAAAACCTCAGCAATGTTGGCCATGAGTGCTCCTTTCGAGCGGAGTGCCTGGCAGGGTGCCTGAAGGAATAACCTAGAGCAGCGCCGTGAACTCCACGTTAACGGCGGACGGCAACTGCACTTCCTGACGATCCGGAGACCCAATGCCCATTCGAAGCGCAGGCATCCTGCTGTACCGGCAGGCCCCGGCCACCCCCGGCGGCGTCCCGGACGGGCTGCAGGTATGGATAGCCCACATGGGCGGTCCGTTTTGGGTACGCAAGGACACGCACGCCTGGTCCATTCCCAAGGGTGAGTACGCCGACGGCGAGGACCCGCTGGCTGCTGCACTGCGGGAGTTCGCAGAGGAGATGGGGACTGCGGCCCCGGAGGCTGAGTACCGGGTGCTCGGCGAGTTCCGGCAGTCCTCGGGAAAGCTCATCACCGCCTACGCGGCACAGGCTGAGTTCGCCCCGGAGGCGATCAACAGCAACACTTTTCCGCTGGAATGGCCCAAGGGGTCCGGCAAAATCCAGCACTACCCCGAGATCGACGACGCCCGCTGGTTCCCTGAGCAGGAGGCCCGGCTCAAACTCGTCAAGGGCCAGCTGCCCATCCTCGATGCACTGGTTGAGGACATGGCGGCCAGCTAGACCCCCGCTTAACGCGCTGCTGCATCGGCGTTCCAGCGTTTGGCTACGCGCCGGTGAGGACCAGAGCCACGCTGTGCCCGCCGAAGCCGAACGCATTCACCAGTCCCGCCTGGGCATACCCGGGCGGAAGCTGGTGGGTGTTTTCGGTGACGACGTTGAGGTCCACTTCCGGGTCCAGTGCCTCCACGTTCAGCGTCCCGGGAAGGTGGCCGGTGCGGAGGGCTTCGAGGACCACGACGGCGGCCAGCGCGCCGGCGCCGCCCAGCAGGTGGCCGGTGTGCCCCTTCGTGGACGTCACCGGTACGGAGGCGCCGAAGACGGCATTGATCGCCTGGCCTTCCAGCCGGTCACCCACGGGGGTGGACGTGGCGTGGGCGTGGACAAACCCAATCGCCGCCGGTTCCATCCCGGCCGAGTCCAGCGCCTTCTGCATGACGCGGCGCTGCATCGCAGGATCTGCCGCCACGATGTCGTTGGCATCGGAGGTCACCGCTCCCCCGGCGACGGCACCAAGGATGACGGCGCCGCGGGCACGGGCGTGCTCTTCGCTCTCCAGTACCACCACCGCGGCTCCCTCGGCGAGCACAAACCCGTCCCGGCCGCCGTCGAACGGGCGCGCGGCCCGCTGCGGGTCATCCGAACGGGTGGACAGTGCACGGATCTGCGCGAAGCCGCTGATCACCAGGTCATTGACGGAGGCATCGACGCCGCCGGCAATAACGACGTCGGCGGCACCGGAGCGGATCAGCTCGGCTGCCTGGACAATCGCCTCAGCCCCGGAGGCGCAGGCGCTGACCGGCGTCCGTGCGCCGCCGCGGGCGCCAAGGTCGATGGAGACCCAGGCGGCGGGACCGTTGGCCATCAGCCGGGTGAGGGTGTGCGGGGAAACCTTCCGCGGCCCGGACTGGTTCAGCGTGCGGTCCTGCTCGATGGTGGAACCCAGGCCGCCGTATGCGGAACCGATCACCACCGCGAACCGCTCGGGGTCAACGTCGGGGCTCCCGGCCTGCGTCCACGCCTCACGGGCAGCGACCAGGGCGAGCTGGCCGCAACGGTCCATCCGCTTGATTTCGCGGGTGCTGAGGTGCTCCGAAAGGTCGGCAGTAATTTGCCCGGCAATTTTGACCGGCAGCTGCTCCGCCCAGTCCTGGTGCAGGGCGGTGATCCCGGAGCGCCCCTCAAGCAGGGCCTCCCAGGTCTCCTTGACCGTGGTGCCGAGCGGGTTGATGGTGCCGGCACCGGTGACGACGGCGCGGGGTGCAGGAGTGTTCACGGATGCCTTACTTCGCCGGGTTGTGCGTGCCGATGGGCACGAGTGTCAGGTCCGGATGGTTCTTCTCGATCCGCCGGAGCGCCCAGACGTCGTTGAACAAGGCGAGGTATTCGCCGTCGGACCGCAAAAGCACCTCCGCACCCGGTACGTTGGCCAGCGCGGGCATGGCGTCCGCCGTCGAAATCCTGGCCAGCGAGTAGGGCAGGCGTTCCAGGCGCATGGGGGCGCTGAAGTCGTGGGCCATGCGGTCCTCCACCACTTCGAACTGCATGGGCCCGACGGCGGCGAGCACCGGCGCCTGGTCGCCGCGGACGTCGGAGCGGAGCACCTGGATGACGCCCTCGTGCTCAAGCTGCTCGATGCCGCGGCGGAACTGCTTGAACTTGCTGGGGTCCTTGGACCGGGCCACCTGGAAGTGCTCGGGGGCGAACAGCGGGATGGCCGGGTATTCCACCGGTTCTTCAAGGAACAGGCTGTCGCCTACGCGCAGTGATGACGCGTTGACCAGCCCCACCACGTCGCCGGGATACGCCTCGTCGATGACTTCGCGTTCCCGGCCGAACACCTGCTGTGCGTACTTGGTGGCGAAGGACTTGCCGGTGCGGGTCTGGGTGACCACCATGCCGCGCTCGAAGACGCCTGAGCAGACCCGGATGAAGGCCACGTGGTCGCGGTGCGCCTTGTTCATGCCGGCCTGCACCTTGAAGACGAAGCCGGAAAACGGCGACTCAACCGGGCGGGCCGCACCGTCCACGTCGGGGCGCGGGGACGCCGGCGGAGCGAAGTCCACCAGGGCGTCCAGCAGCTCCTTGACGCCGAAGTTCAGTGCGGCGGAGCTGAACAGGATGGGGGTGGCCTTTCCCGCGTGGAAGGCTTCAACGTCGAACTCGAGGTTGGACTCGATCACCAGGCCTGCCTCGTCCACGGCGTCGGACCAGTTGCTGCCCTGGCTCTCGGCGGCTTCCTCCGGCGTGAAGTATTCGGTGATGGCGATCTGCGCGCCGGCGTTGTTGCGCTGGAACCGGGCGAAGCGGTCATTCCGCAGGTCCCACACGCCCCGGAAGTCGCCGGAGATACCCACGGCCCAGGTCAGCGGCATGGGCTGCAGTCCGGTGCGTTCGGTGATCTCATCCATCAGCGCCAGGGCGTCCAGGCCCGGCCGGTCCCACTTGTTGATGACCGTGATGATGGGCAGGTTGCGCTGCTTGCAGACCTCGAAGAGCTTCATGGTCTGGGTTTCCAGGCCCTTGGCGGCGTCCACCAGCATCACGGCACAGTCCACGGCTGCGAGCACGCGGTAGGTGTCCTCGGAGAAGTCGGCGTGGCCGGGGGTGTCCAGGAGGTTGATGACAGTGTCCCGGTAGGAGAACTGCAGGGCTGCGGAGCTGATGGAGATGCCGCGGTCCTTCTCCATCTGCATCCAGTCCGAGACCGTTTCCTTCCGGTTGGCCTTGCCGCTGGAGGCACCCGCGGTGCCGATCACCTTTGCGTGCAGGGCCAGCGCCTCGGTGAGCGTGGACTTACCGGCGTCCGGGTGGGAGATGACGGCGAAGGTCCTGCGGCGGCCCGCCTGCTTGTGAATCTCGGAGATCCGGGCGGGGGTCAGGACATCTTGGGACACGGTGCTACTTTCGCTGCGGTTGTGGCTGCCCAGGGGCCATTCGGGTTCTGCGCTGCGACTCGAGGGCGGGGAATCAGGATTGGCAAACGGCCAAAGTACAAGTTTATCGCAGGGCGGCAAACCGGCATGGGCTGCGCTTAACGCAGGCGAAACCGGCCGTTCAAAGCCGCGAAATGCCGGACGATTAGCTTAGGCGCATGATGCATGGCGCCACTTTCTCCGGGAACCTTTTCTTTGATCCGCTGGCCACCAACCTGGCCGCCGGCCCGGCTGGTGCGGGCGCGCAGGGGCCCGGCGGAGCCATTCCCTCCGCCCCGCTGCGGAAACGGGGCGTCCAGACGGCGGCGGAACACAAGGCGCTGCGGGCCGCGTCCCTCTCGAAAGTCAGCAGGGATCTGGAGCGGATGCTCAGGGAGCGCAGGCGCTGAAACACCCCGCGGCCGCGGCCCGGCTTTCCCGGCGCGCACACCACGTCGCGGAAAGGGGCAGCGGGTAACGGCATGATGTGCTTATGCGCAGCATCGAACTGGTCTTTGATGACCGCACGGACGCCCTTATCAGGGCCGACTGGGCGCGCCTCGAAGCCGCCGGCCTGCCCAGCCTGGCAGCGCACACCTCACCCAGCAACAGTCCACACATCACGCTTGCCGCAGGAGCGGACCTGCAGGCCGGCCAGGAAGGACCCTGGCAGGCGCTTCCCCTGGACATGATCCTTTCCGGCGCCATCATCTTTCCCGCCGGAGCCGGCAGGTACGTGCTGGCCCGGTCTGTCCTGTTGGCCGCTCCCCTGCTGGATCTGCACCGCCACCTGCACCAAGGGCTTGCAGGTGCACTGCCGCTCACCCTGCCGGGGGCATGGACGCCGCACGTCACCATCTCCCGCCGCATCCCCGGCCATCAACTCGGGACGGCCATGGACCTGCTGGACCTTCGCGTGGAGGGCCGCTGTACGGCAGCCCGGCTGTGGGACAGCAGCACCAAAACGGTCACGCTCCTGGCAGGGGCTGCCTGAGCCGGGCGGCAGGAACCGCGGCTGAACGGAGCGAAAGTGCCTGCCCCGCATGACATCCAGGGGGCACTTTTACGGCCTGTCCGGTTACCCCCTAATGGGGCACTTTGGGGCTTGCCCGTGCGGAACTTGGGCTTCTTACCCCTATCATTGAGCTTGCGGGAATCAGAGCACTTTTTTGATCCTGCCGGCCACCTGCAGATGCCGGCATTCCTGCGGGCGGCGGTCCGCACCTTTGAAGGGAAACACCTATGGCGCGGAGCCCCGAAGAGTCGCTGAAGGCCACTCTGGGCAGGGTTGCACCCGGAACACCGCTTCGGGACGGCCTGGAACGGATCCTCCGCGGGCGGACCGGCGCACTGATCGTCCTGGGCTCCGACCGCACCATCGATTCCATCTGTTCCGGCGGATTCGATATCGGCATCGAGTTCTCGCCCACCCGGCTGCGGGAACTGGCCAAGATGGACGGTGCCATCATCTGCGACAAGGACGCGGGCAACATCCTGCGCGCGGCGGTCCAGCTGGTCCCGGACTCAAGCATCGAAACCCAGGAGTCAGGCACCCGCCACCGCACCGCGGAACGGGTGGCCAAGCAGACCGGGGTCCCGGTGATCTCCGTCAGCCAATCCATGCAAATCATTGCCCTTTACGTCAACGGCCTCCGCCACGTCCTGGAGGGCTCGGAGAACGTTCTTGCCCGCGCCAACCAGGCCCTGGCCACCCTGGAGCGCTACCGCGCCCGGCTGGACCAGGTCACCAGTTCGCTGTCTGCGCTGGAAATCGAGGCGATGGTGACGGTGCGGGACGTGGCCGTGACCCTCCAGCGGCAGGAAATGGTCCGCCGCATCTCCGAGGAAATCTCGCAGTATGTGCTGGAACTGGGCGAGGACGGCAGGCTCCTCTCCCTGCAGCTCGACGAACTCACCGTGGGCAGGGGCCCCGGCAGCGACGTGATTATCCGTGACTACGCCAGCCCCAATGCCTCCGCGGACGACATCGACAAGGCCGTCCACGAACTTGTCAGCCTGGGCCCCACGGAACTGATCGACCTTGGCAAGATCTCCGCGATTGTGGGGTTTGCGGGCGGCGAAGCCAATCTCGACGCGGTGGTCCAGCCCCGCGGCTACCGGCTGCTGTCCGGCCTCAAGGCAGTCCCCAAGGCCGTGGCGGACCGCCTGGTGGACCATTTCGGGGGCCTGCAATACCTCATGGCCGCCACCATTGATGACCTCATGACCGTTGACGGGATCGGCGACCAGCGCGCCCGCACTGTCCGCGAAGGCCTCAGCCGCATGGCAGAGGCCAGCCTCCTGGACCGCTTCCTCTAAATTCCCATCCGTGGGACACCCGCTCATCGAGTGCTCCGTAGTTGTCGTTATGAAGCCTGAAAACGACAGTTACGCAGCAATCGATGAAGAGCCAGCTCAGTTCAGCTGGAAGACGGCCTTGGGGCTGGCCCGGGAACCCAGCTTGGCGGTGAAGATGTAGTACGCCCCGCCGCCGCCGGGGGCCGCAGCAACGGCCTTGCAGCCATCGGCGCTGCGGTTACGGCTCCACGGGAAGTTGGCGGTTTCGCTGGCACCGGGCGCAATCACCTTCACCAGGTCCTCGCTGGAGGCCTGGCAGTCCTTCGAAGAAAAGATCCGGTCAGAGCCACTGGTCACCAGGAACTCCATCTGGGAGGTTCCGATGTTGACCTCACAGGGCACGGTGCCGCCATTGGTCACTTTCAGGGTGAGCAGCGGGTTTTCCCCCGGGCCGTAGGCGGGTTTGTCCGTGGCGGCCGAGACAGTCACCAGGTTCTGGTTGCAGGTGGGCGTCGCCGGGGCCGTGGGCGACGGCGTGGCGGACGCCGCGGAGGCGGAGGGCGTGGCGGCAGCAGACGGGGATGCGGCCGGGTTCGAAGCGGTTTCGGTGGACGAAGGCTGGGTGGAGGATGCCTTTTGGGACCCGCCCGTGAAGGCTGCGGCGAGCGCGAACCCGCCCGCCACCAGCGCGATCACCAGCAGGAGCGCACCACCGACAACCATCCGTCGGCGGCGGTACACAGCGGCGCTGGGCTTCCGGACGCTGCTGAAACCCGATGCCGTGCCGCGCGCTGATGAATTGCCTTGCCTGCCCATCCTCCTAGGCTAGGGAAACCCGCCGGATCTGCACTGCCACCACGCCGCCGCAGGCCCATCGCGCTGGTCACAACCGGTTTTCGGCCCGCCGGACCCCTTCCATTACAGTGTTGGCATCGACACTCAAACCTCCCCCGCAAAGCACGCTCCGGCGGACCCCGCAAACCTGGAGCTGCTCCACCACCGGATCAACGGCTGGTTCGCCGGCATTGCCCGTGACCTGCCCTGGCGCGAACCGGACTGCTCCGCGTGGGGCGTCCTGGTCAGCGAGATCATGCTGCAGCAAACCCCCGTGGTCCGGGTGCTTCCGGTCTGGCATGAGTGGCTTAAGCGCTGGCCCACCCCGGCCGGCCTGGCGGGCGAACCGGCAGGGGAAGCCGTCCGCTCGTGGGGCCGGCTGGGCTACCCCCGCCGCGCGCTTCGGCTGCACGCCGCAGCCACGGCGATCGTGCAGGACCATGGCGGCAGGGTCCCGGACACCCACGCCGAGCTGCTGGCCCTTCCCGGGGTGGGCAGCTACACCGCCGCCGCAGTGGCAGCGTTCGCGTACGGCCGCCGGGAAACAGTGGTGGACACCAACATCCGCAGGGTGCACGCCCGGCTGGTCTCCGGCGTCGCGCTTCCCGCCCCGGCGCTGACCGCGGCGGAGATGCGCCTGGCCGCCGCCCTGCTGCCGGACGACGACGAAACTTCCGTGCGCTGGAACGCTGCGGTCATGGAGCTTGGGGCTTTGGTGTGCACGGCCAGGGCGCCGAAGTGCGCTGCCTGCCCGGTCAAAGATTCCTGCGCGTGGCTGGCGGCGGGTGAGCCCCCGCCGTCGTACGTTCCCAAGGGGCAGGCTTGGCACGGCACCGACCGCCAGGTCCGCGGCGCCGTGCTGGCCGTGCTCAGGCTGGCGGACTCGCCCGTGCCGCCGGACATGTTCGAGCGTGAACCTGCCGACCTTGGCTTCGCCCCGGAAGGAATCGGGGTGCCGCTGGCCGCGCTGCACCGGCTCAACTCCGCCCCTGAACAGCTGGAGCGGGCGCTGGCGGGGCTGCTGGCGGACGGGCTGGCAGAGATGCACGACGGCGGCTACCGGCTTCCTGCCTGACCCACCGGCGGCGCGGGCCCGGGATGGCATACTTCTTGGTGACCGGAACCGGGGGAAGCCATGAAGACCATTCTGTACATCGTCTGGGCACTGTTTGTTGCCGCGGCGATATTTTCGCTGCTCCATGAGTCGCGCCGGACCAAGCGGCAGGAACAACAGATGGCATCCTGGCCCAAGGCGCAGGCAACCGTCACCGGCAGCGCAACCGGGTGGACCAGCGGCGTGGGCGGCTCCAACCGGAACCTCCGCTACTTCCCCACGTACCAGTTCACGGATCCTCAGGGCACCCTCTTCATGGGCAAGTCCGAAATCTCCGGGGTGGAGCAGCCCGTTCCCGGTTCGCTGATCGAGGTGGCCTACAACCCGGCGAACCCCAACGAATCACTTCAGGTGTCCTCGGAGCCGCGCACGGCCATGGGCTGCCTGATCGCATTTTTCGCGGTCTTCGCCGTCGCCTCGTTCTGGTTCATCGGCGTTTTTCCAATGGGCTGAGTGTGCCGCCGGCGCGGTAGCCTGAAGGCATGCACAAGCCCGGAATGCTGGTGGCATTGGGGATGGCTGCGGTGTGCCTTTCCGCCTGCGGGCCCGGCGGCAGCGCCTGCCCGGCGATTGCGCAGGCCACCTCCGTGGCCGTGACAGTCACCGCCGGCTACTCCTCCCAGGTGCAGACGCTGCATCTGCGGGCGTGCCAGGACGGCACCTGCAAAGAGTCCGGCGTCGAACTCCGCCCCGGCAGCTCCTCCGTGGACCAGGGGTGCACGAAAGAGGGCGCCTGCTCGGCCACGGCTTCTCCCGACCGCACCAAGGTGGCCACGCTGATGCTGGAGACCCTGACGGAATCACTTATGACGGTGACCGCTTCCGGCACAGCTCCTGACGGGACAGCGCTGGCCGTCCGCACCTTGGAGTTCCGCCCTCAGGCGCTGTACCCGTTCGGTGAGCAGTGCGGGAAGTTCCTGTCGGCATCACTTACGCTGGACGGCGACGGGCTGCATCAGCAGCCGGCATCCCAAAAGCCGCGGGGCTAGAAAAGCGCCGGCTGGGTGAAGGTCCCGTCGTCGGAAGCTCCGGCCGCGGCGCCGCTGCCCACCGGTTCAGCGCTCCACTTGAAGCCCAGTTCGGCGAGCAGTTCCTCCACAGAGATTTGGCCGTCCAGCACTTCGATTTCCGGGGTGTTGTCTGCAAGCGGCCGTTCCATGCCATCGAGCTTATTCCCAGGAACGGCCAGGGAGCTCAGGGCTCGCCGAAGCCGGCCTCCACCAGGCCGCCGACATACTCCACAGCCCGTTCAGCATCCGCGCCCCACGCTTCCACGTGCAGCACGGTGCCCTTGACCGCGCCCAGGGTCATCAATCCGGTCATGGACGCACCGTCCACGCCGTTGATGGTGACCTCGGCGTCGAGCGAAGCCAGGCCCCCTGCCACTTTCGCAGCAGGCCTGGCATGCATGCCGGCCTGGTTCACCAGCTCAAAGTCGCCCGTGAAGTCCGGCGGGGCGCTGCTGACAGGCTCGTGTTCGGCTCCCGCCCCGCCCCGCTCCGGTTCGCGCGCCGGACCGCGCACGCCTTCGGCCGCTTTGAGGACCGCATGGACGTCCGCACCACCTTGCGCGGCGACGGCCGCGGCCACCAGGCCTTCCACCAGCGGCGCGTCGGCAAGCAGGACACCGGCGGGATTCTCCAAAAACTCGAGCGCCGATTCCGCGGTCATCACGGCTGATCCCAGGTCTGTCAGGACCACGGTGCCAGTTGCCCCGGCGCCATCCCCGCCGGCCTGCCCGGACGTTCCACCGCCAGCCTGTCCCCCGGCCTTTTCCAGGGCGGCGAGGACTTTCTCCAGGCTGGTGCCGATCCTGCCATCGTCGGTGCCCCCGGCTGGCAGGATGACTACATCCGGCGCCATTTGGGCGGCAAGCTCCACGGCGCCGTCGGCAATTTTTTCGCTGTGCGACACCACCACGATGCTGACAGTCACGCAGCCGCCCCAACGGCAGCACGCAGGATCAACGCGCTGGACACTGCTCCCGGGTCACGGTGGCCCGCACTGCGTTCGCCAAGATAGCTCGCGCGGCCTTTCCGTGCCACCATCGGGTCGGTGGCCACCGCCCCAGCCTCCGCTGCCTCAGCGGCTGCCACCAGGACGCCCAGCACATCGTTGCTGCCGCCGTCGGCTGCGGCGCGGGCGGCATCAACTGCCGGCGTCCACGCATCCACCATGGTCTTGTCCCCGGATTCCGCCTTGCCGCGCGCCACGATGCCGTCCCTGGCGGCCTCCAGGGCGCCGGCCCAGGCAACGGGGTCAATCTCGGCGGAATCACCCAGAGCGGTGGCGGCGCGAAGGAACGCTGTCCCGTAGAGCGGGCCGGCCGCGCCGCCTACCTTGGACATCAGCGTCATGGCTGTCATCTTCAGCGCCGCCCCCGGCGTTTCGGGCGCGGATTCACCGAGCTTGGCAAGGACCGCCTGGAAGCCGCGGTCCATGTTCTCGCCGTGGTCCGAATCCCCGATGGCACGGTCCAGTTCGATAAGTTCAACGCGGTGTTCAGCCATGGCCTGCGCGCACAAGGTCAGCCACTTGACGGCCCAGTTGGCATCCAGCACCACGGCTACACGCCCCAGCGCAGGGCGGGGGTGTGCACGGGGGCGTCCCAGAGTTCGGTGAGCTCGTCGTCGAGCCGGAGGACGGAGATGGAACATCCCTGCATTTCCAGCGCCGTGATGTAGTTGCCCACCAGCGAACGTTCCACCGTGGCGCCGGCATCCGCCAACACCTGCACCGCCCGCCGGTACACGATGTAGAGCTCGCTCAGCGGGGTGCCGCCCATGCCGTTGACGAACAGCAGTACTTTGTCGCCGGAACTGATCTTGAGGTCGGCCAGGACGGGTTCCAGCAGGCGGTTGGTGATGCTGTCCGCATTTTCCATGGGGATCCGGTGCCTGCCGGGTTCGCCGTGGATGCCGATCCCGATCTCGATCTCATCCTCGGCGAGGTCGAAGCTTGGCGTGCCGGCATGCGGCACAGTGCAGGCTGACAGCGCAACACCCATGGTCCGGACGTTGGCGTTGACCCGTTCGCCGATGGCGGCCACGGCGTCCAGGCCATCACCACGCTCGGCAGCGGCGCCGGCGATCTTCTCCACGAGCACGGTGCCGCCCACTCCCCGGCGGCCGGCGGTGTACAGCGAGTCCTCCACCGCGACGTCGTCGTTGACCAGTACGGTCCGGACGCTTACGCCCTCAGCCTCGGCCAGTTCGCCGGCGGTCTCGAAGTTCAGGACGTCCCCGGTGTAGTTCTTGACGATATGCACGACGCCGGCACCGGAGTTGACTGCGAGGGTGGCGGGAAGGATCTGGTCCGGGGTAGGTGAGGTGAACACCGCCCCGGGCACCGCGGCGTCGAGCATTCCCCGCCCTACATAGCCGGCATGCAGCGGCTCATGCCCGCTGCCGCCGCCTGAAACCAGCCCCACCTTGCCTGCCACTGGCGCGTCCTTGCGCGTGATGTAGATGGGGTCTTCGCTGACGGTGACAAGTCCGGCGTGTGCCAGGCCAAAGCCCTGGACAGCTTCCTGGACAACGGCTTTTGGATCGTTGATGAGTTTCTTCATGGCGGTGCTCCTGGCTGTGCTCCTGAAGGATGTGTTTCCGACCCTACTACCGGGATCGCAGGTGGCGGTAGGTTCCTCCGGCCCGGGTTTTCTGGCCGCGTCCGCCGGCGGCGGGTCCCGGACGCAGCAAAGGGACAGCCCCCAATGACTGTCCCTTCCCTGAGGCCCCCCACATATCGGCCTCCAGTAGTTTATCCATCAATTCGAGTAAAACCAAGAGGGGTATGCCTCGGGCGGCCCCAGGGCTGCCTAAAGGGTGCGGATCATCCGGGTGTTGCCCAAGGTGTTCGGCTTGACCCGCGCCAGGTCCAGGAATTCAGCCACACCTTCGTCGTGCGAACGCAGAAGCTCCGAATACACTTCCGGGTCCACTGCGGACTGGTCCGCCATCACCTCGAACCCGTGGCGTTTGAAGAAGTCCACCTCGAAGGTAAGGCAGAAGACCCGGGACACGCCGAGGGCGCGGGCCTCCTCCAGCAAGCTCTCCACCAGGACGTGGCCCACGCCCTTGCCACGCCATTGCCCGGAGGCCGCGAGGGTGCGGATTTCAGCCAGGTCCTCCCACATGACGTGCAGCGCCCCGCAGCCGATCATTTCTCCGTCGCTCGACTCGGCGATGCGGAACTCCTGCAGGCTCTCGTAGTAGGCCACCGTCTCCTTCGCCATGAGGATGCGTTCCTCGGCCAGGGGCGCCACCAGCTTCTTGATGGCGGGGACGTCGCTGGTGCGTGCTGGGCGGATGCGGAAGGAGTCGGTCACAAGGCAATCCTACGAGGCGAAGGCTTCCGGCTCGGGGACTGCGGCATATACCGCGTGCTCGCTCGTTCCTCGCTTAGACGCACGCTACGTAAATGCCCCAGCCCCCTTCGCCTCGCAATCTTCCCCGGCGATCGACGCCTTGCGCCTGTTGGCGGGAAATTACAGCCCCAGCTCGGCCGGCAGCTCGGTCTCCTTGCCCAGGACGTTCTTCGCCAGGAACCACTCCACCACCTGGTACCAGACCTTGGCGTGCTGCGGCTGGAGGACCCAGTGGTTCTCGTCCGGGAAGTAGAGGAACCTGTGAGGGGTCTGCCCGTCCTGGTCTGCCGCCAGCCGCGACTTGGACAGCAGCTCGTACCAGAGCCGCAGGCCCTCCCCGATGGGCACCCTGTAGTCCTTGTCGCCATGGATCACCAGCATGGGCGAACTGATCTTCCCGGCGTGCAGGTGCGGTGAATTCTCCAGCGCCATCTCTTCGGTCATTTCCTTCAGCCAGTACTGCGAGGCATCCGTGGTGGGTCCGAACTGGTCCAGCGCCCAAAGGCTGGCGTGGGTGACCACGGCCTTGAACCGGTCCGTGTTGCCCGCCACCCAGTTGGCCATGTACCCGCCGAAGGAGCCGCCCATCGCAGCAGTCCGGGCCTCATCAATGTCCGACCGCTCCACCGCCGCGTCCGTGACGGCCATGAGGTCGGTGAACGGCGCCTTGCCCCAGGCACCCCAGCCGCGCTGGATGAAGGCCTGGCCGTAGCCCGTGGACAATGCCGGGTCCGGGAGCAGCACCGCGTAGCCCTTCGCCGTCAGGAGCCAGGGATTCCACCGCCAGGTCCAGGCGTTCCAGGATCCCAGGGGGCCGCCGTGGATCCAGAGCAGCATCGGCGCGGGCTCCTCTGCTGATGCGCCCTCGGGCAGGGCAAGGTAGGCCGGAACCCGGGAGCCGTCCGGAGCCGTGGCGGCGATCCGTTCCAGCCGGCCCGGGCGGGACGGCCGGTCGGCAGGGGCTGGAAGCCGGGTGGTTTCCCCGGTGGCCACATCGATCCGCACAGCTTCGGGCGGGAATTCGTAGGAGCTGCGCAGCGCGTAGGCATAGCGCCCCTCCGGCGAAACAACGACGTCGGAGTAGGCCGCCGCGTCCTGCGTCACCCGGGCAACACCCACCTCGGCGGCAGCCGCCGGAACGCTGACCCGGAAGACCGGCGCCGCGCCGTCGTCGTCCGCCGTGACCAGAAGGGCGGAACCGTCCGGAAGCCACGCTGCCGGCCTGGGCCAGCGGTCCCAGTCATGGGCCAGTGGCTGGAGGCCGCCGGGCTCCCCTGCTCCCCCGGAGACGTCCAGGAGGTGCATCCTGACCTCTGGAGCCTGCTGCGGGGTGGAGTCGCTTTCACTGATCACCACCAGGGTCTTGCCGTCCGGGCTGACCGGACCCGGGAAATAGCTCATGCCCTCCTGGTCCAGGAGCACTTTGAGGCTGCCCGATGCCACATCCACCGCCACCAGGACGGAGCGGCTGTCCGCCTTGGCGAGGGGTTTGGTGAAGCTGCTGTAGACGGTCTTCCCGTCGGGGCTGACCACTGTCTCGGCCTCCCTCAGCCGCGGGCCGGCGTCGGGCGTGAGGTTGCGCAGGACCAGGGGAGCTGTGGCGTCAACGGTTGTGGGCTTGCCGGGCCCCTTGTCTGCCCCGGCTTCCACGGCGAAGATCCGCGGCTGGCCGGGGCCAAGGTCGGCGTCCCAGTAGCGGACCGGGTATTCGCTGTGCAGGATGGCGGAGACCTTCCTGTCCTTGCGGGATTTGCGCCGTTCGGCGTCGTCCTCCTCATCGGCCGACCCTGCCAGTACCTCGGCTGCCACGAATGCCGCATCAGCGTTCCTGGCGGTCATCACCTTGCTGACGCCGCCGGGCCGGCTGAGGACCACGCGGGCTTCCCCACCGTCTGCTGGAAGGAGCCACAGTGCATTGACCGCCTCTTCATCGGGGCTGTCCGGGTCGGGGCGCGCGGACGTGAAGTAGACGTCGCCGTTCGCGGCGAAAGCCGCGCCTGCTTCGCCCTTGGCGCTGCGGGTGATGCGCCGGGCGTGCTTCTGGCCGGCCGGGTCCAGCTCCCACAGGGCGGTGGCAAACTCGGTGCCCTTTCCGTTCAGGGTGGCGACGGTGGTCACCAGGCGGGAGCCGTCCGGGCTCAGGGCGAGGCCGCTTACCCGCGGGATGGACAGGTAGTGGTCGAGGTCGTGGAAAGGGGTCAGTGGTTGCTCGTCCGGGATCGCCGGATTCTGATTAGCCATGCCCCGATTCAACACGCTTTGTGGCCTGGAGCACAGCCGCCACTCTCAGTTCCACGGACAGCCCAACGCTATGGACGGCCCTGGCCCGCATAACCGTTGCCGGACACCACCGGTTATGCGGGTACGGGCCGCCTGTGCCGGGCGAGAGGCGGCAAAGCGAAAGCCCCGCCGCTCCTTGTGGGAGTGGCGGGGCTTTGGCTGTGGCGCTTAGACGCTCGGGGCGATTTCCGGGATGCGCGGCTTGGCGTTGCCGGCGAAGGTGAACTTCGCGTCGTCGCCTTCGCCTTCGACATCCACCACGACGATGTCGCCGGTGTGGATCTCGCCGAAGAGGATCTTCTCGGAGAGCTGGTCCTCGATCTCGCGCTGGATGGTGCGGCGCAGCGGCCGGGCACCCATGGCGGGATCGTAGCCGCGGGTAGCGAGGAGCACCTTGGCGGCCTTGGTGAGCTCGATGCCCATGTCCTTGTCCTTGAGGCGCTTCTCCAGGCGGGTCACGAACAGGTCCACGATCTCGATGATCTCGTCCTGCGTGAGCTGCGGGAACACCACGACGTCGTCAACACGGTTCAGGAACTCGGGGCGGAAGTGCTGCTTCAGTTCCTCCGTGACACGGGCACGCATGCGGTTGTAGCCGGTCTGCGTGTCGGTGCCGGACTGGAACCCGGTGGCAACGCTCTTGGAGATGTCCCGGGTACCCAGGTTGGTGGTCATGATGATCACGGTGTTCTTGAAGTCCACCACGCGGCCCTGGGAGTCGGTCAGGCGGCCGTCTTCCAGGATCTGCAGCAGTGAGTTGAAGAGGTCCGCGTGGGCCTTCTCCACTTCGTCGAACAGCACCACGGAGAACGGACGGCGGCGGACCTTCTCGGTCAGCTGGCCACCCTCTTCGTAGCCCACGTAGCCCGGAGGGGCACCGAAGAGCCGCGAAACGGTGTGCTTCTCGGAGTACTCGGACATGTCCAGCGTGATGAGGGCGTCCTCTTCACCGAACAGGAACTCCGCGAGTGCCTTGGCGAGCTCGGTCTTGCCGACGCCGGTGGGGCCGGCGAAGATGAACGAGCCACCGGGGCGCTTGGGGTCCTTCAGCCCTGCACGGGTGCGGCGGATCGCCTGGGACAGTGCCTTGATGGCCTCGTCCTGGCCCACCACGCGCTTGTGCAGTTCCTCTTCCATCTTGAGCAGGCGCGAGGACTCTTCCTCGGTCAGCTTGAAGACGGGGATGCCGGTGGAGTTGGCCAGCACCTCGGCGATGAGATCCTCATCCACCTCGGAGATGTCATCCATGCCGCCGGACTTCCAGTGGCGCTCCTTCTCCGCCCGCTCGGAGATCATCTTCTGCTCCTTGTCGCGGAGCGAAGCTGCACCTTCGAAGTCCTGGGCGTCGATGGCGGATTCCTTCTCCATCTTCAGCTTGGCGATGCGCTCGTCCATGGCCTTGAGCTCCGGCGGAGCGGTCATGCGGCGGATGCGCAGGCGTGCACCGGCTTCGTCGATCAGGTCGATCGCCTTGTCCGGCAGGAAGCGGTCCGAGATGTAGCGCTCGGCCAGGCTGGCAGCGGAGGCCAGGGCGCCGTCGGTGATGGTGACGCGGTGGTGTGCCTCGTACCGGTCGCGCAGGCCCTTGAGGATCTCGATGGCGTGGGCCACGGAGGGTTCCTTGACCTGGATCGGCTGGAAGCGGCGCTCCAGCGCGGCGTCCTTCTCGATGTGCTTGCGGTACTCATCCAGCGTGGTGGCACCGATGGTCTGCAGCTCGCCGCGGGCCAGCATGGGCTTCAGGATCGAGGCTGCGTCGATGGCGCCTTCGGCGGCACCAGCACCCACCAGGGTGTGGATTTCATCGATGAACAGGATGATGTCGCCGCGGGTGCGGATCTCCTTGAGGACCTTCTTCAGGCGCTCTTCGAAGTCACCGCGGTAGCGGGAGCCTGCCACCAGGGAACCGAGGTCCAGGGTGTACAGCTGCTTGTCGCGGATGGTCTCCGGGACGTCGCCGCGCACGATCGCCTGGGCCAGGCCCTCGACGACGGCGGTCTTGCCGACGCCGGGCTCACCAATGAGGACCGGGTTGTTCTTGGTGCGGCGGGAAAGGACCTGCATGACGCGTTCCATCTCCTGCTCACGGCCGATGACCGGGTCCAGCTTGTTCTCGCGCGCAGCCTGGGTCAGGTTGCGGCCGAACTGGTCCAGGACCACGGAACCGGCAGGGGCACCTTCAGGCTGTCCGCCGCCGACGCCTGCGCCGGTGGTTTCCTTGCCCTGGTAGCCGGAGAGGAGCTGGATGACCTGCTGGCGGACCCGGTTGAGGTCGGCGCCGAGCTTGACCAGAACCTGTGCGGCAACGCCTTCACCCTCGCGGATGAGGCCGAGCAGGATGTGCTCCGTGCCGATGTAGTTGTGGCCCAGCTGGAGGGCTTCGCGCAGCGAGAGCTCCAGTACCTTCTTGGCACGGGGGGTGAAGGGGATGTGGCCGGAGGGAGCCTGCTGGCCCTGTCCGATGATCTCCTGCACCTGCTCGCGAACGCCGTCGAGCGAAATGCTCAAAGACTCAAGAGCTTTGGCGGCAACGCCCTCACCCTCATGGATCAGACCCAAGAGGATGTGTTCGGTACCGATGTAATTGTGGTTCAGCATGCGTGCCTCTTCTTGGGCAAGCACAACTACGCGACGGGCACGGTCCGTAAATCGCTCAAACATTTCGCCACACTCCTAGCTACGACGTACTTTGATGCTACGTGGCCGCCCCTGAGTTGTGGAGCGTGTTCGCCACAGGGGAAACCGCGCCCCTTGCGGGAATAACGGCGGCGGCCAGTCGCGGCCCCGTGGACCGGGCCAGCAAAGACGGGGCAGCCCTGGTCAAAGGCGCCGGCCGGAGCGCTCACGGCCAAGCGAATAATGGCTGGCAGCACCCGTTCATGCGCAACGGCACAATTGGGCCAAAGGACCCTGTGCGAAGGCCTTGCGTAGCAGTAATTACTGAAAATGAAAAACCCCGCCCCGCCGGGTGGCGGTAGCGGGGTTTCGGCGGAGCTAAAGGCAGTCCTAGGAATTTGCCTTTTGGTAGGCTTCCTGGATTTCGGCCTGAATTCGGCCGCGGCTGTTAACGGTGTAGCCGTTATCCCGCGCCCATTGCCGGATTTGCGCCGAGTCGTGGCTGCGGCCACCCGTGGCTGCCTTGGCCCGCTGGACGCGGCCTCCGGATGCCTTGCGCGCGGCGGTGGTGAACCTCTCCAATGAAGACCGGAGTTCAGCGGCATTGGCTGCCGACAGGTCAATCTCATAGTTGACCCCGTCGAGGCCAAACTTAACATTCTCGTCTGCGGATCCCCCATCCAGATCATCAACGAGGATGATGTTTACTTTCTGTGCCATTTAGGTCTTCCTCTTGCTGGAAAGTTCGGTTTTCAGAAAAGCAGGATGTTTCCCATAAAAAAGTATGACTCTTATCTTGGCAACGCGTCAAAGCGCCTAATGGTTCCTTGGGGATAAAACCGGAAAGCAGGGGGTTTATCTATTTGGATTCCGAACCCGGTTGCTCCGTGGGCTGCACCGGGAGGGAATCCGCTTCGGCCTGGGCTCGGGCTTCCGCCTGCCGCTCTGCCTTGTCCGCGTTGAAGATTGCTTTCATGGCGAACCAGAAAAGCAGGCCCACCACGAGGGAGGGAAGAATGACTGCTACGTATTCCATGGTCAGTGCCCTTCGGGCTTCAGCAGGGGGAACAGGATGGTTTCGCGGATGCCGGCTCCGGTGAAGAGCATCACCAGCCGGTCGATGCCCAGGCCGATGCCGCCCATGGGAGGAGCGCCGTATTCGAGGGCGCGCAGGAAGTCCTCGTCAAGCTGCATGGCCTCGACGTCGCCGGCAGCGGCGTGCAGGGACTGTTCGGTGAGCCGTTCGCGCTGGATGACGGGGTCGATCAGTTCGGAGAAGGCGGTGCCGCGCTCCATGCCGCCGATGATGAGGTCCCAGGCTTCGATGAGGCGGCCGTCCTCGCGGTGCGGGCGGGCCAGCGGCTGCGCGGAGGGCGGGTAGTCGTAGACGAAGGTGGGGTTCAGCAGGGTGGGCTCCACGATTTCACCGAAGAGCTCCACTGCCAGCTTCTCGGCGTCCCACTTGGAATCCACCTTGACGTCATGCTTGGCTGCAAGCTCCCTAAGCACCTCAGCGGAGGTGTCCGGGGTGATTTCCTGCCCAACGGCGTCGGAAAGTCCGGGGTAGACGGCCAGCCAGGTCCACTCGCCGTCGAGGTTGATCTCCCCCGCCTCGGTCTGCAGGACGCGTCCGGCACCCACGGCGTCCGCGGCGTCGAGGATGATTTCCTTGATCCGCTCGGCCATGACGAACTGGTCCGCCCAGGCCTCGTAGCACTCAAGTGTGGTGAATTCGGGGCTGTGGGTGGAGTCCACGCCTTCGTTGCGGAACACGCGGCCCATGTCGTAGACGCGGTCGATTCCGCCCACCACGGCGCGCTTGAGGTACAGCTCGGTGGCGATGCGGAGGGTCATCTTCTGGTCGAAGGCGTTCATGTGGGTCTCGAACGGACGCGCCAGGGCGCCGCCGTGGACCAGGTTCAGGATGGGCGTTTCCACTTCCACGTAGCGGTGCCGGAACAGCGTTTCGCGGATGGACCGGGTGATGGCCGCGCGGGTGTAGACCATCTCGCGGGCCTCGTCCCGGACCATCAGGTCAACGTAGCGCTGGCGGACGCGGGTTTCCTCGTTGAGTTCCGCGTGCAGGACGGGCAGCGGGCGCAGTGCCTTGGAGGCCATGGACCAGGACTCGGCCATGATGGACAGTTCGCCGCGGCGGGAGGAGATGACCTCGCCCTTGATGAAGACGTGGTCACCCAGGTCAACCAGGGCCTTCCAGTCGGCGAGGGCTTCCTCGCCCACGTTGGCCAGGCTCAGCATGGCCTGCAGGCGCGTTCCCTTACCGTCGGTGCCGCCTTCCTGCAGGGTGGCGAAGCAAAGCTTTCCGGTGTTGCGGACAAAGACCACGCGGCCGGTGACGCCTACGATGTCGCCGGTGGTGTCGTCCGCCTCGAGGTGGGCGTACTTTTCCCGGATCTCGGCCAGGGAGTGCGTGCGTTCCACTCCCACGGGGTACGCCTCCGTGCCGCGCTCAAGAAGTTTGGCGCGCTTTTCCATGCGGATCCGCATCTGCTCGCTGGCGTCGATGGGCTCTTGGGCATTCTTGGGCGCGGGGGTGTTTTGGGAAGTCACAATCATCAAGTTTACCGGGCATTGGCTGCCCGGACTTTCAGCTTCCCCGCAGGCTTGCGCCCTAGGATGGGCGGGTGAAAGAACGGGTACTTCCAACGCACGACGGCGGCAGGCTGGCTTTGTACAGCTACGGCACCGATGATGCCCCGGGCGAAAAGCGGGTGCTGGTGATCGGCGGCGCGTTCCTCACGGCGCTGATCTACCGCCCGTTCTCGATTGAGCTGGCCAAGGGCCTGGGCGACGGCTGGGCTGTTGACGTGTATGACCGGCGGGGCCGGGGCAACTCGTCCGGACAGCCCGCGGACTACTCCATGGCCACCGAAATCGAGGATGTCCGCACTGTACTCACAGCCACCGGCGCCCGGAATATCCTGGGCCACAGCCTGGGTGGCTCGGTGGCACTGAACGCCGTCCAGGAGTTCACCGGGACCGGGTTCGTCCCGGACAAGCTCGCCGTGTACGACGCGGCGGTGAACATCGACGGCAGCATCGACACCGCATGGCTGGACGGATTCGAGGACGCCGTGAACAACGGCAGGGTGGGTCACGCGCTGGCGCACATGAAGAAGGCCACCAGCCCGGGTTCAGCCATGGCCAGGATTCCGGAACCGGTCCTGGCCGGCCTGATGGCAGTGTTGTCGCGGACCAAGGTCAACAGGATGTTCCAGCAGGTCATGCCCAGCGGCGTGGGAGAGCTCAGGGCCGCGTACGACGAAAAGGACCACGCCAGGGATTTCAGCGTGCTGCCCGCCGGAACCCACTTCATGGCAGGCGGAAAGAGTCCCAGCTATTACAGGGTGACGGCGGAACGGCTCCACGCCGCAGTGCCGGGGAGCACCTACCAGCTGTCCCCCAAGTGCTTCCACGGCTCGATACCAGCGGCAGTGAAGGAACTGGTGACGGACATCTCGGCGTACTTCAAGGACGAAGGTCCGGACGGGAAGCCCCGCCCGGACACTCCTGACGCTATCCCCGTTCGCCGCGGCTGAACCCGGCGAGCGCAGCCTCGCCGAGGTCCCGCCATACCGTCCGCGGCGCCGGCGCCACGCTGCGGTCGGCCAGCCAGTCGCCCCAGGCGGTGATGTCCTCCCCGCGTTCGGCGGCAACGGCGTCGCAGGCGAACCCGACGGCGGTGGACCCGTCGGCGAGCTGAATGGAACCGAGCAGCATGGGTTCGGGGAGGTCCGCCAGGAACGTCCCCAGGGCGGCCGGGGACAGCAGCCACCGCTCCCCCACCAGTTCGGCGCCGTCGTCGGACCGGTAGACGCCCGGCTTGGGCGGCACTGTATCCAGCGCCACCATCCGGTATCGTGCAGCCGTCCGGACCGGGCCGTCCCAGAATGCGCCGCGCTCCTCCAGCTGCTGCGCCAGCGGCTGCCCCTTCCGGTGCGCGCCGACCACCACCAGCGGCAGCGCCGTTGCCCCCGCGGCCACCGGCCAGGGAACGGACGACGACGGCTGGCTGGCTCCTGCGATTGCCTCCGGTCGTGCACCGCCCGGCACCGCCGCGGCGGCGAAGAGCGCAGGCGGGGCGGGGGTGGCTTCGATGCGGCGGGCGATGTCCGCGGCCACGGCGTCATCGAAGGTCCGGCCCACCACGGTGAGCCCGAACTGGGCGCCGTCCACCTCTCCGGCAGGAACTGCCACTGCACACAGGTCGAACAGGTTGCAGAAGTTGGTATAGGTGCCCATCAGGGAGTTCACGCCCACCGGATCCGCTGCCACTTCGGCAAGCGTCGGGTGGAACGGCGCCGTCGGGATGAGCAGGGCGTCGAAGCCCTTCAGCCGCGCCATGGCCCTGGATTTCAGTTCCTGCAGCCGGGCGGTATCGGCCACGTACTGGTGGGCGGGCACTGTGCCGGCCGCCCGGATGATGCGCCCCACCGTGGGATCGATCCCCGCATGGCTTTCCGCGCCGGCGTCGTGCTCCTCAAGGAAGCTGCCCACGGCGGCGTGGCGTTCGGCAACCAGGCCGCCGTCGTACAGCAGCCGTGCCGCCTGGAGGAAGTCGTCGAATTCGATGGGTGCTGTTTCCACACCGGAGGCCGTGAGCCGGTCGATGTGCCGCCCAAACTCGGCTGCCCAGGCCGGCGGAAGGGCCGGCAGGGTGGCCGGATACGCGACGCGGGGCCGTGACGGCGCGGCCAGCCGGACGTCCGTGGGCCAGGCGCGGGAGTTGCCGGCCATGACGCCCATGGCGAGTTCAGCGGTGGACAGGTCCCGGGCGAAGATGGTGACGGCGTCCCAGGACCGGCAGGCGGGAACCACGCCGGCCGTGGAAACGACGTCCAGGGTGGCTTTGATCCCCACAATGCCCTGCAGCCCGGCAGGGACGCGGCCGGAGCCGGCGGTGTCAGTACCGATGGCGATGTCCACCAGTCCCAGTGCCACGGCCACCGCGGACCCGGAACTGGACCCGCCGGAGATGTGGTCCGTGCGGCGGGAATCGCGCACGGCGCCGTGGGGGCTCCGCGTGCCGACCAGCCCGGTGGCGAACTGGTCCAGGTTGGTGGCCCCCAGGACCAGCGCCCCCGCGGAGCGGAGGCGGGCCACGGCTTCGGCGTCCTTGTCCGGGATGTACGCAAAGCCGGGGCACGCTGCCGTGGTGGGGATGCCTGCCACGTCCACGTTGTTCTTCACGCCGAGCAGGAGCCCGGCCAACGGGAGGTCTGCGCCGCCGGCCACTGCGGCGTCGATGGATGCTGCCTCGGCCAGGAGATCGTCCCCGCCGCGGATCGTGATCCAGATTTCGGGCCGGTCCGCTGCTTCGATGGCGGCGAGCGCTGCCTTGACGCGCCGGGTGGTGTTGCCGGTGGCTGTGGTGCTCATACTGCTGCCTCTTCCAGTTCCAGAGTTTCCAGCGCTGCAGGCTCAGCGGGGGCGCCCAGGACCACCACTGCCTCGCCGGCCACCACCTGCGAACCTGCGGTGGGCAGGACGCGGAGCACCACACCGTCGCAGGGCGCCTCCAGGACGGTTTCCATCTTCATGGCCTCCAGGGACACCAGCGGCTGGCCTTTGACCACGTGGTCCCCGGCCGCAACGTCCACCTTCCAGACGCTGGCGGCGAAGGGTGCGGAGACCAGTGCGCCGTCGTCGGGAACCACCACGTCATCCGTTGAAGGGGCCACGACGGCGGCCAGAGCCTCCGCGCGGTCGAACTCGCCGGCGTCGGCCCACGCCTGGCGTTCCACCGCGAAGGCGGCACCCTGCTTTTCCCGGAACAGCCCGATCGAGTCACGGTTTTCGGCCAGGAACGCCTCATGCTCGGCCAGGGAGAAGGTTCCCTCCTCGATCTCCACGCCACGGCCGCGTCCGGCTGCCATGTCGGCGCGCAGGTCCAGGAGTTCCTCCGGGCTGACGGGGTACCAGGAGATCCGGTCAAAGAAGCGGAGCAGCCACGGGGATCCCGGCTCGAACGGGGCGGAATCCGCGTAGCGCGACCACACCTGGGTGGTGCGCCCCACGAACTGGTAACCGCCGGGGCCTTCCATGCCGTAAATGCACATGTACGCCCCGCCGATGCCCACGGCGTTTTCCGGCGTCCAGGTCCGGGCCGGGTTGTACTTGGTGGTGACCAGGCGGTGCCGCGGGTCCAGCGGGGTGGCCACCGGCGCGCCCAGGTACACGTCTCCGAGGCCGAGGACCAGGTACTCGGCGTTGAAGACGGTGTCGAAAACGTCGTTGACCGAATCCAGGCCGTTGATGCGGCGAATGAACTCGATGTTCCACGGGCACCACGGGGCGTCGTCCCGGACGCCTGCCATATACCGCTCTATAGCCTCGCGGGTAGCGGGATCATCCCAGGACAGCGGCAGCCGGACCGTACGGCTGGGAACCACCAGTTCGGAGCTCGCCGGCAGGGCGGCCTCGATGTCCTGGACCAGGTCCAGCAGCCGCGTGGTGGACAGGACGGATGGGTCCACCTTGATCTGCAGGGAGCGGATGCCCGGGGTTAGGTCCACGATGCCGGGTACGCGGAGCGCCTCAATGTGCTGGTGCAGGGCGTGGACCCGGGCGCGCAGGCCAAGGTCCAGCACCATCTCGCCGTATTCGACCAGCAGGTTGTCGTCTCCTGACCGGCGGTAGGTGACCGCGGGCCGGCCGGAACCTTCCGGCACCCTGCCCAGCACGCCGTCGTCGCCATCCCCGCGGACGGGGCGGCCGGAGCGGCCGGCCACCTGAGCGACCGGGGACGGGTTCGCCGACCAATCGGCATCCCCCGGGAGGACCAGCTGGCGGCCCGGACCCAGGTCCTTGGCCGACGGCGCCTGGCCGGCTTTGATGGGCACGAACCGGACCTTGTCTCCGGGCCGGAGCTGGCCGAGCTTCCAGCGTTCGGCCGTCACCACGGTCACGGGGCAGACGAAGCCGCCAAGGCTCGGGCCGTCCGGGCCGAGCAGGATCGGGGTGTCGCCGGTGAAGTCCAGGGCCCCCACGGAGTAGGCGGTGTCGTGGATGTTGGACGGGTGCAGGCCTGCCTCGCCGCCATCGGTCCGGGCCCAGCGGGGCTTGGGGCCAATGAGCCGGACGCCGGTGCGGGCGGAGTTGAAGTGCACCTCGTATTCGGCGGCGTACAGTTCCTCGATGTCTTCGCGCTGGAAGAACTCGGGGGCGCCGTGCGGGCCTTCGGCCACGGCCAGTTCCCAGGTGGAGTTAAGGGCAGGGCGGCTGTCCAGGGGCACCGCAGTGCCGGGGGCTTGTTCGACGGCGGACTTCACCGCGCGGAGGACGTCGCCGGCGCGCAGGACCCGCCCGGCGTGGCCGCCGAACTGCCCGAGCGTAAAGGTGGAGGCGCTGCCCAGGTACTGCGGGATATCCAGGCCGCCCTGGAACAGGATGTAGCCCCGCAGGCCGTTCCCGGTGGCCGTGCCGGCGTCGAGCGTTCCACCTGCCGGAACGACGACGGGCGTCCAGGCGGGCACCTCCGCGCCGTCAACCGTCACCGTGACGTCCGCCCCGGTGACGCAGACGGTGGTGGAGTGCGTGAAGGTCAGGCTGGGACCGGTCATGGTAAACTCCAGGCCCGGCGCGCCCTCCGGGTTGCCCAGGGCGGTGTTGCCCAGGCGGAAGGACAGGTCATCCATGGGGCCGCTGGGCGGGACACCGATCTGCCAAAGGCCGGTGCGGCCGGGCCAGTCCTGCACGCTGGTCTGCAGGCCGGGGCGGTTCACGGTGATGCGCGGTTCCGGATCCCCCACGGAGTCCAGGGTGCTGGTGGAGTGCTGCACGCTGCGGACCACATCCAGGCCGCCCACGGCACGGAGCATGCCCAGATTGGTCTCGATGCCGTCGATCCGGGTGTTTTCCAGGGCTGCGGCCAGGCGGTCAAAGGCCTCCGTCCGGCTGGCACCGGAGGTGATGATCTTGCCCAGGAGGGGATCGTAGTTGGTGGAGACTTCCGTGCCGGTTTCCACCCAGGCGTCCACCCGGGCTTCCCCCGCCGCGGGGTAGGCGGCGTTGGTAACGGTTCCGGCGCTGGGCTGGAACCCACGGGCCGGGTCCTCGGCGTAGAGGCGGGCTTCCACGGCGTGGCCGGTGACGGGCAGTGCCTCCGGCACGTTCTCCAGCACCGCGTGCCCTGCGCTCCCGCCCTGCGCCAGGCGGAGCATCCACTCCACCAGGTCAACGCCGGTGACGGCCTCGGTCACGGGGTGCTCCACCTGGAGGCGGGCGTTGACTTCCAGGAAGGAGGCTTCCCGGCGGGCGGAGTCGTAGACGAACTCGACTGTGCCCGCGGAGCGGTACTTAAGGGAGGCGCAGAGCGCCCGTGAGGTGCGGTGCAGTTCCGCGCGGAGGTCTTCGGGCAGGTCCGGGGCCGGAGCTTCCTCAAGGACCTTCTGGTGGCGGCGCTGCAGCGAGCAGTCACGGTCGCCCAGGCTCACCACCCGGCCTTCGCCGTCGCCAAAGACCTGGACCTCGATGTGCCGTGCGTTCTCCACGTACCGCTCGGCGAAGACCCCGGCGGTTCCGAAGCTGGCGCCGGCCAGGCGGGCCACGCGGGGAAAGCTTTCGGCGAGTTCCGCCTCGGAGCGGCACACCGTCATGCCGATGCCGCCGCCACCGCCGGTGGCCTTGAGCATCAGCGGGAACCCGATCGTCCTGCCGGCTTCGACGGCGGCATCCACGTCCTCCAGCAGCCCGGAACCGGCGATCATCGGCACCCCGGCCGCCCGGGCGGCGTCGCGCGCGGTGTGCTTGGTGCCGAAGATGCGCAGCTGCTCCGGGGTGGGGCCAACAAAGACCAGGCCCGCGGCTTCCACCGCTTCGGCGAAGGCTGCGTCCTCAGACAGGAAGCCGTAGCCGGGGTGGATGGCGCCGGCACCGGTGGCCTTGGCGGCGGCCAGGATCGCATCGACCCGGAGGTAGGACTCCTTGGCCGGGGCGGGCCCCAGGAGCACGGCTTCGTCGGCGAGCCGGACGTGCTTGGCGCCGCGGTCAGCCTCGGAGAAGACGGCCACGGTGCGCAGTCCCAGCTTCTTCGCGGATTCGATGATGCGGCAGGCGATTTCGCCGCGGTTGGCAACCAGCAGGGTGTCGAAGGTGTTCAAGTGGTTGTTCACAGTGCAGCCTCCGGCCGGGTGACGATCATGCGGACGGGGGTGGGGTTGAAGCCGTTGCAGGGGTTGTTGACCTGCGGGCAGTTGGAGACCAGCACCAGGGTGTCCACTTCCGCCCGCAGCGCCACGCGCTTGCCGGGGGCGGACAGGCCGTCCACAATGCCCAGGGCGCCGTCCGGGTCCACCGGGACGTTCATGAACCAGTTGATGTTGGAGACGAGGTCGCGTTTGCCGAGGCTCCAGCGGGAACCCTCGATCAGGAAGTTCTCCACGCAGGCGTGCTGTTCGCGGGTGTGCTGGCCGTACCGGAGGGTGTTGGATTCCTGCGAGCAGGCACCGCCGATGGTGTCGTGCACGCCCACTTCGTCCGCCACGACGGTCATCAGGGGCGCACCGGTATCCGCCCTCAGGACGGAACCGGTGGTGAGGACGATCGACTGCTGCGCGGCAATGGTTGCCGGAGCCGAGTAGCGGACGGTGGTGTCTGCCGCGGCGTACAGGAGGCAGTCCACGGCCTGGTTGCCTTCCAGGTCCACGATGGTGAGGACGTCACCGGCGGCCACCACGGCGGACCAGGGTCCGCGGGCTTCGACGAATTCATCGAGGATCACAGTGCCGGCAGCGAGCGCGGTTTCCGCGGCGTCGGGGCGGGTGCTTGTAACGGTGTTCATCGGGCGTCCCTTGCGGTGAGGTCGTGTTCGGTGTTGCGGAGGGCCTGCAGGTGTTCCGGGCTGAGCGGTCCGGCGAGGCGTCCCGCTTCGAGTTCCGCGAGGTCCTGCGGGGCGTGCCAGGCGGTGATGTCCACGGCGGTTCCGGTGAAGTCATTGCGGGGATCCAGCGGGTGCGCGGTGTTGGCGAGGACCAGCACGGCGTCCATCTGGAGGAGAAGCTCGACGGCGGCGCCCGGGCCGGCGCTCCCGGTGAAGGTGATGCTTCCGGCCGGGTCAACGGTGATGCCCTTGAAGAGCGAGAGCGACGGCGCCACGTCGCGGGTGCCCAGACCGTTCTTGAGGGCGCCCAGGGTGAGCAGTTCGCGGGCGGCCGGTGAGGCGCTGTGGACGGTCCCGGCACCGTACCTGGCAGTGTTGCCTGCCAGGGTGGTGGCGCCGGTCAATGCGTCGTGCCGGCTGGAGGTGTCCGCCACGATGGTGGCCATCAGGCGGCCTGCGTCGGACAGCAGCGGGTGGCCGGTGGCGGGGTAGGCCTGCCACGGGACCTTGACGGTGTCGGCAAGGTTGAGGCGTTCGTGCAGGGCGCCGGTCCGGTAGAGCAGGGTGTGGACGCACGCGTCGCCGGCGGTGTCCGTGATCCGGATCCGGGTACCCCGGGCCAGCGCCATGGTGGTGTAGCGGCCAAAGGCGAGGGACTCTGCCCACGTGGGGGACGCGCCGTCGGGCATTCCTGCCAGCAGGTGCTGCGGCGCGGAGGCTGCCGGGACGAAGCGCATGGTGTCCACGGTCTTACCGTGCTGTTCCCTGGCGTGGGTGCGGGCGCCGGCGGTGGTGGCGGTACCGGTTGTTGGCGTTTCAATGGTCTGTGTCATGTCAGTCCTGGATGTCGTGGATGTTTTGGGAAGGGCGGGGTGGCCCGTCAGGCCTTGATTGCCGCATTCCGGCGCCGGACCCAGAGGCCCAGGAGCAGGACGGCCGTGACCATGAGCGGCGCGGACCAGAGGAGGAGCCCGTTTTCGCCTGAGGGGTCGTACACCTCGGGCCGCGGCCAGGCGAGGTTGACCACCATGACTGCGCCGTAGAGCACTGCGAGGATGTTGACCGGCAGGCCCCAGCGGCCCAGTGAGAAGAGGCCCGCGGGCATGGCCTGTCCCACCCGGTCCCAGTCGCCGCGGAGGCGGTTGGCCAGCTGCGGGACGGTGACCAGGAGGTAAGCGAGGTAGACCATCACGATGCAGACGCTGCAGAGGGTGGTGAACAGCGCCGCGTTGCCTACGTTGATGGCCAGCACCGCGACGGCCAGGGCACCGATCACGATCGACGGCCACATGGGGGTGCCGCGGGTGGGGTGCACGGAGGAAAGGAGGCGCGACGCCGGAAGCTTGCCGTCGCGGGCCATGGAGAACACCAGGCGGGAACCTGCAGTCTGGATTGCCAGGGTGCAGACGAAGATGGCGATGGCCACGTCCACCAGCAGGACCTTGCCCCAGAAGGTGCCC
Organism: Pseudarthrobacter sp. 902506025; assembly: GCF_040702325.1. Taxonomy (NCBI): domain Bacteria; kingdom Bacillati; phylum Actinomycetota; class Actinomycetes; order Micrococcales; family Micrococcaceae; genus Pseudarthrobacter; species Pseudarthrobacter sp. 902506025. The sequence continues at coordinate 104,781 of NZ_JBFBKW010000004.1, forward strand.
AGGACGGCGGTGAGCACGTAGGGCAGGCCTTCGGTGGCGAGGCGGCCATCGTCCAGGCTGGGGGCTGCCATCAGTGCGGTGATGATCATCAGTGCACCCCCGACGCCGGAGATGAGCAGGGCGGAGAGGATGGTCCGCGGTGCGGTGCGGCGCGGGTCCTTGGTTTCTTCTGAGAGCTCGCCCGCGGAGTTGAAGCCCACCATGACGTAGGCGGCCATGAGTCCTGAGACCAGGAAGGCTCCCACCGCGCCCAGGTCGGATCCCTGCAGCACGCTGGTGTCAGCAACCACGTCCGGTCCGCGCTGGGCGGCACTGATGAGGGCCAGGATTACGGCCGCGACGCCGACGATCTCGCAGGTGACGCCAACGGAGTTCACATGGGCCATGAGCTTCACGCCCAGGGAGTTGATGATGGTGGTGGCCACCAGGAGGACCGCGCCCAGGACCACGGCGTTCGAAGCCCCGGTCACGGTGTTGAGTGCCGGGTCCCCGCCCACCACCTGGAAGCCGTCCCAGAGCTGGGGCAGCACTACCTGCAGGGCGATCGCGGCTGCGGCGGCGGTGACCACCTGCGCGATGGCCATGAACCAGCCGGCGAACCAGCCGACGCCTTCTCCCCCGACGCGCCGTGCCCACTGGTAGACGGCGCCGGACAGTGGGTAGCGGGCGGCGAGTTCGGCGAAGTTCAGGGCCACCAGCAGCTGGCCCACCAGGACAACCGGCCAGGTCCAGAAGAACGCCGGGCCGGCAAAGGAGTAGCCGAAGGCGAAGAGCTGGAAGATGGTGGTGAGGATGGAGACGAAGGAAAACCCGGCGGCAAAGGAAGCGTAACGGCCGAGCTTTCGGTGGAGGGTGGGCTGGTAGCCAAGGGACGTCAGGTCTGCATCGTCCTGGTGGACGGTGGGGAGGACGGTTGATGTCATCGGGAATCTCCGGGGCTGGAAAGGAATCTGGGGGGGCAAAGCCTCCCGGCACCGCAGCGCTCGGCCGAAGGCTGCTGATTACCGGTCAATTGATAGTTTTCCAGCGGGATGTCCCCAAACAGTTTCGCCTCTGTAAAAGGCGGATAGACATCTTGTTTCGACCAGATTTCCGTCCCCTCACCGGCTCCATTCGGCATCTCAGCCCTGGCCGGTGCAGCGCCCGGTGGTGCAAGAATGAAGCGGTGACTTCAGCCGGACCGGGACGCCCCCGCCACCAGCAACCCTCCCGGCCAGGTGCCACCGCCCGCGAGGAAATACTCGACGCCGCGGCAGAGCTCTTCACCACGCAAGGCTTCGCCAGCACCTCCACCCGGTCCATTGCGGACGCCGTGGGAATCCGGCAGTCGTCCCTCTACCACCACTTCAAAACCAAGGACGACATCCTTGAGGACCTGCTGGAGGGGACGGTGTCCGGCGGCCTAACGTTCGCGCGCGCAGTGGCGGCGCTCCCTGCCGGGACCCCGCAAACCGAAGGCCTGGCCGGGAGCCGGCTGCACGCCGTCGCACTTTATGACGGCACCCAGCTGTGCACTGCCCGGTGGAACCTTGGCGTCCTCTACCACCTGCCGGAGGTGCGGAGCACGCGCTTTGCCCGGTTCCTGAACGACCGGCAGGAACTCCGGCACCTGTACGGAGAGCTGGGCGGTGGCTTGTCAGCCACCGCGGCGGGACCCGACGGCGGCGACTTCACCTTCCGCCTGGTGGAATCCCTGATCTACCTCCGGGCGGACGGGGCAGTGGGGCCGGACTCGCCCCTGCAGGCGGCCGACGCCGGCCTGATCCTCTGCGGGCTGGGCCGGGAGCTGCCTGCCATCCGCGCGGCGAGCCGGTCCCTCATTGACCGGCTGGCCTGAGCCGACGCTCTCCGGGATGCCTGCAACCACTTGCTCGGCTAGGCTCAGAGCATGACGCGAGAGAACATCAGGACCCCCGACGGCGGAACGATTGAGCTCTTCTCCACCGGCGCGGAACTGGCGTCGGCCGGGTCCGGTGTGGTGGTGGTGCCGCCCTCCATGGTGACGGCCGCGGACTACACCAAGTTCGCCCAAAAGCTGAGCGCCGCCCTGGGCCGGCCGGTCCACACGTTCAACCGGCGTGGCCGCGGATCATCGTCGCCGCAGCCCGAGGACTACACGCTGGACGTGGACATCCGGGACCTGGACACGGTCATGAAGCACACCTCCAGCACGGACGTCTTTGGACACAGTTTCGGCGGAGCAGTTGCCCTGCACGCCGCGCGGACCCTGCCCGTGGAACGGCTCGCCGTCTACGATCCCGCAGTCTCCGTGAACGGCAGCGTCACCGCCGACTGGATCGTGGAATATGAGCGTGCCATCGCCGCCAAGGATGACGACCGCGCCCTCGCCGTGATCCAGCGCGGCCTGGAAGCCGGCGGTGCATTTTCTTCGCGGATGCCGCTGTCCATGCTGACCCTGGCCAACAAGCTGACCGCGGGCACCACCGAAGGCAAGCAGCAACGCGAACTGATGCGCACCGGCGTCCGCGAAATCAAAGCCATCATCGCCGCCGACATGCCTGCCGAGCCATTCCAGGCACTCCCCCTGGAGACGCTGATCGTGGTGGGCGAAAAGAGCCCGGCCTACTTCGGCATCGCCTGCGGCCAGATCCACGACGTCCTCTCCGGCTCCAGCTACACCATCCTGCCCGGCTTCGGCCACGACGGCGCCATCAAGGCCCCGGACAAGCTGATCAAGGAACTGAGCGACTTCTTCGCCGGCTAGTGTCCTGCGCCGTGGCCCGGGCCGGCACCTTCGGTCTTGCGCATCATCGCGGACAGTACGACGGCGGCAAAGGCTATGACGGTTGCCGTCATGAAGGCGGCACTCATCCCTGCTACGAGTCCCGACGCCGCACTCACCACAGCGAAGATGGACACCAGCAGGGCCGTGCCCGCCGCACCGGCCACCTGCTGCGTGGTGCTCATGATCGCTGAGCCGTGGGAGTAGAGGTGCGGCGGCAGCGGGTTCAAGCCCGTGGTGAAGGCTGGGGTGAACAGCAGCGCCAGGCCGAAACTCAGCGCCACGTGCAGGGTGATGATCCACCAAACCGCTGTGCCGGCGTCGAGCATTGAAAATTGCCAAAGGGCCACCACCATCAGGATGGAGCCGGTGACAGTAAGGGGCAGCGGGCCTACCTTGTCGAACGCGCGGCCGATGACAGGGCCCAGCAGCCCCATGGCCAGGCCGCCGGGAAGCAGCGCCAGGCCGGTCTCGAGCGACCCCAGGCCGCGGACTTCCTGCAGGTAGAGCGGGAGCAGGATGACGCCGCCGAACAGCGCCATCATGGCCACCACCATCAGGAGGACCGAGACGGTGAACATCCGGAAGTTGAACGCGCGAAGATCCAGCAGCGGCGCGGCGGCCTTCTGGAGCCGGACCTGGCGCAGGACGAATACCGTGAGCGCTGCGACGCCGATGACAAGGGCCGCGATGGCACCGGCACCCGGGCCAGCCTGGCCGCCGTGGCCGCCGCCGATCTGGCTGAGCCCGTAGACCAGGCCGCCGAAAGCGGGAACGGTGAGGACAACGGACAGGACGTCGAGCTTGCCCTTCTCCACCTCGCCCACGTTGGTGAGGTATTTGGCGCCGATGGCCAGCGCTGCGAGGGCCACGGGCAGGACGAAGAAGAACATGAAGCGCCAGGTGAAATGCTCAAGGATCAGCCCGGAGACGGTGGGGCCCATGGCCGGTGCCACCGAGATGGCAATGCTCACGTTGCCCATGACGGCGCCACGCTTTGCCAGCGGGACCAGGGTGAGGATGGTGGTCATCAGCAGCGGCAGCATGATGGCGGTGCCGCCGGCCTGGACGATCCGTGCCAGGAGCAGGACCTCGAACCCCGGGGCCACCGCGGCCAATGCTGTTCCGCCCGCGAACAGGCCCATGGCCAGCATGAAGACGGCACGCGTGGAGAGGCGCTGGAGGATGAAGCCGGTGGTGGGGATGACCACGGCCATGGTGAGCATGAATCCGGTGGACAGCCATTGAACGGTGGGTGCGTCCACCCGGAGGTCCACCATGAGCCGCTGCAGGGCAACATTCATGATGGTCTCGTTGAGGATCACCACGAACGTCGCCACCAGCAGCGTGCTGATGATGGTCACGGACTCCCGGGACATCTTCTCCGGGGCAGCGGGCAGGGTTCCTTGGCGGATTCCTTCGCCGGGTCCTTGGTCAGGGGCGGGCTGTCCGCTGGCGTTCGGAGAGACTTCGGTAGACATGGGTGTTCCCTCAGGGGTGTTTTAAGAGTGATGCGCGGTCGGCGCCGCTGCAGATTCCAACACTCTACCCGCTGGAGTAATTCCTCCGCATGGGTACTTTTACCCCTGAGGGAACATTAGGGCTTTGCTTTAGGCGGTCTGCCCTGCGTGCTGGCCTTCGGAGATTTCTTCCACCAGCTTGTTGTTGAACGCCGGGAGGTCATCAGGGTTCCGGCTGGTCACCAGGCCCTGGTCAACCACCACTTCCTGGTCCGTCCAGTTGGCGCCCGCGTTCTTCAGGTCGGTTTCCAGCGTGAAGTAGGACGTGACATTCCGGCCCCGGATGACTCCGGCCTCGATGAGCAGCCACGGTCCATGGCAGATCGATGCCACGGGCTTGTGCTGTTCGAAGAAGTTCCGCGTGAAGCTCTGGGCGTCCTTGTCGACGCGGAGGTGGTCTGCGTTCACCACGCCACCCGGGAGTACCAGCGCGTCGAAGTCCGAGGCGTTCGCCTCCGCGACCGTCAGGTCGACGTCGAAGGTATCGCCCTTCTCCGTGCCGTTGTAGCCCTGCAGCTTGCCGCTCTTCGGCGCCACCAGGGTGGGCTCGCCGCCGGCGTCCTTCACTGCCTGCCAGGGACTGGTGAGCTCTACCTGCTCCACTCCGTCAGTCAGCAGGAATGCGACCTTCTTGCCTGCGATGCTGTGCTCTGACATTGTTCCTCCTCATCCTTGCGGTTGCGCGCTTTTGGCACGCGGGGGTCCCGCTTGAGAGTTGATTGCCTGACCACTCCAGCCTAGGAAATGGGAAAGTAATAAGCAAGCTGACTATCCATCTTGCGTGCTCTCACGAGTGCGCCGCGCAAGCTCCTTTGCGCGGCGGGTATTTGGGGTGCGCCGGGGATTTTGCGCCCTGGAATTGCGTACGACGGCGGCAGGCAGCTTGCGCGGCCGAGGCACCTTGGACGGCCGGTGGCGTTTGGACGTGACGGTTGGGCCTCCGGCAGCTCCCGACCGGTGGCCAGTGATGGGCGATGCCACGTCAGAATGTCAGTGGGTCGCTGGATGATATGGGTATGGGAATCGGGACAGGCGGGGCAGCGGTTGTGGAGGGACTTGAATCCTCCATGGCTGCCTTCCGCAGGCTGATTCAGGAAGACACCGCCCTTGCATCCGGTGCCTGCGTTGGCACTGACGTGGATGTGCTGCAGCGGCGGTACGAACTCCGCCTGAAACGGCTGGAGGTCGTGAAGCGGCTGGAAGGCCAGCTCGCCGCGGTCAAGGCCCGCGACGTTGCCGACGCCGTCGAGATCCAGCACGCACTGCTGGCCCCGGACGCCCCAGTGCATGAGCGGACCTATGCGGAGATGTCGGCCGTGGAGGAGATCGCCGGGGTGCTGACCATCAGCTCCGCGGCAGCAGGGGCGTTGGTGGAGCACTCACGCCGGATCTGCTCCCTGCCGCTGGTGTTCGAAGCCTTGGCCACCGGGGACATGTCGTGGCAGCACGCCCGCATCGTTGCGGACGAAACCGAGAGCGTCGACTGGACTGGTGCTGCTGCGCTGGTGGCGCATTTCTTCGACCCTGACGCACCCCAGCCCGCCCGCGGCGCCGCCCCCGGCGAGCTCGTACCGTCCCGGTTCCGGGCCAAGGTCCGTGGGTGGCGGGAACGCCACCATCCGGAATCGATCCAGAAGCGCCACGCCAAAAGTACCGCTGACCGGCGGATGGAATACACCCCCGACAAGGACGGCATGGCCTGGGTCTCCCTCTACCTCCCTGGGGACACCGCCTGCGCCATCTGGAACCGCACCACGGCCACCGCCCGCGGACTCCAAGGCCCCGACGAAGAGCGCACCCTCACCCAGCTCCGCCCCGATATCGCCGCCAGCCTCCTCCTCGGCGCCGGCCAGATGGCGGGCGAGGGGTCCACCGGCACCGCCCCGGGCACGCAGGGTGTCACAGGGATCGGGAAGGTCCCTGCGCCGCGGGCCGACGTCCTGGTCACCGTGCCCGTGTTCGCCCTCCTCGGACTGACGGATGAACCCGCCGTGCTGGATGGTTTCGGCCCGATTCCGGCGTCCATGGCCCGGAAACTTGTCGCCGACGGGGCGGACTCGTTCTACCGGGTCCTGGTCGACCCCCGCGACGGGGCACCACTGGAAATCGGCCGGAAAAACTACCGGCTCACCGAGGCCATCAAACGCTGGATCAGGATGCGGGATGCCAAATGCACTTTCCCCGGCTGCACCAACCGCACCCCCGACAACGAAACCGACCACCTACAAGCGTGGCAACACGGCGGCACCACTGGAACCAGTAACTTGGCACAGCTCTGCCCCAAACACCACCGGCTCAAACATCACAGCCAATGGACACCGGACCCCGCCAACAAGAATGAACCACCCGGCTGGACCTCACCAACGGGCAGGCACTACAACCCAGAACACCCCGACCCCGAACCAACCCACTGGCCACCAGAAAGCTGGCCGCAGGGGTCGCAATGGCCGCAGTGGCTCCAGTGGGCCGCGCCCGCCCTCTGCCAATGCCTGGAGGCCAGCCTCAATAACCTTCCGCAGTGGGAACCCGACGACGACAGATACGTGGACCTCAACGACCTGCCGGCCGACGATCCCCTCTGGGCCGAATTCCTCGCCACGCCATTCGCCCTTTTCCCGGAGGCCATTGGTGCCCGGCCGTAGGCTGCCATGGACAGTTCTGAGGCCACTTCTGAAGCCCGTCCTGCAGCGCCCGCCGCTATGCCCTGTGGTGCTCGATCAGCCAGGCAGCCATCTGCTGGGCGCGCTTCCCGGCGTCCAGGTCACCGCCGGTAGCCGAGATGATGGAGCCCTTCATCAGGATCTGCCAGGAACGCGCGAACCCGTCAGGGTCCGCAAGCCCGGCTTCTTCGGCCAGTGCCTGCACATGGCTCCGAAGTTTTGCCAGGTAGTTGATGCTGGCCTGCCCCAAGGGGTGGGACGGTCCCATCTCCAGCAAGACCTGGGTGAAGGTACTCCCTTCGAAGTCATCGCGGCGGAACCATTCCCCCAGGACATCGAAGATCGCCAGCAGACGCTCCTCCGGCGTCTGTCCCCGGCCGCGGGCCTGAGCCACTATTGCTTCAACAGTCCACAGTTTGTCCCGCTGCTCCAGGAAGGCCAGGACCAACGAATCCTTTGACGGGAAATGCCGGTAGAAGGTGGCCTTGGCCACCCCTGACCGCTCGATGAGCTCATTGACACCCACGTCGCGGATTCCCCTGCGCGAAAACAGCTCGTAGGCCACCGAGAGGATCCGCTCCACGGAATTGGTGTTGCCCTCCCCCGACGAGGCCGGGGAAGACGCATCGGATATCGGGACCTTCGCCTCTGTGCTCATCAGACTTGGAGTCTACTGCAGGGGAGACAGACTGGTCTTGCCCGCTGTAGTGTTTCTCCTACGCAGTTCTTTAGAACACCGCAAGGCGCCCCCAAAGGGTCCGCCGGTTTGGAGCAAGGAGGCCCCAATGTCAGCAGAGCGGATGTTCCAAAGTGTCCCGTCAGATCCCGATCCCTGGATGTCCAGTGATACGCCCGAAGAGGTCAGGCAGTTCGCCATCGAGTCGCTCCGGTGGCAGGCGCAGGAAATCATCGATGAACTGCTTGGCGGCCAGGATCCCAGTGAAGAACTCGTCCGGGCCCGCCTTCGCCGCTGCGTCGCCAGGAACCCGGGCCGCCCTGAACGCGCGCTGCTCGAACAGCTCATGATCAACCGGGACCACTCAGGGCTATAACGGGCACGGTATGCCCCGGGCCGGCGGGGCAGCTATGAACGGCAGCTACGAACTCAGCGGAATGTTGTCGATCAGGCGCACCGGGCCCACCTTGGCCGCGATAAGCGCCAGGGCCTCGCCGCGGAAGGGTGTTTCCCGGCAGTTCTCGGCCAGCGGCTCAAGGGTGCCCGGGTCCACTACGTCAAAATAGTCCAGCGAGACCAAGGGCTGGGATTCCACCATCGCCAGCGCGGAGTCGAGGTCCAGCGGCTCATGGGCGTTCGCCCTTTCCTCCAGCAGCCGCAGGGCCCTGGACAGGACCAGCGCGGCGTCCCGTTCGGCATCGGACAGGAAGCGGTTCCGGCTGGACAGCGCCAGCCCGTCCGTTGCGCGCACCGTAGGCACACCCACGATCTCCACCGGGAAGTTCAGGTCGGAAACCATCCGCCGGACCAGGGCCAGCTGCTGGGCGTCCTTTTGCCCGAAGTAGGCCCGGTACGCCGGCAGGCTGCCGCCGGCAGAACCCGCGGGACCGGCGGGAAGACCGGCCGCCGGCATGCCGTAGTGCAGCAGTTTGGCCACCACAGTGAGTGCCCCGTCAAAGTGGCCGGGCCGCGAGGCGCCCTCCCACTTATTCCCCAGGCGGCCCGAAGTGATCCGCACCAGGGGTTCGCCGCCGGGATAGACCTCCTCCACGGAGGGCGCGAACGCGAGGTCAACGCCCTGCTCCTCGAGCAGGGCGAGGTCCGCGTCGAGTGTCCGTGGGTAGCGGTCCAGGTCAACGGCATCGCCGAACTGCAGGGGGTTGACGAAGATGCTGGCCACCACCACATCGTTCTGCTCGACGGCGGTGCGCGCCAGCGTTGCATGGCCTTCGTGGAGGGCGCCCATGGTGGGCACAAGCCCCTGGGAGACACCCTGTTTCGCGCCGAGCAAGCGGGCGCTTTCGGCTTTCAGGCCGGCCACGGTGGTGACGAGTTGGATGGGCATTCAGTCTTCCTTCGGATCGAGGGCCTCGCGCAGCCCCTTCAGCTGGTCGGGTTTCAGCAGGCCGCGCCCTTCAGCGCGCAGGGCAGTGGCGCGGGCCATCGCAAGGTAGGCCTCAAGCACGTCCCCATGCCCGCCGCCGTCGAACTCCCGCAACGCCTCGGCGTGCGCACGCACGGTGCCCACGTCACCGCGGGCCACCGGCCCGGTCAGCGCAGACTCCCCCGAGGCCAGCGCGTTTTCCAGGGTGGCGCGCAGCAGCGGCCCCAGCATGCGCTCGGGCGACTCCACTCCCACCTCGCGCAGGAGCTGCGACGCCTGTGCCACCAAGGTGACCAGGTGGTTGGAACCATGGGCCAGGGCCGCGTGGTAGAGCGTCCGGTCCGCCTCGGCGATGGCCACAGGCTCCGCCCCCATCTCCACCACCAGCGCCTGCGCGATGGGGAGCATGGCGGCATCGGCCGTCACGCCGAAGGTGCAGTCCAGCAGCCGGGTGAGGTCCAGGCTCATGCCCGTGAACGTCATGGCCGGGTGCAGCGCCAGCGGCACGGCGCCGGCAGCACGGACCGGATGCAGCACGCCCACGCCGAACCGGCCCGAGGTATGTGCCACAAGCTGCCCCGGCTGCCAGGCGCCGAGCTTCGCCAGCCCCTCCACCAAATCCGGCAGCGCGTCGTCGGGCACCGCCAGCAGCACCAGTTCGGCACGTTCCACGATGTCCTGCACCTCAAGGATGGGCACCCCGGGAAGCAGTGCCTCGGCCCGGTCCCGGCTGGCGTCGGAGACGGCTGACACTCCCACGACGGCGTGCTCGGCTCCGCGCAGGGCCGCGCCGAGCACGGCGCCCACCTTGCCGGCGCCGATGATTCCGACGCCGAGGCGTCCGGGCTTAGCCATGCGTCTGGCCTTCCTGTTGGTAATGGGTGCGGGCTTCAATGGCTGGAGCCCCAGGGTACGGCGCTCCGGGAACCGGTGTGCCCGGCACGGGCGCAGGTTCCACTGCCGGAACAACCTGCCGCAACCATTGTTCGGTGGTTTGCCGCTTCCTGGCCAGCCGGGCCCGCGCAGACTGCTCGTCGAAGAGTTGCCTGGCCTCGTCCAGCCCCGCCTGGGTAAGCCGCGGGGCAACGGGACCGGCCGTCGTATGCAGGACCAGGTCGGCCACCCGGAACCGGCGCGCCACGGGCCCCTGGTGGATCGCCAGTGACTGCGTGCGTTGATGGGGCACCAGCACAAGGTCCCGCCACCAGCGTCCGGAGCGGATCAGCAGTGCCGTGTCCGTGGCGGCAAACCCGTTCCGCCGCCAGCCCAGGGGCGCCAGCAGCCGGGCCCGCCGGGGCGTGGTGGTGAACCCGCCGTCGGAATCCCTGCCGGTAAGCCCCGCGGCGAACACCTCCGCAGGGCGATCCGTTCCCGGGTCCGGCAGGACGAGCGAGAGCATGGCAAGGACGTCGGCGAACTTGCCCACCGGCAGGAGGATGGTCCTGGTGTTGCCTTCGACGGCGTTGCCGGACGTCCCGTAGCCGGCAACGTTCACCTGCATCCGGTACCAGCCGAACGGACGCCACAGCGGAGGCTGGGCAATCTTCACGGCCTGGATCCGACCCGGCGGAAGTGTCTGCGCCTGGGTGTCCAGCAGCCCGTACCGCAGCCGGATGCCGTCCGGTGAGACGGCGGCGGTGAAGTTGTAGCCCTTGTTGAAGAAGTTCCAGTAGCTGGCGGCAAGGCCCAGCGCTGCGGGTACCAGGTAGAAGTAGAAAGCGCGGTTGTCCGTCAGCGCGGACAGGACCACGGAAGCGAAACCGCCCACCACAATGAAGAAACTTTGCTCGCTCAACAGGAGCGATCCGACAAGGCGCGACGGCGGCACGCTGAGTACCTGGATTTCGGGCGCCTCAGGTGCGGGCGGGGCAAAGGACTCCGCCGACGGGCTGCCGGGACCTGGAAGCGCCGCGGCGCCGGCCGCCGGGCCCGCCCCGAAACCTGCCTCAGCCCCGGAGGCCCGTGCCAGGATGGTGGCGCGCAGTTGGCGGGCGTCGTCGATCCTGAGGTACGCCAGGCGCACGGCGGATTCGCCGGCGTCGGCAACTTCAAACTTGAGTTCGGCCAGGCCAAAGATGCGGGCCAGCAGTGGCTGCACGATGTCAATGGCCTGCACCCGGTCCAGGCGTGCCTGCCGGTGCTGGCGGAAGAGGAGGCCGGTGTTGACCCGGACATAGCCGCCGGAGACCTGGTACTTGGTGAAATACCAGGTCAGGACGAACCCCAGGACTGCCACGGCCAGCACCGCGGCACCGCCGCCCAGGAGCCACGGTGCACGGCGGGCGAACCCGTCCTCGAACACGGGCTGGCCCTGGAGTGTCCGCTCAAACAGGTCGCGGCCGAAGAAGAACGTGATGGCGGCCAGTGCAACCCAGCCACGGACAAAAGGTGAGGCGGGATGCACACGCAGCCATTCGCCGTCGGGCGTTCCCGTGGCTTCCGGGCCGGTGCCGGCAGGCGGCAGCGCCGGACCGGGCAGCTGGCCGTCAGTGGTCACAGTCCTGCCAGCCTGGCTTCGCCGCGGGCGGCCAGCTGTTCACGGAGCCGGGCGCCTTCAGCCGCCGGGAGGCCGGGGATGCGCGCATTGGTGCCGGGGGACGCTGTGTGGAGCTTGACGGTACACAGGCCCATGCCCCGCTCCACAGGTCCCACGGCGATGTCCACATACTGCATGCGTCCGTACGGGACGGCCATGGTGCGCTGGAAGAAGATGCCGCTCCTGACCAGGAGGTCCTCGTCCCGCTCCGCGTAGCCGATGGCCCGGACCTGCCGCGGGATGAGGACCAGCCGCCATAAGGCAAGCAGCAGGGTGGCGGCCGGAACGGTGATGGCCAGCCACAGCGGCGGCCACCGCCACCATCCCAGGAGGACGAACACCAGCGGCGCGGACAGGACCAGTATGGCGGCGATGTTGGCCAGGGCCCATTCCACCAGGCGGACGGTGACGTATTTCGGTGACACCCGCTGCCAGTCGATCCCCGGCGGGTCAATCGCCTCGGTACGCATACTCGCCTTCCCCTGCGGCTTCCCCGCGGGCAGGCCGGCCCTTCTTCCCGTCAACGCTGTTGGTGTCGCCGTCTTCCGGCGGGATCCTGCAGAACCGCTCCACGACGAGCCCCACCACGATCATCACCAGGCCGCCGCCCGCCATGGCCAGGGCAAGCCAGGTGATGCCCTGGTCGCTGCGCAGGCTCCAGATCCGCAGCTGGTCCAGGAAGATGCCCACATGCCATCCCAGGAGCACCGTTCCGGCGTAGGCGCACGCCTGCGCCAGGATCAGGGTCCGGGCGGCCAGGAGGGGATCCAGCTGCGTCTTTTTCGCCTTGCTGTTGGGCTGGTGGCTGTTCCGCCACCTCAGGATCCTGATACCCAGGATCAGCGTGATGATGACGATGACGCCCATCGTGGCCAGCGCGGTGGCAGGCAGGACAGGCGTGGCCATGCTGTACCGGCTGGTGACAACCGTGGCCGACCAGCCCGCGATGGCAAGGATGACGCAGATCAGCAGCAGGCGCAGCGGGTTGATGGGCTTCATCTCTCCTCCACCGCTCCCGCCGTCGGCATCCCGTCAAAGTCCCCGAACCCGTCGAACGGGGCAAGATCCTTGAAATCGTCCGCCTGGACTGCCAGGGTGCTGATCCGTTCGCCGTTCAGCGTGGCGGCGGGTTCGATGAGCGACCACGGGTAGAGGACGAAAGCGCGTGAGGCCGCCCGGGGGTGGGGGATGGTCAGGGCGGGGTCGTCACTGCGGAGCTCGCCGTAGGTGATGATGTCGACGTCGAGCGTCCGCGGCCCCCAGCGGACCTCACGGACGCGGAGGTGCTTGTTTTCCACGGCCTGGCAATGTTCCAGCAGTTCGGCAGGGGTGAGGCTGGTTTCCACCGTGATGACCATGTTCAGGAAGTCCGGCTGGCCGGCAGGGCCGCCCACGGCTTTGGTCTGGACTATGGGCGAGACGGCAAGCAGCCGTACTTCGGGCGGATCCACCAGGTCCGCCACAGCCTCGGTCAGGGTCTCGTTCCGTTCACCAAGGTTGCTGCCCAGGGCCAGCACGGCCTTGGTGTAGATCCCGTTCATGCCTGCGCACCGGACAGCGCAGGGGCGGCGGGAACCCGCTCGCGGTGGACCGTGACGGCCACGTCTCCGAAGGGGACCTCGATGGGGGCCTGCGGCTTATGGACGGTGATGTCCACGGCCTGGAGCGCGAATTCGGCCAGGAGACTGTCGGCGATCCGCACGGCGAGTGCCTCAATGAGGTTCAGGGGCTCCCCGGTGATCCACTCGGTAATACGCTGCGCCACCTCACCGTAGTGGGCGGTGTCCCGGACGTCGTCGGACTGCGCCGCTTCGGTGAAGTCCAGGTAGAGCACGGCGTCCACAACAAAGGGCTGGCCCTCCCGGCGTTCAAAATCGAAGACACCGTGGTGGCCGACGGCGGTCACTCCGGTCAGCGTAATCCTGTCCATGGGTCCCCCGGCCCTATTGCGTTTTGGGTACGGCTTGTGTTGTGGGTGCCGCCATGCGCGCAGCCACCTTGACCGCGTCAAGGCTGGAACCGACGTCGTGTACGCGGACGGCCCAGGCCCCTCGGTAGGCGCTGATCGCTGTGATTGCGGCCGTGGCACTGTCCCGCTCGTCAGGAGCGGCGGACTTCCCGGCCACGGTGAGCAGGGTGCCGAGGAAACGCTTGCGGGAGGCAGCCACCAGGACCTTGTGGCCCAGGCTGTCCAGCTGGTCCAGGTTCTGCAGCAGTTCCCAGTTCTGGGCGTCGTTCTTCGCGAACCCCAGGCCCGGATCGATGATGATCTGTTCCCTGCTGACACCGGCTGCGTAGAGCTTGTCCCGTACTCCTGCCAGTTCCGCCACCACTTCCCCGGCCACATCCGTGTATTCGGCGAGCGAGTTCATGGTCCGGGCGTCGCCCCGGCGGTGCGTGAGGACATAGGGTGCCTTGGAGGCCGCCACAAGCTCCACCATCTCCGGTTCGATGGTCAGCCCGGAGACGTCATTGATGATGGCCGCGCCCGCCTTCAGGGCAGCGGCTGCGGTGGAGGCGTGCGTGGTGTCGATGCTGACCAGCGCGCCGGCCTTCACCAGCGCTTCGATCACCGGCAGGACGCGGCGCTGCTCTTCGTCGGGGGTGACGTCGTCGGCGCCGGGCCGGGTGGACTCGCCCCCGACGTCGATGATGTCCGCACCCGCGTAGAACATCCGCAGGCCTGCCGCGATGGCGGTGTCCGCCGTCGCGTGCTTGCCGCCGTCGCTGAATGAATCCGGGGTGACGTTCAGGATGCCCATGACCAGGGTGCGGCCGGTGGGGAGGTCCTCAAAGCGGGCAGCCGGGCGGGGCTTGCGCAGGATGGGCAGCGGGGACGTAGCGGGCCCCGTTCCAGGGGCTGCAGCGAGTGAATCCATGGTGTGTGGTTACCTTCCGAGGATGAGGCTCATGGCTTCGGCACGGGTGGCCGGGTCATGAAGCTGCCCGCGGACCGCACTGGTGACGGTCTTCGCTCCGGGCTTGCGGATGCCGCGCATGGACATGCACATGTGCTCGCATTCGACGACGACGATCGCACCGCGGGGTTTGAGGTGCTGCACCATCGCTTCGACAATTTCGGTAGTCAGCCGCTCCTGTACCTGGGGGCGGCGGGCGTAGATGTCCACCAGCCGGGCCAGCTTGCTCAGCCCGGTCACCTTGCCGTCGTGCGAGGGGATGTAGCCAACGTGGGCCACCCCGTGGAACGGCACCAGGTGGTGCTCGCACGTGGAGTAGAAGGGGATGTCCTTGACCAGGACCAGTTCCTCGTGGTCCAGGTCGAAGGTGGTGGACAGGACGTCCGCAGGATCATGGTGCAGTCCGGCGAACACCTCGGCGTACGCCTTCGCAACCCTTTTCGGCGTGTCCACGAGGCCGCCGCGGTCCGGGTCCTCGCCGATGGCAAGGAGGATCTCGCGGACGGCCGCCTCAATCCGTGGCCGGTCCACCTTTTCGCGCTTGGAGTGGTGGGAACCGTCCTCCGCCGGGTAGGCGGCGGAGGCGGAAACGTCGTCGTCGTCGAAGGAAGTCACAAGGAAAGCTTAGCCGCGAAGGGTGTCAGGCCCCGAGTCGGGGGTGCCTCCGTGAAACGGAGCATCCTCCGACACGCCCTGCGGGTGCGGGGGCTGGGCGTCCAGCGGCTCGTCAAGGCGCGCCTTCTTCGCTTCCTCCTGCGCTTCCCGTTCAGCCCGTTCCTGGCGGCTCTCCACCGGTCCGGTCAACTGGACGGGACGGGTTTCCTTGGACAGCCACACCTCGCGGAAGTCCCGCTTGCGGACGTCACGGAAGATGTCGGCAATCTCGGCCTGGTTGAGGGTCTCCCGCTCGAGCAGCTCCAAGGCGAGGTAGTCCAGGATATCCCGGTTCTCGGTGAGGATTTCGTAGGCCTCGTCATGTGCCTGCTCGATCAGGCGGCGCACTTCCTCGTCCACGACATAGGCAATCTGGTCAGAGTAGTTCCGCTCGTGCCCTGCGTCGCGGCCCAGGAACGGTTCACCGCCGCCCTGGCCCAGGCGGACTGCACCGACGCGTTCGCTCATGCCGTATTCAGTGACCATCTTGCGTGCGGTGCCGGTGGCCTTTTCGATGTCATTAGAAGCACCGGTGGAGGGATCATGGAACACGATCTCCTCGGCGACGCGTCCACCCATGGCGTAGGCCATCTGGTCCAGGAGTTCGTTGCGGGTCACGGAGTACTTGTCGTTTTCCGGGACCACCATGGTGTAACCAAGGGCGCGGCCGCGGGGAAGGATGGTGATCTTGGTGACCGGAGCGGAGTTCCGAAGGGCCGCCGCCACCAGGGCGTGGCCGCCTTCGTGGTAGGCGGTGATCTTGCGCTCGTGTTCCTTCATGACGCGGCTGCGCTTCTGCGGGCCGGCCATGACGCGGTCAATGGCCTCATCCAGGGCGCGGTCGTCAATCAGGTTGGCGTTGGAACGCGCGGTGAGCAGAGCGGCCTCGTTGAGGACGTTGGCGAGGTCGGCACCGGTGTACCCGGGCGTCTTCTTCGCCACACCCTTCAGGTCCACCCCGGGAGCCATCGGCTTGCCCTTGGCGTGCACCTGCAGGATCTGGTCGCGGCCGATCAGGTCCGGCGCTTCCACGGACACCTGGCGGTCGAAGCGGCCGGGGCGCAGCAGGGCCGGGTCCAGGACGTCTGGCCGGTTGGTGGCCGCAATGAGGATCACGTTGGTCTTGACGTCGAAGCCGTCCATCTCCACCAGCAGCTGGTTGAGGGTCTGCTCGCGTTCGTCGTTGCCGCCGCCGATGCCGGCGCCGCGGTGCCGGCCGACGGCGTCGATCTCATCCACGAAGATGATGGCGGGCGAGTTGGCCTTGGCCTGTTCGAAGAGGTCGCGGACACGGGATGCACCGACGCCGACGAACATTTCCACGAAGTCAGAGCCGGAAATGGAGAAGAAGGGTACGCCGGCCTCACCGGCAACCGCGCGGGCCAGCAGGGTCTTACCGGTACCTGGCGGGCCGTAGAGCAGCACGCCCTTGGGGATCTTGGCGCCGACGGCCTGGAACTTGGCTGGTTCCTGCAGGAATTCCTTGATCTCCTGGAGTTCCTCCACGGCCTCATCGGCACCTGCAACGTCAGCGAAGGTGACCTGCGGCATGTCCTTGCTGACCATCTTGGCCTTGGACTTGCCGAACTGCATGATCTTGGAGCCGCCGCCCTGCATGCGGGTCATCAGGAACCAGAAGAGTGCGCCCAGCAGGATCACGGGGATCAGGAGGGAAAGCAGGCCGGAGAACCAGTTGCTTTCAATCGGCTGGTCGGTGAACCCCTGGGCCGGCTTGGCGTCGGTGACTGCCTTCACCACGTCCTGTGCGCGGGCATCCACGAAGAAGAACTGGACGCTCTTGCCTTTGTCCTGCCCGTCCACCTGCAGGTTGTCCTTCAGCGTGAGGTCAACGCGGTTCTCGCCGTCGAAGATCTTGGCCTGCTCCACCTTGTTGCTGGAGAGCAGTTCCAGGCCCTTGTCCGTGTCGATCCGGGCCGCACCGCCGGGGGCGAGCGTTGCAAAAGCCACAAGGAGCAGACCGACCACAACGACGATCCAGATGCCCGGGCCTTTGAAGAAGTTCTTAGCTTTCATCTGTTCGGGGCTGGCCCCGTCCCTTCCGGTAGTGCTTCACGGCGAGTAGTCTGCGCGCGTGATGGTGCTGCGTCAGCTTCTAGCTATACACCGTCCGGAGTAAATCACGCATAGCGAAAAGCAAAAGTTCCCTGTGGGCGTAGATGGTGCGGCAGTCCGCAGAATACCGCGTCAGGGCTGCCGCTTCCCGGTATCCGGCAGCCCCACGGACCCACGCGTGACCAGCCGGCACCCGAGCCGCACTGGGTCCGGTCCGCCCGTGGGCGGGGTGGGGCCGGCCTCCGCTGCGGCGCTTTCGAGTTCATCGATCAGCCGGTTGGCGGCCCAGGCCCCCATTTCGGAGTGCGGCACGGCGACCGTCGTCAGCCCCGGATGGAGGTTGGCGGCCAGCAGTTCCTCATCGCCGAACCCGACGACGGACAGGTTGCCGGGGATGGACAGGCCCAGTTCCGCGGCGGCGCGGTAGGCGCCCATGGCCAGGGAGTCACTGCAGCAGAAGAGGGCCGACGGCGGGTTGGCGGCTGCCAGGATTCTGCGGGCAGCCGCGTACCCGCCGGATGCATCGGGCGACGCCGCCTCGCCAGTGGCGGAGGCACCGTTCAGTCCCGCACGCTGAAGTGCGTCCCGGAAGCCCCGGGCGCGCTGGCGGGTGGAGTGGTTCTCTTCAGCGGTGGTGAGGAGTCCGATCCGGGTGTGGCCGGCAGCGAGCAGTGCTTCCACCGCGGCTGCAGCCCCACCATATTCGTCGGCCACGACGGCGGGAAGGCTCCGGTCGGGGGCGACGGCATCCAGCAGGACCGCGGGGACCTTGCCCGGGGTGGCGGAGGGCTGCAGGACGCGCCGGTGGCCGGCCGCGTAGAGGATTCCGTCCACCTGCCGTGCCAGGAGGGACTCCACGCCAGCTTGTATGGGGTCGGTTGCGTGCTGGCCGGGTTCCGGGCTGGACTTCAAGGCGGGCTGCGGGCCGGCATCCGCTTCTGCCTGCGCCGGGATGTTGACGACCATCAGGGCGTAGCCGCGGGCGCGGGCCGCCTGTTCCGCGCCCAGGATGATGCGGCCGGCGTGCGGAGTGGTGGCCACATCCTCAATTGCCAGGCCCAGCACACCGGACCTGCGGCTGCGGAGGGCGCGCGCCAGGCGGTTGGGGCCGTAGCCCAGCCGCGCCGCCGTCGTCCGTACTTTCTCGCGGGTTTCCGGGCTGACCCGGGCGAAAGGCACGTCGTTGAGGACGTGCGAGACCGTGGTGACCGAGACGCCGGCTTCCCGCGCCACGTCCCGGATGCCCACGCTGCCGCTACTCACGCTTCCCGCACCTCAGCAAGGCCACTGCGGGATGGGATGTCACGGCAGTCACGGCAGTCCCGGGCGGCGGCACCATTGCCGTGAACCGCCATGCCGAGGGACGGGGTTACTCGTAGACGTGCGGCGCCAGGGTGCCCACGAAGTCCAGGTTGCGGTACTTTTCCGCGTAGTCCAGGCCGTAGCCCACCACGAATTCGTTGGGGATGTCGTAGCCCACGTACTTGACGTCGATCTCCACCTTGGCTGCGGTGGGCTTGCGGAACGCGGTGCAGATTTCCACGGACGCGGTGCCGCGGGATTCCAGGTTGGTCTTGAGCCAGGACAGGGTCAGGCCGGAGTCGATGATGTCCTCGACGATCAGCACGTCCTTACCCATCAGGTCGGTGTCCAGGTCCTTGAGGATCCGCACCACGCCGGAGGACTGAGTACCCGAGCCGTAGGAGGACACGGCCATCCAGTCCATGGAGATGTGGCTGTGCAGTGCCCGGGCCAGGTCAGCCATGACCATGACGGCGCCCTTGAGGACGCCAACGATGAGGATTTCGCGTCCTTCGTAGTCTTTGTCGATCTGCGCGGCGAGTTCGGTGATCCGCTGCTGGATCTGTTCCTTGGTGTAGAGAACGTGCTTGAGATCTGCCTGGACGTCGTTTGAATCCACCAATGGCTCCTGTTTAGATGCGGGGTGCGACTATTTTGCGGGCGGTTTTTGAGGCCGGAATACTAGCTTCCCACAGCGCGCGGGTTCGCGGGGAACGGAACGGGCGCCGCCCGGGGCCCCTGCAGCCGCCGCGTCCTTCGATTCCTCCAGCTGCGCCAGTGACAACCGGTACACACTCACGCCGCCGGGAAGCTCAACCGGTCCGGCCGAGCCATGCCGCCGGAGCAGCGCTTCTGCCGCCAAAAGGCGCCGGTAGCTGGGCTGCTGCCCGCCGGCGTCGGCCGCTGCCTTGGCGATGACACGGAACCTGATGGCCGGTGCAAGCGCCCGCAGCGCCTCCTCCGGCAGGCTCAGTCCGCTGCCGTCCCGTTCCACCAGGGAGGCGTAGGTGCTTTCCGCCACATCGTCCAGGTAATCGGCGTCCAGCTGCAGGATGGCGGCTGTCCGGGCCAGGGATTCGGCGACGCCGGGACCAAGTTTTTCCTCAAGGTGCGGGAGGACTTCCACCCGGGTCCGCGACCGGGCGAAGGCGGGATCGGAGTTGGTGGGATCGTGCCAGGGATCCAGCTCCTCCACGGCACAGATTTCCTCGGTGTCCGCCCGGCGGAGTTCCAGGAAGGGGCGCAGGAGGACGGCATTTCCAGTTCCAGGACGGGCCGGCCGCATCCCTGCGAGGGACCGCGTGCCGGAGCCGCGGGCCAGCCCCAGCAGTACTTGTTCGGCCTGGTCGTCCAGGGTGTGACCCAGCAGGATTGCCTCCGCGCCCTGATCTGCGGCTGCGGCCTCAAGCGCGGCATGCCGGGCTTCACGGGCGGCGGCTTCGGGGCCCATGCCGGCACCGGCCACCGTAACGGTCCGGATTTCCACCGGGTGCAGGCCCAGGTCCTGCAGTGCTTCCACGGTGCGGGCGGCGATATCGCCCGACCCCTCCTGCAGCTGGTGGTCCACCACCACGGCGCCGACGGTCAGCGGGCGGCCGTCCACGTGGCCGCGACGGCCAAAGTACGCGGCGACGGCGGCGAGCGCCAGGGAGTCCGGGCCGCCGCTGCAGGCTACGAGGACGTGGCGGGGATAGCCGGCCCCGGCCAGGGCGTTTTGCAGCAGTTTGCGCGCAGTGCCGACGACGGGCGCCAACCTGCCCGGCCGGCGTCGGCCGCTCCGCGCGCCCTGTCCTTCAGCCGCCGGGGCGCCCACCGGTACCTCTGAAGGCAACTAGAGGCCCATCCGGTCGAGCCACAGCTTGGCGTCGTGGATCTCGGGCTCGGTGGGAAGGTGGTCCACCGAGTCCCATACCTTGTTGAAGCCCTCCATGCCGGCCACGTCCACCACGGCGCGGACAAAGCGGGCACCGTCGGAGTACTGGCGCATTTTGGCGTCCAGGCCCAGAAGGCTGCGGATGAACTTCTCGATGACGCCCCGGTCCTTGCCGCGGTCGTTGAAACGCTGCCGGATGGTCTTCACGGACGGGACAATGCTGGCGTCCACGGCATCCATCACCACATTCGCGTGCCCCTCGAGCAGGCTCATCACAGCGGTGAGGTGCGAGATGGCGGCCTTTTCCTCGGGGTCCTGCAGCAGGTCCAGGATGGCGCCGCGGCCCGGCGTGTCTCCGCTGGCAGAGCGGTCCTTCAGTGAACGCGCGGCAGCTGAGGCACGCTCCATCAGGGAATCGACGTTGCCCAGCAGGTGCCCGCTGAGTTCGTCGATTTGCTCCAGCATGTGGTGGCGCAGCCATGGTGCCGCCGCGAACTGCACCCGGTGCGTCTGCTCGTGCAGGCACACCCAGAGCCGGAAGTCCTCCGGGGCGACGTTCAGTTCGCGCTCCACCGAGACGATGTTCGGTGCCACCAGCAGGAGCCGGCCGGCAGCAGGGGCCGTGGAGTTCTCCGCCAGCGCCGCAAAGGGATCGTACTGGCCCAGGACCTTGCTGGACAGGAAGGCCAGGACGGCGCCCAACTGGCTGCCGGTAATGGCGCCGCTGACCTGGGCGGCCGCGGGGCTGAGGTTTCCGCGCCGGGTGTCCAGCATCTTCTGCATGGCGGGCTTGAGCATCACCGCGAAGCTTTGGGTGTTGGCCTTGGCCCAGGACGCCCGGTCCACCACCAGCACGGAGGAATCGCGAAGGTCTCGCGCCGCTTCCAGCCCGGTGATCTCGTGGACGTGCGGCACGGATGCGTCCGCCAGCCGGCGCAGGCTGTCCACCGCCTCCCCAATGGCTTTTCCGTCGAGCACGGGTCCGGCCGGAGCCAGCCTCGCCGCGGCAGAGGCAGCGAGGTCCCAGTTGATCAGGGCCTGCGCCTGGTTGGACTGGGCTGCCTGGTTGGACTGGGCTTCCGGGGACAACGTCGGTGCGGACTCGCGCGCAGTGGACTCCATGGTTCCCATCAGAACACAGCAGGCCAGGGATCGTCCTTAAGTTCGCTGACCGGCGAAACTTCCACAGCCCCTGCACAGGGAGGCGAAAGCGCTGTCCCAGACCCGCCGGGCAGGCTGGAAACCGCAGGGCAGCCTGCCTGTCCAGGAGCGGCCCGCCCCCGCACAACCGTTGCTGCCCCGCACCGTTTATGCGGGGCAGGGCCGCCCATGCGGTCCACGGCCATAACCATCGAAGGAGGAACCATGATCCCCTACCGTCCCATCGCTCCCCTGACCATCGGCCCGCGCACGGGCTGGAAGTCGGTGCTGGCTGCCGTCGTGATGGCCGCGCTGCTGGGGACTACCGGAAGCCCGCGCTAGCGGCAGCCGCAGCCCGCCAGCGCGGTAGCTGCCCGGTCCAGCGCCACCTTGTTGCCGGCGGCTCCGGGCGTCAGTCCGTTGCCGATGAAGGAGAACACCAGGAGCCGGCCGTCGGCGTCAACCACATAGCCGCTCAGCGCCAGCACGGTATTCAGGGTCCCGGTCTTTGCGCGGACCAGCCCGGCGCCGCCCGAGGTGGTGGCATCCCCGTAACGGGTGTCCAACGTGCCCGACAATCCGCCAACCGGGAATCCGTCCAGTGCGGCGCGAAGCCTGGCATCCGTTCCCGTGGTCATGACCCGCACCACGTCCGTGAACTGGCGGGCCGTGACCTGGTTGCCCATGGCCAGGCCGCACACATCCACCAGCTTCACGGCGTCCACTGTGATCCCGGCGGCCGCAAGCTCGGCGGCGACCGCGGCAATGGCGCCGTCATTGCTTCCGGGCCGTCCCGTGCCCAACGCGGCCATCCGGCCCATGGTTTCGGCAAGGTAGTTGTCCGAGACCTGCAGCATCAGGTCCACCTGCTCCGCCACGGTGGCCGAGTCAACACCGGCCAGGGCTGCAGCGCCGGCCTTGGCCGCGCCGGGTGAACGGTCGACGCCGGCCGCCACCGTCAGTCCCGCCCCGGCGCCTGCCGCACGGAGCTGGGCCGCGAACGCTTCCGCCGCAGCCATGGCCGCGTCCTGGGGGCGGGGACCGGTGGTTACGGCGGGATCAAAGCGTGCGGAGTTGAGCGCCAGCGGGTACAGCGGAGCGATTTCGCCGGCTTCCACGTCTCCGGACTGCCAGTTGGGATTCAGTGCAGGGCCGGTGAAGAGGGAGTCGTCCAGCAGGACCTTGATGTCACCGGTGGTACCGGCGGCCTGCAGGGCCTGCACGGTGAGGGCTGCGAGCGTGGCCAGGCCGGCATGGCCCATGGCCTGTCCGGGCCGCGACTCCCCCGCGCCCAGGAGGACGTCGCCGCCGCCCACCAGGACCACCTGCCCGGGAGCAGGGCCCTGCACCACGTTCGTGGTGAAACGGTGCTCCGGCCCCAGGGTGCGCAGCGCGGCCACGGCGGTCAGCAGCTTGAGGTTCGACGCCGGCACCCGGCCTTCGGCGCCACCCCGGTCAAAGAGGACCTGGCCCGTGAGCGCGTCCTGGACCATGCCCGTGAAAGTACCGCCGCCGTCGGCTGTCAATAACGGTTCCACCTGCGCCGCCACGGCTGACGGCGCGGGTACGGGGGCGGCAGGCTGAAGGGGTGCCAGCACCTGCGGGGCGGAAAGTGTGGCGGGGGCCTGTTGCCAGGCGGGCGCAGCGGGGGCCGGCGCCGGGGCCTCCGGTCCGCGGAATCCGGGAGCCACGAGCAGGGCCGCCGGGATGGCCAGCGCGAGCAGGACCAGGGTGGCCAGGACCAGGTGCCAGGACTTCCCTGCCTCCTGGGTGATGCCGCCGGAACGCCGGGAACGCCGGGCGCGCAACGGTTCCCCGCCGGTTGGTTTGGTCATGCTGGTGCCGGTCCTCAAGTCCTGAAATTTCCCCACAAGTTCCTGATTCCAGGGCCTCTCGCTATATCCTCAATTGTAGTCGGCGGCACCGACACGCTTTTTTGTGGGCCCGTCAAGTGTGCCGCGCACCCCCTGCAATTGCCGAGGAGCATTCCCATGAAGCACGACGTGACCATCGAGATCCCCAAGGGATCACGCGTCAAGTACGAAGTTGACCACGAGACCGGCCGCGTCCGCCTGGACCGCGTCCTCTTCACCTCCATGCAGTACCCCACGCACTACGGGTACTTCGAGAACACCCTCGGCGAGGACGGCGACCCGCTGGACGCTCTGGTGCTCCTGCAGGACTTCGACCTGCACCCCGGCGTCATCGTCGAGTCCCGCCCCATCGGTGTCTTCAACATGACCGACGACGGCGGCGGAGACGCCAAGATCCTGTGCGTGCCGGTGGACGCCCGCTTTGACCACATCCAGGAAGTCAGCGACGTCAACGAGTACCTGATCAAGGAAATCGAGCACTTCTTCACCCGCTACAAGGACCTGGAGCCGGGCAAGTGGGTCAAGGCCGAGGGCTGGGGCGACCGCGCCGCCGCCGAAGCCGAGCTGGAAGCTTCCATCAAGCGCTACGTGCCCACCGGACACTGATTTCCAGGTTGGGCTTGCCCCAACAACTGCTTTAGGGTCCGCCGGCGGGTGCCCGGCTTTTCGAAGCCGGGCACCCGCCGTCGTTGTTTCAGGAAGTTATGGCATGGTGGGGCTGTGAGTTCCGAGCCAGCCGTGACGTCCCAGCTTCTGTTCCATCCCCCGTGCGGGCCCGTCAGCGGCCGGCGCGACGGCGGCGTCATTCGTGCCACCGGCATTCCCTACGCCACCGCCCACCGGTTCCAGGTGCCGGCCCCGGTTCCGGACTGGACCGCCGAATATGCCGCCACCTCTCCCGCACCGGCCTGCCCCCAGGCTCCGGTGCCGTTCCTGGACGACGTCCTGGGCACCAAATACGGCGAGCTGCCGGGCAGCGAGGACTGCCAGAACCTTTCCATCACACTGCCCGGCGACCTGAAGCCGGACGAGAAGCTGCCCGTCATGGTCTGGATCCACGGCGGCTCCTACACCACCGGCTCCGGGGACCTGGCCATCTTCGACCCCGCACGGCTGGTGGCCGAAAACCGGGTGATCGTGGTCTCCGTGACGTACCGGCTCGGATTGTTCGGGTTCCTCGCCACACCGGCAGGCCGGCCCGGCAACCTGGGACTCCTGGACCAGCTCGAGGCTTTCCGGTGGGTGCAGCGGAACATTGCCGCGTTCGGGGGCGATCCCGGCAGGGTCACCGCCTTCGGCCAGTCCGCCGGGGGCGACGCGATCGCCCACCTGATGGCCACGCCCGAGGCACCATCCCTTTTCCAGCGCGCCATCATCCAAAGCGCCCCGCTGGGCATTACCCGCGGCCGGGCGAAAATGAACCATGCCATGGGCATTGCTGCGGAAGGGGTCTCCGAGCAGACGCCCGCCATGGACGTGGTGGCTCTCGAAGCCCAGGTCACGCAGGTGGCCCGGAAGTTCGGCATGCTGGCGGCCATGCCGTTTGGCACCCAGTACGGCCATGATCCGCTTCCGGAGGAGTCCGTGATCGAGGCTGCCTGGAACCGGACAGCGCCGTCGATCGAGGTGCTGATCGGCCATACCTCCGAGGAGGCCCGCCTGTTCCTCCCCCGCAGCCCCCGCCTGATGCGCCTGGCAGGCATCCCCCTGGTGGGTCCTGCCGCCGTGCGGGCCATCGACTGGGTGGTCACCGAAACCGTGTACGGCCGGGCAACCCGCAGGTTCGCGCGCCGGCATGCCAAGGCGGGCGGGCGGGCGCATTGCTACATCCTGGACTGGCACGCGCCCGGCAACATCTTCGGCGCCGCCCACACGGTGGATTTGCCCCTGCTGCTCGGCAACCGGAAGACCTGGGACGGCGTTGGGCTCATTGCCGGCGCGGACTGGGCGGACGTGGACGCCGCGGGCCGCAGGATGCGCGCCCTGTGGGCCGGCTTCGCGCGGGGCACTGACCTTGGCGGATCCGGGAGCATCCCCGGCGTCCTGCGCTACCGCGCGGTCTGACGCAATGCCGTTTGACCGCAGTGTTGATGAGCAGCCCATGAGGACCCTTGGCGTGGATCTGGCGGCGGCGGCCAAGAAGACTGCCGTGGCGGTCATCGAGTGGAGCGATGACCGGGCCCGGCTGGCCCACCTGGCCCTGGACGTTGACGACCAGGAGATCGTGGACCTGTTCGGCACCTGCGGCATGACCGGCGTCGACTGCCCCGTGGGCTGGCCTGACGCGCTGATTCCGTTCCTCACCGGCCACCTGGCCTTCAACGCAGCACCCGTCCTGGAACATGACGGCATCGCGGGCCGGCGGCTGCTTGCGTACCGGGACACGGACCGGTTCTGCACCGCCCGGACCGGCCTGATCCCCCTGA
Source organism: Pseudarthrobacter sp. 902506025 (assembly GCF_040702325.1). Classification (NCBI taxonomy): domain Bacteria; kingdom Bacillati; phylum Actinomycetota; class Actinomycetes; order Micrococcales; family Micrococcaceae; genus Pseudarthrobacter; species Pseudarthrobacter sp. 902506025. Next base: position 130,560 of record NZ_JBFBKW010000004.1, read on the forward strand.
GCGTTTCCGCCGACCGGCTGGCCCACCCTGCCATGCGCTGCGCGGTGATCCAGGCGAAGATCGCGGCACTGCACGGCCCGCAGCTCCGGGACGGCTCGGGGCGCTTTGCCGAGGTGTACCCGGCGGCGTCGCTGAAGATCTGGGGCCTCAACGGGCGCGGCTACAAAGGCCGCGGCATCCCCGAAGCCGAACGCCTGGGCCTCCTGCTGGCGGCCCTCGAGGAGCAGGCGCCCTGGCTGGACCTGGCCGGGCACCGGGACAGGCTAACCGCTTCGGACGACCTGTTCGACGCCGTCATCGCCTCGCTGACCGCCCGGGCCGTGGCCCGCCGTCGTACCCTCGCCCCTGACGATGCGCATGCCCGGGCGGCCCGCAGCGAAGGCTGGATCCACCTGCCCTCCTGCACGCTGGACGACCTCCCGCTTTAGGGCGTCAGCCGCCCAGTTTCCAGTTCCGGATTTCTTCCGGGTCCTCGCCGTGCGTGCGGGTGTGTTCGCGCGCCCGGTTGCGCCGGTCCTGCAGGTCCTGGCGCAGGAGTGAGTGCTTCTCGGCAAGGCCCGGTACGCGGTCGATCGCGTCGATGGCCAGGGTGAAGCGGTCGATGCCGTTGAGCATGGCCATATCGAACGGGGTGGTGGTGGTCCCCTCTTCCTTGTAGCCGTGCACGTGAAGCCCCTGCTGGTTGGTGCGCCGGTACGCCAGCCGGTGGATCAGCGCCGGGTAGCCGTGGTACGCGAAGATGACGGGTTTGTCAGCGGTGAAGATGCCGTCGAAGTCATGGGCGGGGAGGCCGTGCGGGTGCTCGCTTTCGTCCTGCAGCCGCATCAGGTCCACTACGTTGACCACCCGCACCTTGAGGCCGGGGGCGCCGTTGCGGAGCAGTTCCGCGGCGGCAACGGTCTCCACGGTGGGGACGTCGCCCGCGCAGGCCAGTACGACGTCGGGCTCCTCGCCGGGCACCTCGGAGCCGGCGAACGTCCAGATGCCCAGGCCGCGGTGGCAGTGGTTGGCGGCATCGGCCGGGCCCAGCCAGGTGGGCGAGGGCTGCTTGCCGCTGACCACGATGTTCACGTAGTCCGTCGACGCCAGGCAGTGCTCCATGACGGACAGCAGGGTGTTGGCGTCCGGCGGCAGGTACACCCGGATGACCTCGGCCTTTTTGTTGACCGCGTGGTCGATGAAGCCCGGGTCCTGGTGCGAGAAACCGTTGTGGTCCTGCTGCCACACGTGGGAGGACAGCAGGTAGTTCAGCGAGGGGACCGGCTGGCGCCAGTGAAGTTTGCGGGATACCTTCAGCCACTTTGCGTGCTGGTTGAACATCGAATCGACGATGTGGACGAAAGCTTCGTAGCAGTTAAACACGCCGTGGCGGCCGGTGAGGAGGTAGCCTTCCAGCCAGCCCTGGCACAGGTGCTCGCTCAGTACCTCCATCACCCGTCCGGACCGTGCCAGGTGCTCGTCGACGTCGTCAATCCGGTACTGCCACACCTTGTCGGTGACCTCGTAGACGTTCTGCAGCCTGTTGGACGCCGTCTCGTCCGGGCCGAACAGCCGGAAGTTGTCCATGTTCTGTGCGATGACGTCCCGCATCCAGGACCCGAGCGTGATCATGGGGCTCACCCGGTCCGTGCCCGGATGTGGAACCTCGACGGCGTGGTCCTGGTACGCGGGCAGTTTCAGCGCGCGCCGGAGCAGTCCGCCGTTGGCGTGCGGTGTGGCACTCATGCGGAAGTCACCGGCGGGCGCACCCCGTGCGACGTCGGGCCGGAGCCTGCCGTCGCCGTCGAACAGTTCGTCCGGGCGGTAGGACTGCAGCCACTCCTCCAACTGCTTCAGGTGCTCCCCGTTGGTGCGGACCTCGGACAGCGGCACCTGGTGCGCCCGCCACGTGCCTTCCACCTGCAGCCCGTCCACGGTGCGCGGCCCGGTCCAGCCCTTGGGCGAGCGCAGGACGATCATGGGCCAGCGGTGGCCGCCCTCCCCCGCCTCTTCTGCATCCGGATCCTGCCGGTGGGCGTCCTGGATGGCCTTGATATCGGCCAGGCAGCGGTCCAGCACGGCCGCGAAATCCCGGTGCGCCTGCTCCGTGTTGTCCGGATCCGCCACCGTCACGAAATACGGCTCATGGCCGTAGCCGCGCAGCAGCTGCTCCAGCTGGTCCTGCGGCATCCGGGCCAGGACCGTGGGGTTGGCGATCTTGTAGCCGTTCAGGTGCAGGATGGGCAGCACGGCACCGTCAGTGGCCGGGTCCAGGAAGTTGTGGGAGTGCCAGCTGGCGGCCAGCGGTCCGGTCTCCGCCTCGCCGTCACCGATCACGACGGCGGTCACCAGCTGCGGGTTGTCGAAGACCGATCCGTAGGCGTGGGCCAGGCAGTATCCCAGTTCGCCGCCCTCGCTGATGGAGCCCGGGCTTTCCGGTGCGGCGTGGCTGGGGATGCCGCCCGGGTAGGAGAACTGCCGGAACAGTTCCGCCAGGCCGGCCTCGTCATTGCCCACGTGGGCATAGATTTCGGAGTAGGTTCCCTCCAGCCAGGCATTGGCGACGACGGCGGGGCCGCCATGGCCGGGACCTGCCACGAAGAGCATCTCCAGTGAGTCGCGGCGGATGACGCGGTTCAGGTGGGCGTATACGAAGTTGAGCCCGGGCGTGGTGCCCCAGTGGCCCAGCAGGCGGGACTTGGTGTCCTCAGCCTGCAGTGGCTCGCGCAGCAGCGGGTTGGACCGCAGGTAGATCTGGCCCACCGAGAGATAGTTGGCGGCGCGCCACCAGCGGTCGACGAGTTCCAGTTCCCCCTGCCCGATGCCTTCCTGCCACACGTCGTCCTGCTGCATTGTGTCCTGCATTCCATCGCGCCCAGTGCTGCCGGCCATAACCATCCTCACCTCGGGTGTGCCGCTGCAGGCGGCCGTTTCCCCATCGCAACAGATGGAGGGGCAGGGAGGCAACCCCCGCCGTCGGACCTTCCCTTTACCGCCTTCGGCACCTGTAGGGTACTAAGCAAGCTTAGCTTTCGCTGAGGCGGAAGCTAAGACCATCAATTGTGGGGAGATCGAGACATGCCAGCCGAAGACGACGTTGTAATTCCCGGGGTTCCGTCCAGCGAGCCGCCGGCGTTCGAGGAGCCCACCAGCCCGCGGGAGCCGTTGCCGCCCAAACCGGACCAGCGCGGCCCCGAGGCCGTGTCCCCCACGGGCAGCCCTACCGGCGCGCCGGCCACCGCCCGCGCCCAGTCCGGCCAGTACCTGACCACGGCCCAGGGCCTGCGGCTGCAGGATACGGACCATTCCCTAAAGGCCGGCGCGCGCGGCCCCATCCTGCTGCAGGACCACCACCTGCGCGAGAAGATCACCCACTTTGACCACGAACGGATCCCGGAGCGCGTTGTCCACGCACGCGGCGCGGGAGCGCACGGGGTGTTCCGGTCCTACGGCACGGCGTCGAAGGTAACGCGCGCCGGTTTCCTTGCCGCGGACGTCGAAACGCCCGTGTTTGTTCGGTTCTCCACGGTGCTTGGCTCCCGTGGGTCAGCCGACGCCGTGCGGGACACCCGGGGGTTCTCCACGAAGTTCTACACCGATGAGGGCACCTACGACCTCGTAGGGAACAACATTCCCGTCTTCTTCATCCAGGACGGCATGAAGTTCCCGGATGTGGTGCACGCGGCCAAGCCCCACCCGGACCGCGAGATTCCGCAGGCCCAGAGCGCGCACGACACGTTCTGGGACTTCGTATCGCTCCACACCGAGGCGCAGGCCCACACCCTGTGGAACATGTCGGACCGCGGCATCCCCCGGTCATACCGGACCATGGAGGGCTTCGGCGTCCACACCTTCCGGCTCGTCAACGCCGCCGGCGACACCACCCTGGTGAAGTTCCACTGGAAGCCCAAGCAGGGCGTGCACTCGCTGGTCTGGGAAGAAGCCCAGATCATCAACGGCATGGACCCGGACTTCCACCGGCGCGATCTGGCTGATGCCATCGAGGCCGGCGCCTACCCGGAGTGGGAACTGGGAATCCAGACCTTCCCGGACACGGAAGACCAGATGTTCCAGGGAATCGACCTTCTGGACCCCACCAAGTTCGTCCCCGAGGAACTGGCGCCGGTGCAGCCCATCGGGCTCATGACCCTTAACGCAAACCCCACCAACTACTTCGCGGAAACCGAGCAGGTGGCCTTCCACCCGGGGCACCTGGTTCCGGGCATCGACGTCACCAACGATCCCCTGCTGCAGGTCCGGCTGTTTTCCTACCTGGATACCCAGATTTCGCGTCTGGGCGGCCCGAACTTCGCGCAAATTCCCATCAACAGGCCGCACGCCCCGGTCAACGACATGCTCCGCGACGGCATGCACCAGGCGGCGGTCCATGGCGGTGCCGCGCCGTACCGGCCCAATTCGCTGGATGGCGGCTGCCCGTTCCTGGCGGGGCAGGACATGGGGGCATTCGTAGACGTGCCCCAGGCGGTTGCGGAATCCATCAAGGAACGGCGCAACCCGGCATCCTTCGATGACCACTACAGCCAGGCCCGGCTGTTCTTCCGCAGCCTGAGCTCCGTGGAGCAGGACCACGTGATCCAGGCCTACACGTTCGAGCTCGGCAAGTGCTACGAAAGCGCCGTCCGCGAACGCCAGCTCCAGGCCCTGGCCAACATTGACGCCGCGCTGTGCGCCGCCGTCGCCGCGGGCCTCGGCATGCCGGCCCCGGAGGCCACCGAGCAGGTGCCGGACCGGGATCCCAGCCCTTCCGTGTCCCAGGTGGGTGGGACCTGGCCGGTTGCCGGGCGCGTGGTGGGCATCGTCGCCGACGCTTCCAGCGACCTTGCGGAGGTGGAGGCCGCCCGCAAGGCGCTCGACGGCGAGGGCATGGTCCCGCTGGTCATCGCACCGGCCGGGGGCACGCTGTCCTCCGACGGGCTTTCGGTGACGGTGCAGCGGACCTTCCTCACGGCACGGTCCACCGAGTTCGACGCACTGATGGTCGCCGGGGGCAAGCAACCCGCGGCCGATGCCTCCGCGGGGCGCGACGCCAAGGCCGGGGAGCCGGCTGACGGGCTGGATCCGCGCGTCGCGCTGATGCTGTCCGAGGCTTACCGCCACGCCAAGGCCGTTGGGGCCTGGGGCTCCGGGTCTGCGGTGCTGGAGGCAGCCGGCATCCCGAAGGGGGCCGCAGGGGTGGTTGGCGGGAACGATGCTGCCTCGGTAACCACCGAACTTTCGGGGCTCATCGCCGGCCACCGCGCCTGGGACCGTTTCCCGGCAGCGGGCGCCGCTGCGGAACAGGGAAACTGACCCGGGCCTGTTGGCCTGCCGTCCTGTGGCTGGGGGTCCGCGTCCATGCAATGCGGACCCCCAGCCGTTTGCCGGGGTGGGAACCGGCGGGCCGCCCAAGGGGAAACCGGCCGTTTCGCAATTCCTACTTCCGGGTAGTGTGGACCCAGAATGTTCACCCTGACCATCAACCAGACGGACAGCCGCCGCGACGGCGACCAGGTGCCGCAGCTGCTCAAGGCGCTGCGGCACATTCCCGCGCGCCTGGATTTTGACAGGTCGGTCGAGGACGAAGTCCAGGGGATCGTCGACTGCCCGCACCAGGCCGTGGACGCCGCGCTGATCGCACTGCGAAGCGGGCACTGGTACGTGGGTATCGGAGCGGGGCCCGTGAACGAGCCGCTGCCCAACCAGGTCAAGGACGCGTCCGGGCACGGCCTGGTCTATGCGCGCCGGGCCGTGGACCGGCTCCGCACCAGCAAGGAGCGGGTGCCGGTTGCGGTGGAGGGGCCACTGGCCGACGTTGCCCACGACGCCGAAGCAATCCTGCGGCTGCTGGGCCATATCGTGCGCGAGCGGTCAGGCGCGGAATGGCGCGTACTCGACCTGCTGACCCCCGGGGTCCGCGGCCAGCAGAAGGCCGTGGCGCAGGAACTGGGCATCACCACCCAGGCCGTCAGCAAAGCGGTGGCCCGGGCACAGTGGAATGAGGAACACGCCGCCCGGCCCGCTGCCGCGAGACTGCTGGCGCTGATCCTGGCGGTGCGCTGACTGCTGCTGGGTTGACCGCTGGTGGGCTGACCGCCTGAGCCGGTCCCTCCGTCGTCAATTACTGCAGGGGCTTTTCCGGACTTTAGCTCCCGGTAGCGGCCAGGACCGGCTCGCCGTTGAAGTACTCCAGCTTCCAGCCATCGATCGCGTGGTGGTGCGCCAGGTTGAGGGCCGCATTGTCCACGCTCGCCAGGGTCTGGCCGATGGCGCGGCTGAGGCTGACGCGCAGCAGCGTGCCATGCGTGACCACCAGGAGCCGCTGGCCGCGGAACTCCTCGGCCAGGGCTTCCAGCGCTGCGAGGCCGCGGTCGGCGGCTTCGTCTTCACTTTCGGCGCCCTTGAACCCGCCGGGCACGCGCAGCGCCTCCAGTTCGGGGCCCGCTTGCATCCCTTCGGCCGGGCCGAAGCTGCGCTCGGTGAGTTCCGGGACGCGCCGGGCCACGGTGAGCCCGAGCCCTTCGGCGATCAGGTCCGCGGTCTCGGCAGCGCGGCTGAGCGGGGAGGAGACGATGGCGTCCCATTCGTACGGCGCCAGGATGCCGACGGCGTCCCGCGCCTGGCCGCGTCCGACGTCGTTCAGGGGGATGTCGGTTGATCCCTGCAGCCGGCGCTCGGCATTCCAGTCGGTCTGGCCATGGCGGACGAGGGCGAACGTCGTAAGGGTCATGCCTCTATTCTGCCTTGGCTCCAGGCCCGCCCCGGAATCGCGGCAGCGGACGGTGCCTTCAGCGCATTAAAGGAGGCTGCGCAGCACGTGGGCGGCGCCGTCGTCGTGCACCGAGTGGGTGACCTCGTCCGCTGCGGCGACCACTTCCGCCGGGGCCTGCCCCATGGCGACGCCGCGGCCGGCCCAGGTGAGCATTTCGATGTCGTTCCGGCCGTCCCCCACCGCAACCGTCAGGTGTTCTTCGAAGCCAAGGCGGAGCCGCAGGTTTTCCAGGGCGCTGGCCTTGGTCACACCCGCTGCGGCGATGTCCAGCCACGCAGTCCAGCCCACCGAGTAGGTCACCCCCGCGAGGCCCACGTGGTTGATGGCCTCGTTGAACTCCTCGGGCGTGTTTTCGGTGCTGAACACCACCACGCGGACGGCAGTTGCCTCCAGCATGGTGTGGAAGTCGACGCCTACCGCCTCCACCCCGAAGCTGGCATCCTGGAACCGCTCGGTGGAGAGGAAGTTGCCGTCGGCGTCCTCAAGCGCATACTTGGCGGACGGAAGCCGTTCGCGGAGGGCACGCAGCGCCGGGGCGGGATCAAACGTGGCTTTGTGGATGACCTCGTAGCCGTTGTCCAGTTCCGGGTGGAGCCGGAGGGTCACGCCGCCGTTGCAGCAGACGGCGTACCCGCGCTCGATGCCGATTTTCTCGATGATGGGAAGCGTGGCGTTCAGGGAGCGGCCGGTGGCGATCATCACCTCGTGCCCGGCGGCCACGACGGCCTGCGCGGCTTCCCGTACGCCCGGGGACATATGCCCGTCGTGGTTGACCAGGGTGCCGTCCACGTCCAGGGCGACCATGAATTTCCGGTCCACCGCGGCGATGCCGATGTTGTTCTGGTTGTAGTCTCGATTGTTGTCTCGCCGGTCATCGTTGCCGGCGACTGAGGTTTCAGTCAGCGTTGTCATCCACATAGTGAAGCAGACGTAACTGACACGCGCTAGGACGCGGACCACAGGTTTATTGAACTGTTGGTTAACACGGCGGGTTTCCACATGGATGCGCTTGCCGGCGCGTGCCTTCACCCCGGCCCTGAGCGGTCCTGTCCGTTAGGAGTGCACTTGATTCCTCGAATCCCGACTTTGTTCGCGCATCCGCGCCTTCAGCGTTCCGATTGGCGAACAAGGCTCTGATTCAAGCGGCGGCAGGCTACGGGCGCGGGCGGAGGCCTGCGGCGAGGAGCTTGTGACGCAGCTTGTTTGGGTCCGTCAGGTCTGCCCACCGCCACCGGACGAAACCATGGCCGAGGGCACGGATCCGGTCTTCGCGGAGCTTCTCCCGGTAAACAGCCTCCTCTGCGGTGATCCCGTTCCGCCGGGCCAACTCCACGTACTTCCCTTTGCCGTCGAATTCACCCACCACGCCTTGTCGGGGCCACCAGAAGTCACTCCTGCCGATGAAGCCGGTGCCATCCCTGAAGACCTGCTGAAGGGCCGGTTGCTCAAAGCCGAGGAATTCAAAGACGGCACGGCTGTAGGACTCACCAACCGACTCCGGCTGGGGGCTGGCAAGGCCGGCCGCACGCTCCGCGCGGCAGCGGGCAGCAGCGGAAGGAAGGGCCGCTATGCCGGCGGCAATTTCCGGCACGGACAGGAGGCTGACACCGTCCTCCAGCACGCCGTCTGCCAATAGCCTGCGGGCGGCCCCGTCCGCGAGCACCAGGGCCTGGCTAAGCTCCGCTGAGGCCAGTACGTCCACGGTGGTCTTGGTGAGCCCTGAGCAGAGGAACTCGCCAAAGGGCACGGCATTGAACCCGGTCATAAGGCGGTACCGAAGCGGATAGGAACGTGTGCGGCGGACGTTCCCGGCGGAAGCGTCCCCACCCAGTACCATCAGCGGCGAATTTCTGAGGCCGCTGCGGCCGGGAAGCGTCGTGGCCAGTTCCACGCAGGGTGGCGTTCCAAGCGTTGGCAACCCACTGGCCACCGCTGCCGTAAGCCCGCACAGAACTGCACCTTTGACTGACCTGGCAACTGCCGTCGTCGTCCATTCGAAGCGGCGGGAGGGCAGTGCACGAAGCCAGTCTTCGGTGGGAACGTAGAAACCCCGGCGAATCCGCACCAGTTGCCCCGCTTTGAAGGCACGGTGCACGGTATCAGTGCCCGCACCCGTGCGGAGAATGGCGGCAGTATCAATCAGTCCAGGCGGTACATCCATGCCATCATGATGCGCGACAGCGGAAGCAGGGATACGGGACCGGCGCCTGCATGTGGACAACCACGATGCGGACCTAAGCTCGTCCGCGGATCAGAACCACGTAGGTTCGGATCCGCGAACAAGCTTATGAGTGGACCCCTAGAGGACCGGGAGGACCTCGAGGCCACCCAGGTACTTCTGCAGCGCCTTGGGGACGTTGACGGAGCCGTCCGCGTTCTGGTGGTGCTCCAGCAGCGCCACGATCCAGCGGGTGGTGGCCAGGGTGCCGTTCAGCGTGGCCACCGCGCGGGTGCCCTTGGAGACGCCCTCCGCGTTGACCACCCGTTCACGGATGTTCAGGCGGCGGGCCTGGAACGTGGTGCAGTTGGAGGTGGACGTCAGCTCGCGGTAGGCGTTCTGCGTGGGGACCCAGGCTTCGCAGTCGTACTTGCGTGCCGCGGAGGTGCCGAGGTCGCCGGCCGCGGTGTCGATGACCCGGTACGGCAGCTCGCACTTGGCCAGCATTTCCTCTTCCCAGGCCAGGAGGCGCTGGTGCTCGGCGGCGGCCTCTTCAACGGTGGTGTAGATGAACATCTCCACCTTGTTGAACTGGTGCACGCGAATGATGCCGCGGGTGTCCTTGCCGTGGGATCCGGCTTCGCGGCGGTAGCAGGAGCTCTGGCCGGCGTAGCGGATGGGGCCGGCGGAGAAGTCCAGGATCTCGTCGGCGTGGTACCCGGCCAGGGCCACCTCTGAGGTGCCCACCAGGTAAAGGTCGTCTTCGGCGAGACGGTAGATCTCGGCGTCGTGCTTTACATCGAAGCCGGTGCCCTGCATCGTCTCGGGGCGCACCAGGGTGGGAGTGATCATGGGGATGAAGCCGGCCTGGATGGCCTGGTCCATGGCCATCTGCAGCAGTGCCATCTCCAGCCGGGCACCCACGCCGCGCAGGAAGTAGAAGCGCGCGCCGGAGACCTTGGCGCCGCGTTCCATGTCGATGGCGCCGATCAGCTCGCCGATCTCCAGGTGGTCCTTCGGCTCGAAGTCGGGGAATTCGCGCGGAGTGCCGACGGTCTTGACCACCACGTAGTCGTCCTCGCCGCCTTCGGGAACGCCGTCCTCCACCAGGTTGGGGATGGTGCGCAGCAGTTCTTCCTGCTTGGTCTGGGCCGCATCGGCCTCCGCGGACGCGGCCTTGACCGAATTGGCCAGTTCCTTGACCTCAGCCAGCAGGGCCTGCTTCTCCTCGCCCTTGGCCTTCGCCACCTTCTTGCCGAAGACATTCTGCTCCGCGCGGAGGTTCTCGAAGCGGAGCAGGGCCTCGCGGCGGGCGGAATTCGCGGAGATGATCGCGTCCACCACTGATTCGTCCGCGCCGCGGGCGCGCTGGCTGGCACGGAACTTGTCCGGGTTTTCGCTGAGGTCTTTTACGTCGATCACCAGACAAGGGTATCCAATTCAGTGCACGACGGCGGGCGCGCGGCCCCGTGCGGTCCCCCGCCGTGCGCCGGGCTACTGTTGAAGCACCATGAGCGACTGGATTCTCTACCTGCTGATTGCGGTGGCGCTTGCCTTCGCCACGTCCAGCTGGTGGGGGGTGCGCCGCCTCAAAGCCCTGCATGTGCGCAGCGCCGTGGCCGGCGAATCCTACGACTCAGGGCTGGCGCGACAGCGCGTGGCCGTCGTCCTGAATCCCATTAAGGCGCGGGCCGACGAAGCCAGGGGGATGATCCACAGGGCCTGCCTGGCCGCCGGCTGGGAGGAACCGGTCTTTTTCGAGACGACGGCGGAGGACCCGGGCTTTTCGCAGATGCAGGCTGCGTTGGCGGGAAAGCCCGACGTCGTCCTGGTGGGCGGTGGGGACGGCACCGTCCGCGTGGTGGCTGAGGCCCTCGCGCACACCGATGTTGCCATGGGCCTGATTCCGCTGGGCACGGGAAACCTGCTGGCCCGGAACGTGGACCTGGATGTGAACGACCTCCACAGCAACGTCCAGACAGCCCTTTTCGGCCGCCAACGGTACATCGACACCGCCCGGATGGCCATCGAGAACTCCCGCACAGGCCATTACTCGGAGCACGTCTTCCTGGTGATCGCCGGTATCGGCATGGACGCCGAAGTCCTGGCCGACACGAACGCGGGGCTGAAGAAGGCCGTGGGCTGGCTCGCCTACACCGAGGCCGGCGTGCGCCACCTTCCGGGCCGGCGCAAGAAGGTTTCCATCGCCCTGGATGACAACCCGGAGCAGGTCCGGAACATCCGGAGCGTGCTTTTCGCCAACTGTGGGCTGGTCCCCGGCGGCATTGACTTCATCCCGCAGGCCATGATCGACGACGGCATGCTCGACGTCGTGGTCATGAGCCCCCGCAGCGCCCTGGGCTGGCTGCTGATGTACGTGAAGATCATGTTCAAGCACAGCGGAAAGCTGCCCATCATGACCGTCTACCGGTCAGTCAAGGTGGTCATCAAGTGCCCTGAACCCACGCCCACACAGCTCGACGGCGACACGTCGGGGGAAGCCACGCAGCTCACGGTCCGGGTGGAGCCACGGTCACTCCTGGTCAGGGTCAAAGGACAGGTACAGGACAGCGGTCCCGTGCATGGAAGCGCACACGCCGCACGGTAGCGGACGGCTGAAGCGGTGCCGCGATGGGGCCCGGACTCAGTAGTTGGCGCCGTCAGGCCCCGGACTTCTTCTCTGCCTCGGCAGCAGCTTTCGCGTCCGCATGGGCTTGTTTGGCAGCAGCATGGGCTTCGGACTGCTCGCGGATCATCGCCTGCTCCTCTTCGAAGCGCAGGCGGTCAGCACGGTCGGCGTCGTCCCCGTCCCAGTCCTGGTTATCTCCCGTGGGCTTGGGATTGACGATCATCCCCTGGCCGTCGTTGTCAGTGCTGCTGGTCATGACCCGCTCCCTTCGTCAGGGGCCATACCCCGTGTGGATCAGGCAAGCATACGCATTGTCAACACCCCACGGAAGTACTTCGGAAGGCATTTACCTACGCTTTGGGCGAAGCCCCGGAACCGCTTTCACCTGCGGTGGATTCCGCGGCGAGTATGGATCGCACCCACGTCCGGGCCGCTGTGAAAGCTTCATCGGAGGTATGTGCGGGGACCAGCGTGGCCTGCCGGTCGGCCCTGGCATACGAGCCCAGGAAACGGGTGCGTGGACTGATGCGGTGCAGACCCGCCAGCGCGTCAGCGACCCTCGCTTCGCCGGCGTGGCCATCGGCGTCGATGCTGAAAAAGTAGTGGCCCAGGTACTGGCCTGTGGGGCGGGATTCAATCCTGCTGAGGTTGACGCCGCGGCTGGCGAACTGGTCCAGGATCTCCATCAGGGCGCCCGGCCGGTCCTCCGGAAGCGGGACCACGACGGTGGTTTTGTCCGCGCCGGTGCGCTCCGGCAGCGGCCCAGGCCGGCTGACCAGGATGAAGCGCGTCACCGCACCGGGGTTGTCCCCGATATTCTCCGCCAGGACCGACAGCCCTGGATGCTCCCTGGCCACCAGCGGTGCGCAGATCGCCGCGTCGTAGTGACAGTTCCCATCCAGCAATCCCAGGGCCGAGGCGGCAGTCGAGGAGCCGGGGACATATTCCGCATCCGGTATATTCCGGTCCATCCACAGCCTGCACTGCGCCCACGCATGACCGTGCGTGGATACCCGCCGCACATCCTCCAACCGCACGCCGGGCCGGGCTACCAGGACAAAGCTGATGGGAACCAGGACTTCGCGGATGATCCGCAGTTCCTGGCCGGTGGCGATGGCGTCCAGCGTGGCGGTGACGCCGCCCTCCACCGAGTTTTCGATAGGGACCATGGCGGCGTCTGCCGAACCGTCGCGGACCTTGTCCAGGCCAGCGTTGACGTTCGACGCCGGCACCCGGACAGCCTGGGCGGCGTCAGGCACCTGCAGCAGGGCAGCCTCGGTGAAGGTGCCTTCGGGGCCCAGGAAGGCGTAGGTGCGGGACGTGCCGCCCACTAAAGGACCAGGGGCTTGAGACCGTTGTCCGAGACGAGGGGCTTGCCGGATTCGAGCCACTGGTCCATTCCGCCGGAGACGTTGATGGCGGTGTACCCCTGGCCGGTAAGCCATTGGGCGACGCGGAAGGAGCGGCCGCCCGTGCGGCAAATGACGTAGACATCCTCGTCCGGATCGAGTTCGCCAAGGCGCGCCGGAATCTGGTCCATGGGAATATGGACAGCGCCTTCAGCGTGGCCGGCAACCCACTCGTAATCCTCCCGGACGTCCAGGATCACGGCGTCTGCGGGGACGTCATGGACGGGGACGGTATCGAAATCGCTCATCGGAGTCCTGTCTTGGCGGATCTGGCGGATCAAAGTCAGGTTTAAGCCTAGCCCTTCCACCCCGCTCCGCCCGGATCACAGCGGAAAAGGCTGCAGGTTAGGCTGGTGAAGGCCCAGGAGGTTTCCATGTCCCAGCAGCTGACAGCCCTTCCCGCGCCACCGGCATGTCCAGGCCGGAGCGCCGGGCCGCAGCCGGGGAGATGCCACCGGGGGTGCCATCGTGACTGAACTTCACGATCTCCCGGCGCTGGCCCTGCGGGACCTCCTTCGCAGCGGAGCGGTGTCCTCCACGGACGCCACTTCCCACTTCCTGGACCGGATCGGTAGCCAAAACCCCCTTCTGGGCGCCTTTATTACAGTGACGGCGGACCAGGCCATGGCGCAGGCCCGGGCGGCGGATGCCCTGCGCTCCCGCTCGGAGGCCGATGACCTGCCCCTGCTGCATGGCATGCCGGTTGCGTTCAAGGACCTCACTGATGTGGCGGGGGTGGTGACCACGCACGGCAGTGCCGCCCTGGACCACAAACCAGCCCCCGCAGATGCTCCCCTCGTGGCCCTGTTCAAGGATGCCGGCGCCATTTGGCTGGGCAAGACCCAGGTGCCCGAATTCGGACTGACGGCCTACAGCGAGAACCGCATCGCACCGCCGTCGCGCAATCCCCATGCGCCCAGCAGGAGTTCGGGCGGGTCCTCCGGCGGCAGCGCAGCCGCTGTGGCCGCAGGGCTGCTGCCTTTTGCCCCCGGAACCGACGGCGGTGGATCAGTCCGCATACCCGCCGCCGCCTGTGGCCTGGTGGGGCTCAAGCCCGGCCGTGGGGTGGTGGCCGCCGGGGAAAGTACCGGCGACCCTGCACGGCTGGTGGCGCCGGGCCCCCTCGCGCGGAGCGCGGAGGACGCAGCACTGATGATGGACGTCCTGGCACCCGGGAACCAATCCCTTTCGGCGATCACGCAGGAGCCACCCCGGCTGCGGATCGGCGTCACGCTGGACAGCCCGTGGTCCAGCACGTTTCCGTTCACGCCGGACCGGGAGGCCCTGGACGCGCTCCAGGCCGGCGAAACCCTCCTGGAACAGGCCGGCCATACCCTTGCTGACGCCGGCATCCGCTACGACAACCGCTACCCGGACGCCTTCACCACCGCGTGGACCGCCGGAGTGGGTGCTGCCCGCATCAGCCCGTCCCGGGAAGCGCTGCTGGCGCCCCTGACCCGGACCTTCCGCCGGCGCGCCCAGCAGCGCAGCCCGGCGAAGCTTGCGGAGGCCCTGGCATTCCTGCGGCAGTTCCAGCACGACACCCTGGCACAGTACGGGCAGTGGGACCTGATGCTGATGCCGGCGCTGGCACAGACGCCGCGGCCGGTGGGCTGGTTCACCGGCACCGCCCACGGCGGTGACCGCTGGCCATCGGCCCAGTGGCCGGGGGATGCCGACGGCGACTACCGGAAGCAGTGCGAATACGCCCCGTGGTCCTCCATGGTGAATGTGTGCGGACTGCCGGCCATCACCATCCCTGTGCACTGGACCGGCGGTGCCGCGGGGAGCGGACTTCCCATGGGAATCCAGCTGGTGGGCCCCATGGGATCAGAAGCCCTCCTCCTGCAGGTGGCGCGGCAACTGGGGTATTAGGGGCCAGTTGCACCGGGCGATCTTGGCTTCCAGGCCAGCTGGAGCCCGTGGGAGGCACCGGCGTGGTTGACGTTGTTGACCTGAACATAACACCGGGTTAACCCGCCCGTAACCCCCGCGGCCGCAGACTGGAAAAGCACGTTTCAGCACCCTCCACCCGCCCTCCGCCTGACGAGGAGTTGCCCACAATGAACGCTGAATACCCTGCCGCCAGCCCCGGAACCACCGTGACGCCAGACGAGGAACGGCCGGACCTCAGCAACTCCAACGTCAGGGAGGACCTTGCCATGGCTGGCCGCTGCGCCCTGGTCCATCTGCCGACGGGCCGGACCTGCCTCCTGCCCATCCGCCATCAGGGGCCCTGCGAGTTCCACCGCCCGCAGGAGGCGCAGGACGTCGTGGCCAACGGCACCTGACAGTCCCCGGCGCCACTCTGCGCCGGCACCCTGCCTAAGACCCGATGCCCCGGCGCTCCTGCCCCACAGTTCACGCACTCCTTCCCCCTGCCCCGCTGCCGCGCCCTCGACTCCGGCGCCAGGCAGGAGGACGATTAAGGGGCAGTCACCAATGAGGAGGTCTGTGATGTGCTACGCATCGAGCAAGGACTTCGGGTGGGGCGCAAAGAAAGAAACCAAGCGCCGGCCTGAAGCGGAACCGGAAACCCCTGCGGAAAATCCCGGGAAGCCGGTTAGGGCACAGGAATTCACGTTCTGGGCCTTCCCCAACTGGCGCAGGACGCCTGCGCCACGCACCCCCTCCGCTGAAAAGAGCAAGGAGAGGGTCTGACGCCGGGGCAGTAATGCCCCGGACGGGAGTCACTGGAGGGGTCACCGCGCTGGGACCCCTCCAGCACCACGGCCCCCTGCAACTCTCCGCCGAAATGCAGCCGCTGCGGCGCCTCGTCGTTCAGGCCGTTGTGCTGCGGTGACCCTGGCGTCTATGGTTGAACCGTAAGCATGCTTAGCATTCTGGGAAGAGGACACTATGAGCGCAGGACAGAGCACGCCTACACCTGACAGGCAGCCGGAGTCAGAACACGCCACGGCACAGCCCCTCCCCCCGGAAACTCCGGCGGAACGTCCTGTGGGGCACGGCAACGCACCCTCTTACCGGGCGGATGTACCGGAAACGACGGGCGCCTGGGGTCCAGCCATCACGGCAGGGGCCGGCCCCGAACGAAAAGTCACCCGCGCTGGCGTCATCTGGGCCGCAGTGGTAGCCGCCCTGGTGCTCCTGATCCTGCTGATCGTCTTCATCCTGCAGAACCAGGAGTTGGTCCTGGTGAAGTTCCTGGGCTTTGAGGGGTCCGTCCCGCTGGGCATGGCGCTGTTCATTGCCGCCGTGACCGGCGGCGTGCTGGTAGCCGTGGCGGGCGGCGCGCGCATCCTGCAGCTACGTTCAAACGCCCACCGGGACAGGGTCCGGCAACGCAGGTAGCCGCCGTCGACCTCAGAAGGCGCCCAGGTTCGCGAACTTCCGGGCGCGGGCGGCGACCAAGTCAGGTACCGGAATGTTGGCCACCGAACCCAGTTCGTACTCGATGGCCCGCGCCATCCGGGTGCAGAACTCGCGCGGCTCCAGTGAAGCATCACCCCGCTCATCCACGATGTGGTCCACCAGGCCGCTGGCATACAGTGCAGCGACGTCAACACCCTGCGCCTGGGCCATCGCGGGCGCGAACGCGGTGGTGCGGTGCACAATGGCGCTGGCGCCCTCCGGAGGAAGTGGCGAGAGCCAGCTGTGCTGGGCGGCGATGGTCCGGTCAGCGGGCAGCAGCGCCAGCGCCCCTCCCCCGGCGCCCTGGCCAAGCAGCACGGAGACCGACGGCGATTCGAGCCCGATCAGTTCGTACAGCGACCGCGCAATTTCCCCGGCAAGTCCGCCCTCCTCCGCTTCCTGCGAGAGGGCTGCACCGGCAGTATCAATGACGGTGAGCAGTGGCAGCCGCAGCTCCTCCGCCAGTTTCATGCCGCGTCGGGCCTCGCGCAGCGATCCCGGGCCCATGCCGGCGGGGTCCTTCCGCAGCGGCCGCGCATGCCCCAGCACGATGCACGGCTGGGTGCCAAAGCGGGCCAGTGCCAGCAGCAGTCCCGGGTCCTTTTCCCCCTGCCCGGTTCCGTTGAGGGGCAACGCGTCCGTGGCGCCGATCTTCAGCAGCTGGCGCAGGTCCGGCCGCCGCTGCCGCCGTGAAATCCCAATCGAGGTCCAGGCATCAGCGGTTGACGGCCTGATGTCCAGGGTTTCGGGCGGGGCGGGCACCGTCGCCGGCACGGTTCCGCCGCCGGCGCCCCCGTTCGCCGCCAGGATGTCCAGCGCGCGGCCCACCAGGTCGGCCAGGTCGCCGGGTTCCACCACGCCGTCGATCAGTCCCTTGCTGAAGAGGTTCTCCGCCACCTGCACGTTCTCCGGGAACGCTTCGCCGTACAGGGCCTCATAGACGCGCGGGCCCAGGAAGCCCAGGAGGGCGCCCGGCTCAGCGACGTTGATGTGGCCCAAAGACCCCCAGGATGCCATCACGCCGCCGGTGGTGGGGTGCCGCAGGTAGACAAGGTAGGGAAGGCCGGCCTGCCGGTGTGCGCGGACTGCGCCGGTGATTTTCACCATCGACAGGAACGCGAGCGTCCCTTCCTGCATCCGGGTCCCGCCGGACGCGGGACCGGCCAGCAGGGGGAGCCCTTCAGCAGTGGCGCGCTCGACGGCGGCAACGATCCTTTGCGCCGCCGCGTGGCCGATCGAGCCGGCAAGGAAGGAGAATTCACTGACGATCAGCGCCACCCTGTGGCCGCGGATCAGTCCGGCGCCGGTGATGACGGACTCGTCGGCGCCGCTGCGTTCGCGCGCCCTGGCCAAATCGCCGGCGTACTCCCCGGACAGCGCCGGCTGTTGGGGTTCGGTGTCCCAGGAGACGAAGGAGCCGGGGTCCACCACGGTTTCCAGGAGCTCGGTGGCGTTCATGTGCCGCACCTTTTCCGCCGTCGCCATGCTACTTTGCCCCGGAAGCCGCAGCGGCGCCGGCCGTCGTAAGCCCCAGCCACTCCCGGATCGACTGCCCGTCCTCGTTGAGCAGCGGCGGCGCGTCGTGTTCGGTCAGGGTGGTTTCCGCGGCGTCGCCCGGCGCGAAGAACCGCAGCGGCGGCCCGGGCAGGCTCACCTTTCCAAGCAGCGGATGCTGTACATCCACCACGAGCCCCTGGGACGCCACCTGCTCCCAGGCGTACACCTCGTCCAGCGAGCGCACCTTGCCTGCGGGGATCCCGGCGTCGTTCAGCTTTTGCAGCAGCTCCACCGCGCCGTACTCCGAGAAGGCGCGTTCGACGGCGGCAATCACCTCCGCCCGGTTCCGCACCCTTTCGGCGTTGCTGGCAAAGCCCGGGGCAGCCGGGTCCAGACCAAAAGCCGCGGCAAAGGACTGCCAGAGCTTCTCGCTGCCGACGCTGATCTGCACGCTCCCGTCCTTGCAGTTGAACAGGCCGTAGGGGGCAATGGAGGGGTGGTGGTTGCCCTGGGCCTGCGGAACCTCACCCGCAACGGTGGTCCTGGTGCCCTGGAAGGCGTGGACGCCGATCAGGGATGCCAGCAGCGAGGTGCGCACCACCTTGCCCTGCCCGGTCCGGTTCCGCTCAACGAGGGCCGCCAGGACACCGAACGCCCCGTTCATTCCGGAGAGCAGGTCGGCAATGGGCACGCCCACGCGCTGTGGATCATCCGGGCCCGATCCGGTCAGGGACATCAGACCGGCCTCACCCTGGAGGATCTGGTCGTAGCCGCTGCGCTGGGATTCGGGACCGTCGTGGCCAAAGCCGGTGATGGACAGGATCACCAGGCGCGGGTTGATGCCGTGCATCGCCGCGGTGGAGAAGCCCAGCCGGTCCATGACCCCGGGCCGGAAGTTTTCGATCACCACATCCGCCCGCTCCAGGAGCCCGCGGAGCACCGCCTGGCCGTCTTCGCTCTTCAGGTCCAGGCTGATCGATTCCTTGTTGCGGTTGCAGGACATGAAGTAGGTGGACTGCAGGTCGTCTTCGGGCCCCACGAAGGGCGGGCCCCACCCCCGGGTGTCATCGCCCGCACCGGGGTTCTCCACTTTAATGACGCGGGCCCCGAGGTCTGCCAGCATCATGCCGGCGTGCGGTCCGGCCAGCGCCCGGCTGAGGTCGACGACGATGTGCCCGGCCAGGGGGCCTTGGGAAGTTTCGGCGGTGCTCATGTGCTGGGTTTCCTTTCGTAAGTACGGCGGCGGCGGTTGCGGTGCCGGCTAGAGCCAGCCGGGAACCACCAGCGTCAGCCAGGCCAGGATGGGGCCTGCCACGATGACCACCCCGCTGTACCCGAGGATGCGCTTGTAGAACTTGTCCTTGTCCACGCCCTCCGGCGCGTTGGCCAGCACCAGGGCGCCGTTGGTGGAGAAGGGTGAGACGTCAACGATCGTGGCGGACACTGCCAGGGCGCAGATGACGCCGACGGCGCCGATTTCGCCGGTGGAGAGGAAGGGGACGGCGAGCGGGATAAGGGCCGCCAGGATGGCGGTGGAGGAGGCGAAGGCGGACACCACGGCGCCGATGAAGCAGATGATCAGGGCTGCGAGGAGCGGCATTCCCATCCCGGCCACGCCGCTGGAGACGAATTTGATGGTGCCGGCTTCCTCGAGTACGCCGACGAAGGTCAGCATGCCGCAGATGAGCAGCACGGTGGACCAGCTGATCTTGTTGATGGCGCCCTTCTGCGCGGCGGGTGAGACGAGGGCCAGCACGATGGCGATGGTGATGGACACGAAGCCGACGTCCATCTTGAAGCCGAGGGCCACGACGGCCAGCACGATCAGGCCGGCGATGGTGACCAGCTGCGGGATCCGGTCCTTGCGTTCCTTGGTGGCGGCGATGCCGTCACCCGCAGGGTCCCGGGGGCCGTACATGCCCGAACCGAAGCCCTTGAAGGGGACGTCGCCGCCGGCTGCCTTAGCGCCGACGCTGACGGACATGCGGGCTTCTGCCGCCTGCTCCACGAAGTGCCCCACCTTGGAGGACAGGAGGTTCCTGCCGCCCAGGACCACGAAGAGCACCACGGCGATGACCAGGTTGAAGATGAAGCTGGACAGGAACAGCGCGGTGGGGCTGAAGGCAAGGTCGGTCTTGGCCAGGATGCCGTTGACGGTGACCCCGTACACCGCGATCGGTGAGAAGCCGCCCGCCTGCGCGCCGTGGATCACCATCATGCCCATCAGGAGCGGGCTGATCTTGTACTTGCCGGCAAAGCTCAGGGCGATGGGAGCAATGATGGCGACGGCGGCGGGAGACAGGGCGCCCACGGCCGTGATCACGGCGGTGATGGCGAACATGACCCAGGGGATGAGGGCAACGCGGCTGCCCACGAGCTTGACGGCTCCGCGGACCAGGAGATCGATGGTGCCGTTGTTCTGGGCGATGGCGAACAGGTAGGTGACGCCGACGATGGTGAGGAAGAGGCCGCCGGGGAAGTTGGCCAGGATTTCGTTGGTGGACATGCCCAGCACCACGGCGCCGAGCAGGAAGGCGCCCACGAAGGCGAGTGCGCCCATGTTGAGGGGCAGCACGGTGGCGAGCAGGAACATCGCTGCGAGGATGATGATGGATAGGACAGGAGCGGACATCGTTGGTCCTCCATTGAGGGGAAGAATGTGACGTGAGTTACTGGCTCACTGGACTAGCCTCTTAGACAGTGAGTCTATCTGTCAATAGATGAAGGCGGTATTCTGGACCGGTAGACCCAAGGGAGGGCTTTGTGGAGAAGACAGCACGGCTGGGCCTGGAACGCGTGACGCGGCCACGGCTGTACGAGCAGCTGGTGGAACAGATCCTTGCCTATATCGAGTCCGCCCAGCTGAAGCCCGGCGACCTGCTGCCGGCCGAGCGCGACCTTGCCGAGCGACTGGGCGTCTCCCGCGCCACTCTCGCCCAGGCACTTGTGGCCCTTGAGGTCCTGGGCGTCATTGACGTGCAGCACGGCACCGGAGCGGTCCTGGCCCGGAGGCCCAGCGTCGCCTCGGTGGTCAAGGGCCTGCGTGAACACCAGAGCCGGCTGCCGGAAATCGTGGAAGCCCGCAGCACCCTGGAAGTGAAGCTTGCCGCCCTTGCCGCGGAACGCCGGACAGACCAGGACCTCGCCGCGATCGACAAGGCCCTGGACGTCATGGCACAGGAAATCAGTGACGGCGACCGCGGCACCCACGGTGACGAGCTGTTCCACCAGGCGATCACCGGCGCAGCGCATTCGTCGGTGCTGGCACAGCTGATGGCTTTCATCGCGGAGATGATCCTGGAAACGAGGATGGAATCCCTGGGCCAGCCCGGCAGGCCGGAACAGTCGCTGGCGTCGCACCGGAAGATCGCGGATGCCGTACGTGCGCAGGACGCTGCGGCAGCGGCCGACGCCATGCTGGCGCACATCGAGCTCGTCTCCGACGTGGAGCTGCTCCGCTAGCAGCCGCACGCACCGGGCACCCCGCGGCGACACGCCGGGCTGTCTGGCTCCCCGGACAGCTGCGCCTGAATGGCGGTGTTTCCGCGGCGCGAAAACCGATGTGATGGACCTTACGTTTTCATCACTGAGGAGTTTGGCCATGGCCGGAGGCAGTACCGCCGTAGAGGCACGTTCGATCGACATGATCCCGCCGGGTGAGCGCCACGGCCACCCGCGGGGCCAGTTCACCCTGTGGTTCGGCGCCAACGCGCAGATCACCGCCATCGTGGATGGCGCCCTCGCGGTGGTATTCGGGGCGGATGCGTTCTGGGCCATCGTGGGCCTGCTGGTGGGCAACGTGCTGGGCGGCGCCGTCATGGCCCTCCACTCTGCCCAGGGCCCCAAACTGGGGCTGCCCCAGATGATCTCCAGCCGCGCCCAGTTCGGCGTCTACGGAGCCGTGATCCCGCTGGCGCTGGTCATCCTGATGTACGTGGGGTTCGCTTCCACGGGCACCGTCCTCTCGGGGCAGGCCATCAACCTCATGCTGGGAGTGGACACTCCCGCCGTCGGGATCCTCATCTTCGGTGCCGCCACCGCCCTGCTGGCCATCCTGGGCTACAAGTACATCCATGCGCTGGGCCGCATCGCCACCGTGCTGGGCCTGGCCGGGTTCCTGTACCTGACAGTCGCCGTCGTCACCAAGTTCGATGTCACCCAGGTGATGATGGTCAAGGGCTTCGAATGGCCCACCTTCCTGACCGCCATTGCCCTTGGTGCGGGCTGGCAGCTGACCTTCGGCCCGTACGTGGCCGACTACTCCCGCTACCTCCCGGCCGACACCTCGGAGCGCAAGACGTTCTGGTACACCTTCGCGGGCTCGGTGGGCGGCGCGCAGTGGGCCATGACCCTGGGTGCCCTGGCCGGCGGCCTGTCCGCCGCCAAACTCGGCGGGGACTTCCTGAAGAACCAGGTGGGGTACATGGGAGACCTTGCCGGCGGCGGCCTGATCGCCATCTTCATCTACTTGATGATCGTCACGGGCAAGCTGACCGTGAACTGCCTCAACGCCTACGGCGCCTTCATGTGCGGCGTCACCATCAGCACCGCCGTTAACCGCCGGGACACCGTCTCCAAAGCCGTCCGGATCGCGTTCATCGTGGCCGTCATCGGCGCCAGCGTCCTCATCGCGCTGTTCGCCAGCAAGGACTTCCTGAACCTGTTCAAGAACTTCGTGCTCCTGCTGCTCATGGTGTTCACCCCCTGGTCCGTGATCAACCTCGTGGACTACTACAAGATCTCCCGCGACCGGCTGGACATCCCGGCCCTCTACAACCCGGACGGACGTTACGGCCGCTGGAACGCCGCCGCCCTGGTCTCCTATGGAATCGGCGTCGTCATCCAGGTCCCGTTCCTGGCGCAGTCGCTGTATACCGGCCCGGTCACCAAGCTGCTGGGCGGCGCGGACATCTCCTGGCTCGTGGGGATCGTTGCCACCCTGGCCATCTACTACCCCTGGGCCAAGGCAACCAACCGCGCCCCGGCGGCGTCCATCTACCCGGACCGGCCGCTCGAGGTGCCGGCCCCCGCGGCAGTGAAGGGGTAAGGGCGCTGTTTCCGTAAGCACGACGGCGGTCCTGGCGCGGGTGCCCGGGCCGCCTTTCGTGCCGGATCGGCGCGCCTGGCACCTGCCGGTTAGAACGTGCCGGTGTTTGACCCGGCGGTGCCGGCGACGGCCACGCCAATGATGAACAGCAGCCAGAGCGCCCCGTACCCCAGCAGGCAGAGGTAGCCCAGCACCAGGCCGGTAATGGACATCCCCTTGCCCGAGGGTTCGCGGCGCAGTGCCAGGTGGCCAGTGATGATGGCGGCGAACTGGGGAAGCAACAGCCAGCCCATGATGACCGAGGCGATGCCGCAGACCATGCTGGCGATGCTCAGGGTCTTCGGTTCCACAGTTCCGCCGTAGTAGGACGGCTGGCCGAAATACTGGGGCTGGCCATACTGGGCCTGGCTATATGGTGCCTGTCCGTACTGCGGCTGGTTGTACTGGGCCTGCCCGTACTGCGGCTGGTTGTACTGGGCCTGCCCGTACTGGCCTTGCCCGTACTGGGCCGGTGGCTGGTACCCGGGCCATGGCGAACCGTTGGGCTGGTTTTCGGGACGCTGGTAATCGGGCCCCTGGGACGGCTGGTTGGTCATGATTCCTCCCCTGCGAATCTGGCTACAGCCTACTTCAGTGCAGGATCAGACGGACGGCCAGGACCACCATCAGGACGCCGATGGCAGCGTCGATCCACCGCCAGGTGCGGGGGCTTGCCAGCACTCCTGCGAGCGCCCGCGCCCCGTACCCGAGGACTGAAAACCACAGGACGCTTCCGGCCACGGCGCCGCCGGCGAAAGTCCAGCGCAGGTCAGGACCCTGCTGGTTGGCAAGGCTGCCCAGCAGCACCACGGTGTCCAGGTAGACATGCGGGTTGAGGAATGTCAGGGCCGCCGTGGTTGCGATGACCGAACTCCTGGACCTGGGCGCCTGTTCCGCCAGCGCGGCAGGCCTGGCCGCAGCCATAAAGGACCGCACCGCGAACCACAGCAGGTAGGCGGCTCCCGCCCAGCGCAGGACTTCCAGCACTCCGGGGAACCGGGTGACCAGCGCCCCGATACCCGCCGTGCCGGCCACGATCAGCAGGGCGTCACCAGCCATGCAGACGGCCACCACTGGGCCAATGTGCTCCCGGCGGATACCTTGGCGCAGCACAAAGGCATTCTGGGCGCCGATCGCCACGATCAGCGCCAGCCCGGTCAGCATTCCCGTAATTCCTGCAGCCCACATACCAATGACCGTAAGATTCCCGCTCAGTGAAGGCAAATAACGGATTCTTGATTGTCATTAGAATATCTTCATGAACCTCGAGCACTTGAAAGCCCTCGCCGCCGTCATGGACGAAGGAACCTTTGAGGCCGCGGCAGACCTGCTCCGGATCACGCCGTCCGCGGTGAGCCAGCGGATCAAGGCGCTGGAAGCATCCGTGGGCCAGGTCCTGGTACGCCGCCGGGTGCCCTGTACCGCCACGGACGCCGGTGCGCTGATGCTGCGGATGGCCCGGCAGGTGCAGGTACTCGAGGCGGAAACGTCAGCAGCGCTGGGGGCGGGGTCGCCGGCACGGGCCCACCTGCCGGTGGCCGTGAACGCCGACTCGCTGGCCACGTGGTTCATTCCGGTCCTGCACCAGGCCGCGGGCTGGGAGGACTCTGCACTGGACCTCCACGTGGAGGACCAGGGCTACAGCAGCCAACTGCTCCGCGACGGTGCGGTGATGGGCGCGGTGACGTCCGACCCCGTCCCGGTCAGCGGGTGCCGCGTGGAACTGCTGGGATCCATGCGCTACATCCCGGTGGCCGCCCCCGCGCTGCGCCGCCGCTTTTCCGCCTCCGGCAGGGTGGACTGGGCGGCAATGCCGGTGCTGAAATTCAACACGAAGGACACGCTTCAGCAGCAGCTGCTCACCGGAAAGAGCGTGCCTGGACTTCCCCCCACGCACACCGTGCCTTCTTCCCAGGGGTTCCTGGCAGCCGTCACGGCCGGCCTGGGCTGGGGAATGATCCCGGAGCTTCAACTCACCGGCGAACTGGCCGACGGCGTCCTGGTCCGGCTGGAGGAGGACACCCATCAGGATGTGGCCCTCTACTGGCAGGCGTGGGCCCTGGATTCAGACCGGCTCGCGCGGCTGGGCGCGGCTGTCCGGACGGCCGCCGGAACCCTGCTGCAGCCCGGGGGCGGCGGCCGGGAAGCTAACGGGCCAAGTAGGGCAGGATATAGACGGCGAAAATAACGAATGCAGCCAGCAGCGCCAGCTTTCCTCCGCTGGTACTGCCGTGCTGCTGCGCTTTGGCGTTCCGGCCGTGGCGCCCCGGGCCGGCCGGTCGCGCTGACCGCTTTTTTGCCGACACCCCAGCCGTCCCGCTGGTCCCCTGGCCTGCCGGTTTTTCCCGTGGCGGCAGGGCCCGGCCGGCGGGGTGCCGCGCTGCACTGCGGGCCCTGGCGGCCTCGTCGCCGGAGCCGGTTTTACGTGCCGGGGGCACCGCGGGGCCGGCTGGGGGCAGCGCACCCGCCGGGCGCACCACCGTTCCCGGGCGCACGTTGCGCAGGGCCGTGATGCCCGGCTCCTGCTCATGCGTAAGCTGCCGGCCCAGCTCCTCATAGAGGCCCACGACTGCCTGCTGGTCGAGGACGGCAGGCAACGCCTCGATGGCCCCGACAACCCGCTGGGAACCGGCCACGGCGACGTCCGAGGCCGTCACCCCGAAAAGGTCCGGCTGCGCAGCCATGCAAATGAGCGGACGCACCAGCCTGCGGTGCGGCGGAGCCAGCACCGAGGCGACAGCGGCGCACTGGGCCAGGGCGCCCTCCACGGCCTGGGTCCGCGCGTAACGGCCCTGCCACAGCACCCCGGAAGCCACCCGCACCTCACCGGTCCAGTTCTTCGAATCCACCACCACCACGCCGCCCGGGCCCACCAGGACATGGTCCAGGTTTGCCTTTGGCCTGCCCGGCCAATGGACATCGTGGAGTACGTACCAGCCGCGGGGAACCAGCTCGCTGAGCTTGTCGGCCACCATCCGCTCCCCCACCGCACCGGCGTCCCATGCCTTGGTGGAATGTTCGGCCTGGTCCAGCCGCCGCTTCAGCCGTGCAACGCGCTCGGCAGCAAGCCTGGACTGTTCCGCTGCCCCGTCTCCTGCCCCCATTGGACGTCCCCGTTTCCTTGCCGGACAGGACGACGCCGGCGGCCCGCCGTCGTCCGTTCCTTTCGCGTGTTTTCGTGGAATTTTCTTGAAATTAGCAGGGCACGGAAGGCCCGGTATATAGGTACTTTTGCGGCCGTGTACTCAGGTTGACTACTTGGTTTGCGTCCGTCACAGCAGGTCACAGCGTCCGGATTCTGGGCGGATCGTTTTGACTCCTGCCAGCTTCTGGCATGCTGGAGCCATGGCTAGCCGCGCGGGTACAGTTGCCCAACCCCAGGACCTTGTTGACATCACTGCGCTCCTTGACGCGTATTACGACATCGCGCCGGACCTCAGTGATCCCGGCCAGCGCGTGGTGTTCGGGACATCCGGGCACCGGGGATCCAGCCTTAAGGCCTCCTTCAACGAGCAGCACATCGTGGCCATCACCCAGGCCATCGTGGAGTACCGGGCGGCGCAGGGCGTCACCGGTCCGCTGTTCCTGGCCAAGGACACCCACGCACTGAGCGAGCCGGCACAGAACTCGGCCCTCGAGGTCCTCGCCGCCAACGGCGTCCAGGTGCTGGTCGATGCCCGGCACGGCTACACCCCCACGCCGGCACTGAGCCACGCCATCCTCACCTACAACCGGAAGGCGGCGCCCGGGGCCCCGCAGGCTGACGGCATCGTGGTGACGCCCAGCCACAACCCCCCGGCCGACGGCGGCTTCAAGTACAACCCCCCGCACGGCGGCCCGGCTGACTCGGACGCCACGGGCTGGATCGCCAACCGGGCCAATGAGCTGCTGGAAAACGGCCTGCGCGGCGTGAAGCGGATTCCGCTGGGCGACGCGCAGTCCGCGGACACCACCGGAAAGTTCGATTTCCTCTCCAGCTACGTGGACGATCTTCCGTCCGTCCTGAACCTGGACGCCATCCGCGAGGCCGGCGTCCGGATCGGTGCCGACCCCATGGGCGGGGCCTCCGTGGACTACTGGGGCGAGATCGCCGAGCGCCACCACCTGGACCTCACCGTGGTGAACCCCACGGTGGATCCCCAGTGGGCGTTCATGACCCTGGACTGGGACGAGAAGATCCGAATGGACTGCTCATCGCCGTCCGCCATGGCATCGCTGATCCAGCGGATGTCTGCCGGCGGATCCACCTTCGATGTCGCCACCGGCAATGACGCGGACGCCGACCGCCACGGCATCGTCACCCCTGACGGCGGACTGATGAACCCCAACCACTACCTCGCCGTAGCCATCGACTACCTTTACCGCAACCGCAGCGGCTGGAACCCGGCCTCGGTGGTGGGCAAGACCCTGGTGTCCTCCTCCATCATCGACCGCGTGGCGCAGAGCCTGGGCCGCAAGCTCGTGGAGGTCCCGGTGGGCTTCAAATGGTTCGTCCCCGGCCTGCTGTCCGGTGAAGGCGCGTTCGGCGGCGAGGAATCCGCCGGCGCCTCCTTCAACAAGCTGGACGGCAGCGTGTGGACCACGGACAAGGACGGCATCCTGCTGGCCCTGCTGGCGTCCGAGATCACCGCGGTCACGGGCAAGTCCCCGTCGCAGTTGTACAAGGGCCTGACCGACCAGTTCGGTGCCCCCGTCTACGCCCGGATCGACGCCGCCGCAACACGTGAGCAGAAGGCAAAGCTGGGCAAGCTGTCCGCCGCGGACGTCACTGCCACCTCACTGGCCGGCGAAGAGATCACCGCCAAGCTCACCGAGGCCCCCGGCAACGGCGCACCCATCGGCGGCCTGAAGGTGGTCACGGAGAACGCCTGGTTCGCGGCCCGCCCGTCCGGCACCGAGGACGTGTACAAGATCTACGCCGAGTCCTTCAAGGGTGAGGAGCACCTGAAGCAGGTGCAGGCGGAGGCCAAGGCGCTGGTGGACAGCGTCATCGCCTAACTCTCTCCCTCGCGGCACCACAGCCGGAGGACGCGCCTGATGATGTGGTCGCCGTCGGGAGCCATGTCCACCAGGGCGACGCGGTCCAGCACGACGGCGTCGCCCGGGTGGAGGCGTTTGCCACCGTGGTGCGAGACGTGGGGTCGGTACCCGGCAAGGGTGTGCGCGGGCGTCAGGATCCTGCCGCGCACGCCGTCGACGACAGAAACCAACTGCACGTGCAGGGCCTGCAGATCCGGCTGGGGCTTGATGAGGTTGACCGGTAGCGAACCGTTGCGGCCGAACGCCGCGTCCTCCCCCACCGTGAGCGCGGCACCCAGCGCAGCGGCGATCGGCGCATCAGCAAGCCCGGCGATGCTTTCCGCGACGTCCGCGGGGTCCTGGGCGTTTGTGGTGGCGGCAGCGCCGGCGTCGAGCCTCACGTCAAACCGCACCAGCGTGATGTGCAGCGGCCAGTCCGTCCGCCGGAAAACCTGGCCGTCGGCCACGGGCTCGACGAACGCCACGAAGATCAGGTTCCGCATCGGCATGCCCCCAGTCTCCCACTCCCCCCTCAGACGCCCCATCACCTCCCGCCCATAAAAATCCAACGCCCCATCAGTAGGTGATGGGGCGTTGGAAAAAAGGGGGCAGGACGTGATGGCGCGTCGGGGAGGGTTAGACGGTGCGGACGGCCTCGCCGTAGGAGAACTTGGGCTTTGCCTCGCCCCAGGCTTCCTCACCGGGCAGGCCGATGTTGACCACCAGGAAGCTCTTCTGGTCGCAGGCCGGGAAGAAGGCAGCGTCGATCGCGGCGAAGTCTGCGCCCGTCATGGGGCCGGCGGCGAAGCCGAGCGAGCGGACGGCCAGGATGAAGTAGCCGGCCTGCAGGTGGGCGTTGTTGTTGCCCGTGGCGGCGGCCAGGGCCGGGTCGGCGTCGTACATGGCCTTGGGGGCGTTGTAGCCGGGGAGGAAGTTGTCCCACTTGCCGGCCCAGTCGGTGTCGTAGCTGAGGATGGCCACGAGCGGGGCGGAGGCCGTCTTGGCCTGGTTGCCGCGGGACAGGGCATCCACCAGGGTGGCACGGGCCTCGGCCGAGCGGACGTAGGTGACCCGCAGCGGCTGGGAGTTGAACGCGGTGGGGCCGAACTTGGTGAGCTCTTAGATGGCCTGGGCCTGCTCCTCGGTCACCTCACCGGTGAACGAGTTGGCGGTGCGGGCCTGGGCAAAGATGGCGTCGACGGCTGCCGAATCGATAACCGCTTCTTCGTGGGCAATGGTCATTGGCTTCCCTTTCGCTGCGCCGCCCGCCTGCCGGGGTGGCCTCTGTTGCTGTCCATAGTTGCAACTTCAAGTGCATTCCTCCTCTTCCCGTGACGCCTGGTGACCTTGGCCACAGCAGGCCGCGGGAAATACTTGGCGGTATTCTGGACCGAGTTGATCTTCGCCCCTTCGCGGCACCCCCTTGAAAGGCATTCCTTCCCATGAGCATGCTCGGAATCAAATGGAAGCTGCACGGCACCGGCAAAACCATCAAGCCCGGCCAGGTGGTGGCCCCGGATGAGCGGCTGGCGTGGCCCCTGACCATCGGCGTGGGCATGCAGCACGTGGTGGCCATGTTCGGCGCCACCTTCCTGGTCCCCATCATCACCGGGATGCCGCCTGCCACCACCCTGTTCTTCTCCGGCATCGGGACGCTGCTGTTCCTGGTGATCACCAAGGGCCGGGTGCCCAGCTACCTGGGCTCAAGCTTTGCGTTCATCGCTCCCATTACCGCCTCGCAGGCGCAGTTCGGGATCCCCGGAGCCCTGGGCGGCGTGGTCCTCGCCGGCGCCACGCTGGCCCTGGTGGGTGCGGTGGTGCAGAAGTTCGGCGCCGGCTGGATCAACCGGCTGATGCCGCCCATCGTCACCGGCGCCATTGTGGCGCTGATCGGGCTGAACCTGGCCCCCGCCGCGAAGCAAAACTTCGACGCCGCCCCCATCACCGCCCTGGTCACGCTCGTCACCATCATCCTGGTCAGCGTCCTGTTCCGCGGAATCCTGGGGCGGCTCAGCATCCTGGTAGGCGTGGTGGTGGGCTACCTGGTGGCCATGCTCCGCGGCGAAGTGAAGTACGACAAGATGGACGCCGCAGCCTGGATCGGCCTGCCGCACTTCCAGACCCCCGAGTTCCATATCGGCGTGCTGGGCCTGTTCGTCCCCGTGGTCCTGGTGCTGGTGGCGGAGAATATCGGCCACGTGAAGTCGGTCGCCGCCATGACGGGCCAGAACCTCGACGGCGTCTCCGGACGCGCGCTGATGGCGGACGGCGCCGCCACCGTCCTGGCCGGCTTCGGCGGCGGCTCGGGCACCACCACCTACGCGGAGAACATCGGTGTCATGGCTGCCACCAAGGTGTATTCGACGGCGGCCTACTGGGTGGCGGGCATGTTCGCCATCCTCCTCAGCTTCTCGCCGAAGTTCGGCGAACTGATTGCCACCGTTCCGGCCGGGGTGCTGGGCGGCGCGGCCACCATGCTGTACGGCATGATCGGCATCCTGGGCGTGAAGATCTGGGTGCAGAGCAAGGTGAACTTCTCCAACCCCGTCAACCTGACCACCGCCGCCGTCGCCCTGATCATCGGCATCGCCGACTACACCTGGACCATCGGGGACCTGAAGTTCACCGGCATTGCCCTGGGATCCGCCGCCGCACTGGTGATCTACCACGGCATGAAGGCCATCGCGAAGGCGCGGGGAACTGTGGCGGAGCCCGAGACGGAGCAGGGCGTCCTGCCTCCCGCGGTCAAGTCGGCGCTGAACGCGGCTGCGAAGCGGGCACCGAAGAAGCGTTGAGGCTGAATACAGCGGGGCAGCTCTGAGGGCCCGGTGTAGGTTGGAAGGACGTCAAGCACTACGTTCGGGGGATCCATGCTTGAGAGTTTCATGCGCCTGCCGCGGCCAACACCGCCGGCAAACCACCGCCACGTCCAGCAGTCCGACCTGCCGCCGGAGCAGATCCACACCCTGGACCCGGTGCCCAAAGGCCGCCTGGCGGCCTGCGTCATCGCATTCCTTTTGGGCAGCTGGATGCTTGCAGTACCCGTGGCGCTCATTGACCAGCTCAAGGACGCTCCGGGCCCCGGGCCGGCCATTGTTTCCGGCATCGTCATCGCCCTTGGCGTGGCCACAGCCGGCCTCGGGGGTTTCCTGTTCTTCAACGCCAGGGACCGCCGGAGGCCGTGGTCCGTGGCGCTCATCGGCGCCCTCGCTGCGTCTGTCATTGCAGCAGTAATGTCAGCAACCCAGCCGGGGTACGGGTTGCTGCTGGCTGCCCCAGCCATCGTGGCAGCGGTCCCCGCACTCATCGCGTTGGCCAGGGACGCCAGCAGGACCTGACGCCGGCACTGCCTGCCGGCGCCGGGCAGGAGTTCCACACGGCGCGCCGGACAGAGGGCTACGCTGCCTGCCCCTCCGGTGCGGGGCCGCCCGCCATTCCCGGATTCCGGCCTGCCACCGGGTGCCCGGGCGGGAATGGCCCCGGGCGGCCCAGGCCAAACACGGGCGCCGGCTGCGGCCGCTTCGCCGCCAGTCCTTCAGCATGCCGGGGAAGCAACTGCTTCAGTACCCACGGCACAAAGTACTGCCGCGCCCACACCAGGTCCTCGGCCCGGGCCTGTGTCCACCCATGGGCCGGAAGCGGCCGCGGCTGGAGCGGCTTGAGGGCGTGCGCTACCCCCAAGGCATTGAGGGTGGCCACGGCCACGGAGTGATGGCCCAGCGGAGACAGGTGCAGCCGGTCCGGGTCCCACATCAGTGCATGCTGAAGCTCCGGCAGGCACCACAGGTCCACCATGATGGCGTGGTGCCGCGCGCCGATCCTGTGCAGGTGCTCGTTATAGATCGCCACGCGCCCGCGGATCTTGCCAAAGACAGGAGTGTCGCCCCAGTCCGGACCTGCGTAGAGCAGCACCGTGGCACCGGTACCTGACAGGATGCCGACAGCCTCGTCGATCTTTTCCGCCAGCTTGTCCGGATCGCCGTGGCGGAACACGATGTCGTTGCCGCCACCGGACATGGCGATCAGGTCGGGTTTCAGTGCCAGGGCCGGCGCCAGCTGCACGTCGAGGATCTGCTGCAGAAGGAAGCCCCGGATCGCCAGGTTGGCGTAGGCGAAGTCCGGCTGGCTGTCGGCGAGTTCCTCGGCCACCCGGTCAGCCCAACCACGGAGGCCGCCCAGGCTGTTCGGCTCGGGGTCGCCAATTCCTTCGGTGTAGGAGTCCCCCAGGGCAACGAACCGGTGCCAGGGATGTCTGTCCGGTCCTTCGGCGACGAAGCGCAGCTCCTGCTTCTCGATGGTCATGCCGTCCTCCCTTCCGCCGCCGGCGGGGGTTCCTTCCCCGCCGCAGCTTCCTTCCGGGGCGACTTTCCGGTTGGAAAGTCCCGCCCCGCCGCCGACGGGCGCGGAAGCTCCGCCACGCCGTCGTACGTTTCCTGCCGCCGCGCTGGAACCTGCCCGCCCCCGCGGTCCACGCCGCCGGGGGCCACAACGTTCAATGCCGCGTCCCGCAGGTCCACTTCGTGGTGCATCGCCTGCGTCTGCAGGAACCGCAGTGCACCCTCGCGGGTGAGTCCGTATTCGTTCATGAGGCTGCGGACCGCCAGGTCCACCAGGATCAGGGAGCTTTGGACGACGGCGAGGCCGGCCGTTGCCTCCGCCCGCTCCGCCGTGCGGACGACGACGCGCAGGGCCCGCGAAACCTGGTGTGCATAGCTTTGGCTCTGCACCAGGTCATCGCTGGTGAAGGAATGCGGGGCCGCTGCGTACAGGGTGATGGCAGCGCTCGTGGCGCCTTCGGTAAGGATGGGGACGGAGAGCAGGGACTGCACGCCATGGCCGGCGGCGGCGCTGGAATAGCCGGGCCAGCGCCGGTCCCGGCCCAGGTCGGACAGCAGGACGAATTCCCCGGTGCGCACGGCTTCCATGACCGGCCCGTCGGCAAACGAGCATTGTTCGCGGTCGGCCTCGCGTGCCTGCTCCGTGCTGGCCGCGAGGGTACGTGCTTTGCCCAGGCGAAAGAGGGTGGCCGCCCAGCCGAGGCCGCGGCGCTCACCTTTGATACCCGTCATGAAGTCGCGGGTGACTTCCCAGAGGTAGTCTTCGACGTCTTTGCTGTCGAATACCGGCTCCGGGGTAACTGGAAGCGGTCCCCAGCCAACCTGCCCCGTGGGATCAGCGGCCATGCTCCAGCCCTGCTATCAGCGCTTCGGCCCACTGCAAAACCTTTGCTCTAAGAATACGACCCCTTTGAGGCGTTGGTGGGGGAAACGGGCAAAACAGGGGGTTTCGCGGGTTTAGGGAGGAGCGGCGCGCCGGTGTCCCTTCCGCAGGCTCGGCTGCGCAGTAGCATCGGGAGGGGGAACACCGAATACTCCCTGCTCGCTTGGGTACCTGACCTTGGGCAAGGGGTCTTGGGGCATCCATGCCAGCACGGAAACGAGCAACGGAAAGAGGAGCTTATGCGGGAGCCGGGCACCAGCGAGCGTACTTCAGAAGCGGATGCAGCCGCCGCGGGCAATGCGGAAGTGGAAGAGGGCGCTGCGGAGCCGTCACCGGACCTGGAGGTTACTTTCGACGAGCAGTTCTTCGCTGCCCGGCCCAAGGCGCTGCGGCCCATCGCGCGCCGGCGGCAGTTCGTGGGCAGCAGGCCGTCCTTCGAATTCGACGGACGGAACGCCGCGTATGTGGAGTGGCTGCGCAACCAGGCCATGCTCGGGGATGCGAATACGCTGGCACGGCAGCTGTCCGGCCAGGCCAGCATGTGGCAGAACTCGTATGCCCATCCCAACCCGCGGGCCGCCGTCGAACGCGCCTCCGTATGGTTCACCGCCTACCCGTTGTCCTTCATCACCCGGACCGGGCAGTCCTTCCTCTCCGCCCTGGGCGACCCCGAAATGTGGAAGGCTTTCCGCGAAATCGGAATCCGCGGGATCCACACCGGACCCGTGAAGCTCGCCGGCGGCATCAGCGGCTGGTCCCACACGCCCAGCGTTGACGGCCACTTTGACCGCATCAGCATGGCGATCGATCCGGTCTTCGGCACCGAAGAAGAGTTCCGCAGCATGTGCGAGGTCGCGGCTGAGCACGAGGGCACGGTGATCGATGACATCGTCCCCGGCCACACAGGCAAGGGCGCGGACTTCCGCCTGGCCGAGATGAACTTCCGGGACTACCCGGGGATCTACCACATGGTGGACATCCCGGAAGAGGACTGGAACCTGCTCCCGGACGTCCCGGAGGGGGCGGACTCGGTCAACCTCAGCCCCGACTCCGAGCAGGCCCTGCAGAAAGCCGGCTACATCATCGGCCGCCTGCAGCGGGTCATCTTCTACGAGCCCGGAGTCAAGGAGACCAACTGGAGCGCTACGCGGCCCATCGTGGACACCACCGGAAAGACCCGCCGCTGGGTCTACCTGCACTACTTCAAGGCCGGCCAGCCCTCCATCAACTGGCTTGACCCCACGTTCGCCGGCATGCGCCTGGTGGTGGGCGATGCCCTGCACTCGCTGGTGGACCTGGGCACGGGGGCGCTCCGCCTTGATGCCAACGGCTTCCTGGGCGTCGAGAAGAGCGCCGAGGAGCAGCCCGGCTGGTCCGAGGGGCATCCGCTGTCCGAGGCCGCCAACCAGCTCATCGGCTCCATGATCCGCAAGGTGGGCGGGTTCTCCTTCCAGGAGCTGAACCTGACCATTGACGACATCAAGGCAACGTCGGAGTCCGGCCCGGACCTTTCCTACGACTTCATCACCCGGCCGGCGTACCACTACGCCCTGGTCACGGCCGATACCGAGTTCCTGCGGCTGACCCTCCGGCTGTCCATGGAAATCGGGGTGGACCAGGCCTCACTGGTGCACGCACTCCAGAACCATGACGAACTCACCTACGAGCTGCTGCACTTCGCTGCCGGACACCGGGACGAGATGTTCGAGCTCAACGGTGAGGAACTCACCGGCGCCCAGCTGGCCGAGAATGTGCAGCAGACCCTGCGGGACCAGCTCACCGGGGAGAATGCGCCGTACAACGCCGTGTTCACCACCAACGGCATTGCCTGCACCACTGTCAGCTTCATCATGGCGGCCCTGGGAATCAAGGACCCGGCCACAGTAACCCCGGAGCAGGAGGCGCAGATCCGGGACGTCCACCTGCTGCTGGCCATGTACAACGCGCTCCAGCCAGGCGTCTTTGCCCTTTCCGGCTGGGACCTGACCGGCATCATGGCCCTGGACCGCAGCAGCGTCCGCGAACTCACGTCGCAGGGCGATACGCGCTGGATCAACCGGGGCGCGCACGACCTCATGGGGACCAGCCCGGACGCCACCAACTCCTCGGCCGGGATGCCGCGGGCCCGCAGCCTGTACGGATCCCTGCCGGACCAGTTGCAGGACCAGGACTCCTTCGCCCGGCGCCTCCAGCGGATCCTCGCCGTCCGGGAAGAAAACGGCATCGCCACGGGCACCCTGCTGGACGTCCCCGAGGTCTCCAACCGCGCCGCGCTGGTGCTGGTCAACCGGCTGAAGGACGGGGCCCTGCAGGTCACCGCGCTGAACTTCTCCGGGCAGGACATCGCCGGCAGCATCCAGTCCAACGAACTGCCGTCCGGCGCCAATGTCCAGGACCTGTTCAGCGGCGAAACCGTGGGGCAGGTGGATGACCTGCACAGCTTCTTCCTGGAGCTGCCCGCCTATGGCGGAACCGCGCTGCTCCTGACTGAGGCCCCGGAGCCCGAAGCGGAGGCGTAAGGCTGATCGCCAGGTGGCGCCGGGGATCCTCCGGCGTCACCCGGCGATGGCGCTGGCCAGGGTGGCTTCGATGATGGCGGGCGAGAGCACGTACTGGGTGACCAGCTGGCTTGCCCCCAGCACGCCAGCCTGGCTTCCGGCGCGGGAGACGCTGATGCGCAGGTGTGAGGTGGCCAGCGGGGGCGAGCGCCGGTACACGACTTCGCGGATGCCGGCCACCACGTGCTCCCCCGTCTCACCAAAGCTGCCGCCCACCACAATCACGGACGGATTGAGCAGGTTGACCACGGTGGCCAGGACCTCACCGATGTCCCGGCCTGCCTGGCGCAGCGCCTGGATCGCCTGCAGGTTGCCGTCTGCGGCGAGCCGGATCACGTCGGCGCCCCTCCCGACGTCCAGTCCGTGCTCCCGCAAGGAACGCGCGACGGCGGGACCTGACGCGAGTGCCTCCAGGCACCCGTAGTTTCCACAGGCGCAGAGGACATCCGCGCCCCGGGCCACCTGCACGTGCCCCAGGTCGCCGGCCGTGCCGTTGGCACCGCGTTGCAGCTCGCCGTTGCTGATGATGCCGGAGCCGATGCCGGTGGCCACCTTGACGAAGAAAAAGTTGTTGTGCTCCGGCCAGTGTGCGGACTGCTCCCCCAAAGCCATGATGTTCACGTCGTTGTCCACCAGCACGTGGACGGGCAGGGACCGCTGGACGTAGCTGACCACGTCGAACCCGTCCCAGCCCGGCATGATGGGCGGCTTCACCGGTTTGCCGGTGTCATGTTCCACGGGGCCGGGCAGTCCGATGCCGATTCCGGCAAGTTCTGCGACGCTGCGTCCCGCCAAAGCCAGCAGCTCCTTGCCCTGGGCCACCACCTGGTCCAGCACGGCCTCCGGACCGTCGGCCACCTGCTGCTCGAGCCGGTGTTCGGCAAGGATTTTCCCGCCAAGGTCGGTGACCGCGACGATAACGTGGGTGGCTCCCACGTCCACGGCCAGCACCAGGCGCGCTGCGGGGTTGAAGGCAAAGCGCGACGGCGGCCTGCCGCCGCTGGAGAGGGCTTCCCCTGCCGGGCCCACCAGGCCGGACAGCATGAGCGCATCGATCCGGGAGGCCACCGTGGAGCGGGCCAGCCCCGTGCTCAGGGCAAGTTCGGCGCGGGTGCGGGCCCTGCCGTCGCGGAGCAGCTGGAACAGGTCCCCGGCGCGCGACAGGCTGCCGACATCGGAGTCTTTTCCGGCCTGCCTGCCCGTCGGTGAAGTCATGTCTAAGTCATAACACTGTTACTTACTGCTGTCACCACGCCAGAAGAATGACGCGCAACAAACAACTTTTGCTTGACGCGCGTCAAAAGTAGCTCTACGTTGTGACTCAAGGCACATTTGCGGTTCCGATGGCAACCATCCGCCGCACTGATCCCTCCGCTACTCCAGAGTCCGCTTACAAAGAGGTAGTTGAACTTGTCCCACATCGCAGCGCCAGCAGACCGGCCCCTGGGCGTCGGCATCCTCGGCGCCGGGCCCGTCACCCAGGCCATCCACCTCCCGGCCCTGGCACGGCTCCGGGACAGCCTGGAAGTACGGCACATCATGGACGTGGACCCGGCCGTGGCCTCTTCGGTGGCGGCCCGGGTCGGGGCTGCATCCAGCACCAGCCTGGAGGCCCTGCTGGGTGATCCAGGCGTGGACATCGTGGCGATCTGCAGCCCCCACCATTTCCACGCGGACCAGGTCATTGCCGCCTGCCGGGCCGGCAAGAAAGCCGTCCTCTGCGAGAAGCCCTTCGCCATGAACGGTGAGGAGGCAGCCAGGATCGCCGAAGTCAGCGCCGCGACGGGGGTCCCGATCGTGGTGGGGGCCATGCATACGTTCGACCCAGGCTGGCTCGCAGCGGAACAAAACTGGGGCGATCTTCCCGCACAGGCGCACACCATCCGCTCCTCCATCATCCTCCCGCCGAACGCCCGCTTCGAAGACTTCGCCACCGAGATCATTACCCGCCCCGCCACCGGCACGCCCGATTATTCGGACGTCGAGGTCATCAAGGCCATGATGCAGGGCGGCATCATGGGCCTGGCCATCCACGACCTGCCCCTGGTGCGGCGCTTCACCCCGGACTTCGATGAGATCGAGGTGCTCCAGGCGCGGCACGTCCGGCCGTTCGGTTACGCCGTCTCACTCAGGACCCCCACCCGCGTCATCGAACTGCGCGCCGTCATGAACAGCACCTGGAAGCCCGAGTGGACCTTCGAGGCCATCGCTGACGACTCCGCGCTGCGGATCGACTTCACGCCGTCCTACGTCCAGGCCGGCTCCGCCGTCGCCACGTTCTCCCGGGGCAGCGAAACCAGCACCTTCGGTCCGTACGGCCACAACGGCTACGAAGGCGAGTGGCGTGAACTGGCTGAACTGGCCCGCGGCACGCGCCCGGCCCCCTCCGCCCAGGCCCTGATCGACGACCTCACCTTCGCCCTGGCCATCTCCGCGGCCACAGTGCAGGACGTTGCCACAGGACACGCGGCCGCCACGGAAACGGCAGGAGCCACCGCATGAGCGCGTACACAGTGACAGCAACGCCGCGGGCCGAAGAAGCAGGCGCGGTAGCCCTGGCAGTTGCCTCCCTGCCGGCGACCTTCGGCCCCGCGACGGAGGACCGGGCGGCTGACGTTGTGGTGGTCGCCGGCGAAGCGGGCTGGACCACGGAAGCCGCCCGGGCCATCGACTCCGGGCCGCGCGGCATCCTGGTGGTGGATCCCGTCCCCGAGGAAACCACGCAGTTGGCGGACGCTGCCCGGGCAGCCGGTGCCGCCGTCGTCCTCGATCTCCACTGGGCTTCCAACCCCGCGCTGGTTAGCGGAAGCGGCGACCCCGACGCCCGCGACGCTGTTCGCAGCGCCGTGGGCACGGCATCGTTGCTGGACAGTGTTGCCACAGCAGCCCCGGGCACGGACGTGCAGCGGCTCCTGGCCCGGCACCTCGCCGCCGTGCTCGCCGTCAGCGGACAGCTTTACGGCGTCAGCGTCCTCCGCAGCGGCACCACCGGGTACACCGCCACCGGCCGGCTGGCCAACGGCGCACCGTTCACCGCCCAGGGCGTACTCACCGCAGCCCGCCCGGCCGGCGTCGGGATCCACCTCTA
Source organism: Pseudarthrobacter sp. 902506025 (assembly GCF_040702325.1). Classification (NCBI taxonomy): domain Bacteria; kingdom Bacillati; phylum Actinomycetota; class Actinomycetes; order Micrococcales; family Micrococcaceae; genus Pseudarthrobacter; species Pseudarthrobacter sp. 902506025. Next base: position 169,344 of record NZ_JBFBKW010000004.1, read on the forward strand.
CACGGCCGACGGCGGCGTGGACGTCCAGGTCCCGGATCCGGACGCCGCGTGGCCCGCCGAAGTCAGGGTCACCGGGGCCCACGGCCAACTTTTGCTTCCCACCCTGTACGAATCCGCCCACCGGGCGGCGTGGCGGCGGCTGAAGACCCATCTCAGCGCCGGCACGCTGCCGGACGACCTGGCCGGGTTTGCCCGGCTGACCGACCTCTACGCAACCCTCGCTGACACGTAACCAGCCCACCGATACGCAACCGAACCAGCAGTCCAGTCCCACCTCCACTCTCAACGATGAGCAGGACCGCACCAACGGCGCACAGCGCAAGACGGTCCCGAAAGGACACATCATGAACGCAACTCCCGAACATCGCCGCTCCTTTTCCCGGCGCGGCTTCCTAGGCCTGACGGCTGCCGCAGCCTCCGTACCCCTGCTCGCCGCCTGCGGCGGCGGCTCGGCATCGCAGGGAGGCGGCGGGGGCGGGGCCGGCGGCACCGTGAAGTTCTGGGACATGCCCTGGGCAACACCGGCCTACAACGATGCCGCCAAGGGCATCGCGGAAGGTTTCTCCGGTGCCAATGGCGCCAAGGCGAGCTACCAGATCATCCAGTGGAACAATTTCTACCAGACCTTCTCCTCCGCGATTGCTTCCAAGACGGGCCCGGCTGTGTCCACGGGCGGCGGCTTCCAGGCGTTCCAGTTCGAGCAGCAGGGCCAGATCGCCTACGCGGACAAGGTGATCGAGAAGCTGAAGGCCAACGGCCAGTTCGATGACTTCCTGCCCGGCGTGCTGGACCCCTTCAAGTCGGACAAGGGCTACGTGGCGGTCCCGTGGCAGCTGGACATGCGCGTCTTCTGGTACCGCAAGTCCCTGTTCGAGAAAGCCAACGTTGCGCTGCCCACGGACTGGCCGTCCCTGCTGGAAGCAGGCAAGGCACTGAAGAAGGTGGGCGCGTTCGGCTTCACCACCGGCGCAGGCGCAGGGAACAACTACGCCAACCACTCCATGATCATGATGATGGTCAACAACGGCGGCGGCGTCTGGAACAAGGACGGCGAGCTGGACCTGATGAATGACCGCAACGTCGAGGCCATGGAATTCGTCCTGGAGCTCGTCTCCAACGGCATCGTCGACCCGGCCGCGGTCAGCTACACCACGGACAATATGTCCGCCCAGTGGAAAGACGGCAAGGCCGGCTACGGCCTGTTCCAGGTGAACGTCCCGCAGCGCGTGGGCGACACCTCCGGTGACCTGCTGGTGGCTGACCCCATCAAGGGCCCGCACGGGGACAAGGCCACCATCGTCTTCCCGAACAACATCATGATGTACACCAACACCCCGTCGCAGGAAGCCTCGGAGGAGTTCCTGGTGTACTACCTGGGCCAGCTCAAGCAGCTGTGGCAGAAGAAGCTGATGTCCGCCCTGCCGGTCTTCAAGTCGATCACGGAGATCCCCGAGTTCGCCAACGACCCCAACAACGTCAAGATCGTCAAGGACTGGCAGCCTATTGCCAAGACCTTCGCCGCCCAGGGCAGCCGGCTCAATGCGAACCTGGCGGCCCTTGACGGCGGCCAGGCACTGAACCAGTTCAGCCAGACCATCATCACCGGCAAGGCCGACGCCAAGACTGCCCTGCAGACCTTCCAGTCCGGCCTCGAGTCGGTCCTGAAGAAGTAGGACCGAGCGCCCATGTCCAGCACCACCACCCAGTCCGGCCTAAGCCGGGCCCGCCGCGGGCTTGCCCCCGGCGGGTCCGGGGCCGTCCCCGGAAAACGCAAAAGCAAGCTCTCCGCGCAGGCCACCAGGACGTTCTTCTGGCTCCTGCTCCCCTCCGTGGTCCTCCTCGTCCTGATCCACGGCTACCCGCTGATCTACGCCGCCATCCAGGCGACGCACGACGGAGACCTGCTCCAGACCGGCAACTTCGTGGCGGGCCAGAACTTCGCCACCGTCCTGACCTCGCCGGCGTTCTGGAAAGCTGCCCAGTTCACGCTGTGGTTCACCATCGTGGGCGTCTTCGGGTCCTGGCTGGTGGGGCTGGGCCTGGCCCTGCTCCTGCGCACCAAGATCCCCGGCGGCGGCACTTTCAAGGTCCTGCTGCTCCTGCCCTGGGTGGTGCCCATCGTGGTGTCCTCCACTGCCTGGAACTGGCTGGTGGCCACCCCGGACAGCCTGATCCCGTCGCTGTTCCGGAACCTGGGCATGGGCACGCCACTCTTCCTGGCCGATCCCACCCTGGCCTCCATCACCGTGATGGTGTTCAAGGTCTGGGTCAGCTTCCCGTTCATGATGATGATGATCTCGGCCGCCCTGGCTTCGGTGGACACCACCGTTTATGAGGCAGCCAGCATGGATGGCGCCAGCCGCTGGCAGCAGTTCACCCAGATCACCCTGCCGTTGATCGCCCGCTCCACCTACATCAGCTGGATCCTGATGACCATCTTCTGCGTCAACGACTTTCCCACCATCTACCTGCTCACCGGCGGCGGCCCGGTCAATGCCACCACCTCCCTGGTGGTCCTGGCCTACCGGACCGTGTTCCAGGACTTCGCCACCGGCCCCGGCGTGGCCATCGCCTTCCTCATGACGATGACCCTGGTGGTCATCTCGGTCATCCTGTACCGCCAGATCCGAAAGTCGAGCGTCGAATAATGAGCGCAGTCCTCCACGCCCATCCCGAATCCGGCCCCGCGCTCGGCATCGACGCCGGCAAGCGGCGCAGGGTCCTCTCCGAAGCGGGCCAGCGCGGCCGCTGGTGGCGCTTCGCCGCAATCCTCATCATCACGGGGATCGTGCTGGTGCCCATCATGGTCACCGTGCTGCTGGCCTTCACGCCCGGACCCAACAGCACTGCCACCGGCCTGACGTTTGAAAACCTCGGCAACGTCTTCTCCAAGACCCTGGCCGCCACCTGGCTGAAGAACAGCCTGGTCACCACCCTGTCCACCGTGGTGGTCTCCGTGGCTGTTGCCGCCCCTGCCGGCTACGTCCTCTCCCGCGGCCGCAGCAAGGCGGTGTCCGGGTACTCGCTGCTGCTGTTCGTCATGCAGTCGCTGCCCATCATCACCTCCGTGGTGCCGCTGTTCATCCTGTTCGCCGGCATGGGCCTGGTGGACAACCTCCTGGGCCTGACCATCATCTACGTCGGCTCCACCATGACCGTGGCCACCTGGATGATGGCCGCCTACTTCGACTCCATCCCCATCAGCCTCGAGGAAGCATCCTGGATCGACGGGTGCTCCGTGTTCGGCTCGTTCACCAAGGTGGTCCTCCGGAACTCCCTTCCCGGCGTTCTCTCCACCGCGATCTTCGCCTTCCTCCTGGCCTGGAACGACTACCTCGTAGCCATCGTGTTCCTGCGCTCGAACGAAATCTTCACCCTTCCCATGGGCGTGCAGTCCTTCTTCCAGCAGAACGCCACGGACTGGACATCCGTCATGGCCCTGGCCGTGGTCATGATGCTCCCGCCCGTCATCGTCTTCGCCACGCTGAACAAATACTTCAGCGTCGGCGGCATCGGCGGCTCGCTCGCCGGCCGCTGACCGCAGTCCACTTCGATTCACAACAGAACGCTAAGGAAACCCATGTCCTACTCACTTCAGCTCTACACCCTGCGCAACGCGATCGCGGAGGACCTCCCGGGCACTATCCGGAAAGTCGCCGAAATCGGCTACACCCAGGTTGAGCCCTACAACTTCGTGGCCACTGCCAAGGAACTCGGCGCCGCCCTGAAGGAAAACGGCCTCACCGCGCCGTCCGGCCACGCGCCCCTGATGAGCCAGGACCAGGACGAAATCTTCGCCGCCGCGAAGGAACTGGGCATCACCACGGTCATCGATCCGTTCCTGCCCGCCGAGCACTGGCAGAAGGCGGAGGACATCCAGGCGACCGCCGCCAAGCTCAACGCCGCGGCGAAGAAGGGCGCCGGGTACGGCATCCGGGTTGGCTACCACAACCACGCCTGGGAGCTGGAGTCCACCATCGAGGGCCGCACCGCCCTGGAGTACTTCGAGTCCCTGCTGGACCCGGAACTGGTCCTCGAAGTGGACACCTACTGGGTGGCCGTCGGCGGCCAGAACCCGATCGACATCCTCACCAAGCTCGGCGGCCGCGTGAAGTTCATCCACATCAAGGATGGCCCGCTGAACAAGGACAACAAGGCCCAGCGTCCGGCAGGCCAGGGCAAGGTCCCGGTCATGGACGTCATCGCCGCCGCGCAGTCCCTCGAGGTAGGCGTGGTGGAGTTTGACGACTACGACGGCGACATCTTCGAGGGCATCGCCCAGAGCCTCGCCTTCCTGGAGAGCAACACCGCAGCCGAAGGAGCCAACGCATGAGCACCCCCGCCGGCACGCCGGCCCGCAGCGGCCCGGTGGGCGTCGGCGTCATCGGCGCCGGCGTGATCAGCAAGCAATACCTGGACAACCTCACGGCGTTCCCCGACCTCAAGGTCCACGTCATCGCCGACCTCTTCGAGGACGCCGCCGAAGCCCGCGCCAAGGAGTACGGCATCCCTGAGTGGGGAGGCGTGGACAAGGCCCTGAACCACCCCGACGTCGAAATCATCGTCAACCTGACCATCCCCGCAGCCCACGTGGAGGTGGCCACCGCAGCCGTCAACGCGGGCAAGCACGTCTGGACGGAGAAGCCGTTCTCCCTGGACCGCGAATCCGGCCTGGGCCTGCTCAAGACCGCCGACGCCGCCGGCATCCGGCTGGGCTGCGCGCCGGACACCTTCCTCGGCGCCGGTATCCAAACGGCGCTGCGCCTGATCCAGCGCGGCGACATCGGCACGCCGCTGACCGCAATGACCACGTTCCAGACCCCCGGCCCGGAGTCGTGGCATCCGAACCCGGCCTTCCTCTTCCAGCACGGCGCCGGCCCGCTGTTCGACATGGGCCCCTACTATCTGACCACCCTGGTCCAGGCCTTCGGCTCCATCCGCAAGGTGGCCGCCGTCGGTTCCAAGTCCAAGGACGTGCGTGTGATCGGTTCGGGACCCAAGGCAGGCGAGGAGTTCACCGTCGAGGTGCCCACCCACGTCTCCGCCATGGCGCAGTTCGAATCCGGTGCCTCCTCGCACAGCGTCTTCTCCTTCGAATCCCCCCGGACCCGGATGGGTTTCGTGGAGATCACCGGAACGGAAGCCACCATTTCGCTGCCGGACCCCAACTACTTCACCGGAGACATCAAGCTCTGGCGTGCCGGCGACGAGGACTGGACCACGGTTCCCGCCACCGGGCCCGCCAACGGCCGCGGCATGGGTGTCCTGGACATGGCCCGCTCCCTCCGCGCCGGTGTGAAGCACCGTGCCACGGGTGAACTGGCGTACCACGTCCTGGACACGATGGTCTCGATCTCGGAGTCCGTCGATTCCGGCACGTTCGTGAACGTTGAAAGTTCAGCCCCGGCATCCCCCGCCCTCCCCGAGGACTGGGCGCCGGAAACCGCCACGCTCTGATCCAGCAAGTAATCCAGCACGTAGTCCAGCCAGCAGGAAGCACGCAGGAACGCACCATGACCGCACCCGCACACCCCTCCGAACCCCCGGCCTCCCGACCGGCTTCGCGCCCGCTGGGCGTGGCAGCCATCGGTTATGCCTTCATGGGCAAGGCCCACTCGAATGCGTGGCGGAATGTGGCCAGCTTCTTCGACGTCCCGGCCTTCGAGCAGAAAGTCCTCGTGGGCCGGGACGCCACCGCGGTCGCGGAGGCCGCGGAAAGGTATGGCTGGGCCGAATCGGCAACGGACTGGCGCACGGTGATCACCCGCGATGACATCGACATCGTGGACATCTGCGCCCCGGGCTGGATGCACGCGGAGATCGCCATCGCCGCGCTGGAGGCAGGCAAGCACGTCCTGGTGGAAAAACCCCTGGCCAACACCCTGGCCGAAGCCGAACTCATGACCGCCGCCGCAGCCAAAGCCAGGGCCCGGGGCGTGCAGTCGATGATCGGGTTCAACTACCGCCGCGTCCCGGCCCTGGCCCTCGCGAAGGAACTGATCGCCGAAGGCCGGCTGGGCACCGTCCGGCACGTCCGGGCCGCGTACCTGCAGGACTGGCTCGCGGACGCCCAGGCACCCATGACCTGGCGGCTGCGGAAGGAAACCGCCGGGTCCGGTGCCCTGGGCGACATCGCCTCCCACGCAATCGACCAGGTCCTGTTCCTCCTCGGCGACCAGGTCACCGAGGTGTCCGGGCGGCTCAACACTTTCGTGGACCAGCGCCCCGGCAAGAACGGCACCGAGGACGTCACGGTCGACGACGCCGCCTGGGCCACGCTGTCCCTCACCTCCGGGGCCATCGCCTCAGTGGAGGTCTCCCGGGTGGCCACCGGACGGAAAAACAGCCTCCAGATCGAGATCTATGGGGACAAGGGCAGCCTCCTGTTCGACCTGGAAAACCTCAACGAACTCGGCTTCCTGGACGCCACCGCCCCGGTCCGGGAACAGGGCTTCCGCCGAATCCTGGTCAACGAACCCAGCCACCCCTACCTGGAAGCCTGGTGGCCGCAGGGCCACATCATCGGCTGGGAACACACCTTCACCCACCAAATCCGCGACTTCCTCACCGCCATCAAGGACGGAACCCAGCCCTCGCCGTCGTTCGAAGAAGGACTGAACGTCCAGCACATCCTGAACGCCGTGGAGGAATCCGCCGCCAACAAAAGCACCCTCACCGTCGTCCGCCACTAACGCCTGACCCGGCAGCGCCCGCCAGTCCAGCTTTAAGCCAAGGAGCCCCGAATGCCCCGCCCGTTCACCCTGTTCACCGGCCAGTGGGCCGACCTGCCCTTCGAAGAAGTCGCGAAGCTTGCTTCCGGCTGGGGCTACGACGGCCTGGAAATCGCCGTCTCCGGAGACCACCTGGACGCCTGGCGCTGGGATGAACCGGGCTACGTCGAGTCCAAACTGGCAATCCTGGACAAGTACAACCTCAAGGTCTGGGCCATCTCCAACCACCTCAAGGGCCAGGCCGTCTGCGATGACCCCATCGACTTCCGCCACCAGGCCATCGTCGGGTCCAAGGTCTGGGGCGACGGCGACCCCGAAGGCGTCCGCCAGCGCGCCGCCGAGGAAATGAAGCACACCGCCCGGCTCGCCAAAGCCCTCGGCGTGGACACCGTCGTCGGGTTCACCGGCTCCTCCATCTGGCAGTACGTCGCCATGTTCCCGCCCGTCCCGGAAAAAGTCATCGACGCCGGCTACCAGGACTTCGCCGACCGCTGGAACCCCATCCTGGACGTCTTTGACGAATCCGGGGTCCGGTTCGCCCACGAAGTCCACCCCTCCGAAATCGCCTACGACTACTGGACCACCGTCCGCACCCTCGAAGCCATCGGCCACCGCGAAGCGTTCGGCCTGAACTGGGACCCCTCCCACATGATGTGGCAGGGCATTGACCCCGTCTCCTTCATCTGGGATTTCAAGGACCGGATCTACCACGTGGACTGCAAGGACACCAAGATCCGCCAAACCGGCCGCAACACCGTCCTGGGTTCCCACCTGCCCTGGGGCGACCCCCGCCGTGGCTGGGACTTCGTCTCCGCCGGCCGCGGCGACGTCCCCTGGGAAGCCTCGTTCCGCGCCCTCGCCGCCATTGGCTACACCGGCCCCATCAGCATCGAATGGGAAGACGCCGGCATGGACCGCCTCCACGGGGCCCCCGAAGCACTGGCAGCGCTCAAGAAGTACGATTTCCCAGCCTCCCAAACCAGCTTCGACGCCGCCTTCAGCAGCAAGGACTGATCCACGCCATGCGTGCCCTGCAGCCGGGCCAGCAGTGCGAGGTCTGGATTGCCTCGGCCGGCGGCGGGCTCGAACTGGCATACGCCACGGGGAATATGCTCCTCGAGGCACCTAACTGGACGCTCGATGGCCGCGCACTGATCCTGAACGGCGACGGCCTCCTGTGGAAACTGGACCTGGCGGACGGATCCCTTGCCGGGATCCGGCTGACGGGCCTCCCGGCGCTCAATAACGACCATGTCCTGGCCCCGGACGGCGACACCATCTTCCTGTCCGGGGAGGACGGACACATCTACCGGGCGCCCCTGGCGGGTGGACAGGCCACCAGGATCACGGACGACGACGGGTCCTTCCATTTCCTGCATGGCGTCAGTCCCGACGGCACGGAGCTCGCATATGTAGGGATTGAGGGCGGCGACTTCACACGGCCGGGGCGCCTGATGACCATAAAGTCCGACGGCGGTGCTGCCGCCAGGGTCGACGTCGGGCCCGGGCACTGCGACGGGCCCGAGTACTCGCCCGGCGGCGACTGGCTGTACCTCAATACGGAATCCTTCACCACCCTCCCCGGCCATGCCCAACTCGCCCGCGTCCGGACCGACGGAAGCCAGTTCGAGCGGCTGGTGGACAGCGCTTCCGTGGACTGGTTCCCGCATCTCTCCCCCGACGGCCGCCTGGCCGGCTACATCCGCTTCCCCGCCGGAACGCAAGGCCACCCGGCAGACCTGCCGGTCGACGTCGTCCTCGTCGCCACCACTGACTGGACCACCCCGCTCCACACCTGGCCGGTCTTCGGCGGCCAGGGCACCCTGAACGTCAACAGCTGGTCGCCGGCTTCAGACCGTTTCGCGTATGTGGCGTACCCCCTGTGGGGAGCAGCCGGGAGCGGAGCCTGAGGCCCTGACGCCTACTAGGGCGCCCCGGCGGAGTCCTGCCTGAGGACGACGTCGTGCGCCTCCACCCGCCGGTCCGTCACGGTGGTGGGCGCTTCAAGGTGGACCGCGCCGGACGGCAGGATTCCGGCCCCGCCGTACCGTTCCATCACCTGCCACTGGGCCACGACGTCCTCGCCGGCATGGTCTGCCGGAAGGCTGGTCCAGAAACGGAACCCGCCGGCGTCGTTCAACGCCTCCCTGCGGTACAGCACGCAGCCGCCCAGCCACGCCACGCGGTAGGGCACCCAGTCGCCAGGCTGCAGGGCCAGTTCGGCACTGAGATGGCTGAGGTTCGCGGCGTTGTGCAGCGGCCAGCGCTCGAATTCCGGGCTGCCCGGGCGGATGCGCTCCGGCGCCACCGGGCCCTCCCAGGCTGAGAAGGCCGCTGTTTGTTCAGGCCGGGGATCGTCCAGGAAGGACAACCCCTGCGGGGCCATGCCCACAAACCCGCATTGCAGCTCGGCGAGGGCCTGGCTCAGCCGTTCCAGGGCGCCGGGTTCCAGCCAAACGTCGTCGTCCAGGAACAGGCACTGCTCCGCGGTGGACTGGTCCAGCAGGAACTGCCGGTGTTCGGCCAGTCCCCGCCGTGGAAGGTGGCGCAGCAGCGTCACGGTCCGGCCCTGCGCCTCCAGCACCCGCACCATCGCTGCGGGTGCCGGATGTTCCCACGCGGGCTGCCCCGCTGACTGGTCGCTGATGACGACGGCGAACGCGGGTTCCTGCTGCGCTGCCAGTCCCGCAAGGGTGACGGCCAGCTCCGCCGGCCGGTTGCAGGTGGGCACCAGGACATCCACCGCCACTTTGTCCGGCCGGTCCGGCTGCCGCGCCCACTGCTCCGAAGATCTCCTGCCCACAGGTCCACCTTCCTGGCGTCGAAATTGACGCCGGCGGGCAGGAGGGGATGCCTTCTGCTGCCTGCCGGCTGATGTGGTTTCGCGTGTCCCGTACCCAGCCGGACGGGATGTATGCCACTGCAGGGGACCGCCGGAATGGGCCGGCAGGAGGAGCAGCGGGCACGGCAAAGGCCCCCGTTGCCGCTGCCGCAGCGGGCAGGGGAAACGGGGGCCATGGGCCAGGTGACTTATCCGGCGTCGAAGCTTTCGTCGTCATCGTTCGGCGACTTCTCCTGCGGAAGGTCATTTCCGCTGCCGTCCGGAATGCCCGTGGCTTCCTGCCCGGACTCCGAGGAGACCGGCGCCGAGCCCTTGGAGTCGTCGTTCGACTCGTCGATCTCCGCGGCGCTGGAGGGGAGGTCCATGTCGTGCGGGACGGGGTTCCCGCCCGTGCCCGACTGCGGTTCGTTGGTGTCCGCGCCGGCCGACGAAGCCCCGCCGGACTGCTGGCCGCCGCTGGACTGCTGGCCGCCCTGGGTGCCGGCAGCCTCCTGCTCGGCGGTGGGGGTGCCGTAGCCGCCCGGGGCCGACTCGGGTTCAGCCTGCTGGTTTTCCTGCGTCATGCTTCCTCCTGTTGTGCGTTGCCGATGTTGCTGGTCTGTTGATACTGCCCGGGCGGTACAACCCCGGTACTGCCTGGAGCGCGCCGCCTAGAGCCCCTTGCCGCCGGTGACGGGCAGGACTGCGCCGGAGATGTAGGAGCCGTCCTCGGAAGCAAGCAGTACGTAGGCTGCGGCGAGTTCGGCGGGTTGGCCCGCGCGCTCCAGCGGCGTGTCCTGGCCGAAGGACGGGAGCTTGTCCGGCCACTCGGTGGCGGGAATCAAGGGTGTCCAGATGGGGCCGGGGGCCACCGCGTTGACCCGGATCCCCTTCGGGCCGAGCTCCTGGGCCAAGGCCTTGGTGAAGGCCACCTGCGCCGCTTTGGTCATGGCGTAGTCGATGAGCTCCGGCGACGGGTTGAAGGCCTGGATGGAGGCCGTGGTGATGATCGAAGCCCCGGCCTTCAAGTGCGGCACGGCTGCCCGCGCCGACCACAGCAGTGAATAGAGGTTGGTGCGGAAGACCCGGTCGAACTCTTCGGTGGGAAGCGTCTCCAGGCTCTCCCGGTTCTTCTGGTAGGCCGCGTTCAGCACCAGGACGTCGAGCCGCCCGAATTCGGAAACGGTTTCCTCCACGATGCGGGTGCTGAACTCCTCTTCACGGCCGTCGCCCGGAAGAAGGAGGACCCGGCGCCCGGTTTTGCGGATCCACTCCGCGGTGTCCTGCGCGTCGTCTTCCTCTTCGGGCAGGTAGGAGATGGCGACGTCGGCCCCTTCGCGGGCGAACGCGATGGCTGCGGCCTTTCCGATGCCGGAGTCGCCGCCGGTGATGAGGGCGGCCTTGCCTTCGAGCTTGCCGTGTCCTTCGTAGCTGAGCTCCCCGTGGTCCGGCTTGGGGTCCATGGGTGCCGTGAGCCCGGGCTGCTTCTGTTCCTGCTCGGGAAAGGGGCCCGAGTGGTAGCCGCCGCGCGGATCCTGCGGCTGGTCTGTCTGCTTGTCGGTGTCGCTCATGTCCGCCTGCCTGCTGTCGGTTGACCTGTGTCGATAGAGAAGGGCTCCGCCGTGCTCCGGCCCTTTGAAGCTATCCCGGGCAGCGGACCAAGTCCACCACCGCGGGTAATAATCAGTAAACTTATCAAATGTTGTAGCGGGCGCAACGGCCAGCCTTGTTTCTGGGTACGGGAGGAGTAGAAAGAAGACTTGGACCGCCGCCGGGAAGGAAGGAGCGCCGATGTCCGAAGTTGAGGACTACACGGGCCGCACGGGCCGGAACGAGACCCGCGAAGAGCAGCTGGACCGCAACTGGGCCGAACTCCTGCAGGAGTTGCGGGTGCTCCAGACCGGGGTGCAGATCCTGGCCGGCTTCCTGCTGACCCTGCCGTTCCAGCAGCGCTTTGAAAAGCTGGACGACTGGGAAGTTGGCCTCTACCTCACCAACGTGGTGATTGCCGCCCTGACCACCGCCTTCATCCTCCTTCCGGTCAGCGTGCACCGGCGGCTCTTCCGGAAACGGCTGAAGGAAATGCTGGTGTCCAGCGCGGACACCATCACCAAGATTGCCCTCGGCGGCATCGCCCTGTTGAGCGCGGGAACAGCCGCCCTGGTCTTTGATGTTGCGGCCGGCCGGTCCGCCGGGGTCATGGCGGGTGGCGCGCTGCTGGGCGTCATGGTGGTGATGCTGGTGTTCGTTCCGCTTCGCCTGAACAAACGGGCCACCGGGAGGATCCTCCCGGCCAAAGATAAGGAGTGAGGATGCGTAAGTGGGCCAAAGAGCACGGGCTGCTGGTGGCCAACCTGGGCCTGTTCCTCGCATTTTTCGTGGGAATGGTCCTCTCCGGTGCAGCGTCGTACAGCGAAGACCAGCAGGCCCATGGGGAGCCGGCGGTATCCGTACTTCAGTTCCTGGGAACCGGCGCCTTCGTTGAGGCCACGTTCGAGAACTGGGAGTCGGAGTTCCTGCAGATGGGCATGTACGTGGTCCTCACGGTGTTCCTGTTCCAGAAGGGCTCATCCGAGTCCAAGCCGATGGGCAGGAAGGCCCCTCAGGACCAGGACCCCCGGGAAGCGCGTATCAGCAGCGCCACCCCATGGCCGATCCGGCGCGGCGGCATGGCACTCAAGGTCTACGAGCACTCCCTGTCGATCCTGTTTTTCGTGTTGTTCCTTGCCTCGTTCCTCCTCCACGCCGCCGGCGGCGTGGACGAGTACAACCAGGACCAGCAAAGCCACGGCCAGCCCGTCATCACGTTCCTGCAGTACCTGGGCACCAGCCGCTTCTGGTTCGAGTCCTTCCAGAACTGGCAGAGCGAGTTCCTGGCCGTCGGCGTCCTGGTAGGGGCGTCGGTATACCTGCGGGAGAAGGGATCCCCGGAATCGAAGCCTGTTGCCGAGCCCCACTACGAGACCGGTGCCTGACGTTCCGCGCCGGTCAGGCCCCTTCGAGTACCTGGCTTGTTGCCCAGGCCAAGTACTTGCCGGCGTTTGCCACGGCATCTTCCGGACTCGACGCCACGTCCAGCAGCTGGGCCGCGGCCACCACGCCGTGTCCGGCGAGGTCCTCGAAAGTCACCAGGATCCTGCCGGCCACCACAATGACGGGTATGCCGCGGTCCCGGGCCGCGTTCGCGAGTGCGATCGGCGCCTTGCCGGTGAGCGACTGGGAGTCCATGGATCCTTCGCCGGTGATCACCAGGTCCGCCTGGTCCAGCTGGGTAGCCAGTCCGGTCAGCCCCGCCACCAGCGCAAAGCCGCCTTCCAGCGTGGCGTTGGTGAACGCAAGGAACGACGCCGGGAAGCCACCGGCGGCGCCGGCGCCGGGGACGTTCACGTCCCGGCCCGTTGCTTCCCGCAGCACCGACGCCCAGTTGCGGAGCCCGGCGTCGAGCATTTCCACGGCGTCCTGGTCCGCACCTTTCTGCGGGGCGAAGACGTGGGCAGCGCCGGACGGCCCGTACAGCGGGTTGCGGACGTCGACGGCGATGCGGAACGTGGTGGCGGAGAGCCTCGGGTCCAGCCCGCTTGTGTCCAGCGCCGTGACGTCGGCCAGCGAACCTCCCCCCAGGGGCACCACGTTTCCTGCTGAGTCCAAAGGTTTCAGTCCGAGGGCGCGCAGGGCGCCGCTGCCTCCGTCCGTCATGGCGGACCCGCCCAGCCCCAGGACGATCTCGGTGGCGCCGGCGTCGAGGGCTGCGGCGATCAGCTGGCCGCACCCATAGCTGTGGGCGCGCAAGGCGTTGGCCGGGATTGGCTCCATGTCGGCCAGGCCGGACGCCTGGGCCGTTTCGATCACCGCCGTGACCTTGCCGTCGCCTGCCTTGTGGATGGCCCAGGCGGCACCAAGGGGGGCGAGGATTGGCCCCACCACGGCGTTCAACCGCTCCTCATAGCCTGCCGCCACCGCCGCTTCCAGCGTGCCCTCGCCGCCGTCGGCGATGGGAAACTGGGTGGCGACGGCGTCCGGGTACACCCGGAGTGCCCCCTCAGCGATGGAGGCGGCGGCTTCAGCTGCCGTCAGGGACCCCTTGAACTTGTCCGGAGCGATAAGAATGCGCATGCGCTCCATCATGCCAGCACCACTCGGGAAAGCGCTTGCCATCTCCGCGATGCGGACTGCGCGATCCCCCAGCCGGACGGATCAGCCTATCCCTCGCGCCATTCATTGCCGCTGAGGTGCGATCCCGCCTGCGGACCCATCTGGAGCATGCCGCCGTCCACCACCCAGGCCGCACCCGTCACATAGCTGGAGGCCGGCGAGGCAAGGAAGGCGATGACGTCGGCGATCTCCCGCGCGTGGCCGGGCCGTCCGAGCGGCACCCCGGGCCGTGCCGTCGTCGTCGGATCCTGGTCCTCCTGCCCCGTCATGGGCGTGGCAATCTCGCCGGGGGCCACCGTGTTGGCCGTGATGCCGTACTGGCCCAGCTCCAGTGAGAGCGTTTTCATGAGGCCGCCCAGGCCATGCTTGGAGGCATCGTAGGCGGATGAACCCACGCGCGGCTGGAACTCGTGCACGCTGGACACCGCCACCAGCCGGCCGCCCTTGCCGGCCTTGACCATGCGCCGCGCCGCCGCCTGCAGGCAGACAAAGGCGCCGTTGAGGTTCGTGTCGAGGATCTTCATCCAGTCGTCGATGCCCAGATCGAGGAACTTGGTGCTGGTTCCCGTCCCCGCGTTGTTGACGAAGACGTCCAGGCCGCCCAGCTCCTCGGCGAGGTCATCGATCACGCCCGCAGCGGAGCGGAGTTCGGTGGTGTCAAGCTGGCGGACCACGGCCTTGCGCCCCAGGCTGCGGATCTCGTCGGCCGTCCCCTCCGCGCCCGCCTTGTCCGAATGCCAGGTGACGCCCACGTCCATCCCGGCGCGGGCCAGCGCAACAGCGGTGGCCTTGCCGATTCCCGAGTCGGAGGCGGTGACGATGGCGGCAGTGGGCGCGAAGTTGCTGGTGTCGGGCATGGCGGGCCTTTCTGTAGGTCAGGCAGGGCGGCGGAGCTCGGACTCGTAGGACTCGTCACTCACGGAAGTAGAGTCCCCGCGGCCTGCCGCCTCCAGGTTTGGCCGGCCTTTGGGCACGGCCATGAGGGGTACGGCGAAGGTCACCACGGGCCTGCTGCCGGCGTCGTCAGCCGATCTGATGGTCAGGCTCCTGGTGCCCGGCGGCACGGATGGGGTGAAGACCTGCAGGTTGCGGGCCCCGACGGTGGCGGATTCCTGCAGTGTGTATTCGGTCCCGAAATGGTCCTGGAGCACGAGCCGGGGCTCGGGGGCGTCATCCGAGGGAAGGTGGATGTTCACCACCAACCCGGAGGCCCATACCTCCACGGACAGAATGGTGAATTCGGTGGCTGGCGTGACGTGCCGCCCGTAGGTGGGGGGCAGCAGCATCCGGCGGAGTTCGCCGGACGGAATGAGGTTGCTCATGGTGGTTCCTGTAGGTCTTGCACCTGCTGCCGGTGGCGGTACCGGAGGGTAGTCCGGAACCAGCCGGCGCTGGGGCGCGGGTGCGGCTTGGGCGTCTTCGGGGCTGGGATTTTCCAACCGGAAGACATTCGGTGGATGCCGTCGCTGCTGTTGCTGGTAGAGGAAATTCAGTGTGTCCGGGAGTCGAAGGTGCAGAACCGTCCCCCCGGCTGGCGTGGCCTTCCTTTCACCTCGGGCTAACTAGTAAGTCTACTTACCATGGAGCCTCGGGATCCGGCCCGTGTCAAGGGGAAGGACGGCGGCCTGCGGACTGGCTGCGGGAATCCGGGCAAGTCTGCGGGGACGGTCAAATGGCCTGTCCCGGGGCCTGACGGCGGGGGCGGACGATCGCGTAGTACCCGGGCACCCGGTCCTGGCCGGGCACGCCGGTCACGGGGTTGGTTTCGATGGCCGTATGGCCATCTTCAAGGAGTTCCCAGGCCGGCGCCGGGAACGTCCGTTCGCGCTCTTCGGGCCCGAAGTGTCCCGGCATGGGGAGCCCGCGGATGGCCAGCTCCAACGGCGCCGGAATGCCCCGCGTGGTTGCCCCGAGGTGGGACACATACTCCACCGGATTGCCCTGGAAGTTGGTTTCCGCCATGAAGACGGTGCCGCGGTGCCCGGCCAGGAGCCGGAGGTTTTCGACCAGTGCCATCTGGTGCGCAGGGGCAAGGACGTGCAGGACGCCGCGGATGAAGACGTTGGCCCCTTCCTTGCCTGCGTTGAGGGACTCTGCCAGGGCTGCCCCGGCACCCTCCGCCGTCATGTCCCGCGCTTCGAAAGTCACGTTGCCGCTTCCCCCGCACTCCGCCCGGGCCCTGTCAACGGCGTGCGGGGAGACATCAACGCCAACCACCCGGGGGAAGACGCCTGCGAGCGCCCGGGTGAAACTGCCATGGCCGCACCCGGTATCCACCACAGGAAGCGCAGGGTCCAGGTAGCGCAGGAGACTGTCCTTGTAGCCCAGGAACTCATGGTCGCTGCCCGAATCCCACAGGACCTCTCCCCCGGGGCCCGTGGCCGTGATTCCTGCCCAGTAGGTATCCCATGCCTGGTGCCGGTCTTTCGGCGCACCCCGCGACAACCTGACGAGCTTGGGAAGCATCAGGTACTTCTGCAGGACGGACCGCGGCGACTTCGTTGGGGAGGACACGGCTCAAATATATGTTCCATCCCTGCCAACCGGCGCAGCTTCGGCCACATTACGGCGTGCCCTGCCCGCGGGGCACGAATCTCGGGGTGGGCGCGGGCGCTCTGGACCCGTGCGGCCCCCGTCCCCCTAGAATGTACTCAACTGGGAGGAAGGGAACACTGTGACGGCTGTGCCGAGTGGCGTGCCCCTGACCCGCACCGCCGTCGTCGCCGATCCCGACGCCGGCCGCCTGGCCCGCAACGCCCAGGCACTGCGGGACGCCGGGTACGGCGTCCAGGAAGCGGCGGACGCCGCCGGCCTCGCCGCGTTGCTGGACGCAGGCCAGCCCTCCGTCGTCGTCGCCGACGCGCTTCTGTCCCCTGCCCAGTCCGCAGCCCCCGTCCTGCTGATGGTGGACCTGGACAATCCGCAGGAGGTAGCCGCAGCCAACCCGGCCGGCGTCCACGACTGCATCACCAAGCCGCCGGAGCCCAAAGAGCTGGTGCACCGCGCATCCGTCCTCATCGAGCAGGTGTCCCGGCGCCGCGCCGCCAGGCAGGAAGCCGAGGGTCTCCGTGAACAGCTGCGCGAGGTCTCAGCCGCGGTCCGCGCCACCAACGATCCCCAGGAGATCGCCAACCACGTGGTCTCCGGTTTCGGCCGGACATTCAAGGCCGACCACGTGGTGCTGGCCACCTTCGAGGACCACCGCGTCCCGGTGATCATGGCGGCCTGGCACCGGCAGGGCCTGGTGGAACTGCCCAAGGACGCCCTCCCCGGCGAGGACGAGGCCCGCGCCACGGCCGATGCGCTTTGGGCCGGGACAGAGACGCTCTCGTCGGACGGAAACGAATCCGAGCCCAGGGCCGACGAAAAGCCTGCCAGGGCCGTGGCCGGGGCGGCCTCCACGCTGGCGGTGCCCATCGGCGAAGGCAACTCCTCCCTGGGGATCATCTGGATCGCCATGATGGACCGGCCACGGACGTGGTCCAGCGCCGAACTGGGACTGATCCAGCACGTGGCCGGAAACGCCGCCTACGGACTCATCCAGAGCCACCTGATCAGCAGCCAGCAGCAGGTGGTCAAGCAGCTGCGCGAACTCGACAAGGCAAAGACGGACTTCCTGGCCACGGTGAACCACGAGCTGCGCACGCCGCTGACCTCGATCATGGCGTACCTGGACATGATCCAGGAGAGCACCGAGCACCCGGTGTCCAAGGAGGTCCACCAGATGCTGGACATCGTGGTCCGCAACACCGAACGGCTCCGGACCCTCATCGAGGACATGCTCAGCGTCTCCCGCGGCGGGCTGGACAACGCGGACATGCAGCTCGCGCCGGTGCGCCTGGGACGGACCCTGGATTTGGTTGCCGCGGCACTCCGGCCGCTGGCCACGCTGCAGAACGTCACCATCGATGTGGACCCGGTGCCGGAGGATCCGGAGATCCTGGCCGATGAGGTGCAGCTCCAGCAGGTCTTCACCAACCTCGTGTCCAATGCCATCAAGTTCACCCCCAGCGGCGGCCGGATCGAGGTGGGCAGCGAATCCCACGCCGCGGAGGACGGGTCCAAGTGGGCCACCGTGCGCATCGCCGACACCGGCATCGGCATCTCGGACGACGAAATCAACCACGTGTTCACCAGGTTCTACCGGGCCTCGAACGCGATGAACGGCGCCATCCCGGGAACAGGGCTGGGCCTTGCCATCTCCAAGGACATTGTGGACCGCCACGGCGGGCGGATCGATGTCGCTTCCACCCTGGGCACCGGGACCACCGTCACCGTCAGCCTTCCCCTCGGCACTGACCGCGTCCAGGCCAACTAGGCGCCGAAGGAGGACTGGCCATGTTTGCCAACGACGATCCCCGGCTCTCCCAGCTCCTGGAAGGCATTGTCCGGCTTGCCTCCGGCGACCTCACGTCCCGGATAGAGGTCTCCCCGGCCCGGGACGAGCTCGATGCGATCATCATGGGCACCAATCTGCTGGCCGAAGACCTGCAGGTCATCTACGAGGAACTCGAGCAGCGGGTGCAGGTCCGGACCCAGCTCCTTCACGAGGCCCACCTTGAGATGCAGAAGATGGCCATGCAGGACCCGCTGACCGGGCTGGCCAACCGGTCGGCGCTGCTCGAAGCCCTTCGCTCCGCGCTGGAAGCCCGTGCCGCGGTGGACGGCGGGGGATCCGAAGAGGGGCCGGCCATCCTGTTGATGGACCTGGACGCGTTCAAATCCATCAACGACAGCCTGGGGCACACGGCCGGGGACCAGGTCCTGGTGACCGTGGGTGAAAGGCTCCGGACCGCGGTGCGCGCCTCCGACGTCGTAGCCCGCCTGGGCGGCGATGAATTCGCCATCGTCATGCCGTCCGCATCGGCGGACCAGGCGGCGATCGTGGCGCACCGCATCCTGGCCTCCCTCAACGAACCCATCGAGCTTCCCGGCCGCAGCGTGCGCTGTGGTGCCAGCATCGGGCTCAGCGTGGGCAGCGGGGGCCAAAGCCCTGAGGACATGCTGATGGAGGCCGACGTCGCCATGTACGCCTCCAAGGCCGAAGGGCAGAACAAGCTGCACCGGTTCGAGCCCGCCCTGCTGCTGGTGCGCCGCCTCCGCAGCCAGCTGGTGGATGACCTGCGGGCCGCCATCAAGGACGACGCGCTGACCCTGTACTACCAGCCGGTGGTGGAGCTTGGCACCGGTCGGATCGAAGGCGTAGAGGCACTGGTCCGGTGGAACCACCCCACCCGCGGCTTCATCATGCCTGACGAGTTCATTCCCCTTGCCGAAGAGGCGGGCCTGATCTCCGAACTTGGACTGTGGGTCCTCAGGACCGCCGTGAAGCAGCTGCGGGCCTGGATTGATGCTGCCCTGGTGGACAGCCGGTTCTCTGTGCGCATCAACATCTCCGCCACGGACCTGCAGAGCCTGCAGTTCATCGAGGACGTGCGGAACACCCTGAAGGAGACCGGCGTCAGGCCTGAACAGGTTGTGCTGGAGTTGACGGAAGTGGCGATCGTCAAAGGCAATGAGCTGGACCGGTATTCGCTGGGCGGGCTCCGCGGCCTGGGCGTGGGCATCGAAATCGACGACTTCGGGACCGGCTACTCGTCCATCAGCTACCTTCGCCGGCTGCCGGTGGACCGGGTCAAGGTGGACCGGTCACTGATCACCGGGCTGGAGAGCGACCCCAGCCAGCCCGCGCTGGTGGCGGCAGTCCTGCAGCTGGTGCGGGCGTGCGGGCTGGAAGCGGTGTGGGAGGGCGTCGAAACGGCGGAGCAGGCAGAAATCCTCCGCGGCCTGGGTTGCCGCAGCGCCCAGGGCTACTACTTCAGCCGGCCTGTTCCCCCCGACCAGATTCCGGAACTGCTGGCTGACCAGCAGGAAAGCGCTAACCAGTAACGCAAAAACTACTGCACTTTCGTGGCCGCCGTTATACGATCAGCGTGCGGTGTCTGGTTTTTCGCCGCCTCGGAAATCAGGTTGGCAGCACCGTTCTTTTATAAGGCGTTTGGAAATTTGAACATTATGGGGCCATCGGGTCATTACTTCGTCAACTGGGGGCGTTGCTAATGTCGGTTCGGGTACAGGCATGGGGAATTATCGCCGCCGTGCTGGCGGATACGGATCCTGCGGGAACCGCTGTGCGGCAGCGGCTGAGCAACAGCCTCGATGAGAATCCCGGCGTGCCGGAACGGGCCCTGCTGGAGTATCTCCTCGAGACCCGGCGCAGCGACGCCACCATGACGGACACATTGGAAGCCGCGAAGGATATGCGGCTCACGCCGCCCGCGCTCCCGCCGCAGTTTGCGGAGCAGCTGGATGCCATCCGCAGCGCGTCCCGGATCAGCACCCTGCTTGAGAACCAGATGCTGATGACCGCGTTCCAGCCCATCTACGGGCTGGAAGGAAGAACCGTGGTGGGCGCAGAGGCGCTGTCCCGGTTCGTCAGCGACGACGGCGCAGCCGCGGAGCTGTGGTTTGCCGAGGCCGCCGCGGTGGGCCTGGGCGCCAACCTCGAGTTCTCCGCGCTGGGATCGGCGGCAGCGGCCGCGAAGGACCTGCCCGAGGACCTGTACGTGTCCCTCAACATTTCCCCCACGTCCTGCCTGGACCCGCGGCTGCCGGAGCTCTTCGACCACATTGAATTGCCCATCCACCGGGTGGTGCTCGAATTGACCCAGGACATTCCCGAAGAGGAATACCTGCAATTCCTTTCCGCGATCAATCCGCTGCGGGAAAAGGGCCTGCGCATTGCCGTCGACGACACCCACACCGGCGCCGGCGCGCTGAGCCGCATGGTCCACCTGCGGCCCGACTTCCTCAAGGTGGGCCGCAACGTGATCGGCGACGTCGACAAGGACGGCCTCCAGCGTGCGCTGGCTGCATGCCTGGTGGACTTCACCGACCAGGTTGGCATCACCCTGGTGGCGGAGGGCATCGAAACGGTGGGCGAACTCAAGGTCCTCACGGAGCTGGGCATCAGCGCCGGCCAGGGCTACCTGCTGGGCCGGCCGTCGGTGCGGCCCAAGGACTGGGCCAGCTGGAACACGCGCCTCGACATGGACGGCCTGGAGCGCCACCTGGCCGGGCCGGGGGAACCTCGCGCCACCACCCGGGGAACAGAGTCGTCCTGAGAACCTGACGCAGTCAGGTTGGCGGCGGGCAGCATGCGCCGCCCCGCTGCACGTCCGGGCCCTATTCGGAGTGGCCCTGGTCCCTGCTCATCTGGCCCTCCGCCGGCGGCGTCTCTCCCGGCGGGACTCCCCCGCCCGGTTCCAGGCCGGTGACATTGCCTTCCAGCGGATCCGGGTTCGGCGAGCCGGCCGCCTCCCGGCTGCGCTGCTCCGCCGGACGGGGCTGGGCGGCGCCCACCTCTTCCTTCCCCGGGCGGTCGGGGTTCGCGGGGTCATTTTCCGGATGGTAAGTGCTCATAGCCTTCCTTCCTCTCCGGCTGCGGTTCGGTTCCCCAGCACTGGACTAATTGTAAGCATGCTGATAATTCTGGAGGAGTAGGGCCGGCACGCCGCTGGGGCGGCCGGCACGCAACGCCGGAAGGAGCAGTCACATGGGTATCGGCGACAGCATTGGCAAGGCAGCAGAAAACGCCATGGAGGACCTGGCCGGGACATCCAAGCCGACGGAGAAAACGGACGTGCCGGACCCGGCAGATCCCAACGACGACGTGGAGGTCCACTCGTCCCTGAGCGAAGGCTCAAACGCGATGGAGGCGGAGAAGCAGAAGGCGCCCGGCCTCAAGACCGGGGCCGCCCCTGGGCCGGTCTCCAACAGCCCGCTGGGCGGCGACGCCGACAACGACAAGGCGCACAACGGCAGGGCGCACGGCGAGCGGGAGCAGAACGGCACAGCGGACGACGCCGGCCTGGCCGGGGACGCCACGGCGCCCACCGCAACAGACCAGGGCTAGGCGCCCGGGAACAGGCCGGGGGCTAGGCAGCCGGGAGCAGGCCAGAGGCTAGGCAGCCGGGCCGGGCGCCCGGTTAGCCTGCCCGGGCTTCTCCGGCCACTGGCCTCGGGCGCGCAGCACGTCGCGGAGCAGGTCCGCCCGGTCGGTGACGATGCCGTCCACCCCCAACTGGAGGAGCCGGTGCATCTCGCCGGCATCGTTGATGGTCCACACATGAACCACCAGGTCCAGGTCATGCGCCCGCCGGATGAAACCGGTAGTGACCACAGGCACCCGCCCATAGCGGACGGGCACTTGCAGAGCATGCACGTCCCGGAGCACCCGGCGCATGAGCCACCGGAACGCCGGACGTGGAAGCGCAGGCCCCAGCAAGGTGAAGAGGGCGCTCGAGGCCACTCCAGCGGACGAAGCCACAGGCTGGCTGAGCAGTTTCAGCACCGCGCGCCGCCGGCGGTCCGAAAAGCTGGTCACCAGAACGCGGTGGTGCACCTGGTGCCGCTCGATCGCGGCAGCGGTGCTGCGGACCGAGCCCCAGTCCTTGACGTCGAGGTTCAGCCGCGCTTCGGGAAGCTGGGTGACCAGTTCGTCGAACGTGGGGATGGGCTCGCGGCCGTTGATCCGCGCCCTGGCCACGTCCGCGGCCGGAAGTTCCGCCACCCGGCCCCTGCCGTCCGTGACCCGGTCCAGGGTTTCGTCATGGAAGAGCAGCAGCACGCCGTCCGCCGTCGTGTGCACATCCGTTTCGAGGTAGCGGAAGCCGAGGTCGACGCCGGCGCGGAACGCGGCCATGGAGTTTTCCAGGCCCTCAGCCGAGAATCCGCGGTGCGCCATGGCGATGGGAAGCTGCCGCCCGGCGTCGTCAGGGTGCTCGAAGAAAGGCAGGCTCACACTGCGAGCCTACCGCCCCCACCATGAGTGGAAACCGACCGTCAGTCCAGGCAGGCGGTCTCTCCGCAGGGAAGGATGTCCACGCCGTCGCCGCAGTGCAGCAGGGTCCGCCCACGGCCGGCGTCCAGGTGGACCCATACCGCGGTGTGGTCCGCCGTGACGGTGTCCACCACGCCGCCTGCCTCGAATCCGGGCGCGAACAGGACCCGGACCCGGTCACCCTGGCGCAACTGTTTCCAGTGCGGAGCGGGCGTTGCTTTGCGCTGCGGCGCATCGGCCGCGTGCTGCCTGACGTTTCGTGCCATCATTGCCCCCTTCGAGCCGGCGGGAGGGTGCCTGCTCTCCACGCTTCACGCTACGCAGGGAAGGTAAACGCCAGGTGAGCGCAAGCTGTGAAAATGGGGGTGCCGGGTCCGGGACAGCCCGGGCGTCAGGAAAACTGGACGCCCAGGGCAGCGAGCCGGGCCTCCAAAACCTGGGCCACGCCGTCGTCGTCAAAATGCGGCGCCTGCTGCCCGGCCGCGCGGATGGCTTCCGGATGGCCGCTGGCCATCGCGTACCCATGACCGGCCCAGCGGAGCATCTCGATGTCGTTGGGCATGTCGCCGAAGGCCACCACGTCTGCGGCGTCGATGCCCAGTGCGCGTGCGTATTCTGCAAGCGTGACGGCCTTGTTCACGCCGGGCAGCGACAGTTCCAGCATCGCAACGCCCGGGGAGGAGTGGGTGGTGGCGGCCAGGTGTTCGACGGCGGGCGCCACCTCGGCGAGGAAGTCGTCCGGAGTGCCGTCGCGGACGATGGCGAGGAACTTGACCACGGAGTCATCGTCCGTGAGGGTTTGCTTCAGCGGCGCCGGGGTGAATTCGGCGAGAAGTTCGCTGGACTCGTTTTCGATGAAGCCCGGTTCCAGGTGGAATCCGGTGAGCGTTTCCGCGGCGAACAGCGCAGCCGGGCGGAGCCCCTTGATGATGCGGCGGGCTTCCAGGACGGTCTCGATGGCCAGTGTGCGGGCGGAGACCAGGCGGTCCGCTTCAAGATCCCACACGACGGCACCATTGGAGCAGATCACCCGGCCGGTGTGGCCCAGCTGTTCCTCCAGGGGGTGCAGCCAGCGGGGCGGGCGGCCGGTCACAAACACCAGTTCGACGCCGGCATCCCGGCAGGCGTGGAAGGCACGGATGGTGCGGTCACTGATTTTTCCGTCGTGTCCGAGGATCGTTCCGTCAATATCGCTTGCTACCAACCGCATCCTGCAAGTCTACGTGGGCGGTTGGCTCCCGTGCGCCGATTCCACGGACAGGAGCCGGGCGTAGTTCAGGCACATGCTTAGGCTTTCATCGGCCGGGGCGCGGGTGCCCTTGAGGACTACCGGGGCGCCGGCGGCAAGACGCTGGCCGCCGGGCATTACCAGCGTTTCAGCGTCGAAACTGGTTCCTTCGGGGAAGATCAGGGTGTAATCGTTCCCGTCGGCAGCCTGCAGGATGACGCATCCGGCCCCGTCCCTGTCCATGTGGCCCTTGAGCTCCACCTCGGGTCCCGTTGCGGACGTCTGACTGGAGCGGACCACGGCCTTCAGCCCATCCGTTCCCGGCAGCACCGTGGTGGGAGGCTTCGCGGAGGCCGGCACCAGCCGGAAGGCGTAACGGCCCTCTGCTCCGCCTTCCGGAGTCATGACGAAGTCCACTCCCCGGACGGCGAGCGCCACCTGCGTTTTGAAGATGTTCCCGTCACAGGGGACCTGCAGCGGGGGAAGGACTTCGGCGCCGGCCTGGCTGGCAAGCGAAACCTCTGCCGTCACCGGACCCTCGCAGGTGAAATGCACCTCATAGCGACCCGGTTCCGCGCCAGTGAATCCGAAGCTGACCGTGGTGTTCGAGCTGGTGGAACCGGCGAACTCGCCGGGCAACCTGGGCTGCAGTTGCTCCTGGGACCACTGGCGCATGTCTTCCACCCCGGAAGCACGCGGATCGGCGCCGGGCTGGGCGGCAGCGGTGGCCGGGGCGACGGCACTGGAGCCTGCCCCTCGGGTACCTCGCTGTACGCGCACCCCGCCAGTCCCGGCGTCATCGCCGCCGCAATCCACCAAAGCCGTACCAACCGCATCGTTTCCCCCCCCAGAGCAGACAGTGGCCTGAGTCTAGTCCCCCGAGCGGGACTGCCCGTTGTCAGCCCTCGGGGCTACACTGAAACTATCGAACATATTTTCGAATAAAGGTGTGTTGTGGGCGTTATTGTCGGTCCCCGCGTGATAGACGCGGGCGCCTCGTTGTTCTCGGTGCTGATTTCCCCGGTCGCGGTGGCGGCGGGCTTTCCGTCGCCGGCACAGGACTACTTCGACGGCCGGATCGACCTGAACGCGCACCTGATCAAGGACATCACCAGCACCTTCGTGGTCCGGGTGACGGGGGATTCCATGGAGGGTGCCGGCATCAGCGACGGGGACGAACTGATCGTCAACCGTGCCCTCGAGCCCAGGGACGGGGCCGTGGTGATCGCCGTCCTGGACGGGGAACTGACGGTCAAGCGCTTGCGCATCACCCGCACTGGCGTGGTGCTGCAGGCGGAGAACCCCAAGTACCCGGACATCCACGTGCCCGCACTGTCCGAGCTGACCATCTGGGGCGTTGCCACCAGGTGCCTGCACCATGTCTGAGCTGCCCGCGCTTGGGGACCAGCATGGCTAAGCCCGTCCACATGCGGCAGATGCCGCAGATCGCGCACGTGGACGTCAACTGCTTCTACGCCTCCGCCGAGCGCGCCTTCGACCCCTCCCTGGAAGGGCGGCCGCTGGTGGTGCTCTCCAACAATGACGGCTGCGCCGTGACCCGTTCCCCGGAAGCGAAGGCACTGGGCATCGCCACCGGCGAACCGTGGTTCAAACTCGCGCCGCGGGCCAAGGAGTGGGGCCTGGTGGCAAAATCCAGCAACTATGAGCTGTACGGCGACATCAGCTCCCGCGTAATGGAACTGCTGGGCAGGTACTCGGCCTGGCTGGAGGTCTACAGCATCGACGAGGCATTCCTGGGCGTCAAGGGCACCCCGGACGAGCTGCTGTCCCTTGGCCGGAGGATGAAAGAGGCAGTCCGGCGGCACGTGGGGGTTCCCGTGTGCGTTGGCATCGCCCCCACTAAAACCCTGGCGAAACTCTGCAATAAATGGGCCAAGAACAATCCCGCCTTTGGCGGAGTCTGCCTGTGGGAATGCGTTCCGGCTGACGTGCGGGAGGGTTTGATGTCCCGGCTTCCTGTCAATGAGATCTGGGGCATTGCCGGGCGGCTCACAAAGCGCCTCAATGTGCTGGGCATCGTCACTGTCCAGGACCTTGTCAGGGCGGATCCGGTAATGATCAGGAATAAGTTCTCGGTGGTGCTGATGCGCACGGTCCTGGAACTGCGGGGCACCCCCTGCATCCCAATGGAAGAAGAGCGCATCGGCCGCGACCAGCTGATCTTTTCCCGCTCTTTCGCCACCCCTGTGACCACCGCCGCCGGGCTTCGGGAGGTGCTCAGCATCTACGGGCAGCAGGCGAGCGCCAGGCTCTCAAAGCACGGGCTGCAGGCAAAGGTCCTGACGGCGTTTGCTGCCACGTCCCCCTTCCGGGACCACGAGCAGGCGTACCCGTCTGTATGCGTCCCGCTGCCCATGCCTACGGCGGATCCGCTGCTGCTCACCAGGGCGGCGCATGCGCTGCTGCCCAGTATCCGGGACGGGCTCAAATACGCCAAGGCGGGGCTGATGCTCACCGACCTGCGGCCCACGGGAAACCAGCCGCCCCTGGAGCCCTTCGAGAACCGGCATGAGGAACGCGGCATCGGGCCGCTGCTTGAGGATGTGAGCCGCCGCTTCGGGCGGGGCACCATCGGGCTGGGGCACGCGGGCATCAAATCCGGGCTGGACTGGACCATGAAACGTGACATGCGCTCGCCCCGCTATACAACGCACTGGGACGAGCTTCCCCTGGTCAAGGCGGCGTGAGGGGTCAGGCGCCTGAAGAGCTCAAGGCGGCCTGGGGCTGCAAGGCGGCCTGGAGCCGACGGTTCCCGCCGCCGGACGCTGGGCCGGCGGCGGGGACGCGGGGTTGCTAGACGCGGGACCTGCCACGGACGAAGTGGAAGATCAGGACCACCACTGCGACAACCAACAGAATGTGGATCAGGCCGCCGCCAATGTTCGCGAGCAATCCGAGAAGCCAGAGAACGGCGATGATGATGGCAATCCAAAGCAACATGAGAGTCTCCTTGATTAGTTTTACAAAATCCCCATGCCGTGCACGTACCCACAATGCAGCACGCGAATCACGGCCCGCACCTACTGATGGCAACCAAGGCCGCCGTTGCGTCCCGGCGTCGAACAGGGCCTCCTCCACCGGACCTCCGAACAGCGTCCCCGCACGACGATTTTTGACGCCGCACTACGCCGCGTTGAGCGTTCGCGTCGCCGCGTGAACGCCCGCTACGGGATCGATTGTGGGGCCGCTGGGCGCTCCGTAATCTCGTCTCAGCATCCACCCCAGCAAAGGATTTCCCCATGGCAAACCAGCAGGACAAGAGTCCGGAAGACCAGCACGGCTCCACCCGCATTGTCGCCGGGCAGCCCGCCAAGCCCACACGCCCGCTCGGCCTGAAGATCGGAATCGCGGCAGCCGTCCTGGCCCTCATCGGTGGGGGCGCCGCCGTCGCGTCCGCCGTGAACAGCGGGACACCGGCAGCCTCGCAGGAGGCTGCCCCGTCAGGCAACCCCGCGGCCGAACTGAAGCTCGGCTACTTTGGAAACGTCACGCATGCCCCGGCCCTCGTGGGCGTCAGCAAAGGCCTCATCAAGGATGAACTCGGCAGCACCAAACTCAGCACCCAGGTGTTCAACGCCGGCCCAGCGGCAATCGAAGCCCTGAACGCAGGGGCCATCGACGCCACCTACATTGGGCCGAACCCGGCCATCAACTCCTTCGTGAAGAGCCAGGGCCAGTCGATCAACATCATTGCCGGCGCCGCAGCCGGCGGGGCGCAGCTGGTGGTCAAGCCGGACATCACCTCCGCCGCCGACCTCCGGGGCAAGACGCTCGCCTCCCCGCAGCTGGGCGGCACCCAGGACGTGGCCCTGCGCGCCTGGCTCTCCTCCCAGGGGTACAAGACCGGGGTGGACGGCAGCGGTGACGTGGCCATCAACCCCACGGAGAACGCCCAGACCCTCAAGCTGTTCCAGGACGGAAAGCTCGACGGCGCGTGGTTGCCTGAGCCGTGGGCGTCACGCCTGGTGCTGAATGCCGGCGCGAAGGTGCTGGTGGACGAAAAGGACCTGTGGGACGGTTCGCTGTCCGGCAAGCCGGGCGAGTTCCCCACCACCATCCTGATCGTGAACCAGAAGTTCGCGGCAGACCACCCGGACACCGTCAAGGCACTCCTGAAGGGCCACGCGAAGTCGGTCGAATGGCTCAACAGCGCTTCAGCCGGCGACAAGGCCACCGTCATCAATGCAGCCCTCAAGGAAGCAGCCGGCGCCGAACTGAAGGCGGATGTCATTGACCGCTCCCTGAAGAACATCGTCTTCACCGTTGACCCGCTGGCCGGAACCTACCAGAAGCTCCTGGCCGACGGCGTGACCGCAGGCACCACCAAGCAGGCCGACATCACCGGCATCTTCGACCTGCGCGCCCTCAACAGCGTCTCGACCGGAAAGACCCCGGCAGCAGGACTCGGCAAGGAGTAAAGCCTCATCGATTGCTCCGTAAACGCCCTTTTGACCCCTCATAACGGCGTCTACGGAGCAATCGATGTGGCCTCGGGCCTCCACTTCGGCCCCGGAGCGGCCTGCATCCGGGGCCGCCTTTCTTGCTCAAATCCTGCGCCTTTCCCGCGGCAAGGCCGGGCAGCCCGCCCCTAGGCTGGGAGGGTTGGCCGGCGGGCGGCAGGAATCAGGGGGTGCCGGTGCACGGCTTCGGGAATGACGATAAGTCTCATCGGGACATGCCCGGCGGGTTCGCGCCGCCAAACGTCCGGCGCTCCCCCAGTGGACGCATCCCGCAATGGGCCATCGATGAAGCGTACGGACGGGCGGAGGCTCCTTCGCCCTGGCGCAGTGCTGAAGCCGGTCAAGGGCGGCGGAAGAAGTTCCGGAGCAGGGCGGGAAAAGAAGGGTTCCGGTCGAAGCGGACCGCCCCGTTGGGGACGATCCGGTTGCGGACAGTCCTTGGGATCGCCCTGGTGGTCTGCCTGTACTTCGCGCCGACACTGTTCGACCGCGTGGTTCTTCCCGCCGCAGCCCCCTACCTGCCCGGGGCGAAAATGCCGCCGCCGGGGCATGAGGCAGCCTCCGCACCCCTGGGCACGCCACCCGCAAGTACGGGCTCCGCTGCCTTTGTGCTGCAGGAGTCGCCGAAAGAGGGCCAGCGGCTGGTCGCGTACGATCCGTGCCGCCCGGTCCATTACGTTGTCCGGCCGGACAACGCGCTGCCGGGTGGCGATGTCCTGGTCCGGGAGGCAGTGGCAGCAGTCTCCCAGGCCTCCGGCCTGCAGTTTGTCTATGACGGACCCACCACGGAAGCGCCGTCGGATGACCGGTCCGCTTTCCAGCCGGACCGCTACGGAAAGCGGTGGGTACCGGTACTCATCGCCTGGTCAACGCCCGCGGAAACGCCGGGCCTTGCCGGGAATGTTGCCGGCCTTGGCGGGAGCGGTTACGTGGAGGCCGCCGGGCAGCCGCTGGTCCTCGAAGCCGGCCAGGTGCGCCTTGATGCCCCTGACCTTGCCGGCATCATCGCCAGCCGCCCGGACGGCGCGGCGGAGGTGCGCGCCATCATCATGCACGAACTGGCACACGTGCTGGGCCTGGACCACGTGAATGATCCGACGCAACTGATGTATGCGGAAAACGTGGGCGTCAGGAACTTCGCTGCGGGTGACCTCGCCGGACTGGCCCTGCTGGGCAGCGGTCCCTGCGTCCCGCAGCTCTAGGACCTTCTAACCCTCCGTGGCTTCTGCCCCGTGGAGTTCCTCCCGGGTCGGCGGGTTGGCACCCGGGCGGGACACCGTGACGGCGGCGGCGCGGGCGGCGTGTGCCAGGAGTTCGGAGAGTCCCTCGACGGGAAGGTCGCGCAGGTCCTGCCGGTTCTGGGCGCCGTCCAGCTCCCGGTCCACCAGGCCGGACAGCAGGGCCGCCATGAAGGAATCCCCGGCCCCCACGGTATCCGCCACTTCCACCCTGGGCGCAGGAATTGCGGCTTCGCCGGCCCGGCACACACCCCACGGCCCGTCCGCACCGCGGGTGACCACCACCATCGCAGGGCCTTCTTCCCCGCCGAGCGCCAGCCACTTGCGGGCCGAATCCAGCACATCCTGTCCCGGATAAAGCCAGGCGAGGTCCTCGTCGGACGCTTTCACCACGTCGGACAACGTGACGAACTTTTCCGCCTGGCGCCGGGCAAAGTCCACGTCCGTGATGATGCTGGGCCGGCAGTTGGGATCGAAACTGATGGTGGCGGACGGGTGGGCGTATTCGACGGCGGCCAGCACTTCGGTGGCACCGGGCGCCAGCATGGTGGCAATGGAGCCGGTGTGCAGCAGGGTGGTTCCCTGCAGCATGAAGCCAAGCCGGTCTGCCAGGTGCGGCAGCTCCCACGCGAGGTCAAACGTGTAGGTGGCGGCGCCGTCGTCGTCAATCAGTGCAGTGGCCACGCTGGTGGGCAGCTCGTCCGGGGCCACCGGCAGCATGACCGAGCTGGCGCGCAGGTGCGCAGCCACCGAGTCGCCGTACGCGTCCCGGCCGTAACGGCCAATGAACTGCACCGGGTGGTCCAGCCGGGCCAGGCCCACCGCGACATTCAGGGGGCTTCCGCCCACGTGGGCCTCGATTCCGGAAGCGCGCTGGACAACGTCAACAAGGCCTTCGCCGATCACTGTGAGCATGGTCATACTCTGCCAGAAACCGGCCGGCGTCAGCAGTTCGTGTCAGCCGAGCAGCTTTCCAACCAGTTCCCGGCACGTCACATAGGCCTCCGCGGCGGGATCGATGAGCGCGAAGTGGTCCCCCGGCACCGTGATCAGCCGTGCCGGGACGGCTCCGGAACGGCTGGCCTCCACGTACGTTGTGGACATGCCCAGGGGAACGTCGTCGTCTTCCGTCGCGTGGACGGCGTAGACCGGAAGGTCCAGCGGCAGCACGGCCATCGGGTCGGCCACACGGTGGCGTCCGGGGAAGTCCGACGACGGTCCGCCCAGCAGGTTGCCCACGGCGCCGTTGCTGAGGCCCAGCCTTTCGGCGTCGGCCAGGTTCAGCACCCCGGACTGGCTGACCACCCCGGTGAGGCGGACGCCGTCGTTCGTGTTATTTACCTGGCGGGCCTCCGCCGTCCCAAGCCCATCCAGCCGGTCCCTGCCCGCCGCCCATACCGCCAAGTGGCCGCCGGCCGAATGTCCCAGCGCCACCACTTTGTCCAGGTCCAGTGAGTGCGGCCCTGCGAGCGCGGCAAGCTTGTCGATGCCCGCAAGGATGTCCTGGAAGGTCTCCGGCCAGCCCCCGCCGTTGCCCGCCCGGCGGTACTCCAGGTTCCAGGCGGCCATGCCGTGCTCCGCCAGGTCCTTCGCCAGCGGCTCCCCCAGTTCGGCGCCGTAGGTGGAGCGCCAGTAGCCGCCGTGGATCACCACCACCACGCCCCGCTGCTTGCTGCCGGCCGGAAGATCCGGCAGGAAAAGCTCGCCCCACTGGCTGGGGTCCTGGCCGTACTGGTATCTATGCCGCTGCACTTTGCCGAGACTACATGCGCCTGCGGGCGGGTGAGTGTCACACTGGCCCACTTTTGGGGTGGTTAACGACGGCGGTACCGTGGACTTTCCAGGGTCCCGCCGCCATAACTGGGCCAGCGCGGGCATTGCGGCTGTTTCCGTTTAGCCTGTGGCCCTAATGGGCACGGTTCCTGGCATGGAAGAGGCTGAAGTAACCACCCAGGATTCGACTGTTGAGGAGTGGACACGCGCGCTGGCGGAGTCCACGGGTTCGCCGGGCGGGGGCGCGGGGACCGGCCTGATGCTGGCGCTGGCGGCATCGCTGACGTCGATGGTCGCCGGCTACAGCGGCAATGGGGAGGACGACGGCGGGGAGCCGGCCGGGATACGGGCGCGGGCCCGGGCGCTGCGCCGGGAAGCCCTGAAGCTGGCTGATGACGACGCGTCCGCCTCCAAAGCCTTCGGCGCCGCCTTCCGGCTGGAACCGGGCCCGGAACGGGACGAGGCAATCCGCCGCGCGTCGCTGGAAGCCGCAGCATCCTCTGCTGTCCTTGGCGAGCGGGCCATCCAGGCAATCGACGACCTCGCCTGGCTGGCCACCAACGGCAACCGGGCACTGGTCGCAGATGTCGTGGTCGCGTTCGGCGCCCTCCGTGCGGCAGTGGCCGGCGCCCGCACCAATGTCAGTTTCGACCTCGGATCCCTCCGCTCCGCCGGGGCCACCCTGGAACAGGTCCGCCAGCAGCAGCCGGACCTGTGGGCCGCCGTCGAGAAACTCAGTGAAGCCATGGACCGTATTGACACCCTGACCGCGGACATTGACCACCGGGCCGCCCCGACCGACGCGGCCTGAGCAGGGCAAACATGTGACCGCCTGGTGTTCATGGCGTTCCCCAGGTGGTTGGACTCTGCTGCACGGCTGTGCTTATGGTGGGCAGCATTGTTTGCAGGTAACTCTGGGGGGAGGCGTACTAGGTGAAGTCAAGACTGGCTGCCTGGACGTTCCTGCGACCCCTCTTGCTCGCGGTGGCGGCAGCCGCATCGTGGATCGTTTTGTCCGCCGCGGGTGCATCCGCTGATACCTCCGCTCCCGGCGACCCGCTTCCCGGAGCCGCCCGGTCCGCGCTGGCATCGGCTGCCGCCACCCTCACTCACCGCGCCGGGGACGTCCTGGAACCAGTGGAATCCGGACCGGCAAGCGCCCCGGCGACCCCGTCACCTTATGCATTGCCACCCCTCCGCCCGGCCGTGGAGGAGGTCTCCACCGTGGCCGATGACGTGGTGCAGGCTGTTCCGATGGTCAGCACCGTGGTACCGGCAGGAGCCGTGGCAGCAGTGGTGGATCCGGCCGTTGGCACTGTGGACGGCGTGGCCGGCGAAACGGTAGGAGCCGTTGTTCCCGTGGCCGGCGCGGTCCTTGAGCCGCTTGCGCCGGTCCTTGAGCCGGTCATCGGCGCTGTTCCTTTGGCGGCACCCACTGCACCCCCGCCCACGGCCATGGCACCCCTTCCTTCGGGTGTCGACATTCCGCAGGCGGGTGATGCCGCGCCTGCCCGGCCGGCCGAACTGGAAGTTGGGGCAGGCGGCACAGCGCCGGCTTCCGCCCGGCCCCTCCTCGAGATCCCGCTGTCCCATGGGAAGTTTCACAGCAACGGCCTGCCGTGCGACCCGCGGATGGAGCCGTCCGCCGGGAAGCCGCTGCTGACGGGGACGGATCCGCACAGGCCGCCGTCCCGCGGGCCGGCTGATCCGCTGCCGGGCGTCCCCGGCGCCACCGGCGGAAGCAGCCTGTCCGGCAATGGCACCGCCATGCCCGCCTGGCTGGACGCCCATAACCTGCAGATCCCGGCGGCCGGCTCAGCCGCCGTCCAGGGCGGTCTGCCCACTGCCCCGGACGGTGTGTCCTTCTACCCCGGCTCCTTTCCTGACTAGTTGAGGCCCCTCCGCGCCCCAACGCGGAATGAGCCAGTCCCGGGCTAAGCAGTAGGCCCGATCCAACCTTCAGGAGAACTTCCAAATGATGCACCGCACTATCCGTGGATGCCTGCTCAGCGCCGTGATCGCAGGCGGCCTTCTGGCCTCCAACGGCGTAGCCGCCCATGCCGCCGGCACCACGCCGGCAACGCCGGCCACGATTCCCGCCACCCACACCGCCGCCCCCTTCCTGGGCGGCACGGTTTCTTCCGTGCCCCAGCCCTCCGGCCGCAGTGCCCACACCGCCCACACGGCCGCAGCCGCCGGGGGCGCCGCGCCGGCAGGGGCCACCGCCTCCGGGTCCACGCCCCCGGCCGACACCGGCATCAACACCGGGCTGCTGGTGGTGGGTGTGCTCTTTCTGGTCTTCGGAGGCCTGCTGGCGCTGATCCTGGGCCGGAAGCGCGGCTGAGCTGAACCCACCTTTGACCTCCACTTGGCTCCGGTACGGGGCCGGCTTGGATGAGTCCGCACAGAAGGCGGCCCGGCGTGCGCCGGGCCGCCTTCCGCTGTCGTGGTGAACCCTTTCTATCAATTGGCGTTCGAACCGAAGGGTTGACACCCCCCCGACTTATGTCTAATGCTTAAACGAAAGTTTGTGCAGTGGCGCACACTCGATCGGAGCATTCAATGAACGACCCGAAATTTCATCCCCAGCGAGGGCCCGTTTCCCGCAGGAGCCTCCTTTTGGCCGGACTGGGAACGGCCATGTCGGCCCCTTTCCTCGCATCCTGTGCAGGTTTTGATACCAGCGGCGCAGCAGCCGGCCAGGGAACCGTGGGCTTCCTCTCCACCCAGTTCACGCCCGTGGAGGAAAAGCAGCGGTACGAGGCAGTCCTCAAGAAATTCGCGAAAGTCCCCACCGCCTACAACTCCGTGGACCCCGGCGTCTTCGCCTCCACGGTCACCTCCCAGGCGAGCGCCGGCAACGTGAAGACCTCGCTCCTGGGCGGACTTCACGGTGAGCTCGCTCCGCTGGCCGACTCCCTGGAGGATGTCGATGGCCTCCTCAGGGACCTGTCAGGGCGCGGCTTCACGAAGGAGATGCTCGAGCTGACCAAGGTGGGCGGTTCCACCTCGCGGTATGTCCCCTGGATGCAGGCAACCTACGTGGTGGCGGTGAACAAGAAGGCCCTGGAGTGGCTGCCCCCGGGGGTGGACGTCAACGACCTTACCTACGAGGGCTACCTCGCATGGGCCAAGGCGGCTAAACAGGGAGCTGGCCGGCCCGTCTTCGGGATGCCCGCCGGACCCAAAGGCCTGCACCACCGCTTCTACCAGGGTTTCCTGCTGCCCAGCTTCACCGGCGGGCAGATCACCACGTTCCGGAACCAGGATGCCGCAGCCGGCTGGGACTACATGCAGGAGCTGTGGTCCGCGATGGCACCGGCATCCACCAACTATGACTACATGCAGGAACCCTTGGCGCGAGGCGAGGTCCTGGTCGCCTGGGACCACGTGGCCCGCCTGGTCCATGCCCCTGCTGACAAGCCCGACGACTGGCTCATGGTCCCCGCACCACGAGGGCCCAAGGGCCGCGGCTACATGCTGATCATCGCCGGGATGGCCCTGCCAAAAAATGGCAAGGACCGCGACCTCGCCGAAAAGGCCATCCGCGCCCTGACCGAACCCGCGTCCCAGATCGAGACCCTGCGCAGCAACGCCTTCTTCCCGGTGGTCCAAACGGAGCTTCCCTCCGACTTGACCGGCGCTATTGCGCTCGAAGCTGCCGCAGTCCGCCGCCAGCAGCGGTCTGCCGGCGCCCTCCTGGCCCTTCCCCCGGTGGGCCTCGGCGCCAAAGAGGGCGAAGTGTCGCAGATTTTCAAGAACTGTTTCCAGCAGATCTGCCTGGAAACCCGGCCCATCCAGCAGGTCCTCGATACGCAGGCGACGCAGTTGAACACCATCCTGAAGGGCTTGAATGTTCCCTGCTGGGCGCCCGATCCGGTTTCCACGAAGTGCGAGGTAGCGTAATGGCCGTAGAGGCACCCCCCACCCCCGCGGCAACTGTTGCGCCGCCACGCCGGCGCAGGATACCGCCGGCCGTCCTGCTGATAGCCCCCTCGGTGATATTCATGGCGCTGCTGCTGGGATGGCCCGTCATCCAGGGCGTCCTGCAGGCCTTCAGGAATGACCAGGGTTTCACCTTTGAGTTCGTCAACCGCATGGTGCAGGACCCATACTTCTGGCCGGCGGTACGCAACACGCTGTTGCTGATCGTGGTGATGATCCCGCTGCAGTTCGCCCTTGCCATCGCCATGGCCCTGATGCTGCGGAGCAACCCCCGGCTTCACAAAGTCCACTTCTTTGTCTGGGCCATACCGCTGGCGCTCAGCGACCTGGCGGCCGGCCTGGTCTGGCTCGCAATCTTCAACGACCGCGGGTACCTGAACTCGGTCCTTTCCTGGTTCGGACTGCAGGGCACCTCCTGGCTGGCGTACGACAACCAGACCAGCATGTTCATCTGCGTCCTGATCGCCGAACTTTGGCGCGCAACCTCCCTGGTGCTCATCATCGTGGTGGCGGGGCTCCAGGGCATCCCCAAGGACTACGACGAGGCCGCGCAGGTCTTCGGCGCCACGTTCTGGCAGCGCCTCCGGCACGTCACATTGCCGCTGCTGAAGCCGAGCCTCCAGGTGGCACTGATCCTGCGGACCATCCTTGCGTTCCAGACCTTTGCGGTGGCGCAGGCGCTCACGGGCCAGAACTTTCCCCTGGTGGTGGGTGAAACCTACCGCTGGTACACCGGGCTGCAGAACCCCAACGTCGCTGCGGCGCTGGCACTCGTCATCCTCGTCGTGTCCATGCTGACATCGATCTTCTACCTGCGGGCCCTCCGCGACAAGAACCAGGGAGGGCTCCGATGAGCACCACTGTGGACACCACCCCCATCGCCCGGAGAAAGCGGAACCGGGTCCTGCTGCAGACCGCATGCATCGCCGTCTCGCTTTTCATGCTGATTCCCATCTACCTGATCTCGCTTGCGGCGCTTTCCACCCGGGAATCGTTCAACGAGTTTCCGTTGTCGCTCCTTCCCACGAACGTTTCCGTGGACACGCTCAACGCTTTCCTCGGCTCCACGGGAATCTTCGGAGCCCTGGGCAACTCGCTGATTGTTGGCGCCGGCACACTCCTGCTGTCGGCACTGATCGGAGTCCCTGCAGGGTACGCCCTGGCCAGGTTCACTTTCCCCGGCAAGGACCCCTACCAGCTGTTCCTGCTGTTCACCCGCGCCCTGCCCATCGTGGTGCTGTCCGTCCCCCTGGCCCGGCTCTTCCTCACCGTGGACATCTACGACACGACCTACGCCGTCATCCTGCTCCACACGGCCTTGGCGCTGCCCACCACCATCCTGATCTCGGCCAGCGTGTTCCTCAGCGTCCCCGTTGATGTTGAGGAAGCTGCCCGCCTGTTTGGTTGCTCACCGCTGGGGGCGTTCGGCAGGGTGGTGCTGCCCATGGCACTGCCGGGCCTCGCCGCGGCGTCGATCTTCACGTTCGTCATGTCCTGGAATGAAGTGCTGGGCGCGTCAATCCTCACCCTCGACCACCGCACCCTGCCCGCGCAGGTCCTCAGCTCGCTGTCAGACTCACCGCTGGCCTACAGGTTCGCCGGGGGCTTTGCCCTGGTCATCCCGTCCATCATCTTCATCGCCCTGATGCGCCGGTACCTCACCAACATGTGGGGCTCAACCATCCGCTAGGCCCCTCCCCCGCTCACCACCATTTTTTTGAAGGAGCCGATCGTGGCTGACATCCAAATCTCCAACCTCGTCAAGACCTATCCGGGCGGATCCGAACGCGCGACGGATGACGTGTCCCTGTCCATCCCCGACGGTGAATTCACCGTCCTCCTTGGCCCTTCCGGCTGCGGAAAGACCACCCTGCTCCGGATGATCGCCGGACTTGAACTGCCGGACTCCGGCTCCATCTCCATCGGCGGCCGCGACGTCACCTACCTGCCGCCCAACAAACGCAACCTGTCCATGGTGTTCCAGTCCTACGCCGTGTTCCCGCACCGGAAGGTCCGGTACAACATCGGATTTGGGCTGCGGATGGCGAAGGTTCCTGCCGACGAGATCGAACGCAAGGTCCAGTGGGCAGCAGATCTCCTCCAACTGGGCCCCTACCTGGACCGCCTGCCGGCCAACCTCTCGGGTGGCCAGCGGCAGCGGGTCGCCGTGGCGCGTGCAATCGTCATGGACGCCGACGTCCTGCTGATGGATGAACCGCTGTCCAACCTCGACGCCCTGCTGCGCCTGACCTTCCGGTCCGAGCTCAAGAAGATCGTCCAGGACCTCGGGACCACCACGGTCTACGTCACGCACGACCAAAGCGAGGCACTTTCCCTCGGAGACCAGGTCGCGGTGATGCGGAAGGGCCGGATCGCGCAGCTGGGTGACCCGCTGGACGTCTACGACGCACCCGCCGACCGGTTCGTGGGCGGCTTCATCGGTTCCCCGCCGATGAACTTCCTGGACGCAGCAGTCAGCCACGACGGCGGCACGCTGGTCCTGGGCGAACAGCGGCTCATGGCCCCGTCCATCCTGCGTTCCTTCGCGGGCAAGGACGTCCTCCTTGGGGTCCGCGCCGAAAACGTGACGGTTAGCAGCACCCGGTCTTCCGGCGATGTGGCCGCTACGGTCCTGGTGGTGGAGCCGATGGGATCCACCATCCTGCTCACCGTTGAGGTCGACGGACACACCCTCAAGGTGCAGGCAACCCCCACCTTCAAGACGGCACCCCACCAGACCATCTGGCTGGGCTTCGCCCCGAACACCATGCGCGTCTATGACCGCGAAACGTCAATGGCACTGGAGGCCTCATGAACCCGACCCGTTCCCTGTCCATGGAAGAACTGCGCTCAGCCGCCACTGAAGTGTTGAAGGTAAATGACCTGGGCACCATGACCAGTGCCGCCCCCAACCTGTACCCCCATATGTGGAGCTGGGACGCGGCGTTCGTTGCCATCGGCCTGGCCCGGACCAGCGTTCCCCGTGCCGTGACGGAGCTGCGCAGCCTCCTCAAAGCGCAGTGGTCCACGGGGATGATTCCGCACATCGTCTTCAGTGACAACCACACCGGCTACTTCCCGGGCTTCGACCGGTGGGGAACGGCGGGCGCCGCGGCGCTGCCGGAAGGCATCAAAAGCAGCGGCATCTGCCAACCGCCGGTCCACGCCATCGCCCTGCGCCACATCGTGGACCGCGGACGGGAAAACGGCGGCGCGGACCAGGAGGTGGCCGAGGCGTTCCTGGCCGAATCTTTTGACGGCTGGCTGGCGTGGCACCGGTGGCTGGCCACCGTCCGGGACCCCGACGGCGTGGGACTTGTTGAAATCCACCACGGCTGGGAGTCGGGCTTCGACAACTCCCCCCGCTGGGACGGCCCCTACTCGCGGATCGTGCCGGGAACCGTGCCGCCCTTCACCCGCCGCGACGTCCTGCACGTCGCGGACGCCAGCGAACGGCCCGACGACGCCGAATACACCAAGTACCTGTGGCTGGTCCAGCAAATGGCGGAGGTCAGGTTCGACGATGCCGCCGTGCAGGACGCCGTGGATTTCCGTGTCCGCGACGTCTTCTTCTCCGCCATCATGGCGGCCTCCAGCGACGTACTCGCAGGACTTGCTGCGGAAATCGGGCGGGACCAGGACGCCGAAGAACTCAGAAGCATGGCCACCCGCTTCCGGGAGGGCGTTGCCTCAACCGTGGACCCGGCCACAGGGCTGGCGCGCGATTACGATGTGCTGGCCCGGGAGTGGATCGGCACCGAAACTGTCTCGGGCTTCGCTCCCCTCGTCGCCGGCGGCGACCCCGCCCTTCTCGCAGCCCAGCGGGAGCTTCTGCTCGGACCGCGGTGGATGGGGTTCCCGGGCCTTCGGTTCGCCCTGCCGCCCTCCACCTCTCCGGCCAGTGAGGCCTTCCGGCCGCGGACCTACTGGCGCGGACCGGTGTGGCCCTTCCTCAACCTGCTGCTTGGCTGGGCCTGTGCCCGCGACGGCGAAACCGCCCTGGTCGACGCGCTCAGGTCGGCGTCCCTTGAACAGCTTTCCGACCTGCAGTTCGGCGAGTACTACGAGCCTTTCACCGGCGAGCCCCTGGGAAGCCTCGCACAGGCCTGGACCGCGGCTGCGGCGCTTGAGTGGGTGGGGCCGGCCCAGGAGAACCGTCCGGGGAAGTAGGCTGGGAAACCGGGAAAGGGGGCCGGAGTGACGGTTGAAAGAGTGCCTGCGGGACTGGTTGGGGCGACGTCGCACGGACACCTGCTGGAGCTGATCCGCGCCGCGGATGGGCTGTCGCGGCAGCAGCTCCTTTCCACCACCGGGATGTCGCGTGCCACCCTGTATGAACGGCTGGATACCCTGACGCGGCGGGGCTACATTTACGAAGCCGAACCGCTGGGGTCCACCGGGGGCCGCCCGTCGCGGAAGATCCGGTTCGAAGACCGGGGCAGGGTGGTCCTGGCCATCACCTTGGGCCAGACCCACGGAACGGTAAGCATCGCCGACACCACCGGCCGGCAGCTGCGCTCCTTCACGAAGACCCTCGATGTCAGCGCTCCCGCCGAGTCCGTGCTGGGTCCGTTGATCCGGGAAGGGCAGGAGCTGCTGGCCCAGGGAAAGAACGAGACCCTGCTCGGCATCGGTGTCAGCCTTCCGGCCCCCGTGGAGGCTGACACCGGGCACGTCCGGCACCCCACCACCCTCCCCGGCTGGGCAGACGACTCCGTGGTGCAAGCGGTCACCGCATCCTGGGACCTGCCCCTCGTCGTCGAAAATGATGCCAGGGCGGCCGGCCTGGGTGAGCGCAGGAGCGATGCCGAAACCGTGGTCTACGTGAAAGTGGGCACCGGCATTGGCTGCGGCATTGTGGTGGAAGGCTCCATCCTGCGGGGCGCCCACGGCGCGGCGGGGGACATCGGGCACATCCGCATGACCCCGGACGGCCCGCTCTGCCGGTGCGGCCGCCGCGGCTGCCTCGCCGCCTACAGTTCCGGCAGGGCACTCAGCGAAAAGCTCAGCGGCCGGGGCTTCAGGAATATGGCTGACATCCGCGCCGCCGCCGGGGCCGGCGACCCGGCCGTGCTCGGCGCCGTTGAGTCGGCAGCGGAGGTGCTGGGCAGCGCCCTGGCCGCCACCGTCACAACGCTCAACCCGGACCGGCTGGTCCTGGGCGGCGACCTGGGTTCCCTGGACTTTTTCGCAGCGCAGGTGGGAGAGCGCGTTCTCGCCGATGTGGTGGACCGCATCGGCGAGGGCCTGGTGGTGGAAACAGGGCATCCGGAGGACCAGGCTGCCTGTTCGGGGCTCGCTACCCTGGTCATGCGGAAGATCTTTGCTCCGGGCGCCGTAGACCAGGTCTTCTCCGAAGAGGCGGTCCGCGTGGCATCCGGCAGCACCAGGCGGTAGCGGCAGGGCGACG
The DNA here is from genome assembly GCF_040702325.1 of Pseudarthrobacter sp. 902506025. Lineage (NCBI taxonomy): Bacteria > Bacillati > Actinomycetota > Actinomycetes > Micrococcales > Micrococcaceae > Pseudarthrobacter > Pseudarthrobacter sp. 902506025. Next base: position 209,965 of record NZ_JBFBKW010000004.1, read on the forward strand.
ACGAGCGAAAGAAGGCCGGACATGGCACGCATCTTCATCACCGGATCCACCGACGGACTTGGCCTCGCGGCGGCGGACACGCTGTTGCGGGACGGCCACGAGGTGATCGTGCACGCGCGGTCCCTGAGGCGGATCCCCGCAGTCCAGCACCTGCTGGACCGCGGGGCGCAGAGTGTTGTCGGGGACCTGGCCATCCTGGCGGACGTCCGGAAGATCGCTGAGGACGCCAACGGAATCGGCGGCATCGACGCCGTCATCCACAATGCCGGCGTCCTGAGCGGCGCGGCGCTGGTTCCGGTGAACGTGGTGGCCCCGTACGTGCTCACCGCCCTCATTCCCGGCCCCCGTCGGCTCATCTACCTGAGCAGCGGCATGCACCGGGGCGGCGACACCGGCCTGGACGGCCTGGACTGGTTAGAACGCACGACGACGGCCTCCTACTCCACCACCAAGCTGCACGTCACTGCGCTGTCGGCAGCCGTGGCCAGGCTGGTGCCGGGCGTCGCCAGCAACGCGGTGGATCCCGGCTGGGTGCCCACCCGGATGGGCGGGCGGTCTGCCCCGGACAGCCTGGAACTGGGCCACCGCACCCAGGAATGGCTGGCCACCAGTGATGATCCGGCCGCCCTGGCCAGCGGCGGCTACTGGTACCACCAGCGCCTGCAGGCCCCGCACCCGGCTGCCACTGATCCGCGGTTCCAGGACGCGCTGCTGGCCCGGCTCGCGGAGCACACCGGCCTCACCCTGCCGGAATCGATTGCTCCGTAAACGCCGTTTTGGGGCGCGAAAACGACAAGTACGGAGCAATCGACGGGGGTTTTATGCCGGTGGGGAGCAATCGATGGGGGGTGAAGGCGGGTCTAGGCGGTACTGAGGCGGCGTTCGACGTCGGCCGCTTCCGGATACGCCGCCTGCGTCCCCTTGCGGGTGGTGGCCAACGCCGCGGCAACGGAGGCGAATGCGGCGGCTTCCGCGAGCGCATCGCCCGCCGCCAGCCGGACCGCAACGGCACCGGTGAAAGCGTCCCCGGCCCCGGTGGTGTCCACGGCGCCCACCGTGGTGGGCTGGACACGGGTCACCCGGGCGCCGGGTGCAGCGAGCGAGTCCAGCACCACGGACCCCTGCGAACCCAGTGTCACCAGCACCTGCTGGATCCCGTGGCCTGCGAACCGTTCGCGCACCGCGTCCCAGTCCGAGCCAACAGCGACGGCCCCTGGAATGTCAGAAGCCAGGAACAGCGCGGCCTCGTGCGCGTTGACCAGCAGGACGTCTGCCAACCCGGCCAAAGCAGCCGGGATCTCCGCATACGGCGACAGGTTCAGCAACACTGTTGCGCCGGCGTCGTGCCCTGCCTGCGCGGCGGCCAGCACCGTCTCCATGCTGACTTCCAGGCAGAGGCTCACCACGGCGGCGCCCTCCAGGACGTCCGCGGCTCCGGCCACGTCCGCCGGGGACAGGGTGCCGTTGGCGCCGGCCGAGATGATGATGTTGTTCTCGCCTCGGGCGTCCACGGCGATTACGGCGACGCCGGTGGGCTCGCTGGAGGTGCGCACGTGGCTGACGTCCACGCCTGCGCCAGCCACCGAGGCCTCAAGCATGTTGCCGTTGGCGTCCTCCCCCACGGCGCCGACCAGGCTGACGTGCCCGCCCAGCCGGGCCGCGGCCACGGCCTGGTTGGCGCTCTTGCCACCGGGATTCACGGCGAAACCGTTGCCCTGGACCGTCTCACCGGGCTGCGGAAGCCGCTCGCAGTAGATGGTGAGGTCGGCGTTCAGGGAGCCGACGACGACGATCCGGCCTGAAGCGGCAGCGGCAGCACTCATGCGGCCACCTCGGCCTCAACCGGCTTGGGGATCAGCAGCGACGCCGCGAACGCTGCCACGGTCAGCGCCAGGCCGACCACCACGACGGTCAGGTACGACGCCGTCGCGTCGCCGAGTGCGGACGTCGCCACCAGGACGGCAGGCAGGATGAGGAAGCTCAGGCCCGCGCCCAGGTTGAAGGCGCCGGCGTTCATGCCGGGGAGGAAGCCGGGGTTGCCGGCGGGCGAGAGGACGACGCCGAGTCCGTTGAGCATGATGTTGACCGTACCGGCGTACATGATGCCCAGCAAGACCGTGCCGGCAATCATCATGGGCAGGCTGTGCAGGCCCAGGAACGCGATGACGGCGAGCGCGGCGATGCTGCCCAGCAGCCCGATCCGCAGCACCTTGGTGTACCCGAGGACAGGGGCGAGGCGTCCGCTGAGCGGGCCCACCAGCCAGCCCAGCAGGGCGTAGGGGGTGAGGATGATCAACGACATTTCGGTGGGGCCCACCCCGAAGCCCGGGCTGGCGGCCTGGACGTAGGCGGGCACGATGCCGTTGATGACGGCGAAGATGCCGGTCATGGTCAGGGTGGTGGTGAGCAGCGGGGCCCAGGTGGCGCGCTGGCGCAGGTGCACCGTTTCCACCATGGGCTGGGCGGCGCGCTGTTCGGTGCGCCAGAACGCGAAGAACGCGACGGCGGATACCAGGACCAGCGCCAGGCTCAGCAGCATCGTGCCGGAGGAGAAGCCAGCCACCAGCTTGGAGCCTTCGTTCAGGGCGGTCAGCAGTGCGCCGACGGCCACCACGATGAAGAACACGCCGCGCCAGTCCATCCGGGTGCCGGCGCCGGGCTTGCTCTCGGTGGCGAGGAACATGATGAGGGCGGTGGCCGCGAGGGCCAGGACCACCATCAGCCAGAAGATGCTGCGGAAGCCGAAGTGCTCGGCGAAGTAACCGCCCACGAAGGAGTCCACGCCGGCCACCCCGCCGTTGACTGCGGTGATGAGGCCCATGAGGGTGCCGTACTTGCGGGGGTTACTGACGGCGGAGCGCAGCATGATCAGGCAGAGCGGGACGGTGGGGCCGCTGACGCCCTGGATGATGCGGCCCACGAACAGCCAGGTGATGTCCGGGGCCAGTGCGGCGATGACGGAGCCCACGGCCATGAGCAGCATCATGCCGACCAGTACCTTCTTGCGGCCGATGATGTCGCTCAGGCGCGGCAGGAACAGGGAGAACAGGGCGGCGGCAGTGAAGAACCAGGTCTGGGAAAGCCCGATCAGGGCCTGGTCCGCCTTGAGTTCCTGGCCCATGGTCACCAGGGCGGGGCTGAGCATGGAGGCGTTGAGCTGGAACGCCACGCAGGCGGCCAGCAGGGCGGTCATGAGGGCGGCGATGTTGCCGCGGCCGGTCTTGGTTTCAGTCATGGTTGCGGTGGCCATCTACTTGACACCTCCGGAGGTGAGCTGGGCACTTTCCGGGCGTACGGTGCCGGGCTCGCCGATGCGGACCAGCGCGTCGGTGACGAGGTCCCAGAACCGTGCGTGGTCCAGGTCCACGGCCACGCTGGTATGGCAGTCGGCGGGGGCCGGGGCGCGGAAGTCCGCCACGGTCATGCCCAGGGTCAGCGTGCCCTGGAGTTCAATGTTCACGGGGACCTTGCGGGTGCTGACGATGCTGGGGTCGATCACGTACGCGACGGCGCAGGGATCGTGGACCGGCGGGTAGTCGAAGCCCTGGGCGTCCTTGTAGGTGTGGGCGAAGAAGTCCATCAGCTCGGTGACGAACTTCGCAGGCCCGGTGCCGATGGCGGCGATCTTCTCCACGACGTCCGGAGTGGCCAGCGCCTGGTGGGTGAGGTCCAGGCCCACCATCACCACGGGCCACTTTTCGTTGAAGACGATGTGCGCGGCCTCGGGATCGATGATGATGTTGAACTCGGCCACCGCGCTCCAGTTGCCCACGTGGTAGCCGCCGCCCATGAGGACCACTTCCTTGACGCGTTCCACGATGCGCGGTTCCTTGCGGGCGGCCAGGGCGATGTTGGTCAGGCCGGCGGTGGGGACCAGGGTGACGCTGCCGGGCTCGTGCGCCATGACGGTGTCGATGATGAGGTCGACGGCGTGGCGCGGGTCGAGCTCGATGGTGGACTCAGGGAGCGCGGGCCCGTCCATGCCGGACTCGCCGTGGATGTCCGGTGCGGTTTCGATGCTGCGGACCAGCGGGCGGGGGCAGCCGGCGGCGAAGGGGACGCCGGTAATGCCGGCGATGGTGCCGACGGCCAGGGCGTTGCGGGTGACTTTTTCGAGGGTCTGGTTGCCCACGACGGTGGTGACGGCCAGCAGTTCGATGTTGGGGTTGCCGTGTGCCAGCAGCAGGGCCACGGCGTCATCGTGGCCGGGGTCGCAGTCCAGGATGATCTTCCGGGGTTCTGTTGAACCCGTCCGGTGCTGGCTCGCTTGGGGATTAGGTTCCACGATGGTGCTCCACGTCATTGGGGCCTGCCTTGCGGGCAGGGGTCTTGAGTATTCCGCGAGTGATCATGGCAGGGTTTTGTGGTCTACGTCAAGCGCTTAACGTGATGGGGAGCATTGGCGCACGTCAAACGCTTGATGCCATATGGGACAAGGAAGCCGGCCCGCCTGGCCGTGGAGGCCTGCAGGGCTCGCAATCCGTGCGCGGCGGGGACTACTACGATCAAAGTATGGATTCCGGGGAACAGGTGCAGCAGCAACGGCCACGGCCGCGGCGGGTGACGGCGGCGATGGTCGCTGCGCGGGCCGGCGTTTCGGTGGCCACGGTGTCGCTGGTGGCCAATGGCAAGACCGCCGGGCGCGTGGCCGAGGACAACATTTCCCGGGTGCGGGAGGCCATTGCGGAGTTGGGGTACGTGGTGGACGGGATCGGCAGCTCCCTGGCCAAGGGCGTCAGCTCGATTGTGATCCTGGTGGCGCCGGACATCTCCAACCCGTTCTTCGCCAAGGTGATCGCCGGGGTGCGGGAGTCGCTGGGCCCGCAGTACCAGCTGCTGCTGTCCGTCACGGAGGCCGGCGAATTTCCGGAGGCCGACGACGTCCGGCGCCTGATGTCCCTGCGGCCGGCAGGGCTGCTGGTGGACGCACCCAACGCCGGGTTCCTCGATGACCTCGCGTCGCCGTCGCCCCTTGTCCTGCTTGATGCGCCGGGGCTGGAGTCCTACGCGCCCTCCGTGAACCTGGATGTGGCCAGCGGGGCGCGCCAGCTGGCGGCGCACCTGGCCGGCGCCGGGCACAGGGAAGCTGCCTACGTGGACAGCGTGACCGGCACCGAGACGTTCGCGGTCCGGCGCGCGGCGTTCCTGGAGGAGGCCGCCTCGCGCGGCATCACCGTGAGCCCGGAGCGCATTATCAGCACCACCATCGACGTCGGTGCGGCGGCGGGCGCGTTCGCCGAAGCGTGGCCGGACTGGCAGCGCGCGGGAGTAACCGCCGTCGCCTGCGCCACCGATACCCACGCGTACGGGGTGCTGCAGGAAGCGCGCGTCGCAGGGATCCGGATTCCCGGGGAGCTGGCCGTGGCCGGGTTCGATGACCTGCCCTATTCGGCCACCAGCAATCCGGGCCTGACCAGTGTGCACCTGCCTGCCACGGCCCTGGGCCAGAAGGCCGGGGAGCAGCTGCGCGGGCTCATGGAGGGGAAGTCGCTGGGGTCCGGCGGCGTCACCCTGGAGACCTCGCTGGTGGTGCGCGGCTCCACGTCGGCCGCCGCAACGTAGGCCTCCTGTCGGACCCCGGCCGTAAGCTGGGACCATGCCGAGTAACTGGGAAAGTCTGGACGCACCGCTGCGTGAGTCGGTGCAGCACAACGTGGAAATCTATGAGCGCGTCCGGCCTGCCCTGAAGCTGGTTACCCGTGATGTCCTGCTGGTTTTGCGGGACATGCTGAAGGACAGTGAGGTCACCCCGCTGTTCGTTACCGGCCGCACCAAGACCGTGGAATCCTTCAAGGAAAAGATCTCGCGCACCGAGGAGCCGCTGGAGCCGGGCGGGCGGAGGCTCCTGAAGTTTCCGGACCCGTTCCGCACGCTCAATGACATGGTGGGCATCCGGGTGATCACCAAGCTGCCGGCGGAGAACGCCGAGGTCGCCAACATCATCAAGCGCCAGCGGCAGCTTTTCGACTGCCGCGGCGACCGGGAAAAGGACATTGGTTCCATCGAGTCCGGCACCTACGGGTATTCCAGCCGGCACCTGATCCTGCGCACCATCCAGAACGAAGCCGTCAAGGAGTACCAGCAGGTCTTCAACCCGGACCTGCAGCCCAACGGCAGCTACTTTTTCGAGTGCCAGATCCGCACCATTTTCGCGCACGCGTGGAGCGAGATTGAGCACGATATCCGGTTCAAGGCCGAGGACCCCCGTGCCTGGACGCCGCACTTCGACCGGCAGTTCACCGCCACCGCCGCCATGCTGGAAACCGTGGAAACGGCCTTCTCGGACCTTCACGAAAGCTACGAGGAAGTCCGCGGCTACTGGGACATGGACGGCGAGGGCGCGGCCCCGCTGACGCCCAACCGGATCCGGGACGTCTGGCGGACCCTGCTCCCGCACGTGGACCGCAAGGTGGACGATGACTGGGGCTGGGCTGCCGAGCTCCTCGCCGCGCATGGGCTCAACCAGACCATGCAACTGGCCGGACTGCTCAGCGCCAACCAGATCACGGAAGTCCGCAAGGCCCTGGACCACCGCTACTCCCCCGGCCCGGACCGGCTCCTGGATGACCTCCTCCTCTGGCAGTACGGCACCAAGCACATCGACCTCACCGCGGAAGATCCCGACGCCGTCCCGCACCCGCGGCGCGACAGCCTCCTGCGGCGGCTGCGGCAAATTGAGCGGTACAGGATGACGAAGAAGTAGGTGCCGTTGATGGAACCTGTGCGGCTGGTTCTGTCCGGCTTCGGTGCCGTGGGCCGCGCCTTCGTCGATGCTGTCCTGGAGCATGGTCCCCTGTTGCAGCTTGCTGCCATCCGCGGTCACAGGACCGAAGTCTTCCTTGCGCCGGGTTCCGCTGTGCCCGCCCGTTCGTCATGGGACCAAATCGGGCCCATTGAGGAAACGCTGTCCCGGACCGCCGCCACTGTCCTGGTCCAGGCCCTGCCATCCGCACCGGACGCTCACGCCCGTGCCCTGGAGGAAGCGGTTGCTGCCCTCCGGAGTGGGGTGGATGTGGTGACAGCAACCAAGAGCCACGTGCTGAGCCACTGGCGGGACCTTGAGCGTGCCGCCGTCGATGGCGGCAGCCACATCCGTATCTCGGGGGCCACCGGCGCCGCGCTTCCCACGGCGGACATGGCCCGCGTCGCGCTTCGGGGCATGGGCTGCAACGCTGTCCGGGCCTGCCCCAACGGCACATCCACGTTCATTCTCGATGAGCTGTCCCGCGGTGCCGGGCTGGAGCCCGCGGTCCTGGAGGCGCAGCGCCGCGGCATCGCGGAGGCAGACCCTTCCGCGGACCTGTCCGGGAAGGATGCGGCCACAAAGGTGCGGCTTATCGCCGGGCTTCTCTGGAACTGGGACGTGTCCACCATTGCGGTGGACACGGAGCCCATCGACTCCTCCACCGCCGCCAGGGCGCAGGAGGCCTCCGGGCAAGGCTTGCGTTTACGCGCCGTGGCGTCCGCCTCCCTGGAGCGACCCATGATGGTCACGGTCCGCTTGGAAGCCGTGGCGCCGGGGGACCCGCTTTTCGCCATTGCTGGACCGGAAAAGGCCATGGTCTTCAGGTGCCCGGACGCCGGGGACATCACCGTCCAGGGCGGCCGCTCCAGCCCGAAGGGGGCGGCACTGGCGATGCTGAAGGACGTACTCAACCTGTCCGGGTCAAACACCTCCGGGTTCCGGTAAACCAGCAGGTCACAGGGGAATTACGTCCAAAGCCGCGGGAGCGACAATTTCTCCGGTGTATCCCGCTTTTTCGGCCGCAGGCAGCACCATGGCCAGCCACACGTCCGGAGGCTGAACGGTGGGGGTGTAATGGCTCAGGACGAGCTTCCCCGCCCCTGCAGCTGCGGATATGGCCGGCAGTTCAAGGACGCTGGAATGCGCTTCGAACAAGTGCTTGGTCAATTCGGCGGCCTGCGGCCCGGGAAGACCGGCAGCGATTCTCTCAACCGCGGAGTTGTCCTGTGTCTCGTGGACCAGAACGTCGCAGTCCTTGGCGAGGGCAATCAGGTTTGCATCATGGGCGGCAGTGTCGCCGGAAAAGACCACCACCTTGCCCGTGCGTTTAATGGTGAACCGGTACGCATAGGAGTCCGCCACTTCCGGACCGTGGAACACCCTGGTTGCGGCCACCACCACGTTCTCATCCTCCATGACGGGAGTGATGGCGCCATCAGCAGGCAGTTCGACGTCGTGGCCTTCGACCGCCGGAAACGGGCCAAAACCGCCACCCGCCTGGTACAGGGAGATGTCGTCCTCGAAGCCGGCCAGGAGGTTCCTTGCCTTGGCTTTGGTCCCGGGCGGTCCCCACAGGTCAAGGAACGACAGCGGCGGGCGGGCCGTCCACCCGTGGAGCAGCAGCCCCGGCAGCCCCGAAGTGTGATCGAAGTGATGGTGGGTAATAAAGACGCTCCGAACCGGGCCGAAGCCGAGCCCCGAGTGGACCAACTGCCGTGCACTGTCCAGCCCACAATCCACCAGGTAGACAGCGTTGTTGACTACAAGCGCGAGGGCGGGCTGGGCCTCGCCGGGCGCGATGACAGGTCCGCCGTTGACCCCCAGCATGACAAGCCTGTCTTCATGGTCCTTTGAATCCAAAACGTGCTCCCTAAGACGTTGTGACAGTGACGTCGCGGACCCACCTGACTGCAGGCAAACCCGATGACTTCCAAGAATCAGCCAGGAAGCGTCGGGGGGAGCAGGCTAATGTCATTCGTTGAAAAACTAATCGCAGTAAAAGAACCATGTATCGCCCGTTGTTCAATATGTCGAACATCACCCAGTATGCTGTACGCATGACTTCCACCAAGACCGTGGCCATCGCTGTCCCGCTCGAAGCAGAGCTTGTGGACCAGATCCGCGCCGTTGACCCCACCGTCACTGTCCTTTACGAGCCCGGCCTCCTGCCCCCGGAGCGCTTCCCGGCCGACCACGCAGGGGATCCGGCCTTCAAACGGACGGCTGAACAGGAAGAGCGCTACTGGGCAATGCTCAACAGTGCCGACGTGCTGTACGGCTTTCCCAACGAGAGTCCTGACGGCCTGGCGCGCATCGCCCGGGAAAACCCACGGCTGGAGTGGGTCCACGCGATGGCGGCCGGGGCGGGCGGAGCGGTCAAGGCATCGGGCCTGAGCCAGGACGTCCTGCAGAAGTTCAAGATCACCACCTCCGCCGGAGTCCACGCCCTGCCCCTCGCGGAGTTCGCAGCGATGGGAATCCTCAACGGCTTCAAGCGCAGCGCCGAACTTGCCCAGGACCAGGCTGCAAAGGCCTGGCCCAGCCTCCGGGTCCCCACCCGGCTGGTCAATGGATCCAACCTGGTCATCAGCGGCCTCGGCGAAATCGGACTGGAAACCGCCCGGATCGCACGGGCACTGGGGATGAAGGTCAGCGGCACCAAGCGGACCGTGGAGCCCATCGACGGAATCGACCAGGTGGTGGACAACGCCGGGCTTCCCGCCCTCCTGGCCACGGCAGACGCCGTCGTCAACACCCTGCCCGGCACCGCCTACACGGAAAAGCTGTTCAACCGGGACCTGTTCGCCGCCATGAAGCCCGGGACCACCTTCGTCAACGTGGGCCGCGGAACCGTGGTGGACGAGGAGGCGCTGCTGGAGGCCCTGGACAACGGCCAGGTGGGCTACGCCTGCCTTGACGTCTTCGCCGTGGAACCACTGCCGCAGGACAGCCCCCTGTGGAACCATCCCAAGGTCATGGTCTCGCCGCACACCTCAGCCCTCAGCGCCGCCGAGAACCGCCTCATCACCGAACGGTTCTGCAGCAACCTCCGGACGTTCCTCGACGGCGGGGACCTCCCCCACCTCGTGGACACGGTCCACTTCTACTAGGACGGGCAGAGAAGTGCGCATCGCCAGAATCCAAACAGCAGCAGGCCCGCAGCACGCCGTTGAAAGCGACGGCACCTGGCATCACATCATCGACCCCTTTGAGGAAACCCTCCGTTACACCGGCGGCGCCACCACCCACAGCGAGGCAACATTCCTCGCCCCGGTGACGCCCGCCGTCGTCCTGGGCATTGGCCACAACAGGACCCTGAACGACCACCCACTGCCCATCCAGGCGTGGCACAAGTCCGTCCACACCGTCGCCGGACCCGGCGACACCATCACCGCGGTCCGCGGCAAAGGCACGGTCAATGCCGAGGGTGAACTCGCCGTCGTGATCGGCAGGACAGCCGCCAGCCTGACCGTGGAGAACGCCCTGGAGCACGTCCTGGGCTACACGTGCGTCAACGACGTCACCAACGTGGACCAGAACGCGGTGGACGAGCGGAATTTCCAAGGCAAGTCAGGCGTCAACTACACGCCCCTGGGCCCGTGGATAGAAACCCAACTCCCGGATCCCGAAAAGGTGTCCATCGACGTTTACGTTAACGGAGCAGCGAAGGCCGCCTCCGGGACCTTCAACCTCCCCTCCACAGTGGTGGACTGCCTTGTGTACGTCACTTCCTGGCTCACCCTGGAACCCGGGGATGTGGTGATGACCGGTGCACCCGCCACAGTGGTGCCCGTCGAGCCCGGGGACCGGGTGGACATCGTCGTGGAGGGCATCGGCACCCTGAGCAGCCTCGTGGCCTGACGGGAGGAGGGTGCCGACGCGGCCCTTATGATGGATTGCGTTCAGTTGACTGAACGGAACCGCAGTCTGCCCTGGCGACCTAAGGAGAATCATGGCCGATTCCCACATCCCCGCTTCATCCGACAAAGCGGGAGCCACCTCGCCGGCGCCGGCCGTCACCCGGGCAGCAGCCGTCCTGGATGCCCTTGCCGCCTCGGCCACCGGCCGCCTCACCCTGAGTGACCTCTCGCGCGAGGTCGGAATCCCCAAGTCCTCCACCTCCAACCTCCTGCTGGCGCTGGAGGAGGCCCGCCTGATCAGCCGGCAGGGCTCGGAGTTCACGCTGGGCCGCAAGCTGGTGGAACTGGGCGCCGCGTATCTCGGCCGGATGGACGAGGTACAGGAGTTCTACCGCTACTGCGAGCAGGCCTCCGTCCTGTCCCGCGAAACGGTGCGGATCGCCATGCTGGATGGCACCAACGTCATTTACCTGGCCCGGTATGAGGGCCACCCCGCCGTGCGGCTCACGTCCAACATCGGCGACAAGATGCCGGTGTCCCTGTGCGCCGTGGGCAAGGCCCTGATCGCGCGGCTGCGTGACCATGACCTGGAGGAAATGTTCCCGGATGACGCCGAACTGCCGGTGCTCACCCCCAAATCCCTGCGCACCAGCGCGGAACTGAAGGCGCAGCTGAAGGAGATCCGCGAGCAGGGCTTTGCCTTCGAGGACGAGGAATCCACCACCGGCGTGGTGTGCCTCGCCGTCTCTGTCCCCACCCGCGGCGCCCACGGTCCCAGCCTGGGCCTGTCCGTGACAGCCCTCAAGGCCACTTACACGCCGGAGCAGGGCTCCCAAATGGTCAAGGAACTGCAGGAACTGGCCCACTCCTTGGGCAACCCGATGGGCTAGGCCCGGGCCGGCCCAGCGGCTTTCCGTAACTCAAAACCAAAAACTGTTGCCAGTTGTTCAGCTTGCTGTATTGTGTTCAGCATAGTGATCGACACAACAGGTGTTGCCGCTATCCCACCAGGCCAACGGGGGCCTGGAGTGCATTAGAGGGAGTTTTCGTGACAACTCGTACTAACTCACCGCAGGCCACCACGGACGGCGCCGTCGTCGATCCGGACCAGCTGCGAAGGGCAACACTTGCCAGCTCCGTAGGGTCCGCCCTGGAGTACTACGACTTCTACATCTACGGCCTGGCCTCGGCCCTGATCTTCGGACCACTGTTCTTCGCCCCGCTGGGCGAGAGCGGAGCCGTTATCGCCTCCTTCGCCACGTACGGCGTCGGATTCGCGGCACGGCCCTTCGGCGGCGTGGTCTTCGGCCACATCGGCGACCGCTTCGGCCGCAAGATGGTGCTCATCCTGACCATCGGCCTGATGGGCCTCTCCAGCTGCGCCATCGGCCTCCTGCCCACCTTCGACCAGGCGGGAATGCTGGGGGCGGTGCTCCTGGTGACGCTGCGCATCCTCCAGGGCCTGGGCGCCGGCGCCGAGCAGGCAGGTGCCACCACCCTCATCTCCGAGGTGGCCCCGCGCCGCCGTCGTGGTTTCTTCGCTTCGCTGCCGTTCGTGGGCATCCAGCTGGGCACCCTCCTGGGCGCCGGCACCTTTGCCCTGATGGCCCTGGCGGACAAGCAGGTCCTGCAGGGCTGGCTCTGGCGCGTTCCGTTCCTGGCCAGCATCATCCTGATCGCGATTGCCGTCTTCATCCGCCTCCGGCTCAAGGAGACCCCGGTCTTCCAGGAACTGGAGAAGCACAAGGCCGTGGTCAAGAACCCGGTGGGCCAGATCTGGAAGCACTCCAAGAAGAACGTACTGGTGGGCATTGGCCTCCGCATGGGCGAGAACGGCAACTCGTCCATCTACTCCGCGCTGCTGGTGTCCTTCATCAGCATGCCGGCCGGCGTCTTCCCCGGCGACAAGTTCATCGGCCCCACCGGCCTGCTGATCGCCGCGGGCTTCGCAGCGGTGCTGGTTGTTGCCTTCGGCGCCCTGTCCGACCGCTTTGGCCGGGTTCCCGTGTACCGCTACGGCGCGCTCTTCCAGGCCGTCATCGCCCTGCCGGCGTTCTACCTGGTGACGCTCGGCAACGTGGCCCTGGTCTGGGTGGTCATGGTGGTGGGCATCGCCCTGGGCGTGCAGTCCATGCTTGGCCCGCAGTGCGCCCTGCTCCCGGAACTCTTCGGCTCGCAGCACCGCTTCACCGGCGTGGCCCTGAGCCGTGAACTTTCGGCCGTGCTCGCCGGCGGCTTCGCCCCGATGATCGGCGTCGCGCTGCTGGCGGCCACCAACCACTCCTGGCTGGTACCCGCGCTCTACTCCCTGGTCCTGGCGGCTATCTCGTTCGCCACCACCTTCTTCACCCCGGAAACCAACGGCCGCGACCTGGTGCTCGTGGAGGACGCCAAGTGACCATCGGCAACGCCGCCCCGACGGACCCTGCGCCCAAAAGTGCGGGGTTCGTCGGGCTGGGGCTGATGGGAGCGCCGATGGCCGCCAACCTGCTCACGGCAGGGTGGAACGTCACGGGCTGGAACCGCTCCCCCGGCGCCGTCCGCGACCTCGAGGCGCTGGGCGGGAACGCCGCCAGCCACGTTGCGGACCTTCGGGACGAGCCCGTCATCATCTTCATGCTCCCCGATCTCCCCTTCATTGAAGAGGCTGCGGCGGGGCTCCTGGAGGCGTGGCGGGCGGCGCCGCCCGCACCGGGAACACTCGTTGTGGTGATGAGCAGCGTGTCGCCGGTTGCGGTGCGGGCCTTCGGGCTCGCCGTTGCGGATGCCAGCGGCGGAAGCGCCTCGGTGCTTGATGCCCCGGTCAGCGGCGGCACGGTCGGCGCGCAGCGGGGAACCCTCGCCATCATGGCCGGCGGTTCACCGGAAGACTTCAGCCGGGCCCTCCCGGCTTTGGAGGCAATGGGGACCTCCGTCCGCCGGCTGGGTGACCTGGGTGCCGGCTCGCTGGCCAAGGCGTGCAACCAACTGATCGTGGGAACCACGACGGCGGCACTCGCCGAGGCTGCCGAGCTTGCGGAACGCTCCGGGCTGGATGTGGAAGCCCTCTTTGAGGTCCTGTCCGGCGGCCTCGCCGCCAGCAGGGTGCTGGAGGTGGTGGGCCCCCGGCTCGCGGCAAAGGATTACACGCCGACAGGGCCGGCGAAGTTCATGCACAAGGACCTGTCCTTCGTGCTGGAAAGCGCCGCAACTGCCCGCACCGCCACACCCATGGCTTCCGCCGGCGTCGACCTGTACGCGGAACTGGTGGCGCAGGGCCTTGGCGATCTGGACCTGGCCGTGGTGCGGCAGGCGATCGCCACCCTGGGCACCGCCTCCCCGGAGGAGTCTCCGCACTGAGTCCGCTGTTCGCCTGGCCCTGCTGAACGGCGCTGCCTGACCCGCCCAGGCCTGCGGTCCAGACCGCGGGAGCTCTGCTATATTCTGGTGTTTTCAGGCCTGGGCGCAGGGGAGCCGGGCTACAGCACGTCGAACGGCCCTTTATTGAAACCAAGCAGCAGGCACCCAGATTCCGCGCAGGGTAACGTCCAGCACACTGATTTCCTCAACTGCCCCACCGGATTCGTTGAGTACTACTTCGCGGACGGCGTCTTCCGCTGGTCGGACGGGCTGTACCGCATCTACGGGTACGAACGGGGCGAGGTGGTCCCGACCATGGAGATGGTGCTTCCCCACGTCGAGCCCGAAGACCGGCCAAGGGTGCAGGCCTACTGGGACCATGTGTCCACCCAGGGCGGACCGTCATCCATGTACCTGTCCATCCGGGACCGCAAGGACCACCAGCACAAGCTGCTCTACTCCGCCGACTACATCATGGACGGAGACACCCCGATCGGCGTCTGGGGCGTGGTGGTGGACCTCACGACGTCAATCCACACGGACCGGCACCAGCTCGCCACCGAGGCGGTGGCGGCGTCGGCGCTCAACCGGGCGGTCATTGAACAGGCCAAGGGCGTCCTGATGGGCCGCACGGGTGTCACCGCCGACCAGGCCTACGAGCTCATCAGCCAGCTGAGCCAGGACACAAACCGCAAGGTCTACGCTGTTGCCCAGGACATCGTGGACCGTGCCACCGTCCGCGCCGGCGAGCCGGACGCGCAAAGCCATCCCCTGTTGTAACCGCAGGGAAGAACAGGCCTTCTACGCCGAAGTGGAGGCCAGCGACTCCCGCAGTGCCGCGTCCGCGTCACGCAGGACTTTCGCAGCTACCTGAAGGCCCTCGATCCGGCCGAGTGAAACGTCCTCGTGCTCGATGTTGACCAGCATCTCCGGGTCCACTTCGTGCAGGGCGCGCAGGAACTCCGTCCAGTAGGCGGTGTCATGGCCGCGGCCCAGGGCCACGAAGTCCCAGGCGGAGTGCCGTGGCCATTCGTTGGCCCATTCGTCACCGCCCAGGTTGGTACGGTTCTCGTCCGGGGACAGCCGGCGGAAGCTGTTGTCCAGGACCCCGTACAGTGCGGCATTTTCCTTGTTGATGCGGACGTCCTTGGCGGCAGCCTGGAATACCAGGGGGCCCAGTTCGCGGACCACTGCCACCGGGTCCATCTGCTGCCAGAAGAGGTGGCTGGCATCCAGCTCAACGCCCACGTGGGTGGCCCCCGTGAGATCGATCAGCTTCCGGACATCGGCGGTGTTGAACACCAGGTTCTGCGGGTGCAGTTCAAGGGCCACCTTGACCTCAAGCTCGCGCGCCAGCTGGTCGATCTCTTTCCAGAACTCCGCCGCAATCTCCCACTGGTAGTCCAGGACGTCCAGTGCGGCCGAGTTCCAGGCGTTGACAATCCAGTTGGGAACGGTCGCCCCGGGCTCGCCGCCGGGCAGGCCGGACATGGTGACCACGCGGGTCTGGCCCAGTCGGTGCGCCAGCCTGATGGAGCGGCGGATGTCCCCGGCATGCTTCTCCCCGATCTCCGGATTGGGGTGCAACGGGTTGCCGTTGCAGTTCAGCCCCGCAATGGAAACGCCGGTCCCTTCAAATAGCGCCAGGTAGTCATCACGCGCCGCGTCACTTTCCAGGATCTGGTCAAAGGTGGGAACGTGCACCGGGGGAAGGAAGCCGCCGGTATTGATCTCGATTCCCGTCAGGCCCAGGTTGGCGATGACCGTCAGCGCCTCGGGCAGTGGACGGTCATGCAGGATCGCGTTGTAGACACCAAGCCTCAGGGGGTTCTCTCCTTTGAAAGGCCACTCCTGATAATGGAGCGCTCTAACAAGGTATGAGAGACAATTTGTCCTGTCAATAGGTCTTTTGGGCGGGAACCTTAAAGCGCCTGCGGCGCGGACCGCCGTCGTTGGCCTAGACGGCCAGCCGGGGCCCGTCCGCCAGGACGGGTGCGGAACCGACCACGGGCAGGGCATCGGTGAAGGCCTCAACGACGGCCAGCTGGCCGGTGGAGTCCGGGACGCCGGGGTACTGGACATGCGCAACCTCGGCCGGCTCGGCGGCAGCTTCCTCCGACCGCATGCGGACCAGCGCCACCGCAGAGATCAGGAACCAGGCAACATTGGTGACCACTGACGGCCAGGCGCCGTGCAGGGTTCCATTGATGATGAAGGCAACGGAGCCAAAGAGGTTGGCGGTCTGGAAGCCCTTGCCGGCCTTCAGCCACCCCATGGAAACAGACAGGTATGCACTGAGAATCGCAACAGCGCCTGCCCAGCCGGCAAATTCCCACAGCAGTTCCATGGCGTCCTTCCAAGGTGATGCCTGCGCAGTATCAGGGCAGGGCTCAAGAGGTGGTTTAAGGTTGGGTTTCGCCGGATGCCGTTCCGTGGAACCTGCATCATCCAGCTCTGCGTTGACTCGAGCCCTGTTCGGGCGAGGACCTCTTACGCTGGCCGGCGGCATAATCATATCCCGCGCGCGGACGCCACAATTACGGCCGATACGTGATACTCCCCACGTCTGGACAAGGCCCGCGCGGCGTAGCACGATCGAAGCTGTGACCAGCAGTCCCGCACCCGATCCCTACCTCCGTGAACTCACCCAGCTGAGGCGCGTCAAAGACCGGATGGACCGCGAATATGCCCAGCCGCTGGACGTCGAATCCCTTGCCAGGGATGTCCATATGTCGGCCGGCCATTTCAGCCGCCGCTTCAAGCTTGCCTACGGCGAATCCCCGTACAGCTACCTCATGACCCGCAGGATCGAACGGGCCATGGCGCTGCTCCGCAAGGGCGACCTCAGCGTCACCGAGGTGTGCTTCGCCGTCGGCTGTTCCTCGCTGGGCACCTTCAGCACCCGCTTCAGCGAACTGGTGGGCATGCCGCCGAGCGTCTACAAGCAGGAGGCAGCGGAGTCGACGGCGGGAATCCCGGCCTGCGTGGCGAAACAGGTCACCAGACCGGTCAGGAATCGAGAAGCGCCGGCCCGTGAGCCGTCACTAGCATGACTGCCATGGACATCAACATTTCTTCCACCTTCCTTCCCGCCACCGATCCGGACGCCTCCCTGGCGTTCTACCGCGACGCCCTGGGCTTCGAAATCCGCAACGACGTAGGCCGCGGCGCCATGCGGTGGATCACCGTAGGCCCCGCCGGCCAGAAGGACGTTTCCATCGTCCTGCACCCGCCGGCCGTGGACCCTGGCATCACCGAAAGTGAGCGCCGCACCATCACCGAGATGATGGCCAAGGGAACCTACGCCACCATCGTCCTCTCCTCCCCCGACGTGGACGCCGCGTTCGCCAAGGTGGAGGCGACCGGGGCCGACGTCGTGCAGGAACCCATCGACCAGCCGTACGGCATCCGTGACTGCGCCTTCCGCGACCCCGCCGGCAACACGGTCCGCATCAACCAGCAGCCCTAGGCATATAAACAGACACGTATATACGGACGACGCCGGAACGGGGCTGCCAGCGCAGCTCCGCTTCGGCGCCGCTCCAGGAAGAGGGGGACACCTTGAGCACGGAAGCAGACATGGAAACCAGGCAGGCGGCGCACGTTGCCGACAGCCACGACCTGATCCGGGTGCAGGGCGCACGGGAGAACAACCTGAAGGACGTGAGCCTGGAGCTGCCCAAGCGCCGGCTGACCGCGTTCACGGGTGTTTCCGGCTCAGGGAAGAGCTCCCTGGTGTTCGCCACCATCGCCGCCGAGTCGCAGCGGATGATCAACGAAACCTACAGCGCTTTTGTCCAGGGGTTCATGCCCAGCCTGGCCCGGCCGGACGTGGACCGGCTGGAGGGACTGACCACGGCGATCATCGTGGACCAGGAGCGGATGGGCGCCAACCCGCGCTCCACCGTGGGCACGGCCACCGATGCCAACGCCATGCTGCGGATCCTGTTCAGCCGCCTGGGCAAGCCCTATGTCGGCCCGCCGACGGCCTTCTCCTTCAACGTGCCCACCCGTAAGGCCAGCGGCATCATGAGCACCGAGAAGGGCGGCCGGGTGGAAAAGAACGTGGTCCGCCAGGTCACCTACCTGGGCGGCATGTGCCCGCGCTGCGAGGGCATGGGGAACATTAGCGACATCGACCGGACCGCCCTCTATGACGAGTCAAAGTCCCTGAACGAGGGCGCGCTCACCGTTCCCGGCTACTCCATGGACGGCTGGTACGGCCGCCTGTTCGAGGGCATGGGCCTGCCCATGGACAAGCCGATCGCCAAGTTCACGGCGAAGCAGCTGGACACGATGCTGTACGCCGAGCCCACCAAGATCAAGGTGGAAGGCGTCAACCTCACGTTCGAGGGCGTCATCCCCAAGATCCAGAAATCCATGCTCTCCAAGGACGTGGAGGCCATGCAGCCGCACGTGAAGCGGTTCGTGGAGCGCGCCGTCACCTTCGCGGTGTGCCCGGACTGCGGCGGGACCCGGCTGACCCCGGAGGTGCTCAACTCCCGGATCAACGGCAAGAACATCGCGGACCTGTGCACCATGCAGATCAGCGACCTGGCGCAGTGGATCCGCGGCCTGGACGAGCCCTCGGTCCGGCCGTTGCTCGCCGGGCTCCGGGACCTGCTGGACTCGTTTGCCGAGATCGGCCTGGGCTACCTCTCACTGGACCGCCCGGCCGGCACCCTCTCCGGCGGCGAGGCACAGCGGACCAAGATGATCCGCCACCTGGGCTCCTCCCTCACGGATGTCACCTACGTTTTCGACGAACCCAGCATCGGCCTGCACCCACACGACATCGAGCGGATGAACACGCTCCTGCTGCAGCTGCGGGACAAAGGCAACACCGTCCTGGTGGTGGAGCACAAACCGGAGATGATCGCCATCGCCGACCACGTCGTCGACCTCGGTCCCAAGGCCGGCACCGGCGGCGGCGAGATCGTCTACGAGGGCAACGTGGACGGGCTGCGTTCCAGCGGCACCATCACCGGGCGCCACCTGGACGACCGCGCCCGCCTCAAGGAGTCCTTCCGGAACGCTACGGGCGCCCTGGAGGTCCGGGGCGCGTCGACGAACAACCTGCAGGACGTCGACGTCGATGTGCCGCTGGGCGTGCTCTGCGTGGTGACGGGCGTGGCCGGGTCCGGCAAGAGCTCCCTGATCCACGGCTCGCTGGCAAAGCGCGAAGGCGTGGTCGTCATCGACCAGGGTGCCATCAAGGGCTCACGGCGGAGCAATCCGGCCACCTACACGGGGCTCCTCGAGCCCATCCGGAAGGCATTCGCCAAGGCCAACGGTGTGAAGCCGGCGCTGTTCAGCTCGAACTCCGAGGGCGCGTGCCCCACCTGCAACGGCGCCGGGGTGATCTTCACCGAACTGGGCGTCATGGCCACGGTGGAGTCCACCTGCGAAGACTGCGAGGGCCGCCGCTTCCAGCCCGCCGTCCTCGAATATACCCTGGGCGGCCAGAACATTGCAGATGTCCTGGACATGTCCGTGGACGCGGCATTGGCCTACTTTGCCGAGGGGGACGCCAAAACGCCCGCCGCGCACAAGGTCCTGGAACGCCTGGCGGATGTGGGCCTGGGCTACATTTCACTGGGCCAGCCGCTGACCACCCTGTCCGGCGGCGAGCGCCAGCGGCTGAAGCTGGCCACCCAGATGGCTGAGTCCGGGGATGTCTACATCCTTGATGAGCCCACGGTGGGTTTGCACCTGGCGGACGTGGAACAGCTGCTGGGGCTCCTGGACCGGCTGGTTGACTCCGGGAAGTCGGTCATCGTCATCGAGCACCACCAGGCGGTGATGGTGCACGGTGACTGGATCATCGATATCGGTCCGGGAGCAGGGCACGACGGCGGCAGGATCGTCTTCGAGGGCACCCCGGCTGACCTGGTGGCCGGCCGGGCCACGCTCACCGGCCAGCATCTGGCGGCGTACGTCGGGGCCTGAAGCCGCTGGACCGTGCTTAGCGGCTGCCCGGCAGCTGGCCCAGGAAGCTGACGGTGGCGGTGCCAATCTGCTGCTGGGCGGCGCTGCGGCTGATGCCGGGCTCGCCGTCGCCGGGCTGATCACCGTAGTCGCCGAAGAACGCGTGCACTCCGCCCTGGACGGCGGCGAACTCAGTATCCGGGGGCAGGAGTTCCCGGGAGGCCTGGATCTTGTCCGGCGTGCTGAGACCGTCCTTGGTCCCGGAGACGGACAGGACGGAAAGGCCGGTCCGTCCCCGCAGCGATTCCACCGGGTAGGAGGCGTACAGCACCAGGCCGGTGATGTCGGTGTTCGCCAGGGCGAATGACGATGCGGACACCCCGCCCAGGGAGTGGCCGCCCACCGCCCATGTAGTGATGTCCGGGTTGTCCTCGATGGCGCTGCGGGCCTGGTTGCCGTCCAGCAGGCTGAGCCCGAGCGGTTCCTTCAGGATGACCACCCGGTACCCGGCACCGACCGCGGGAGCCAGGACGTCCCGGTAGGCCCGGGCATCAACGCGTGCTCCCGGGTAGAAGACCAGCCCCTTGGTGGTCCTGGCTGCGTCGGGCGCCATGGTGATGGCGGTGTCCGTTTCGGTGACGGTGAGGTCCGACGCCGGCCCGGCCTCCGCCGTCGGGCCCGGCTGATAGGCGAAGGGGTTGAGCCAGGCGAGCCCAGCGGCGAGGGCCAGGACGGCCAGCCTGCCGGCCCACCCGCCGATGGCC
Source organism: Pseudarthrobacter sp. 902506025 (assembly GCF_040702325.1). Taxonomy (NCBI): domain Bacteria; kingdom Bacillati; phylum Actinomycetota; class Actinomycetes; order Micrococcales; family Micrococcaceae; genus Pseudarthrobacter; species Pseudarthrobacter sp. 902506025. Next base: position 230,601 of record NZ_JBFBKW010000004.1, read on the forward strand.
CGGACGCGGGAGCGGGGCCGGGGCACATCGCGGCGGAGCGAGAGCAGGGCTGCCCAAGCTGCACCGGCGGCTGACGCGGCCAGCAGGATGCCCGGCAGCAGCGGATGGCCGCCCAGGACGGCGGGGTTGCCTGCCAGCATCCACAGCGCAACCCCCATCAGGGCGGCAGCGCAAGCCGCCGATGCCCAGAACAGGGCCGTCCGCTTCCTGGGCGGCGCACTGGCTTGGCCGGCCGGTGAGGTCTCCATGGTTCCTGATCCTTCCATCCGGCGGCAGGATTTCAATGCCGGGCTGGCCTACGCTGGCCGTATGCCCGAAATGTTCCGGTACGACGTCGAGATCCTGCACCTGCTGGTATCCCCCGCGCACGCTTACTTTGGCCGAGCCCGGGACGGCGCCGCCGACGTTCCCACCACTGATGCTCCGCAGGCTGAGGTGGTGGCCGGCAAGGGCATCGTGGACGACCGGTTCTTCGGCAAGGCCGCGCACATGGACGCCGCGGTGACCCTGTTCGCCGTCGAGTCCCTCGAGGCCATCGCCGCAGAGTTGGGCTCGGCGCCGTTCGATCCGCTGCTGACCCGCCGGAACGTGGTGCTGCGCGGGGCCCAGCTGGCCCCACTGTTGGGGCAGGACTTCGTGCTGGAATCCGGCGGCTCCCAGGTGACCCTGCACGGCGGCCGGCACGCCCAGCCCTGCGCGTGGATGAACGAAATGCTCGCCCCCGGCGCCCATCCGGCCATGCGTGGCCGCGGGGGCATCCGCTGCCGGGCCGTCTCCAGCGGCTTCCTGCACCGGGGTCCTGCGGTGCTGGTCAGCCCTGTGCCGCTGGACCCTGCCCGGGCAGGCGAGGCCAGCGTCCTGCGGCCGTCCCGGCTGCCCTAGCAGGCCCTGCCCTAGGACGCCCCGGCAGGACGTAAGACGGAAGACGGCGTCACGCACGGCACGCTTTCGGCCCACCCGGGGCGGGGAAGCCCCGGAAACCCGGGATCCCGCCGTCGTGCGCTGCCTGAAAGCCTGCCTCGCGTGACGCCTGCCGCGGCCTACCGTTTCCGGTGGATCGACTTGTAGCTCAGGTAGGCGTTGAGGCCCTCGATCCCGTACTCGGTGCCCAGCCCGGAGTCGTGCCGGCCGCCGAACGGGGCGGAGTGGTTGGAGGCGAAGAAGTTCAGTCCCACCGAGCCCGTGTCCATGCGGTCCGCCACGGCGAGCGCGGCGTCCTCGTCCCGGCCGAACACCAGGCCGCCCAGGCCGAATTCGGTGTTGTTCGCCAGTGCCACTGCCTCCTCGACGCTGCCGCCGGCGTCGTTGTATTTGAGGATGGTGATCACCGGCCCGAAGATCTCCTCCCGGGCTATCCGCATGTCCGGGGTGACGTCGGCGAACACCGTGGGCTCAATGAAGTAGCCGTCCTCCAGCCCTCCGGCAAGGGACGCAGCGCGTCCTCCGGTGGTGGCGCGGGCGCCTTCAGCCAGCCCGGACTCGACGTATTCCATGACCGTCCGGTACTGCGCTTCGGTGGCGCAGGGGCCAAACACCGTGTCCGGATCCAGGGGGTCGCCCTGCTTCCCGGCGGCGATGGTGGCCGTGACCATGTCCACCACCTCGTCATACCGGCTGGCCGGGGCCAGGATGCGGGTGGAGATGTAGCAGGTCTGCCCGGTGTTCCGCATGGAGGACTTGATCAGCACCCGGGACATGGCGTCCAGGTCCGCGTCCGGCAGCACGATGGCGCTGGACTTGCCGCCCAGCTCCAGGGTGACCGGACGCAGCAGCTCACCGCAGGCGGCGGCGATTTTCCGGCCCACCGGCGTCGACCCCGTGAATGCCACTTTGGCCACTCCGGGGTGCTTGACCAGCACGTCGCCCAGCCGGCCGGAGCCGGTGACCAGGTTGACGACGCCGGCCGGGACGCCTGCTGCGGCAATGGCATCGATGATCACACGGATGGACAGCGGGGTGGGCGACGCCGGTTTGATCACCACGGTGCAGCCGGCCAGCAGCGCCGGCGCCAGCTTGATCATCACCAGGTTGATGGGGAAGTTCCACGGGGCGATCAGCGCGCAGACGCCCAGCGGGTCCCGCCGCACCACGGACTCACCGCCGCCGCGCGGGAAGGGCCGGACGTCCTCCTGTTCCAGGTATCCGTCCAGGGTGGCGAAGTAACGCAGGATCCCGGCGGCGTTGGCGGCGGCACCGGAGGATTCGGCCACCGGGGATCCGTTCTCCCGCGAGTTGGTCAGGGAGAGTTCGTCAGCGCGCTTCTCCACTTCGTCGGCGATCCGGAGCAGGTAGGCGGCCCGCTCGGACGGTGCCAGCCGGGGCCATTCGCCGGCGAACGCCTTCTGGGCGGAACCGACGGCGGCGTCCACGTCCCCCGGCGTGCCGTCCGGGACAGAGCCCCAGACTTCGCCGGTGGCGGGGTCGGTGACCGGGTTCCGGCCGGTGCCCCGGGACCGCTGCCAGGCGCCGTCGACGTAGATGGTGTCCACGTGGGTGTGCGGCAGCGCCAGGCCGGACCGCGTGGTCAAGGCCGGTGCGCCGGCCGGTGCGTCATGCGTGGCGGAGGTCATCGGATCACCGCCGTCTTCAGCAGCGCGTTGGACCGGGCAAGGTCCGCGGTGGCCATCTCGAGGGCGGCCCCGGTGATGAGCTCGGGGATGATTTCGGCGGCCAGCCGGTCCGTGTAGGTGGCGGGATCCATCCCGAACCAGGAGGAGGCGAGGGCGATGCCGGCGTGGTCGAACCGCCACAGCCTGTCGGCGTCACGCATCAGCGCGTCCTCGAGGGAGCGGGCCACGGGCCGGGTGTCGTGGCCGTCAATGATTGCGCAGACCTGCTCCACGAACCCGGGGGCATAGCCCAGGCCGGGAAGGACCCGGCGGGCCACGTCGCAGCCCTGCTTTTCGTGCTCATAGCGGATGGTTGCCTTGCGCCAGTCCCCCGTGAACCCTTCCGAGAGGATCCGGGATTCATCCACGTGGGCCCAGCCGGTGTCATGCAGCAGCGTGGCCACCCGCACCAGGTCTGCATCCGCGTCCGGGTAGGCGCGGCACAGCCGTTCGGCGAACGCAAGGGAGATGGGCAGGTGGATGTCGTTGCCGCGGGTCCGGGTCTCGTGGACCACGGCCTTCCAGAGCGCGTCGAGCGAGTCCAGGGCCGCGGGGGTGCCGGCAATGGGGGTGGTGTCCACGGGGCCGGGGGCGGGGATGGGGCGGACGCTGTATTCGGCGGCGAAGGCATCGGCCAGGGCGTCGCCCGTGTCCGGTGCGGTGCCGGGGGCACCGGGGGCGCTGCCGGCGGCAATGCCGGGCTCCGCCGGGGCAAACGGCGTCTTGGGGGTGCTCATAATGCTCCTTCGGGTTGGCCGGCCTCGCGGCTAGCTGTCCGTGGTGATGGTCTTGAGTTGGGTGCCGGGGTCTGCTGCGGCCCCGGCGGGAATGTTGAGGCCCTTGGCGAGTGCGTTCTTGACGGCCATGAAGTCCAGCGGCGCGTTGACGCAGTCCGCGGCGATGATGCGGCCCTGGCGGTAGTAGAGGACGCTGAATTTTCCGCGTTCCCGGTCGTTCCGGACTACGGTCCGGTCGTAGCCGTTGCACAGGCCGGCGATCTGCAGCTTGAGGTCCGCCTGGTTGGACCAGAACCACGGGATTCCGGCGTACTCCTCGCGCCGCCCGGTCAGGGAATACGCGGCCACCTTGGCGTGCTCGATGGCGTTGTTGACGCTTTCCAGCCGGATCCGTTCCCCGGGCTCGGAGCCGGGAACGGGGTTGGGCATGTTGGCGACGTCCCCCACGGCCACCGTGGTGCCGTCGGAGGCCAGCGCGAACCGGTCCACCACCACGCCGTTGTCCACCGCAAGGCCCAGCTGTTCTGCCAGTTGGGTGTTGGGGATGACGCCGATGCCGATCAGGACGATCTGTGCCGGCAGTACCGTCCCGTCCTGGAGTTCGACGGCGGCAACCCGGGTGCCGCCGTCGTCAGCGGTGAAGCGCGCCGCACTGGTGTTGAGACGGATGTCGAGGCCGCGTGACCGGTGGGCCTGCAGGAAGTATTCGGCGGTTTCCTCCCCGACGGCCCTGCCCACCAGCCGCGGGCCGAACTCGAGCACGGTGACGTTCTTACCCATTTTCTGCAGGCTGGACGCGGCCTCGAGGCCGATGAACCCGCCGCCGATCACCACCACATCCGTGGCGTCGCCCACTTTTGCCTTCAGGGCCAGGGCGTCGTCGGCGTTGCGGAGGTAGAGCACGCCGTCCAGGCCGTTGCCGTCAATCTCCAGTTTCCGGGCGCGGGCGCCTACGGTGAGGGCCAGCCGCTTGAACGGGAACTCCCGGCCCGAGGACGCATGCGCCACCCCGGAACCGTCCGCTTCCTTGTCGATCCGGACGATGTATTCGCCCTTGACCAGGTCCACGTTGTGCTCGGCCCAGTAGTCGTTGGACCGGAAGATGAGGGATTCGCTTTCCACGGTGCCCTGCAGGAACTCCTTGGACAGCGCCGGCCGCTGGTACGGGCGGTGGTTCTCGTCCCCCAGCAGGGTGATGTGTTCGTCGAAGCCGAGCGCCCGGAGCGATACGGCCAGCTGCACGCCGGACTGGCTGGCGCCGATGATCAGGAGCCCGGTCCGGGTGGGGACCGTGGCCGTTCCGGCTTCCTGCTCCACTGCCTGCGTTCCCATGGCTACACCTGGGTTTCGGGGGTGGTGACGAAGAGTTCGAGCTCCTCCGTCAGGCGGAGCTGGCAGGACAGCCGGGAGTTGTCTTCACGGTCCACGGCGGTGCCGTAGAGCATTTCATCCTCCATGTCCTCCATGGGAGGAAGCTGCGAGGCGCAGTCCTCGCGGACGAAGACGTGGCAGGTGGCGCAGGACAGCGAGCCGCCGCATTCGGCCACGATGCCGGGGACGCCGTTGCGCACCGCGGTTTCCATGACCGAATCGCCTGCATTGCCTTCGACGTCCCGGACGGTGCCTTCTGCGTCGGTGAAGTGAACCGTTGGCATTGTGGTCCTCCTTGGTTGAAGTTGGTTGGGTGGTGGCGGGGGGTGGCCGGTCAGATGAACTGCCGGCCGCCGTCCACCACCATGGTCTGGCCGGTGTAGTAGGAGCTGTCGGGCCCGGCGAGGAACAGGGCGGCGCCCACAATGTCCTCGGGCTGGCTGGCGCGTTTGATGGCGCCGCGGTCCACGCCGTAGTTCTCGGCGTTTTCCATGAGCCCGTAGCTGGCTTCGGTGAGCGTGAAGCCGGGGGCGATGGCGTTCACCGTGATCCCCCGCCGGCCCAGTTCCTTGGCCATGACCCGGGTGAGGGCCACTACGCCGCCCTTGGAGGCGACGTAGTGCGCCCATTGCTCGGAGCCGCTGAAGATCGTGGCGCTGGAGAGGTTGATGACGCGGCCACCCTCGGCCAGGTAGGGGCTCGCGGCGCGGGTCACCAGCCAGGGTCCCTTGAGGTTGACGTTCATCACCAGGTCCCATTCGGCCGGATCGATGTCCTCGAAGCGGCTGCGTGTCACCCCCGCGTAGACCGCCGCGTTGTTGAGGACGACGTCGATGCGTCCGTTTCCGAAGTCCGCGCAGCTCGCGGCGAGCTGCTCCGTGGAGTCCAGGTCGGTCACGTCGGCGGCGAAGGCAGCGGCGCGGGCGCCGGCTTCCCGGACCAGCTTGGCGGTCTGTTCGGCACCCTCGAGATTGATGTCGGCCACCGCCACCCGGTAGCCGCGGCCGGCGAAGCCGAGCGCGAACGCCCTTCCCAGCCCGCCGGCGGCTCCCGTGATGAGGACCGTTCTATCATTCATGCCCTCAGTGGAATATTCTCCTGAGGGCATGTCCAGATCAGACATGGCTATGGCTGTGGGCGCCGGGTCCGGCAACCACAAGGTCGTCCTCGGCGTCCAGGATCTGGACCGTGCCCTTGGTGCCGTCCACACGCAGCCGCTGGCCGGTCTTAATGGTGGTGGACCCGGAGCCCGTTCCGGTCACGGCCGGCAGGCCGTATTCACGGCACACGATCGCGGCGTGGCTCATCATGCCGCCGATGTCCGTGACGGTTGCGCTGATCTTGCCGAAGATGGGTCCCCAGGAGGGCGCCGTCACCGTGGCCACCAGGATCTCGCCCTGCTGCACCTCGGAGAGCTGGTCGGCGTCGGTGACCACGCGGGCCAGGCCTTCCACCACGCCGGGCGAGGCGGCCATGCCGCGGAGTCCGCCGCCTTCCACTTCTTCGCCCGCTCCCAGCCACTGCTGGACCTGCTCGGTGGTGATGCCCCAGAGCATCCGGGTGAAGGGTTCGGTGATGGAGGCCGGTGGGGTGTTCAGGGCCGGCGCGGGGCGGGCGGTCTTGAGTGCGTCCACGATGCCGCGGCGGCGTTCGATCTCCTCGGGCCAGTAGTCGGGGCCGATGGGCTTGGCGCCCACGCCCCAGCCGGTGACCAGGTCGAAGAGGGCGTCGCGGACCTCGTTGCGGCCCAGGTAGAGCAGGTCGTCCGGCTGGGTCCAGAAACCCTCGGCATGCATCATGCGGGAGAGTTCGCGGATCTTGCGCCAGAAGACGCCCATGGTCCAGTGCTCGATGTAGAAGTTGTGGTTCTCCACGTAGGGGTAGGCGGTGGCGGCGAGGCCGCGCTTGGCGTCGAAGACGGCCTGGTTGTCGCCTTCGAGGAGGTCCCGGTATTCCTCGATGATGCGGTCGCGTTCGACGATGAGGGCCTCGACGGGACGCATGATCTCCTGGCCTTCGTCCACGCGCCGGATGTAGTCGGCGATGTAGCCCAGCGGGATTTCCTGGTTCACGTTCCAGTACTTGTCGTGGCCGTAGAAGCCGTTGCCCACGGTGAAGTTGAACCACGGGTCCTTGGCACCTTCGTACTGGGCCAGCCAGCGGTCCCCGCCCGGGGCGGCGGCGATGGCACCCAAAGTAGCCTCGACGTCGTCCGTGTTTCCAAAGTGGGGCTGCAGGCCCAGCTCGGCGGCGAGCTTGGCGAGCTGCTTGAGCTCGTCATCGGGCCGGAACAGTTCCATGTCCACGCCCTGGACCATGCTGGCGATCGACTGGTCCGGGATGTTGGGGAAGACCTGCTTGCAGAAGTTGAAGAAGTCCAGGTAGGCGATGTAGCCCAGGTTGAGGAACTCGAAGTGGTACTGCCAGTTCTGGTAGGCCAGCTGGATGAGCCGGTCGTAGCTTTCCAGGAGCTTCTCGGAACCGTCCTTGCCCTTGCCGGAGGTGATGTCCTCGAGCGGGACCATGTCCGGCAGCTTGGGGAAAGAGATGGCTTCCATCTCGGCGATGGTGCCCTTGACCTTGACGTGCCAGTCCTTGAGCAGCTGCTCCCAGTTCTGGAAGTAGTGGCCGACGCGCTGCTCGAACAGCGGCACGCGGGCGGCGATCTGGTCCTCCGGGACGGGAATGGGGGACATGTAGAGGTAGCCCAGGTGGATGCGGAACTCGATGCCGTTGGCGTTGGGGATCATGAGGTGCCTGGCGTTGTACTGGCCCAGGCACTTGACCGCGAATTCGCCGCCGATGGTCTCGAAGGGCTTGAACACAGTGGGCCAGTGCTGGCTGTCGCAGAACCAGAACTTGGCGTCCTCCTGCTCCTTGAGCTTGTCCTGGAACACCAGGTAGTAGGGGTAGATCTTTTCCCAGCCTTCGGCCCCGGCGGGAACCGGCAGTTCGGAGGGCTTGGGGAACGACTTCATGGACATGGCGGTCCTTTCAGGAGGGCTCGGCGGTGAGCCTTGGTGGGGGTGAAGCCTCGGATGGGGGTCAGGCAGTCGGCTTGAGCGCGGGGGTGCTCAAGCCCCTGAAGTAGCCGCCGGTGACGACCGGCTGGGGCGCGGTCACCGCGGCAGGCTTCGAGGAGTGGACCGTTTCCGGCCGGGACTGCAGGAGGAGCAGGTTTTCGCCGTCGGGGAGGTCCGCGTCGAGGGCCCACTCAATGTCCTGCGGGCACTTGTAGTGCTTCTCGGCCCGCTTGGCCATCTGGGCGACGGCGGTGAGCTCGGCGTCGGTGAGGCTGCGGCGGCCCCGGCGTTCGTCGTCGACCTCGCGTTCAACCAGGCCCTTGGCGCCGGCGTCCGGGACCAGCTCGGCGTGCTTGTCGCCCAGGTGTTCGGTGACGACGGCGAGGGTCACCTTGTCCAGCACGATGTTGTCCGGGGTGACCTGGCCGGAGACCACCATCTCGCCCACGCCGTACGAGGAATCGATGGTGATCTTGGACCGGTCGCCGTTGGTGGGGTCCATGGTGATGGCCACGCCGGAAACCTTGGAATTGACCATCTTCTGCACCACCACGGCCATGGACAGGCCTTCGTTGGGGATGCTGTTCTTGAGCCGGTAGATGATGGCGCGGGAGGTGTAGAGCGAAGCCCAGCACTGGCGGATGTGGTCGGTGACTGCCTTGACGCCGTCCAGCCAGAGGTAGGTGTCCTGCTGCCCGGCGAAGGACGCGTCCGGCAGGTCCTCGGCGGTGGCACTGGAGCGCACTGCCACGGGGACGGGGGCGTCGAAGCGTCCCATCAGGGATTCGTAGGCGGCGATGGTCATGCTGCGCAGTTCTTCAGGGACGGGGCGGGAGCAGATGTCCTCGCGGATGGCTGCGGACACCTGGTCCACCTGGCGGGTGTCCTCAGGGTCCAACCCGGCGAGCAGTTCGTGGATCTTCGCCGTGATGCCGGCTTCGTCCATGAAGGCATCGAACTGGGCGGTGGTGACGACGAAGCCGGGCGGAACGGGCATGCCGGCGGAGGTCATGGTGACCAGGGACGCTCCCTTGCCGCCGAGGTTTTCAAGCTTCGGCTCGATGCCGCCGTCGAAGAACTGGACGTAATCGTTGCTGTGCATGGTGCTTAGGCCTTCCAGGTGACAGGAACGGTCTCGGGAACACGGAAGGAGAGGTTTTCGCGGAAGGCGATGTCCCCGGGGGCGTCGAGCTGCAGCCCGGGGGCGAGCCGGGCCACTTCCTCGAGCGCGATTTTCGCCTGCAGCTTGGCGAGCATGTTGCCCAGGCAGTAATGGATCCCGAACCCAAAGGAGAGGTGCTCGCGGGCGTTCGGCCGGGTGATCTCGAAGTCCTCGCCGTCAATGAACTTGGTTTCATCGCGGTTGGCCGAGCCCATCAGGAGCAGCAGCTGCGAGCCCTCCTGGATGGGCACTCCGCCCACCTCGGTGTCCTTGAGGGCTTTGCGCCGCCATCCGACGATGGAGCCGGCGTAGCGGAGGACCTCGTCGATGGCGGCGGGGATCCTCTTGGGATCCGCCACCAGTTGCTCCCACTGCTCCGGACGGGCCAGGAGCTCGCGCAGGGCGTTGGAGATGAGGGTGGTGGTGGTCTCGTGCCCGGCGAAGAGCAGGCTGTAGAGGACCGAGGCGATCTCGTGGTCCGAAATTTCGGCGCCGTCCTGCTGGGCCTTGACCAGGTCTGCGGTGAGGTTGTCGCCGCCCTGTTCGTGGGCCACCCGGACCAGGCGCAGGCATTCCTGCCAGTACTCCACCAAGTTATGGGCGTGCGGGATCTGCTCCTCGTCGCTCAGGTCGCCCCAGGTCATGGCGGCCCGGGAGTCGGACCAGCGCTTGAACGTGTCCACCTGGGAAGCATCCGCCCCGATCAGGGTGAGGATGGTGATGGTGGGAACGTCGTAGGCCAGGTCCTTGACCAGGTCGCCGCGGCGCTCTTCGCGGGAGAGCATCCTCCCGAGCAGGTCCACCACGTTCTGCCGGATGAACGGTTCCAGCGCCTTGTAGCGGCGGGGCGTGAAGGCCTTCTGCACCACGGCGCGGATGCGGGTGTGCTCCGGCGGCCGGCGGGCGGAGAGGCCGGAGTAGGCGGTGAAGCCGCCCTCTTCCATGATCTTTTTCGCGGCGGGTCCGCGTTCCCGGACCGGGGCCTGGGCGTTCTCACTGGAGAACGTTTCCCAGTCCTCGAAGACGGCTTTGATGTCGTCGTAGCGGGAGACGACGTACAGGCCGGTGCGCTCATCGAACATCACGGGCTGCTCGGCCCGGAGTTCTGCGTAGGCGGTGAAGGGATCCTTCATCTGGAAGGGTTCGTAGCCGTGGTGCCCGGCGGGGGCTTCGGCGCCGTACCCGAAAGGACAGCGGCCAGCCGTTTCTGTCGACGATGACATGGTGACTCCTGGTGACTTGGCTCCGCCCGGCGCCTCAGGGCGGCGGGGGTTTCTTAGTGACCAGTGTGGTCCACATCACCGGGAGGGGACAGCGCCGGCTTCCACTGGACGGAAACGAACGTCAGCCCCGCGGGCCTTTGTGGACGCCGATCAATGTCTCCAGGGGGATCCGCGCGGTGGCCTTTTCGATTTGGGCTGAGATGCCCTTGAGGACGGGAAGGTACCTGGTCATGGTGGATGCCTGGGCGGTGGGCAGCACCAGGCCGATCGCGGCGCCGATCCGGCCGGTATGGAACACCGGGACAGCAATGGAGCACGAGCCAAGCCGCACTTCCTCGAGGGTGGTGGCGTAGCCCTGCGCGTGGATGTCCACCAGCTCGGCGGTGAATTTTTGCGGATCGATGTGGGTGTGGGCGGTGGCGCGTTCCAGGTCCCGGTGCAGGTAGGCGTCGCGCACCCAGTCGTCTTCGAACGCCAGGATGACTTTCCCGACGGCGGTGGCGTGCATGGGCAGACGGCCGCCCACCCGGGACGCGCGGGGCACGCGTTTGGAGCCGTAGACCCGGTCGATGTAGAGGACCTCATTGCCGGCCCGGATGGCCAGGTGTGCCGTCTCGCCGGTCAGCGAGAACAGGTCCTGGACGTAGGGGTGGGCGGCATCGCGCAGCTGGCGGCCGGTGTTCTGCGCCAGCTCCCACAGCCGGATGCCCAGCTGGTAGCGGCCGTTCGGTTCCCGCGACAGGAATCCCCAGTCGGTCAGTTCGTTCACCAGGCGGTGCGCGGTGCTGAGCGGGAGCCCGGATTTGTCCGCGATATCGGTCAGGCTGAGGGCGCCGCGGGACGTCTCGAAGGCTTCCAGGATGGACAGCACTTTAGAGGTCACGGTGCGTCCGGGGTCGCGGCTGCCGCCGGCCATGGGGGCCTCCTCGCTCCTGGCGCTGGGCCCAGGGTGCCGGCAGCGTCCGGAAAGAGTCTAAGCGCGGGAACGGCTCCGGGCCGCGCCGGTTTCCAGGTCAGCCAAGCAGGCGTTGCGCTGCGGCCAGAGGGTGACCGATTCCAGTGCCGACAGTGCCCGCGCCATGGCCTGGGCCTCCGCGGTGAACAGGTGGCCGTGCACGCGCTGGGAGCAGAGCCGCAGGGCCTGTCCGCGGTCCAGCCCGAACCAGTCCATGACGGTGTCGATCCCGTGCGGGCTGAGGCGCCAGGTCTTGTCCGCGTCCTTGACGATGGCGTCCTCGATGGAGAGGGCCTCCCGCCGGGAATCGTGGCCGTCGATGATGTTCAGGATGGCGGGGATCCTGATGCGGTCATAACGGCACTCGATGAGGATGTCCGCGGCCAGGCGCGCCCCCTCCTTTTCGTGCAGCAGCACCAGGTCCGGCCTGCCGCCGCCCGGCGCAATGGCCGCCAGGACGTCGCCGGGCGGGACCTGTGACCAGCCGGTGTCGTGCAGCAGGATGGCTGGAAGCACCACCGCGGCGTCCGCTTCCGGGTGGGCGTCCAGCAGGGCGCGGGCCAGGCCGAAGGCGTAGAGGGTGTGGGCGTCATTGTCCCGGACCTTCAGGTATGGTGCAGCCAGTTCCCAGATCCCTGCCAGCACCGGGTCCAGCGCGATGACCCCCGCCGGGTGCGGCTCGATCCCGGAGGCAACAGCGGCGGCGTCGAGGCCTGAGTGGTTGGCGGCGGGCTGCAGCTTCGTCATTCCTACAGCCTGCCCGGCATCGTGCCCACGGGCAACGGGCGGCTTCTGCCCAGTGGAACCGGACGGTGGGCGGACGACGGCGTCACGCACGGCACGCTTTCGGCCCACCTGGGACGGGGAAGCCCCGGAAACCCGGGGACCCGCCGTCGTTCGCAGCCTAAAAGCCTGCCCGGCGTGACGCAAGGACGCGCTAGTCCAGCTGCACCCCGCGGAGCAGCAGGAGCATCCCGCCCACCACGACGGCTGACGCAAGGAACACGCCGCCCGCACCCAGCCCGGCGGCAACGACGCCGATGGCGCTGGGCAGGACCACCTGCCCCACCCGGTTGCCGGCGAGCCGCAGGGCCAGTGCCCGCCCCCGCTGCCCGGCCGGCGCCTGCGCCGAAAGCCAGGACATGGTCAGCGGCTGGCCGATGCCCAGGCCCAGCCCCAGCACGGCCATCACCACAAAGAGCAGCCACGCCGGCATGGGAATGGCTGCGGCTGCCAGCGCCGCGGTGGACAGGGCCAGACTCACCACCAGCAGCCGCATCCGGCCAATCCTCCGGGACACCCGGCCCAGCAGGAGCCGCGACACCATGGAGAAGACGGCGCGGACGGTCAGCATGGCGCCCACGGTTGCTGCGGTAAGTCCACGGTCGGCGCCGAGGGCCGGCAGGTAGACCATGGTCAGGTCCACCACGGCCAGGACGGTGGCGCTGGTGGCGAGGGCCCGGGCCACGCCGGGTGACTTCAGCAGCATTACCGCACTTCCCGAACCAGCGGAAACGGTCTTCCGTTTCCGCGCGCTGACGTGGGCCGGGACAACAAAGGTGGTGGCGAACAGCACCAGGCTCATGACGACCGAAAGAAGGAAGATCGCCTGGGTGTCGGGACGGATGGAAGCGCCGCCCACCAGGGAAATCGCCAGCGGCCCCAGGGCCTGCCCCAGGGACGCGGCAAACGTCAGGTATCCGAACGCGGAGTCCATCCGGGACGAAGCGGCATTGTTGGCCACCACCGCCTGCTGCCCCACGACGCACGCCAGTTGCCCGGCCCCCAGCAGCGCGGTTCCGATGACCAAGGCCACGATCGAGGAGCCCCACAGCAGCAGGAAGGCAGAGCAGGAGAGGACGACGGCGGACCCGATCGCCATGAGCCTGCGCTCACCGAGGCGGTCCACAAGGCCGCCCGTGGGCACGGCGAGCAGCAGCGGAAAGACGGCGTAGCTGGCGGCGAGGAGGCCCAGGGCGAAGCCGGGGACATCGAGCTCGAGCGCACGGTAGGTGGCGGCTGGGCGGACCAGGAAGGTGACGGCCTGGATGAGTGCGGAATGGACCAGCAGGGCCGTGGACGTGCGCCGTCCGAGTTCACCGATCATGCGCTGGTTGTGGCGCCGGAGATGGCCCGCACCGCGGCGTCCCGGGCGCCCATCACGTGCTGGAAAGCGATGGCGGCAGCCTTGTCCGGATCGCCGCCGGCCACTGCATCCACCAGGGTCCGGTGCTGGGCCAGGGCCTGGTCCCGGCGCTCCTGGGTGCTGTTGGTGAAGTGCCGGTACCGCTCCATATGGCTCGAGATCTGGCCGTGGAAGCGGCGGGCCCAGGAGTTTCCGGCGATCGCGGCGATTTTTGAGTGCAGCGCCATGCCCTGCTGCATGGCGTCATCGGCGAACGTCGCCATGGCGGCGTTGCGTTCAAGGATGCCGTGCAGGGCTTCGATGTCAGCAGGCGTCGCTTTCAGGCAGGCGTTGCGGGCCATCAGGGATTCCATTGCCGCGCGGACCTCGTAGAGCTCCGAAATGGCAGCTTCGTCAAGGGCCGGCACCAGCACCCCGCCTGTGGGCTGCTGTTCCAGCAGGCTTTCCGAGATGAGGCGCCGGATGGCCTCACGCAGCGGCGTGCGGCTCACCTGCAGCGCCGATGCCATCGCCGGTTCGTAGATGCGCTCCCCCGGTTTCAGCTCAAGGCCCAGGATCCGGCGCTTGAGTTCCTGGTAGACAAAGTGTGCGCCGGTGTTCCGGGCGGGTGTTTCGGACATGTGCCACCTCCACTCGGCATCATACTTGTATACATCTATACAAAAGAACCGCGCGGAGCCCGCCCGCCCTGGCGCCGCGGGCCGGCACACGAAGAAGGGAGGGGCAGCAGGCGCCGCCCCTCCCTCTGCCTCCTTGAACGGCGGACCTAAGCGCGGTCTGCGGCTCGTCCGGTCTTTTGCGTTTCCAGGTCCTCCAGGGACGTATCCCTGGTGTCGGAGGACATCAGGGTGGCCACGGCCGAGACCAGGCAGATGCCGAGCGTAGTCAGTCCGATGGTCAGCGGGATGTTCGCGGAACCGGGAGGGGCGATCGCGGTGAAAATGCTCGGGAAGAACGACGCGATCATGAGCCCGATGTTCTGCGAAACAGCGAAGCCGGTCACCCGGATCCGCATGGGGAACTGCTCCTGGAAGAACGTGGCGAATGTGGCGTTCCACATCTGGAAGAAGATGCCCTGCACGATCACCACGCAGACGAAGACCAGTGGCAGGCTCCCCTGCTCGATCGCCCAGAGGTATCCGGTCACCAGGACGCCGCCGGTGACGCCGCCGGCCGCCATCAGCATCCGCCGGCCGATCCTGTCCGAGAGCGCGCCGAACACCGGAATGGTGGCCACGGCCGCGATATTGGCCACCAGCGTCACCCACAGGAACTCGCTGCTGGAGAACCCGTTGCCGTAGCCCTTCTGGGTGGCAAAGGAGACGCCGAAGATCAGGGTGGCCATGCCGATGACATTGGTGAAGGTCATGAGGATGCAGCGGAGCAGTGCGCCCGGCCGGGTGCGCAGGAGCTCGGCGAGTGGAAAGCGCTGCGCGGCCCCGGCGGTCCCGGGCTGCGCGGCGTAGGCGGGAGGCTCGGTCACGCGGCGGCGGATGAGGTAGCCGGCAAAGATGACGACGGCGCTGAGCAGGAACGGGATGCGCCAGCCCCAGGAGCCGAACTGGTCAGCCGGAAGGAGGGCGGCGAGCGGCAGCAGGACGGCGGTGGCCAGGATCGACCCCACCTGGGTGCCCTGGAGGCTGAAGCTGGCGAAGAAGCCGCGCCGGGCATCCGGCGAGTGCTCGACGATCATGGCGCTGGCGCCGCCCAGTTCGCCGGCCACCGCGAAGCCCTGGATCAGGCGGAGGATCACCAGGAGGGCGGGGGCGAGGAGGCCCACCTGCCCGTACGTGGGCAGGAGCCCGACGGCGAAGGTGGCAAAGCCCATGAGCAGCATGGCGAAGACGAGCACCTTCTTGCGTCCGTGCCGGTCCCCGTAAGCACCGAGGACGACGGCGCCTACCGGGCGGGAGACGTATCCCACCGCATAGGTTGCAAGGGAGGCAATGATCCCAACGGTCGGGTTTTCCGCGGGAAAGAAGATGGCGGGGAAGATCAGCGTGGCAGCCAGCGAGTACAGCGCGAAGTCGTAGTACTCAAGGGCACTTCCGATCCAGCCGCTCATTGCCGCCTTCTTGGGATCCCGCAGACCCGCCCCAGCAGCTGGACTGGAAGGGGCCACGCGGGTTGGGGTGGTGCTCATGTGCTTGTCCTTCGTCTTCATTGGCAAGGAACCGAAACCCCTGGAAACAGTGGGGGCGGTGTCTGCGCAGAAACCCACGGGGGACGGGCTTGGGCGGCAGCTCTTGAATCGATTCATCCAATATAGAAGGTGACGTGCATTACGTCAACGGGCAAGCGCTATCCAGCCTGCTCGGGGAGCCCCGGCTGCTACCTGCTGGCGTAGTACGCCGCAGCCATGTCCTGCTTGGCGCGGCCCTGTTCTGCCACCCGGTCCAGCCGGGCGGCGAACGCTTCGGCGCCGTCGAGCTTGAGGCCCTGCTCAGCGGCGGCATCGACGATCAGGTGTGCATCCTTGCAGGCAGTGTCCACGGCGAAGGACGCAGGCTCGAGTCCCTCATCCAGGATGAGCCCCATCTTGGTCCGTAGGTAGGGAAGGTCCAGTCCGCCGCCGTCGATTACGTTGAGGAACTGCTGCGGATCGACCCCGAGCGCCTGGGCAAGGGCAACCACCTCGCCGGCGGCGTTGGAGGCGGCAATGACCCAGCTGTTCACCACAAGTTTGAGCCGCGCGGCGGACCCTTCAGCGGGGTCCTGCCCCGTCCAGATGGTTCGGGCGCCAATGGCATCCAGCACCGGTGCCACCCGCCGGCGCACAGCGTCAGGCCCGGCGGCCAGCACCAGGAGCTGGCCGGCTTCAGCGGGCGCGCGGGTGCCTGACACGGGCGCTTCCACCAGGTCCAGTCCGAGCTCGGCGGCCAGTTTGGCCACAGCGGGCGCGTCCTGCACACCCACGGTGGTGGACTGGATCCAGGCCGTGCCTGGCCGGAAGCCCGGGGCTGCAGCCCGGACCACTTCTTCCACCGCGGCGGCGTCATAGAGCATGGTCAGGACCACGTCGGCCGCTTCCACGGCGTCGGCGGGACTGGCGGCACGCCGGGCGCCGTCAGCAGCCAGGGGTTCCGTTTTGGTCGCATCCCGGTTCCACACGGAAACCTCGTGACCGGCCCGCAGGAGGTTCCGGGCCATGGCCGCTCCCATGATTCCCGTCCCGAGCACGGCGACTTTGAGCTTGGTATCCATCGAGTCATTCTCCTGGCTGCGTTGATGTCCGGCGTCTACCTACTCAACGTCTCCATGATTCCCCGACTTATTCAAGCGGAGGCATTCCAGAGCGCACGCTCCAGTGGAATGTCTGCGCCCCGGCCTAGACTCGTACCCATGAGCGACAGCAACCAGGAAACGATCGGCAGCCCGGAACCCGAACCTAACGCAGGGCTCAACAGGGACCCGGAAGACTGGGTGACCGGGGACGAGCCCATGACGGCAGCCCAGCGCAGCTACCTCGATACCCTTGCACGCGAGGCGGGGGAGGAACTTCCCGCTGATCTGAGCAAGGCGGAGGCGTCAAAGCACATCGACCGGCTGCAGCAGCGCAGCAACCGCGTGGGCGGCGGCGGGGACAGCAGCGCCGGCAGCTAGACGCGGCAAGCGGGCGACGCCGGCACTGACGGCGGCGCCAAAGGCGCCGCCGTCAGGGGCAGGGTAAGTTCGACGACCGGCTTTGTGCCAGGGGGCCGGCTGTGTCAGCCGCCGGCTGAAGGGGCCTACCAGGCCTGGTGTTCGCGGGTGAGGCCGAAGGGGACGGCGTCGCTGAGGTCCACCGTGAACTTGTCGGCGCCATGGCGGGTCACCAGGATGCCGTGGCGGCGGCCGATCAGTGCATGGGCCTTGGCAGCTGCGACCGCGGCGTCCAGCTCGGTGTCCATGCTGTGGCGGTCGGAGACGGTGAGGGTCAGGGGGAAGTTCATGGATGTTGCCTGTGTCTTTCAGGGGATGGGTGGGCATACCCCGCCGAGCGCTCCCCCTGGCTGCATAGGCGGTTGGCGCTTTCGCGCCTCGACCCATGGTGCCTGAGCAAAAATGTGCCAGCAACTTTAGATAAATGACGCAGGTCAGCGCCTTGGGCGCCACCCTTTGTCCTGACAATTACTGGCCGCAGGGCGCTGTCAATTAGAGTTGAAAGGGAGTGGGAGCCGTTTTCCGGGGCTTCCATCTGCCTCCGAAACCCGCCCCGCGGCCCACCCGAGCCATTATTGCGCGACCGCTGACTGTGCAACGACCTGACAAGGATTCCGCCATTTCCACCGACGCTCTCTTCGGCAGTCTGACCAGGATCCGCAATGTCATCCTCCCCGCGCCCGTGCGGAGCGGCCTGAACTCCGGGCGCGGACTGCTGGGCGGCTTCATCGTGGTCCATTTGGTCTTCCTGGTCTTCGCAGCTTCGCTCTCCCTGCGCGGCGAGGCGTTCAGCGACACCTTCATCTACCGCGACTGGGCCATGGCCGGCTTCAACGACGCCAACCTCCGGGGCGGCCCCAGCCCCTGGGTTTATCCCATCCTGGCCCTGATCCCCATGGCTATTGCGGGCCTCGCAGGCCCTGGACCGTTCTTCTTCCTCTGGGTCCTCATGACAACCGTCCTCAATGGCTGGGCGCTGCTGAAACTCACCGGACGCGGCCGCAACGCCAACGCCATCCCCGCGGGCTGGTGGTGGCTGGCCTTCACCTTCCTCATGGGCTGGCTCGGCTTCGCCCGCGTTGACGGCCTCACCGCCCCGCTGGTCCTCGTGGCCCTGGCATACGGCGTCCAGCGCCCGTTCATCGCCTCGGTCCTGCTGGCCATCGGCACCTGGGTGAAGGTCTGGCCGGCGGCCATCATGCTGGCCCTGTTCGCCGTCGTGAAGAACCGCCTGCTGGTAGTGCTGGCAGGAATCGCGACGACGGCGGGCGTCGTTGCGCTGGCAGCAGCCCTGGGCAGCGTCCCCAAGCTCCTGAACTTCCTCACCCAACAGGGCGACCGCGGCATGCAGCTCGAGGCCACCTTCACCACCCCGTGGCTTTGGCTTTCCGTCCTGAACGTGGGCGGCTCCCGGATGTACATGAACACGGACATCAACTCCATGCAGGTGGACGGCCCCGGCACCGCCACCATGTCCGTGCTGATGCAGCCGCTCCTGGTCCTGGCCGCCCTGCTGGTGGCAGGCCTGGCCTTCTGGGCGCTCCACAACGGCAAGCAGCACAAGGTGGCCGGCGGCGTGGACCGGACCGAGCTGCTTCTCGCCGGCGCCCTCGCCCTGGCCGCCGCCTTCGTGGTGTTCAACAAGGTGGGCTCGCCCCAGTTCATGGTGTGGCTGGGCCCCGCCGTCGCCGTCGGCCTGGCGCACAGCTGGCGCGAATGGCGCGTCCCGGCACTGATGCTGATCGCCATCGCCGTGGCCACCTACTTCATCTACCCCCTCTTCTACGACGCCCTCAGCCACAACAACCCGTGGATGGCACTGGTGCTGACCATCCGCAACATCCTGCTGGTGGTCCTGTTCCTGTGGAGCGTCCGGCGCCTGTACTCACTGGGCAAGAAGACCGCCGCACCCGCCCCCGCGCTCAAGGAGACCTGAGATTTCCGCAAGGTTCTTTGACCGTTTGGTGACGGTCCGCAGCAAAGTCCTGCCAGCCAAGGTGGTGGACTGGTTCGCCCGTCCGTCCAGCGTGTGGTGGGGCTTCGCCGTCGTCCACTTGTACTTCCTGGGCTGGATGGCGTCCTTCTTCCTGAACGGCGATACGTTCAGCGACACCGAGCAGTACCGGCAGTGGGCCATGGACGGGTACAACCCGGCGGACCTGACCGGGAAGATCAGCCCCTGGGTCTACCCCGTGCTGGCGCAGATCCCCATCTTCCTGGCGAACATCGCCGGGCCAAGCCTCTACCTGCTGGTGTGGTTCCTGATCATCACGGCGCTCAACGCCGTCGGCCTGCTCTACCTCACCCGCGGCCCGCGGAAGGTGACGGGCGTTGCGCCGGCCTGGTGGTGGCTGTTTTTCACCGTCTTCATGGGCTACCTGAGCTTCGCCCGGGTGGAAGGCATCACCGCACCGATCGTGCTGATCGCGCTGCTCTACGCGGCTGACCGGCCCGTGGTGGCGGGCGTCCTGCTCAGCGTGGCCACCTGGATCAAGGTGTGGCCTGCAGCCGTGCTGGTACCCATCGTCATCGCCAGCCACAAGCGCATCCAGGTGGTGCTCGCCGGTGCCGCCGTGACCGCCGTCGTTGGACTGGGGACCTGGCTGACCGGCGGGCTGCCGCACATCATGGACTTCCTGCTCAACCAGGGCGAGCGCGGCATGCAGCTCGAGGCCACCTTCTCCACACCGTGGGTCTGGCTGAGCGTCTTCCACATCGCCGGCTCCAAAATGGCGGACAACACGGCCATCAACTCCACCGAGGTCTACGGCCCCGGAGCCAGTACTGCAGCGTTCCTGATGCAGCCGCTGCTGGTCCTCGCCGCCGTGACCGCCGCCATCCTGCTGGTGCGTGCGATGCGGCGGGGCGCCGAGCGCGAGGAACTGTTCCTCGAGGGCTCCCTTATGATGGTCACCGCATTCATCGTCTTCAACAAGGTGGGCTCGCCGCAGTTCATCATCTGGCTGGCCCCCGTGATCATCGCCGGCCTGGCCCATGACTGGGAGCGCTGGAAGGTGCCCGCGGCCCTGCTGATGGGCATTGCCATGACAACGTTCGTGATCTATCCGCTGTTCTATACGCCGCTGATCCACGCCCACCCGGTCATGGCGGCCATTCTCACCACCCGTAACGTGCTCCTGGTGGTGCTGCTGTGGTGGTCGGTGAAGCGCACGGCGGAACTGGGCCGCAAGACCTCCACGCGGGTGCCGGCGGAAGCCTAGCTTTTTATGTGGCCGGCCGCCCGGCTAGCGGCTTTCGGACCGGTCGACGGCGGCTGGGGCCTGGGGTGCGCGGGTGCGGCGTACCGCCCGCCGTTCCAAAGCCCACTGCCACCCGCGCCGGGCCAGGTCCAGGGGCTTTCCCTCGATGAGCAGTTTCCGGGTGTGGACGTCCAGCACCAGCAGGTAGAACGTGAAGGCCAGGGCGGTGAAGAACGCCAGGGAAGACGCGTCGATGGGCAGTTCCACAAAGGACCAGACCGAGAGCTGGTCCTGCGCGCCGAACACCACGAAGAACGTCACGCCCACGTACAGCGAGCGGATCTGCCAGTCGTCCCGGATGCCGGTGACGGCCAGGAACGGCAGGAACCACAGGATGTACCAGGGCTGAATGATGGGTGAGAGCATCACCACGGCGGTGAACGCCAGGGCCATCCGGCGCACCGCACGGGAGTAGTCGCCGCGGAACATGAGCAGCAGGACCAGGGCGATGGCGGCCCACTTCATGGCCGTCCTCAGCCAGGTGGCCAGCCTTCCCCCGGGCAGGCCCAGGGCATTGGCGAGCATCTCCACCTGCTGGCCCAGGAAGCCCGACGGCGAGTACCCCGTGTAGCCCGGGGTGGGGTCCATAATGGCCCAGGTCCAGCCGATACCCAGGCTGTAGGGGATGCCGCTGAGGGCCAGCACGCCAAAGCTGATGCCCGCCGTCGCGCCCCACATCAGGAACTTGCGCGGCCATGAAGCAGAGGGGCCCGCCCACATGACCCCGATGAACGGCAGCAGCAGCACGGTGATGGGCTTGATGCCGATGGAGGCGGTGACCAGGAGGATGCCCAGCAGGTAGCGGCGGGTGGCGGCCAGGTAGACACCGGCGACGGCGAGCCCCACCATGAGTGCGTCGTTGTGGGCACTGGCGATGAAGCTGATGAGGAACAACGGGTTGGCCACGGAGATCCAGAGGGCCCGAGCACCGTTGATGCCGTGCAGTTCGGCCAGCTTGGGGACGTAGATGACGCAGAGCAGGACGCCGACGCCGGCCAGGAGCCTGAAGAGCAGGACTGACGCGTCGGGCTGGGCGCCGGTCAGCCCCACGACGGCGCGCGCCAGCCACAGGAAGTACGGCCCGTAGGGGGTCCGGTTCTCGGCCCAGGCGGGGTCGGCGCCCAGCGAAAACCAGTTGTTGAGGGTGGAAATGCCCACCTCATACGGGTTCTGGCCCTCCTGGACCAGGCGTCCCTGGCCGGTATAGGCGTAGACGTCGCGGGAAAAGACCGGGACGCAGAACAGCAGCGGCAGGGACCAGGCGGAGATGGCCACCACCACGGACCGCAGCGACGACTGCCCCCAGTCCCCCAGCCGCTGGCCCAGCCTCAGCCAGGAGCGCATCAGGAGCATGGCGCCGGCCGTCAGCAGCACGGTGGATACGGCCACACCCCACCCCTCGGTGCGGAGTGCGATGACCACCGGCTGGCGGATCATGGGCGAGCCGTTGGCGATCCAGCCCGTGCCGATGGAGCCGACAAACATCATGAGGGCGCCGATGAAACCTTCGATGGTGGCGAGGTAGGCGCGGCCCCTGGCGGGCGCGGAGGCGTCGACCGGTTTGCCCGGCCGGCTCTCCGACGTCTCAAGGTGTGACCCGCCTGCCGTCATGATTGTGTGGTCCCCTACTTTGTTACGGCACTGGTTGCACCGGCTCCCTGGGCCGCCCTGCAACCCGGTCATTTTATCAGCCGTGCTTACTGCTGCCCCGGGGCCATGGCCGCGCGGCAAGGCACAGTTTGGCAACAGCGGCGGGTCCCCTACCGAGCGCGCAGCAGCGCCAGGAACTCGTCGGCCATGCCGAGTTGTTCCTCCAACTTCGCACGGCGCCGCGCTGCTTCTTCAATGAAACCGTTCAACTCAGTCCTGATGGCCGTAACATCCTCGCCCGGCGCGGCCGCTTCCAAGGCGTCAATGACCTTCAGGAGCCCGGCCATGGCTTCGAGCGTGAACCCCAGCGGTTTCATCCTGCGGATCAGCAGCAGGCGCGCGAAATCGCGCTCGGTGTAGAGGCGGAATCCGCCGTCGGTGCGGCCGGACGGTTTGAGCAGGCCCACCTCGTCGTAGTGGCGGATGGTGCGCAGGGACATCTGCGAACGGTCCGCGAGTTCGCCGATATGCATTGTGGCCACCACTTCTTCGGCGGTCATCTCTTTCACCATCACGTCACCCATCCGGCTCAACCCTCACGTTAGGGTAGTGTTGCATGCGCAGCCGGCAGTCACCGGCGCTTTTCTCTCCACCCCAATTGTCTTCCATGGCAGGGCTGGACCCTTGCGCACCGTGGCGCGCACAACGTTGCCCACCCGCTCTTTCCTGAGAGCCAAGTCCCTGGAGCCGCTCCTTGGCCGTCGCCGACCGCCCCCGCCCCACCCGGCAGCCGAACACCGTCATGGCCGCGCTGCGCTCTCCGCGGCAGCTGACCCGCGAAGTCCTCGCCGGCATGGTCACCACCCTCGCGCTCGTCCCGGAGGTCATTTCGTTCTCGATCGTGGCCGGGGTGGATCCGATGGTCAGCCTTGTCGCCTCCATCGTGCTTGCCCTGGCGATGTCCATCCTTGGCGGACGGCCCGGCGTCGTGACGGCGGCTGCGGGCTCCGTGGCCCTGGTCATCGCACCGCTGGTGCACGAGCACGGTGTCCAGTACGTCCTGCCCACGGTGCTGCTTGCAGGGGTGATCCAGGTGGTCTTTGGCCTGGCCGGGCTTGCCCGCCTGATGCGGTTCATCCCGCGATCAGTGATGATCGGGTTCGTCAACGCCCTGGGTGTGCTGATTTTCATGGCGCAGGTGCCCCATGTCCTCAGTGTCCCCTGGCTCGCCTACGTCCTGTTTGCCCTGACGCTGGCCATTATTTTCGTCCTCCCCCGCTTCACCAAGGTGGTCCCGTCACCGCTGGTGGCCATCGTCGTCGTCACGGCGATCGCCATCCTTGCGGGCCTTGCTGTTCCCAACGTCGCCGACGAGGGGCCCCTGACCGGCCAGATGCCGGGATTCACCCCGTTCCTGGTTCCGCTTGATGTTGAGACCTTCAAGCTGGTCCTGCCCACGGCGCTGAGCGTGGCGTTCGTCGGCCTCATGGAAACCCTCCTCACGGCGAAACTGGTCGATGACATCACTGAGACGCCCTCGCACAAGGGCCGCGAGTCCTGGGGCCTGGGCGTCTCGAACATCCTCGCCGGGTTCTACGGCGGCATCGCCGGCTGCGCCATGATCGGCCAGACCGTCCTCAATGTGAAGACCGGCCAGGCGCGGACCCGCATATCAACGGTTGTGGCCGGGGTGTTCCTGCTGGCCTTGGTGACGGGGCTGAGCCCGATCATGGGGCAGATCCCCATGGTGGCCCTGGCCGCGGTGATGATGGTCGTGGCCGTCACCACGGTGGACTGGCACAGCGTCAGGCCGTCCACCCTCAAGCGGATGCCGCTGCCGGAGACGATCGTCATGGGCGTCACGGTGGCCGTCGTGGTCTTCACGGGCAACCTGGCCTACGGAGTGCTGGTGGGCGTCATCCTGGCGATGGTGCTGTTCGCCCGCCGGGTGGCCCACGTCATCACCGTCGAGCGGAACCTGGCGGACGACGGCGGAAGCGTGCGTTACGAGGTGGTGGGGCCGCTGTTCTTCGGCAGCAGCAATGACCTCGTGGAGCATTTCGCGTACGCCGACGATCCCGCCTCGGTGACCATCGACCTTAGCCGCGCCCAGATCTGGGACGCGTCAACAGTGGCGGCCCTGGACTCCATCGAAACCAAGTACGGGCACCACGGCGCCGCGGTGGCCATTGAAGGCCTGGATGAGCGCAGCACCGGCTTCCACCGCCGCCTTACGGGGCATTTGGGCGCCTGACTTTCGGCGCGTCCAGGAGCGGGGCCGCACGTCTGCGGTCCCGCTCCTTCGCGCATGACCTAGGAGAACCGCCCCGGCCGGAACGTCGCCAGCATGGGGTGCTTCCGGCCCGTCAGGATTTCACCGGCAAGAAGTTCGCCGGCGATAAGGCCCAGGGTGGCACCGGAGTGCATGAAGGCAACGAAGCAGCCCGGCACCTGGCCGAGTTCGCCCAGGACGGGTTCGCCGTCACCGGGGATCGGCTTGTAGCCCATCTTCCAGGAGGCCGGCTTGAGTTCCGGATTGCCGGCAACCAGCCTGGAGGCTTCATCAGCCAGTTCCTGCACCACTTCTTCCGGGACGGTGAAGGAACCGTCCGCGTGCTCGGTGATGTGTTCCTCGTACCAGTCGTGGTCCAGCGCGAACGTGCCGCCGGGGTTGGGCCGGAGCGCGGCGCGCGGGGTGTTCATCACGGCGGTGACGTCGTGCTGCACCTGTTTGGTCACCACCAGCATGGACACCGGCGAACCATTGGGGATGTGCACGCCCAGGGGCTGGACGACGGCGGGCGTCGCTGCCCCGCACGCCACCAGGACGGCGTCGGCCGGGTAGGTCCCGCCGGACGAGGTCTCCACGCCGGTGGTGCGGCCGCCCTCCACCATGACGGAGGCCTTGCCGGCATTGAGGACCAGTTCGCCGCCACGGGAGTGGAACTCCTCCATCAGGAAGTCGATCAGGTCCGGAAGGCTGACCCAGCCTTCGCCGGGGTTGAAGATGGCGTTGTCCGGTACGGCACTGGAATCGATACCGGGGGTGGCTGTGGCAATCTCTTCCGGAGCCAGCAGTTTGGAGTCGTAACCGATGGACTTCTCGTAAGCGTGCCGCGCCTCGGTCGTTTCAGCCTGCCCGTCCGCGTTCCACATGAGTCCGCCTCCGAACTGGAGCCACTCCCGCTTGGGGTCCGAGGCGAAGAGCGTGCGGTAGCGGTCCACGCCGGCAACCCGCAGCTGGTGGTACGGGGTGGACCGTTCGCCCGCTGAGTTGAGCCAGGACAGGGAACGGCCGCTGGCTTCGCTGGCCAGGCCGCGCTCGGTCAGCAGGATCACGGAGGCGCCTTCGCGGAGCAGGTGCACGGCGGTGGAAACGCCCAGGATTCCGCCGCCGATGATGGCGACGCGCTTGGTGGCTGTGGCAGAGGACATTGGTGTCCCTTTCTGTGGAATTCGTGGTTCTGGGTTGGACGCGAACGGTGCGTCATGGAGAAGAGTTGGGGGGAGCCTCAGGCCAGGGCGTGGATCCCCTCGATGACTTTCAGTACTTCGAGGGGGCCGGCGGGGTCGACGGGCAGCGGCCCCTCCCCGTGCAGGGCTGCGGCCAGTTGCACGTAAAACTGCGGGTAGGCGCCGCGTTCGGCAGGAACGGGGGACGTTGCACCATCGATGCCCAGGAGCCCCCAAGACTCCTGGGGGTCGAGGCCATATGCCGGATCCGACGGCGGCATCCCCGCTGCGAGCGCAGGTTCCTGGCCGTCAAGACCCCACTTGGTGTACCCGGCCGCGGAGCCGAGGACGTGGAAGCGGGCGCCCGCCTGGGCGGCCATGCCGTTCATCCACAGCCGGGAGCGTACTCCGGAGGCATGCAGCAGTGACACGAAGGCCTCAGTGTCGGCAGCGTCCGGATGTTTCCCGCGGTTGGCCGTCTCGCCGTAGCTCTGTTCCACCGGGCCAAACAACTGGATGGCCTGGTCGATCAGGTGGGCTCCCAGGTCGTGCAGGATGCCGCCGCCCTCGGCAAGGGACACGGTGTCCCGCCAGTTCCCAAACCCTTCCGGCCGCCACCACTCGAACCGTGATTCGAAGCTGCTGACCTGCCCCAGCGCTCCCGAGGCCAGGATCTTCCGGAGGGTAAGGAAGTCTGCATCCCACCGGCGGTTCTGGAACACCGTAAGCCGCACGCCGCCGTCGTCCGCCCTGCTGAGCAGTTCCCCACCCAGGGCGGACGTGGGCACGAACGGCTTGTCCACCACCACGTGCAGGCCATGGGCGATGGCCGTCGCGGCCAGTCCGAAGTGGGTGTGCGGCGGGGTGCCCAGGATGACCAGGTCCAGGTCCGCGGACAGGGCGAATAGCTCTTCTGGAGTTCCAACGATCCGTGCCCGTGGGTAGAGGCGTGCCGCCTCGGCCGCGCGCCCGGGCTGGGCCGTCACGATCACGTCGAGCGAGAAATCCGGGTTGGCCGCGATCAGCGGCGCGTGGAAGACCTTTCCGGAGACCCCAAAGCCGACGACGGCGGTCCGGATGGGTGCAGCGGGAACCGTACCCATCAGAGCACCTCGGAGAGGAAGCGCTGGAGGCGTTCGCTGCGGGGGTTGTCGAAGAGTTGGGTGGGAGTGCCTGCTTCGACCACTTCACCTTCGTCCATGAAGACCACCTGGTCGGCGACTTTGCGGGCAAAGCCCATTTCGTGGGTGACCACCAGCATGGTCATGCCGCGGCGGCCCAGGCCCGCCATGAGGTTCAGGACGCCCTTGACCAGCTCAGGGTCCAGGGCGCTGGTTGCTTCGTCGAAGAGCATGACTTCGGGTTCCATGGCCAGGGCGCGGGCGATGGCGACGCGCTGCTGCTGGCCGCCGGAGAGATCGCGGGGGCGGTGGTCGGCGCGTTCGGCGAGGCCTACTTCGGCCAGGCGTTGGCGGGCGCGATTCATGGCCTGGGCCCTGGGCATGCCCTTGACGGCCCAGAGGGCCAGGGCAACGTTTTCTTCCGCGGTGTGGTCCGGGAAGAGGTTGAAGTGCTGGAAGACCATGCCGATGCGGGTACGCAGGGTGTCAGGGTTGGTGCCCAGGGTGCTGTCGCCGGCGAGCAGCACGTCGCCGCTTTTGGGTTCGTGGAGGCGGTTAATGCCCCGCAGCAGGGTGGATTTGCCGGAGCCGGAGGGGCCGATGATGCAGGTGGTGGTTCCGGGGGCGACCGTGAGGCTGACGTTACGCAGGACGTCGATGTCGCCGTAGGCCATGGTGACGTTGTGCAGTTCCAGGCTGGAGCCGTGGAAGGTCGGGGCCCCGATGCGGCCTGCTGTGGTGGTGTTTTGCGTGGGGGTGTTCATGTGTTGCTCCCGGTGGTGAGCGGCGAGGCCGCGTCGAGTTCCTTGACTTCCTTCAGCCCGCTGGTGGGTGGCGCGGCCCGGCGGCGTCCGCTGCGGAACTTGTTGTCGAAGTGGTTTACCAGGTGCGTCAGCGGGACGGTGATGACCAGGTAGAACAGGCCTGCCGCGACCAGAGGTGAGAGGTTGCCGGAGAGCACGGCGGCGTCCTGGCCCACGCGGAAGAGTTCGCGTTCGGTGACCAGCAGGCCCAGGAAGTACACCAGGGAGGAGTCCTTGACGATCGCGATGAACTGGTTCACCAGAGCCGGAAGCACCCGGCGTACGCCTTGGGGCACCACCACCAGGGCCATGGACTTGGCGTAGCTCATCCCCAGGGCGCGGCAGGCCTCGCCCTGGCCCTTGTCCACGCTGAGGATGCCGGCGCGGAAGATCTCGCCGATGTAGGCGCTGGCGATCAGGCTCAGTGCGATGATGCCCAGCGGGTAAGGGGACGGCCCGAAGATCGATTGGCTGAGCCGGGCGAAGCCCTGGCCGATCAGCAGGATGGTCAGGATGGCCGGCAGGCCCCGGAAAAGGTCGGTGTAGATCCGGGCCGGAACCCGCAGCCATTTCGAGGGTGAGATGCCCATGACGGCCACCACCATCCCCAGCACCGTGCCAAGGACGGTGGCGGCGATGGAGATGATCAGCGTGTTCAGCAGGCCGACCGCCAACAGTTGGGGCAGGACCTCGGCCATAGCGCCGAAGTCGAAGAAAGTACGGATGATGGTGTTGAACCAGTCCATGGTTGCTCTCAGACGTAGATTGGGTGGAGGTGCCGGGGCGGGCCTCGGCCAGCGGGGCCCGCCCCGGCAGTGAAGCCGGAGGGCTGGTGCGCGCGGGCTACTTACTGGGCGCGGGTGAGGCGGAGGCGGCCTGTTCGGCCTTGGGCAGGTACTGCTTGGGCATCGGGGAGCCCGGGAACCATTTCTGGTAGAGCTTCTTCCAGGTGCCGTCCTCCATGGCGGCGGCCAAGCCCTTGTTCAGGGCTTCCTTGAAGGCGGTCTTGCCCTTGGCGACGGCGAACCCGGCCGGAGCGTCGAAGGACGGGATGTCCGCGGCGCTGACCAGGCCGTGCTGGTCCTCGTAGGCCTTCGCTGCCTCGTAATCCAGGAAGTGGGCGTCCGCGCTGCCGCTGTTCACGGCCGCGATGGCGGTGTTGTTGTCCGGGAAGCGGACCAGGCTGGCCGAGGTGAAGTTCTTGACGGCGTACGCTTCCTGCAGGGTTCCCTGGACCACACCCAGGCGCTTGCCGGCCAGGCCCTCAGCGCTTGTGATGCCCGACGTCTTGGTGGTGATCACCGTCAGGTAACCGGCCAGGTAGCCGTCCGAGAAGTCCACGGTTTCCTTCCGCTTGTCCGTGATGCCGATCGCGGCCACACCGGCGTCGAACTGCCCGTTGGCCACTGCGGCCAGGAGGCCGGAAAAGTCCTGTCCGGTGAAGACCACGTTGTCCACACCGGCCCGGTGGGCCACATCCTTGAACAGTTCGACGTCGAAGCCGGTGAAATTACCGGACGCGTCGGCGAAGGTGTACGGCTTGGAGTCGCCCAGGCTGGCCACGCGGATGGTGCCCGGCTGGATCAGGCCGTAAGGGTTGTTCTCAGTGGTGGAAGCGGCGGAGGTGGAGCTGCAGCCGGAGAGCGCCAGGACCGCAGCCAGTGCTGCGGCGGCGATTCCGGCCGGGCGGAGGTTCTTTTTCTTCACAGCGTTGTCCAATCGTTG
Source organism: Pseudarthrobacter sp. 902506025 (assembly GCF_040702325.1). Taxonomy (NCBI): domain Bacteria; kingdom Bacillati; phylum Actinomycetota; class Actinomycetes; order Micrococcales; family Micrococcaceae; genus Pseudarthrobacter; species Pseudarthrobacter sp. 902506025. The sequence goes on from NZ_JBFBKW010000004.1 coordinate 259,421, forward strand.
GGAGGGAGGCGGTGCTGTCAGGGCCGCCGAAGAAAGTCGCCGATGCTCTTGTTGAGTCCGGTCTCACACTCTAGGATTGAGACCGGACTCACATCGATGGATAGAAATGTAGCGGAAGTCACAGGGGGCGTCAACAGCCTCTTCGAAAGGTGAAGATGAGCGCTGAAGGAGCACGGCGGCGGGACGTCACCGTTGCAGACGTCGCAAAGGCAGCCCAGGTCTCCAAGGCCCAGGCAGCCCGCGCGTTGGGCAATTACGGCGCCGTCAGCGACGACGTCCGCGAGCGCGTCCAGGCCGCGGCGGAGGCCCTTTCCTACCGGCCCAATGAGCTTGCGCGCAGCATGAACACGGGCAAATCGCACACCATCGGCGTGGTGGTGGGTGACATCGAGAACCCCCACTTCGGACTGGCGACCCGGGGCATCACGGACACGGCAAAGAAGGCCGGCTACAACGTCATCCTGGTCAATACGGACGAGGACCGCGAGGCGGAAGTGGACGCAGTGCGGGTGCTGCTGGACAAGCGCGTGGACGGGCTGATCGTCGCTCCTGCGTCCTCGGTGGACACCGGACACCTCCAGGAGGTGCACCGGTCAGGCCGGCCCATGGTCTTCATCGACCGCACTGCCGGGGACATGCCGGTTGAGACCATGGCCGTGGACATGGCACGGATTTCGCGCGAGGCTACGCGGTACCTGCTGGATGCGGGCCACCGCCGGATCGCCTTCATTTCCACGTTGAGGACTAATGCCCCGTACACCCCCGGAATGACGCTGGAGTCCTCACAGATTGCCGACCGTATCGAAGGCATGCGGGAGGCCTTCCTGGAATACGGGCTGGCTTTTCCGGAGGACTTGGTCCGGTTGAACGCGGGCGATGAAGACTCCATCCGCAGCATTACCCGGGAAGTGCTCAGGGGTCCGGACCGGGCCACGGCCGCGGTGGCGTCCGACGGCCTCATCGCCCTCAGCGTGGTGGAAGCGATCCAGGAACTGGGCCTGTCCATTCCAGCGGATGTTTCATTCCTGATGTACGACGACTTTGCGTGGACCAGGCTGACAACCCCGCCCCTCACGGTCATCGCCCAGCCCGTCTACAACATGGGAGTGGCGGCAGCGAAGGCGTTGATCCGGCAAATGGAGGGGCTCCCGCCTGCCGCTCCCGCACAATTCACGGCAACCCTGGTGCGGCGCGGGTCAGTGGGGCCGTGCCCGGCCACCACCGGGAAACCTGGCCGCGAACAGCTGGCGGGAAAGCCCGCCTGACGCCCCGGGCCTACTGGGCGGCGTCGAATCCCGCCAGCAGGCGCCGGGTAGCCGTCTCCATGTGGGAGCTCATGGTTGCCGTCACGGCACCGGCATCCCGGGCGGCCAGCGCTTCGTAGATTTTGGTGTGCTCCTTCAGCGCGGCAGCAGCATGCCCTTCGTCCGTGAGGGCCCGGTCCACCCAGATCCGCAGCAACGAGCGGATGCTTTGCAGGAGTTCCTGGAGCACCTGGTTCCCGGAAGCCGCGGCGATTTCGCGGTGGAACGAGGCGTCGGCCTCAACGAAGGCCGTAAGGTCGTCAAGCGTGCGTTCCATCGTGTCCAGGTTTGAGCGCATCCGCTCCAGCGCCTCGTCGGTGATGCGCCCTGCGGCCAGTTGGGCGGCCTGCACCTCGAGTCCGCTGCGCAGTTCCACGAGTTCGCGCGTGCGTGGGGCGCCCAGCATCATGCCCCAGCTCAGGGTGCGGGGCAGAAGCTCCGAGACGCCGTCCCGAAGATAAGTGCCGGATCCCGGCCGGACCACCACGATGCCAAGGATTTCCAGCGCAGCGAGGGCCTCCCGCACCGCTGACCGGCCAACGCCAAGGGAGGCGGCCAGCGTGCGCTCGGCAGGGAGCCTGGTTCCCGGGGCAATATCACCGCTGGTGAAAAAGGCCAGCAGGCGCTCGGCCACTTCCGACACCACTGAACCCTGCCCCAGAGAGCCCAGGGCGGCACTGATCTTGGCCGTCGCGGCGGCGGATTCTACGGACACCACCCAAGCGTAACAACTGGTTGACCACGCCGGACGGCCCCAGAGGACCACCTACGGGATTGTCATCGGACGGGAACCAGTCAACCGGTTGACCAATTCTTGTTTCAGTCCTATGGTGGAACTCACAGCTTCAGCCGCCGCGGAACCCCAAGCCCGCGTGCACATGAGACAGCCCCACGCCTCCAGTGACGGATGCGGCCGGGACACCAACATCTAGGAGTCAACGTGGACACCACACAATCGGTGGTCGAAAAATCCGCAATCAGGAAAGTGGCGATCAGGCTTGTCCCGTTCGTCGCGCTGATGTTCTTCATCAACTATCTCGACCGCACCGCCATCTCTTTCGCCGGCCCCAACGGCATGAACAAGGACCTGGCCCTGAACGCCGCCCAGTTCGGCTTCGCCTCCGGCGTCTTCTTCATCGGCTACATCCTGCTGGAGGTCCCCTCCAACCTGGCGCTCCACAAGTTCGGAGCCCGCCGCTGGCTGGCCCGCATCATGGTCAGCTGGGGCATCGTCTCCCTGCTGTTCACCTGGGTGGCCAACGTTGAGCAGCTCTACATCCTGCGCTTCATCCTGGGCGTGGCCGAAGCCGGATTCTTCCCCGGCGCCATCCTCTTCCTGAGCCTCTGGGTTCCCGCCAGGCACCGCAGCAAGATCCTGGCCCTGTTCTACCTGGCCCAGCCGCTGACCACAGTCATCGGCGCCCCGCTGGCCGGCGTCCTCATCCAGCAGCACGGCCTCTTCGGGCTCGAAGGCTGGCGCGTGATGTTCCTCGGCGTTGCCATCCCCGCCATCCCCATCGGCATCGTTTCCTGGTTCTACCTGGCCGACTCCCCCGCCAAGGCCAAGTGGCTCAGCGCCGAGGAAAAGACCTGGCTGACCGGCGCGCTGGAGAAGGAAAAGAACGAAACCGCCGCGGGCAACAAGCACGTCAGCGTACGCACCGTCTTCGGCAACGGCCGCGTCTGGATGCTCTCCCTGATCTACTTCGGCTTCATCTACGGCCTTTACGCCCTCGGCTTCTTCCTGCCGACCATCATCTCCGGCTTCGAAGGCGTCTACGGCACCAAGTTCGACGTCTTCCAAAAGGGCCTGATCACCGCCATCCCGTACCTGCCGGCAGCCATCGCCCTGTACTTCTGGTCCAAGGACGCCACCAAGCGCGGCGTCAAGACCTGGCACATCGCAGTACCGGCCCTGGTGGGTGGACTGAGCATCCCGCTGGCACTCTTTGCGGGAAGCCCGGCAGCCACCATCGCCGTCATCACCATCACGGCCATGGCCATTTTCGCCGCGCTGCCCAACTTCTGGACGGTCCCCACGCAGTTCCTGACCGGTGCGGCAGCGGCAGCCGGCATCGCCCTGATCAACACCGTGGGCAACCTGGCAGGCTTCAGCGCCGGCTACATCACCGGCTGGCTCAAGGACTGGACAGGCGACTACACCGTGCCGATGTTCGTGGTGGGCGGCTTCATGCTCCTGTCCGCCGTCCTGATGGTGGCGTTGAGCCGTTCCGGCCGCGTCACGGAGGGCATCCGGTCCGAGGCCCTGGATCCGGCCGGCGCCGGCCAGCACGCCGAGCCCTGAGCGGCAACGCACCGTAAAACCCGGGGGCGCCTTCCTTGCCCGAAGGCGCCCCCACACCAACCACTGCCCACAGACCCTTCCCCAGCTAGGCCCAGGAGCTTTTCCCATGACCCGCCTGTTCAACGAACCGTCAGCCTTCGCTGACGAAATGATCGAAGGCTTCGTCGCCTCACACGGACGCTGGGTGAGGCGTGTTTCCGGAGGCGTTGTCCGCAACACCAAGAGCACCCCGGACACGGTGGCACTGGTTATTGGCGGCGGCTCCGGCCACTACCCGGCCTTCGCCGGACTCGTGGGCCAGGGCCTGGCTCACGGCGCCGCCATGGGCAACCTTTTCGCATCGCCGTCGGCCCAGCAGGTTTACAACGTGGCCAGGGCCGCCCACAACGGCACCGGCGTGCTGCTTGGTTACGGAAACTACGCCGGTGACGTCCTCCACTTCACCCAGGCCAAGGAAAAGCTCCGCAGGGAAGGCATCGACTGCCGCAGCATCGCCGTCACGGACGACGTTTCCTCTGCCCCGATCGAAGAGCACACCAAGCGCCGCGGCATCGCCGGAGACCTCACCGTCTTCAAGGTAGCGGCCGCTGCCGCGGAGGCCGGCTACGGCATGGATGCGGTGATGGAGATCGCCGAACGCGCCAACCACCGCACCCGCTCCTTCGGCGTCGCCTTCACCGGCTGCACCCTCCCAGGCGCCGAAACACCGCTGTTCTCCGTTCCCGAGGGCCGGATGGCGGTGGGCATGGGCATCCACGGTGAGCCGGGCATTGGAGAAACAGACATTCCGACGGCGGATGAGCTCGCCGAACTGCTCGTTGGCAAGCTCCTCACCGAAGTGCCCGACGGCATTGAGGCCGCCAGCGCCCGCCTAGTCCCCATCCTCAACGGCCTGGGCAGCGTCAAATACGAAGAGCTCTTCGTGGTGTACCGGCGCGTGGCCCAGCTGCTGGCTGAGGCAGGCCTGGAGGCGGTGGACCCGCAGGTGGGCGAGCTGGTCACCAGCTTCGACATGGCCGGCACCTCCCTGACCCTCTTCTGGCTCGACGACGAGTTGGAGGCCCTCTGGAACGCCCCCGCCGACGCCCCGGCTTTCCGCCGCGGCGCCGTCACCGCCGAAGCGCTGGAGGAGACGGCAGGCGAGACGGCCGACGTCGAACTTTCGGTCCCGGAGGCAACCGCTGAATCCCAGGCCGGTGCGTGCCGTGTCCTCGCGGCGCTTGGCGCCGCCAAGGATGTGGTGGACGCCAACGCCGCCGAACTGGGCCGGATCGATGCGATCGCCGGAGACGGCGACCACGGCATCGGCATGGAGCGCGGCGTCCGCGCGGCCGTGCAAGCCGCGGCAGACGCCGTCGGCCGCGGTGCCGGCGCTGCCACCACCCTGTACTTCGCCGCCGATGCCTGGGCCGACAAGGCCGGCGGCACATCCGGCGCCTTGTGGGGCATGGCCCTGCGTGCGGTAGGCGATGCCGTGGGTGACAGCAAAGCGCCCGACGCCGGTGCTGTCGCCGCCGGCGTGGCAGGCGCCGCCGCCGCGATCATGGACTTTGGCAAGGCCAAGGTGGGCGACAAGACCTTGGTGGACGTGCTGGTTCCGTTCCGGGATGCCCTGACCGCCGGCGTGGAGGGCGGAAAGTCCCTGGCCGATGCCTGGGACGTTGCAGCCACCACTGCCCAGCAGGCTGCCGAGGACACCGCCAACCTGCTGCCCCTGATGGGCCGGGCCCGGCCCCACGCCGAGAAGAGCCTGGGCACCCCTGACGCCGGCGCCGTGTCCATGGCCCTGATCGTCCGTGCCATCCACAACACCCTCAGCCAGAACACCACCATCAAGGAGAACGCATGAGCGCCAAACTGCGCCTGGTCATTGGAGCCGACGACGCCGGTTTCGACTACAAGGAAGCCCTGAAGGCCGACCTGGAAGCCTCCGAACTGGTCGAATCCGTGACCGACGTCGGGGTGGACGCCAGTAGCCACACCCCCTACCCGTCAGTTGCCATCGCCGCCGCCGAACTCATCGCCGCGGGCAAGGCCGACCGGGCCCTGCTGGTCTGCGGCACCGGGCTGGGTGTCGCGATCGCCGCGAACAAGGTCCCCGGCGTCCGTGCCGTCACAGCGCACGACAGCTTCTCGGTTGAACGCGCCATCCTGAGCAACAACGCCCAGGTCCTCACCTTCGGCCAGCGTGTCGTCGGCCTGGAGCTCGCCCGCCGGCTGGCGAAGGAATGGCTCACCTACACGTTCGACGAAAGCTCCGCCTCGGCGGAGAAGGTCGCCCTGATTAAGGACTACGAGGGTGTCACTTCCTGCTAAGAACCCCCAAGCCATCATCGGCGTCAGCCTGAAGATGTACTTCGGCTACGCCCGCTCGGTGGACTACTGCCGCGACGTCGCATCCATCGCCTTCGCCCATCCGGCAGTGCAAAGCGGCGACATCGAGCTCTTCGTCCTGCCCGTCCTGCCGGCACTGCCGGAGGCCGCAAGGATCCTGGGCCCCGCCGGTGCCGCCGCCGGCGCCCAGGACATCTTCTGGGAAGACGAAGGCGCCTACACCGGCGAGGTGGGCGGCAGGACCATCGCCGAACTCGGCGGCCGGTACGCCGAGGTGGGCCATGCGGAACGCCGCCGGATCTTCGGCGAGGACGACCGGACCATCGGGCTGAAGACCGCAGCCGCCTACCGCAACGGGCTGACCCCCGTCCTGTGCGTCGGTGAACTGCAGCAGGGGTCCGTGGAGGAGGCCGTCGCCCAGTGCACGGCGGAGATCGACGCCGCACTGAACCGCGCGTCGTCCCTGGCGCCCGCCGGCCGGACCATCGTCGCCTACGAGCCTCAATGGGCCATCGGCGCCCCGGAACCGGCCACACCGGAGTACATCAGCGCCGTCACCACCGGACTGGACGCGCACCTGCGCAGCCTCCCGGGCCAGGACACCAGCCGCGTGATCTACGGCGGCAGTGCCGGACCGGGCCTGATCACCCAGCTGGATCCCGCCGTCGCCGGTTTGTTCCTGGGCCGCTTCGCCCACGACCCGAAGGCGCTGAAGACCATCCTGGACGAAACCGCGGCGCGGCTGGAAACAGCGGAGGTGGCGGCATGACCTCACGAATCGGCCTCAGCAGCTACGCCTTCTTCTGGCAGCTCTCGGACCAGGTCTCCACGCCACTGAGCATCCATGACGCCCTGGAACGGACGGCGGAACTGGGCGTTGACCTCTTCCAGGTCTGCGACTACGCACCGCTGGAAGCCATGACCGACGCCCAACTCCAGGCCGTGCGGGATACCGCGGACCGGCTGGGCATCGGCCTTGAGCTGGGCACCAAGGGGATCCGGCCGGAGCACCTTCGGAAGTTCCTGCACATCGCGGAAATCCTAGGATCCCCGCTGCTGCGGACCATGTTCAACACCCCAGGCCACACCCCCACCACGGAGGAAGCGGTGGCCATCTTCAAGGAGGTCCTGCCCGAGTTCGAGGCGGCAGGGGTGAAGATCGCCGTGGAAACCTACGAACAGGTCCCCACCTCCCGGGTCCTGGACGTGATCCACGGCGTGAACAGCCCGCACCTGGGGATCTGCAGCGACCCCGCCAACACCGTCGCGGCGCTGGAGATGCCGCGTGAGGTGATTGACGCCGTCGCACCCCATGTCCTGAACATGCACGTCAAGGACTTTGCCTTCAGCCGCAAGGACGGCTGGGTGGGATTCACCTACTCCGGCGCCCCACTCGGCGAAGGCCTGCTCGACTACGGGTACATGGCCGGGAAGATCCGGCCGCACGAACGAAACATCAACCAAATCGTCGAACACTGGCTGCCCTGGCAGGACACCGAGGCGGAAACCATCCGGCTCGAAAACCAGTGGACCCGGCAAAGCATCGAATACCTAAGGAGCAAGTGAAATGTCAGCAGAAACTTTGACCGTCGCCGTCATCGGAGCCGGGGGCAAGATGGGGCTGCGGGTTTCCCGGAACCTCCAGAAGTCCGGCCACACCGTCTTCTACAGCGAGAACTCCCCCGCCGGCCAGGAGCGCGTCCGCGCCGAGCGCCGCGAGATCACCGCCACGGACGACGCCGTCAAGGGCGCCGACGTGGTGATCCTCGCCGTCCCGGACACCGTCCTGGGCATCGTGTCAGAAGGCGTGGTCCCGCAGATGAAAGCCGGATCCATCCTCCTCACCCTGGACCCCGCCGCCGCCTACGCCGGCCTGCTGGCCAAGCGCGACGACGTCGTGCAGGCGGTAGCGCACCCGTGCCACCCGTCCGTGTTCCTGGAGCGCACCACCAAGGAAGAATGGGCCGACACCTTCGGCGGCCAGGGCGCCCCGCAGAACGTGGTGGCCGCCATCGACGAAGACGCCCCGGAGGCCACCAAGGCAGCTGCGGAGGCGACCATCCGCACCATCTACGCCCCCGTCATCGACGTCCACTGGGTCACCGTCAAGCAGCTCGCCATCCTCGAACCCACCCTCGTGGAAACGGTGGCCTGCATGATCGGCACCCTGCTCAACGAGGCACTGCACGAGACCGTCCACACCGCCGGCGTCCCCGAGGAAGCCGCCAAGGCCATGCTGTTCGGCCACGTCCAGATCGCGCTGACCAACGCCCTGCGCGGGTCCAACCCGTTCTCCGAGGCCTGCGAAATCGCCATCCAGTACGGCAAGGACACCATCATCAAGGACGACTGGAAGAAGATCTTCGACGACTCCGAACTCGACGGCGTCATTGCCAAGATGCTGAAGCTGGAAGCGGTCAAGCGCTAGGCTTCACACCCCAGCGGCGGCTGCCACCCGGTCCTCTTCGGACGGGGTGGCAGCCGCCGCTTTGTGTTCCACGCGTTGCCCCGCCCCGCACTCAGGCCGCGGGAGGGGCGGTGGACTCGCGGACAATCACGTGGGTGGCCAGCTCCACCCGGCGGGAATCGAGGACTTCACCGCGCGCCTGGCGCAGCAGCGACCTCAGGGCAGCCCGTCCCATCTCCTCAAGGGGCTGCGCCACCGACGTGAGCGCCGGCACGGATTCCTCGCCCTGGATGGTGCCATCGAAACCGACGAGGCTGATGTCCCCGGGAACCTTCAAGCCGCAATGCGCCGCCTCGCTGAGCACGCCCAAGGCGATGCTGTCGCTTCCGGCAAAGATGGCCGTGGGGCGCTTCTCGAGGCCAAGCAGCGCCTTCATCCCGGACACCCCGCTGTCCCGGCGGAACCTGCCGCCCGAAATGATGTACTGCGGATCCACGGAGAGGCCATAGGCTGCAAGGGCGGCCATGTAGCCGTGGAGCCGCGCCTGGTTGCACTCGGCCCGCTCAATACCGCCGATGTAGGCAATGCGCCGGTGGCCCAGTTCCAGCAGGTGTTCGGTGGCGGCCTTGCCGCCCGCCCAGTTGGTGGCCCCTACGCTGACCACGTCCGCGGGTGGCGGGTTGAGCGGATCGATCACCACCACCGGGATCCGGCGCCGCCGGAAAGCGTGCATCTGCGCCTCGCTGAATGCCGAGGTCACCACGATCATTCCCGCCCTGCCTTCGTCGACCATCCGCTGCGCGCGGCGCTCCGCGGTCTGCACCGTCGGAGTCGACGGTGCGGTGACGCTCACCAGGACCTCGACATCCTCGGAAGCGGCGAACTGCAGAATCCCGTCCAGGACCTCGGTGGTGTAGGCGGAGGTCAGGACGTCCACCACCACCTCGATCACCGTGCTGGTCCTCGTCACGGAACGGCGCTGCACGGGTGATTGATACCCCGCCTGCTCCAAGGCGGCCAGGATGCGGGCCCGGGTCTCCGGCGCAACATCTTCGCGGCCGTTGACCACCTTGGACACTGTGGGGGTGGAAACCCCCGCCTGCAAGGCAACAGCTGCCAGGGTTGTCTTTGCCGGCCGTGCAGTCTTCGCCACTGACTCATCCACTCTTTCGAAACATTTCGTTTACGGCCATCTTGCCTGCGTTTCCTCAGGGCGTCAACTGATTACCGGTAAGGACAGGTCGAGCCCATCACGGTTCAACTCTTGACTGTGACCCGGCTCACGGCTAGATTGGCACCACCGCTCGTAATGTTTCGAAAACTTTCGAAAGCCGCGCGGTACGACCACTGACCGAATTGACGCGGGCCATCCGCCTCGGAGCCGAGGCAAACGCCTGCTTCACACGTTACCGGGACCCAGCGTTGAGCCCGGAGGATGAACGGAAGCGAAATGAAGATTCGAGAGTTGCGCTCGGCAGCGTTGGCAATTTCCGCAGCAGGACTGGCAGTCAGCCTCGCTGCCTGCGGTTCGTCAGGTCCTGCCGGCTCAAACGTCAGCAGCGATTCGGCCACCATGTGGGGACTCACCGGCGGCAACCAGCCGGTGCTCCAGAAGTCGGTGGATGACTGGAACCAGGCCAACCCGGACAAGTCCATCAAGCTGGATTTCTTCGCCAACGACGCCTACAAGACCAAAGTCCGCACCGCCGTCGGCGCCGGCGAAGGCCCCACCTTCATCTATGGCTGGGGCGGCGGAGTCCTGAAGTCGTACGTCGACGCCAGCCAGGTTGACGACCTGTCCACCTTCATCAAGGACAACCCGCAGGTCAAGGACCGTTACCTTCCCTCAGTGCTGAAGAACGGTGAAGTAAACGGCAAGACCTACGCACTGCCGAACAACAACGTCCAGCCGGTTGTCCTCTACTTCAACAAGGACGTCTTCGACAAGGTGGGAGCCCAGCCGCCGAAGACCTGGGATGAGCTGATGGCCCTGGTGCCGAAGTTCAAGGCAGCCGGTGTTGCCCCGTTCTCGCTGGGCGGCCAGTCCAAGTGGCCGGACCTGATGTGGCTTGAGTACCTGGTGGAGCGCATTGGCGGCCCCGAAGTCTTCGCCAACATCGCAGCCAACAAGCCCGGAGCCTGGTCCGACCCCGCCGTCAAAGAGGCGCTGACCAAGATCCAGGACCTGGCCGACGCCGGCGGGTTCATCAACGGCTTCTCATCCGTTGCGGCGGACAGCAACGCAGACCAGGCCCTGATGTACACCGGCAAGGCCGCCATGATCCTGCAGGGCGGCTGGATCTACCAGGGCATGAAGAAGGACGCCGCCGACTTCGTCAAGAGTGGAAAGCTGGGATACAGCACCTTCCCCACCGTTTCGGGCGGCAAGGGTGACCCGACGAACGTCGTGGGCAACCCCTCCAACTTCTGGTCCATCTCCGCCAAGGCGACCGATGCCCAGAAGAAGGCCGCCCTGGACTATGTCAAGGACGGCATGTTCACCGATGCCAACACAGATGCCTTGATTAGCTCCGGCGCCGTCCCGGTAGTCAAGGGAATCGAAGACAAACTCGCCGCCTCACCCGACAAGGACTTCCTGACCTTCGTCTACGGCCTGGCCAAGAACGCCCCCAGCTTCACCCTCTCCTGGGACCAGGCCCTCAGCCCCGCGCAGGGTGACGCCATGCTGTCCAACCTGGACCAGATCTTCCTCAAGAAGATCAGCCCTGACCAGTTCATCAGCACCATGAACGCCACGATCGGAAAGTAAGGTTCCATGACGGCTCTTGGTTCCGCCAACCGGGGGGTCCGCGACGCGGGCCCCTCGGGATGGCTCGCAGTCCCGGCCCTGGTCTTCTTCCTGGCGTTCGCTGTCGTCCCGCTGATCGGCGTCGTCCTCCTCAGCTTCACCAGCTGGAACGGTTTGGGCGAGATCAAGCTGGACGGCCTGTCCAGCTGGACCACGGTCCTCACGGATCCGGTCACCGGCAACGCCCTGGTGGTCACCGGGAAGATCATGTTCTTCTCATTCATCGTCCAGGCGCCCATCAGCCTGCTGCTTGGCGTGTTCACGGCCGGCGGCCAGAAGTACCGCGCCGCCCTCGCCGTGCTCTATTTCCTGCCGTTGCTGCTTTCGTCCGCCGCCGTTGCCATCGCCTTCAAGGCCCTGCTCGATCCCAACTTCGGCCTGGGCCCCGGATTCAACCTGCCCATCCTTGCCCAGGACTGGCTTGGCAACTCGGATTTGGTCCTGTTCGTGGTGGTCTTCGTGATTGCGTGGCAGTTCGTTCCCTTCCACACGCTGATTTACCAGGGCGGCGTCCGCCAGATCCCCACGTCGCTGTACGAGGCCGCCGAAATCGACGGCGCGGGACGCTTCCGCCAGTTCTGGAACATCACCCTGCCCCAGCTCAAGTACACGATCATCACGTCCTCCACCCTGATGGTGGTGGGCAGCCTCGCCTACTTCGACCTCATCTTCGTGCTCACCGGGGGCGGCCCCGGCTACAGCACGCGGCTGCTACCGCTGCACATGTACCTGACGGGTTTCAAGGCCAACGACATGGGCGCCGCGAGCGCCCTGGGAGTCATTCTCGTCGTCATCGGACTGGGCCTGGCGCTCATCCTCCAGCGGTTGGGCGGCAAAAACCGCAACGCAAGCCAATTGGAAGGTGCCTGATGGCCTCCACAACACAACTTCCCGTCCCACCGGCCCCGGCGGGCAGCATCACCGCAGCACCGGTTACCCGCACCAAGGGACCCGGGCGGCTGCGGCCAAACCTCCTTGGCGGGCTGGGCGGCTGGCTTTGGCTGGCCATCATCATCGTCCCCATCTATTACGTGGTGATCACCAGCTTCAAGAACCAGGCTGGTTTCTTCACCTCCAACCCCATGCTCCCGGCAACGGAACCCACCCTGGACAACTACAAGCTGGTCCTGGAGAACAACTTCGTCAGGTACTTCACCAACAGCCTGATCGTCACCCTGGGCACGGTCCTGCCTGCCCTGCTGGTGTCCTTCATGGCCGCGTATGCGATCGTCCGCGGCAAGGGCCGGTTCCTGAGCCTGACGAACAACCTGTTCCTCCTTGGCCTGGCCATCCCCCTGCACGCCACCATCATCCCCATCTACTGGATGATCACCCGGGCGCACATGTATGACACCTTGCTGGCCCTGATCCTTCCGTCCGTGGCATTTGCCATCCCGGTCAGCGTCCTCATCCTGTCCAACTTCATGCGCGATGTCCCCAATGAGCTTTTCGAATCGATGCGCCTGGACGGCTGTTCCGACTGGGCCATGATGTGGCGCCTCGCTCTCCCCATGACCAAGCCGGCGGTCATCACCGTCGGCATCTACAACGCCCTGCATGTCTGGAACGGTTTCCTCTTCCCGCTGATCCTGACGCAGAGCCCGGCAACCAGGGTCCTGCCGCTGTCCCTGTGGACCTTCCAGGGTGAGTTCAGCGTGAACATCCCCGCCATTCTCGCCTCCGTCGTCCTGGCGACCCTTCCCCTGCTGGTGGTATACGTCGTCGCCCGCCGTCAACTGTTGAGCGGCCTCACCGCCGGCTTCAGCAAGTAAGAAAGGACATCTCCATGACCACCGCACAACCCCTGCGGGTCGGCATGGTGGGCTACGCCTTCATGGGTGCAGCCCACTCCCACGCCTGGCGGACCGCACCCCGGTTTTTCGACCTGCCCCTGCAGCCCCGGCTGACCGCGGTCGCGGGCAGGAATGCCGAGGGAGTCCGTTCCGCGGCAGACAAGCTCGGCTGGGAATCGGTTGAAACGGACTGGCGCCGCCTGATCGAGCGCGACGACATCGACCTCATCGATATCTGCACGCCCGGCAACACCCACGCCGAAATTGCCATCGCCGCCCTTGAAGCCGGAAAGCACGTGCTGTGCGAGAAGCCGCTGGCCAACTCCGTCGAGGAAGCCGAACGGATGACGCTCGCCGCGGAGACCGCGGCGAAGAACGGCGTCTTCTCCATGTGCGGCTTCAGCTACCGCCGCACTCCGGCGCTGGCGCTGGCCAAGCGGTTCGTGGAACAGGGCAGGCTGGGCGGCATCCGCCATGTCAGGGCCCAATACCTGCAGGACTGGCTCAGCGATGCCAACGCCCCCATGACCTGGCGGCTGGACAAGAGCAAGTCCGGATCCGGCTCCTTGGGTGACATCGGAGCACACAGCATCGACGCCGCGCAGTGGGTTACGGGCCTGAACATCAGCGGGGTCTCGGCCCTGCTGGAGACCTTTGTGCAGGAACGCCCGCTGGCCGGCGACCTGGTGGGACTCGGCGGGCACGGCGACCTCAGCAGCGATGCTCCGCGGGGAAAAGTCACGGTTGATGACGCGGCAATCTTCAGCGCAAAGTTCGACGGCGGCACGGCTTCGGGTGCGATCGGCGTCTTTGAAGCCACGCGTTACGCCCTGGGCAGGAAGAACGCCATGCGGCTGGAGGTCAACGGCACCAAGGGTTCCGTTGCCTTCGACTTCGAGGACATGAACGTCCTGTCCTTCTACGACGCCGCCGAATCCCCCGACGCCGGGTTCCGGAAGATCTTCGTCACCGAGCCCGAGCACCCCTACGTCGGAAACTGGTGGCCCACCGGCCACGGCCTGGGGTACGAACACGGCTTCACCCACCAGGTGGTGGACCTCGTCACGGCCATCGGCGAAGCCCGCCAACCGGAACCGTCCTTCGCCGACGCCCTGCAGGTGCAGCGGGTCCTGGCCGCTGTGGAGTCCAGTGCCGCAAATTCCAGCCAGTGGCAAAAAGTCTGAGCAGCGGTTCGGCACGGCAACGACCAGCTTCAAGCGATCCAAGGAATAGACATGACACGACCAATCACGCTGTTTACCGGCCAGTGGGCCGACCTGCCCTTCGAGGAAGTGGCGCGGCTCGCGGGCGAGTGGGGCTTCGACGGGCTGGAGATCGCCTGCTGGGGCGACCATCTGGACCCGCGCCGCGCGGCCGAGGATGACAACTACCTCCAGGGCCGGCTGGACATCCTCGAAAAGAACAACCTGAAGGTGTTCGCCATCGCCAACCACCTGACCGGACAGGCGGTGTGCGACGACCCCATCGATGAGCGCCACCAGGGCATCCTGTCCGCTGAGGTCTGGGGTGACGGGGCGCCCGAAGGCGTACGCCGCCGGGCAGCGGACGCCATGAAGGACACCGCCAGGGCTGCTGCCCGCCTGGGGGTGAAGACTGTCACCGGCTTCACGGGCTCCTCCATCTGGAAGGCGGTGGCCATGTTCCCGCCCGCCTCCCAGGAAATGATCGACGCCGGCTACCAGGACTTCGCGGACCGCTGGAACCCCATCCTCGACGTCTTCGACGAGGTGGGTGTCCGGTTCGCCCTGGAAGTCCACCCGTCCGAAATCGCCTACGATTACTGGACCGCCAAGCGCACCCTTGAGGCGATCGGACACCGGGAGAACTTCGGCCTGAACTTCGACCCCTCCCACTTCATCTGGCAGGACCTGGACCCCGTCATGTTCCTGCAGGACTACGCGGACAGGATTTTCCACGTCCACGTCAAGGAGTCCATCCGCCAGCTCGACGGCCGCAACGGCCGCCTGGGCTCGCACCTGGCCTGGGCCGATCCCCGGCGCGGCTGGGATTTCGTCACGGCAGGGCACGGGGACGTGCAGTGGAACCGGATCTTCCGGACCCTGAACGCCATCGGCTACGAGGGCCCCACCAGCATCGAGTGGGAGGACGCCGGCATGGACCGGCTTATCGGGGCCCCGCAGGCGCTGGCCATGGTCCAGGACCTGGCCCGGATCGCCCCGCCGGCAGCGGCCTTCGACGCCGCTTTCGCCAGCCGCTGACCCCACGCCTTGCCGGCAAAAGCCGGCAGCCAACCAAAGGAAACCCCAATGACAGAACGCAAGAACGCCCTGGTGGTCCGCGGCGGCTGGGACGGCCACCAGCCCTACGAGGCCACAGAGCTCTTCATCCCCTACCTCAAGGACAACGGCTACGACGTCCGGGTGGAGGAATCCCCGAAGGTCTACGCCGATGCCGCCTACATGGCAGGGGTGGACCTCATCATGCAGTGCATGACCATGACCACCATCGAAAAGGACGAATTCGCCGGACTGCGGGCAGCCGTGGAGAACGGCACCGGCCTGGCCGGCTGGCACGGCGGGATCGCCGATTCCTACCGGAACACCTCCGACTACCTGCACCTGATCGGCGGCCAGTTCGCCTGCCACCCCGGCAAGCACCCGGATGAGTGCATCGGTGAGCAGTCGGACAACTACGTGCCCTACACCGTCAACATGCTGCCGGCCGCCGCCGACCACCCCATCACCAAGGGCATCAAGGACTTCGACCTGATCACCGAACAGTACTGGGTGCTGTCGGACGACTACATCGACGTCCTGGCCACCACCACCCAAAAAGTCCGCGAGTGGGACCCCTGGAACCGCGAAGTGACATCCCCCGCCATCTGGACCCGCCAGTGGGGCAAAGGCCGGATCTTCGTGTCCACCCCCGGGCACCGCGTGGAAATCCTCCAGGACCGGAACGTACGCACCATCATCGAAAGGGGCCTGCTGTGGGCAAGCCGTTGAAAGTCGGAATCGTTGGCTGCGGAGCCATCATCGCGCAGTACCTCGCCAACTTCCGCCGGCTGGACCAGATCCAGCTGGTGGCCGTGGCGGACCTGGATCCGGCACGTGCGCAGGCCGTGGCGGATGACTACGACGGCGTCCGCGCCGTCTCCGTGGACGAACTGCTCTCCGCAGAGGACGTGGACCTGGTCCTGAACCTGACCATCCCCGCCGCCCACGCAGAGGTGGCACTGAAGGCGATCGCCGCAGGAAAAAGCGTTTACGGCGAAAAACCCCTGGCTGCCACCACCGAAGAAGCACGCCGGGTGCTGGACGCGGCGCGGGAGGCAGGTGTCGTCGTCGGCTGTGCACCGGACACCGTGCTGGGCACCGGGATCCAGACCGCCCGGAAAGCCATTGATGACGGACTGATCGGCGCACCCATCGCGGCGTCCGCCACCATGGTGACGCCGGGCCACGAGCGCTGGCACCCCAACCCTGACTTCTACTACCAGCCCGGCGGCGGCCCCCTCCTGGACATGGGCCCCTACTACGTCACGGCACTCGTGACGCTGCTGGGCCCTGTGGTGTCGGTGATCGGTGCGGCCAGCCACACGCGGAATGAGCGGACCATCGGCTCGGGGCCGCGCCAGGGCGGGAAGGTCCCCGTGAACATCGATTCCCACGTCACCGGCGTCCTGGTCCACGCATCCGGCGCGCTCTCGACGCTCTTCATGAGCTTTGATGCCGTGAAGTCCAAATCCCCCAACATCGAGATCCACGGCGAGCGCGGCTCCCTGGTGGTACCGGACCCCAACCACTTCGACGGCGACGTCCAGCTGTTTTCCCTGGGCGCCGAGGACTGGGAAACCCTTCCCGTGTCCGCCGGCTACGTGGATTCCGGCCGCGGGTTCGGCATCGCGGACCTGGCCGCCACCCCGCAGGGAATGGAGCCCAGGGCCGGCGGAGCCTTGGCCTACCACGCCCTGGAGGTCATGGAATCCGTCCTGGAGTCCGCACACAAGGGCACGGCGGTGGCCATCGAGAGCACCGTTGAGCGGCCTGGCAGCGTGGAGCTGACGGTCCTGGCTGAGCAGGCAGACGCGCTCCAGTCCAAGTAGGCAGGTGTCCGGAACCGCGCCGCAGAAGCAGGGGGGCTAGTGCAGCCGATCGCTGCGGGCGGCGCGGTTCCTGCCCAGGGACTTGGCCCTGTACAAAGCCGCGTCCGCCGAGGCGACCAGGTCATCGGCATCGAAAGTTCCGGCGTCGTACGTGGAAATCCCGTAACTCGCGGTGGGCATCTCCATGCCATCCGGTGCTTTGGCGCCGGCCAGGCGCCTGCTGATTTCCTCCGCGATCGTCTCTGCCCGTTCCGCGCTTGCCCCCGGAACCAGGATGACGAACTCTTCCCCGCCATACCGCCCGATCAGGTCGGTGGATCGGACAGTTGCCACGCAGGCGTCGGCGAAGGCCTGAAGCGCCAGGTCCCCGGCGGCATGGCCGTAGGTGTCGTTGACCGCTTTGAAGTGGTCCAGGTCGGCAAGGATCAAGGCTCCCGAGCCGCCCGTGATGCTGCGGTCGGCAAGCTGTTCCGCAGCAAGGTCCATGAAGGCCTTGCGGTTCAATAGCCCCGTGAGGTCATCCCGGGTGGCGACCACACGCAGGGCACGCGTCTGCTGTTCACTGCTCAACGCCGCCATGCTGAAGGAAACCACCACCAGCAACACCATGGTGACCAGCGTGGTGATGGCCGAGCCAAAGACATTAACGAACACCGGGCCATCCGGGCCCTCCACGAGGAACGCCAGCCAACGGAAGAAGTAAAAAACGGAAAGTCCGCCCGCAGCCACCGCCATGGGGATGCGGACCCGCGAATAACCCGGCTCAAGGCGCCACAGTTCACGGGACGCAAGCCCAACAGTCAAGCTCATCGCGGCGAGGAACACGGGACCGCCGGACCAGGTGTTGGTGGCGGGATGGTCGAGCAGGGAGGCAACGAGCGTGGCCAGCGGAATGCCCGTGAAGGCCCACTTGGGCGGCCGCACTGTCCGCAGCGAACGCGCCCCTGCCCACACCGCGACGCCGCCGTGGACCAGCAGGGTGTTCCCGGCCGGGTTGGCCCACCACTGGTGGGGCGTGCCATCGAGGAGGAAACAGGCCGATCCCGACAGGAAGAACAGCAGGGCACCGCACCACCAGGCGCTGTACGGCGATCGCGTCACCCGGTAGGCGGAAAAGTAGAACAGAACCACCAGCACCAGGGCCATCAGGCCAAAAGCGATGCGCAGGGTTGCCGTATCCAGAACCATGTGCCAGACGTCCCCCCAAATGCGGCGATTGCTGCTCACGCAAGTATTGCATTTAACACAGACACTGCAGAAGCTCCCGTACCCCTGACGGACACCTTCGAAACCCGCCTAGGGTAGTGGTTAGCAACCGGACCACGAAAGGCCGCCATGCTTCTTCTCTTTGGGTTCAAGACCGTGCACAAGGCCCTGCCGGGACGGACCGCTACCTGCCCGCACTGCGGCGCCTTCATCCACCACCTCCTTGAGGAGCAGGCCACCAGGTTCACGCTGTTCTTCATCCCGGTGCTTACCGTGTCCCGGAAATACCGGATCACCTGCACCAACTGCGGCCATGAATCCTCCATCAGCGCCCGCCAGAAGCGTGCGCTGGAACTGCGGCCGTAGGGCGCCGGGAACCTTCGCGTCCCCGGCTGAGTTGAAAGGGTTATGGACGACCCTCCTTCACACATGCCCTGGCCCCTCTGCCACCTGACCGGATCACCGGCCACACCAGGAGAGGGGCGCCCCAATGTTTGAATGGATCATGCTGGGCATCGGCCTGGTCCTGACCGTCAGCACCGGCTTCTTCGTCGCCTCGGAGTTCGCGCTGGTGAACCTGGACCGGCATGACCTGGAAGCCCGCCAGGCCCGCGGCGAAAAGCGGCTTGGGCCCACCATCAAGGCCCTTCGCATCACCTCCACGCACCTTTCCGGCGCGCAGCTGGGCATCACGCTGACCACCCTGCTGACGGGCTACACCTTTGAGCCCGCCATCAGCCGGATGCTCAGCGGCCCGCTGCAGTCTGCGGGGCTGGCCGAAGCCTTGGTGCCGGCCGTCGGGTCTGTTGCCGGTATCTTCCTGGCCACGGTCTTCTCGATGGTGGTGGGCGAGCTTGTCCCCAAGAACTTCGCCCTGGCCCTGCCGCTGGCCACCGCCAAGGTGGTGGTGCCGTTCCAGGCCCTCTTCACCGCCGTGTTCAAGCCGGTAATCCTGCTGTTCAACAACACGGCCAACAGCATCATCCGCGGCTTCGGCATCGAGCCCAAGGAGGAACTCTCGGGTGCCCGGAGCGCGGAGGAGCTGAGCTCCCTGGTGCGCCGGTCCGCCGTCGAGGGCGTCCTGGACCTGGACCACGCCACCCTGCTGCACCGCACCCTCCGCTTCTCCGAGTACAGCGCGGCGGACGTGATGACCCCGCGCGTCCGGATGGCGGCGGTGGGCGCGGCGGACACCGCGGAGGACATCGTCGCCCTTGCCACCTCCACCGGTTACTCCCGCTTCCCGGTCACCGGACGTGACAAGGATGATGTCCTGGGCCTCCTGCACGTCAAGCAGGCCTTCGCCGTGCCCCTTGGCCGGCGTGCGGACACCACCGCGGCGGAGCTCATGATCGAGCCGCTGCGGGTTCCGGAATCCATGGGCGTTGACACGCTCCTGGGCCTGCTTCGGCGCCAGGGTCTCCAGGTGGCCATCGTCTCCGACGAGCACGGCGGCACGGCCGGAATCGTCACGCTGGAGGACCTGGTGGAGGAGATCGTGGGCGAGCTGGAGGACGAGCACGACCGGGCGCGGGCCGGGGTGGTCCGCGTGGGCCGTTCCGTCACGTTCGACGCCGCACTGCGGCCGGACGAGCTGCTGGACCGCACCGGCATCGAGGTCCCCGACGGGGACGAGTACGACACCGTGGCCGGGTACGTCACGGACCGGCTGGACCGGCTTCCCGAGCTGGGCGACGAGGTGGCGGTCGACGGCGGCACCCTCCGCGTGGAGCGCGTGGCGGGCATGCACGTGGAACGGCTGCGCTTCACCCCTGCGGCGTCCGGCGAACCGCCGCGCAGCCCGCACGACCGCATTATCGACAGCCTGACCCAGGAGCTGACCCATGAGTGAGTATCTTCCCGGCATCATCTGGCTGGTGGTTCTCCTTTTGGTCAACGGCTTCTTCGTGGGTGCCGAGTTCGCGGTCATTTCGGCCCGCCGCTCCCAGATCGAACCCCGCGCCGAAGC
The DNA here is from genome assembly GCF_040702325.1 of Pseudarthrobacter sp. 902506025. NCBI lineage: Bacteria > Bacillati > Actinomycetota > Actinomycetes > Micrococcales > Micrococcaceae > Pseudarthrobacter > Pseudarthrobacter sp. 902506025. The sequence goes on from NZ_JBFBKW010000004.1 coordinate 279,635, forward strand.
CGGGAGCAAGGCTGCGAAAACCACCCTCTGGGCCATGGAACACGCCACCCTCATGCTGGCCACCAGCCAACTGGGCATCACCGTCTGCTCCCTGGTCATCCTGAACGTGTCCGAACCCGCCATCCACCACCTGCTGGAAATCCCGCTGGGCCTGACCGCATTGTCCTACGAGGCAATAAGCATCATCGCGTTCGTGGTGGCGCTGCTGCTGGTGACGTTCCTGCACGTGGTGGTGGGCGAGATGGTGCCCAAGAACATCTCCTTCTCGGTGCCTACCCGGGCAGCCCTCCTGCTCGCCCCGCCGCTGGTGTTCGTGGCCAAGGTGTTCAAGCCGGTGATCTGGACGCTGAACGGGATTGCCAATTCCGTCCTCCGGCTCTTCCGGGTTGAGCCCAAGGACGAGGCCACCAGCGCGTACACCCTGGATGAGGTGGCCACCATCGTGGAGCAGTCCACCCGGGACGGCATGCTGAAGGACACCACCGGCGCCCTGACCAACGCCTTCGAGTTCACGGCCAAGACGGTGGCCGACGTGCAGGTGCCCATGGCGGAGATGGTGCTGCTGCACGACTCCGCCACGCCGGCGGACATCCAGCAGGCCGTGGCAGGACACGGCTACTCGCGGTACATCCTGGTTAACGCGGCCGGCGAGCCGGATGGCTACCTGCACCTCAAGGACGTCTTGGACCTCACCTCGGCGGAGAAATTCCACCGACCGGTACCGGCCAAGAGGGTGCGCCGCCTTGCCTCGGCGTTTGCCGGGGCGGACCTCGAGGACGCTTTGGCAGCGATGCGGCGGACGGGCGCCCACGTGGCAAGGGTGTTCGACGCCGACGGCAGGACCACCGGGATGCTCTTCCTGGAGGACATCATCGAGGAATTGGTGGGCGAGGTGCGGGACGCCACCAGCGCATAACCGGTATTGATGCGGTGGTGATAGGGGCGGATCCAGGGATCGGGTTTCCCTCGCTCAGCGGCCCAGTTCCGGAAGCCGCAGCAGGGCTACCGCCGCCGCGGCCACCAGGACCGCGGCGGCGGCGCTGATTCCCGAATACCCGGTCATGCCCATGACCGGCCCTGCGGCCGCGCTGCCCAGCGCTGCCGCGAGGGACATGGCGGCATCCGAAAAACCCTGGGCGGGGATCCGCTGGGAGGGTGCCAAGGCAGCGACGAGCAGCGTGGATCCGGCCACGGTGGTGGCGGACCAGCCCAAACCCAGCAGGACCAGCCCGGTGGTCACGGCCGCCGGATACTCCGGCGCCAATCCCGTCACCGCCACCGCAGCCATAAGCGTTGCCAGGCCCGCCAACACCATCCGCGCGGGGCCCATCCTGTCCGTGAGCCAGCCCACCAGCGGTGAAAGGGCGTACATTCCGGCAATGTGCAGGGAGATGGTCAGCCCGATCAACGCGATGGTGTCCGGGTGGCCCGCGGCCTCGCCTGCCTGGTGCTGCATGTGCAGCGGGGTCATCGACATCACCGCCACCATCACCGCATGGGCAGCCACCACCGCCACCACTGCCCCGCGGGTGGTGCGGTTCTCCCGTACGATCTGCCATCCGGCCTGCAGGGCGCCCCGGCGCCGGACACCGTCACCGGAATCAGGACCATCCATGGTGCGGCGGGTCAGCAGCGGGTCGGGCCGGAGGAAGACCCACACAATCGAAGCACCGATGACCATGCCGGCTGCCGAGATGAGGAACGGCCCTGCTGCGGCAGGAATCCCCAGCCAACCGGCCACCAGCGCGCCGGGACCCACCATGTTGGGGCCGGCTACTGCCCCGATGGTGATGGCCCACACCACCAGGGAAAGGTCCCGCCCCCGGTGCGCGGGTTCGGCCAGGTCCGTCACCGCAAAGCGGGCCTGGAGGTTCACTGCCGAAGCCACGCCCACCAGGAAGGCACCCCCGAGCAGCAGGACGAAGAGCCCCGTGATCACGGCACCCACCATCAGGGCGGTACCGGCAATCGCAGCGGCAAGCCCTGAAGCAAGGGCAAAACGGCGGCCGCGGGAGAGCGCCAGTTGCGCCAGCGGAATGGCGGTCACTGCCGTCCCCAGCGTCAGGGACGTGTTGACTGAGCCTGCCCAGGCCTCGGAGCCTGACAAATCCACGGCCAGGATCGAACCCAAGGCGAGCGTGGAGCCATTGCCCAGCCCGGAAAAGATCTGGGCGGACACCAGCGTCCTGCGCATCCGGGACTGCAGGGAGCGGGCGGTTTCGGCGGTGGCGGTCAAAGGTGTGGCTCCTGGTCAGGAAAACGTGGGGTGTGGCAGGACCCCCTGGGGCAGCCCGCCGTCATGCCCAGTGTGGTGTCATGGGTTTATGCAGTTCAACCATGACAACATGTCCGGCGTCCGGGTCGCGGAGGAACTCGTCAACATGCTGGGCGGCGGAGCCTGGGACGAAGGTGCGCTGGCAGACCTTTTGGCGGCCCACCTTTTCCACAATCCGCAGGTGGGCGCGTTCGAGGAAGCGCTCCTGCGGGACTGGACAACACGCCTGCGCGCTGTCTTTGAGTCGGACAGCGAGAAGGACCGCTGCGCCACGGTGAACGCACTGCTTGAACAGGGGGTCAAGCGGGTCTTCCTGACGGTCCACGACGGACTGGGCCCGCACCTTCACTTTGCTGAAACCAGCGACAGCCTGGTGGAACGCGTGCGTGCCCTCACGGCCGGCGGCCTGGCCATCTTCATCACGGAGGCTGCGGGTGGACGGCTGGGTACCTGTGCCAGGGACGGCTGCCCGAAGGTTTTTGCCGACACCAGCCGCGGCGGACGGCGCGCCTATTGCTCGGCGCGGTGCGGCAACGCCGAGGCGGTGATGCGCTACCGGGAGCGAGGGCACTACGCTGGCCGCCCTTAGCAGGCAGCATTCAACCATGGCCCCCGACGGGGGCGGGCGCTAGAGTGGGACCGTTCGCACCCTGCCGTCCCCGGCAGGAAGACGGTGAACCCGCGAGGGAATGGAGGTGGTTTTGATGACTGCAGTTGCCGCGCGCCCAGCGCGCTCCGCACCCACCACATCATCCATCCTCCCGGCTGCACCCGCCTGACCTGTCGGCAGCTGTCCGCAGCAGCGCTGTTGCACCGGGGTCCCCGCAAGGAAACCACAGTGCACAATTCTTCAGGCAACCCCCTGGACAACACCCCAAGTACCAACCAACCAACCGGCGGCCCCGGCGCTTACGGCTACACCCCCGCCGTCGCCCGCCACTTCGACCAATACCCCTGCCCCGGCGCCACGGAACGCGGACGGGTGGTCCGCGTGGACCGCACCCTGCTGCTGGTCGCCGCCGGGGACGGCCTGCTCCACCTGCCGTATCCGCTGTCCGGGGAGCCCGCCGTCACCGGCGACTGGGTCTGGATCGGCCCCAACCGGGCCGGTAACCGCCAGATCCTGGCAGTCCTTCCTCGGCGCTCGGAGCTCAGCCGCAAACGCGCGTTCGAGGATTCCTCCGAGGAACAGGTCCTGGCCGCGAACATGGACACCGTGGGGGTGGTGGTGCCCGTTGACCGGCCGCTCACGCACAACCGGCTGGAACGCACCCTCGTTGCCGCGTGGGACTCCGGCGCCACCCCGCTGGTGATCATCACCAAGGCGGACCTGGCGGATGTGGCTCACGACGTCGTCGGGAAAGTCATCCTGCAGGCAGCGGGCGTGGAAGTGGTCACCACATCCGCCGAAAACGGCGACGGGGTTGACGAACTGATGTCCCGCATCCAGCCCGGCGGCACCATCGTGCTCCTGGGTCCGTCCGGCGCGGGAAAATCCACCTTGATCAATGCGCTGGTGGGCCGCGAGGTCCAGCAGACCGGGGAGGTGCGGTCCGGGGATTTCAAGGGCAAGCACACCACCACCGCCCGCGAGCTGGTACCCCTGTCCAACGGCACGGTGCTGATGGACACGCCCGGTGTACGGGGTTTCGGGCTGTTCGACGCCGGCGAAGGCCTGGGCGGGATGTTCGGCGACGTGGAGGAACTGGCCGCCGGCTGCCGCTTCGCGGACTGCGCCCACGGCGGTGAGCCCGGCTGCGCGGTGCGGGAAGCGATTGACGGCGGCGTCCTGGAGGAACGGCGCTGGAACTCGTACCTGAAGATGCAGCGCGAACTGGCCGCGCTGGCCCGCCGCTCCGACGTCGCCGCCCAGCGCGCCTACCACCGGGAGTGGCACCAGAAGGTGGTGTCCGCCGGAAGATCGCAGCGCTGGGCGGAACGCGAGGCCACGGAACGCCAAGGCCGGACCGCGGGGAAGGACCGTAAGCCGAAGCGGTAGGACCGTATTCCGGCGTGGGGGCGGGGAGTAGGGTTCGGTCATGGACATCATCCTGGTTCCCGGTTTCTGGTTGGACGCCTCATTCTGGGAGGAGGTGACCCCTGCCCTGGAGGCAGCAGGGCACCGGACCCGCCCCCTCACCCTCCCGGCGAAGGAATCCGTGGACGCCGCCAGGTCGGGCATCAATCTGCAGGACCACATCGACGCGGTGGTGGAGGTCCTGGACGGCCTCCCCGGCAAGGTGGTCCTGGTGGGCCATTCCGGTGGCGGTGCCATCATCCACGGCGCGGTGGATGCGCGGCCGGACAAGGTGGCGCGTGCCGTGTACGTGGACAGCGGACCGCTCGGTGAAGGCGGTGTCATCAATGACGAGTTGCCGGCCGTTGGGGATGACGTCCCCCTGCCTCCCTGGAGGACTTTGACGATGCCGACCTGGTAGATCTCGATGCCGGCCTTCGCCAGGCCTTCCGTGACCGCGCCATTCCGGAGCCCCGGGGCGTGGCGTACGGCAAGCAGCAACTGCATGACGAACGCCGCTACGAGGTCCCCGCCACCGTGATCGCCTGCGAGTTCCCGTCCGCCATGATCCGGGAATGGATCGCGGCCGGGCACCCGTTCGTCGCGGAACTGGCCAAGGTCCGGGACGTCGAGTACATCGACCTGCCCACCGGGCACTGGCCGCAGTTCACCAAACCGGAGCAACTGGCACGCGCCATCCTGGCGGCCGTCGACCGGACCACTACTCGCCAGGTTTGAAAAACCCTTGCGTGCGGACGGCACCGTCCCCATAATAAATGAATGGCATTCATTTATTCGACAGCAGTCGGTGGCAGCGCCGCCCCTGACCACGCGGCCGTCAGTACCGCGTCCCGCATGCCCGCCGAGTGGGACGCCCACCAGCGGACCTGGATGGCCTTTCCGCCGCCAAACGAGACCTTCGGGCCGGTGGGAAGCTCCACCCTGGACCGTGCGCGGGCCGCCTGGACCAAGGTGGCCCGGACCATCGCAAGGTACGAGCCCGTTACGGTCGTCGCCGATCCGCGCGATGCCACCGCCGCGCGGGAATGGCTCGGCCAGGGCATCGACGTCCTGGCCGTTCCGCTGGACGACGCCTGGCTCCGGGACAGCGGCCCCACGTTCGTTCATGCGGCAGACGGTTCACTCGCCGCGGTTGACTGGATCTTCAATGGCTGGGGCGCACAGGACTGGGCTGCCTGGGCCAAGGACCAGGACGTAGCCCGGAGCGTGGCAGCCGGCACCAATGTGCCAGTCAGGCGAAGCTCCCTGGTGAACGAAGGCGGCGGATTCCATGTGGACGGTGAAGGCACGGTGCTGCTGACCGAAACGGTGCAGCTCGATCCCGGCCGAAACCCCGGCGCCACCAAAGAGTCCGTCGAGGCAGAAATCCATGCAGCCCTGGGCACCACCAAGGCCATCTGGCTTCCCCGCGGGCTCACCCGGGACTATGACGAGTTCGGCACCCGCGGCCATGTGGACATCGTGGCCGCCTTTGCCGGCCCGGGAACCATCCTGCTCCACCGCCAGGATGATCCCGCCCACCCGGACCACGCCGTCTATCTGCAGCTGAAGGCAGTCCTTGCCGGGCAGCTGGACGCCCAGGGCCGGCCGCTGCGCATCATCGACGTTCCAGCCCCCACCACACTCAGGGATGAAGAGGGCTGGGTGGACTGGTCCTACATCAACCACTACGTAGCCAACAAGGTGGTGGTGCTCTGCGGCTTCGACGATCCCAACGACACCATCGCCGCCGGCATCCTGGAGCGCGCCTACCCCGGACGCACGGTGGAACTGGTGGATGCCCGGGACATCTTCGCCTTCGGCGGCGGCATCCACTGCATCACCCAGCAGCAGCCGGCCCGGCGCGAAGGCGATGCAGCATGAAGCAGGCACAGGCCACTCAACAGTTGGCCGCTGCGGGGACTTTCGACGTGGTGGAGGCCGGCATCGGCCAGCTCCGGGCAGCCCTTGATGCGGGTGTGGTCACTTCCGAAGACCTGGTCCGCCTCTATCTGGCGCGCGTTGAGAAGTATGACTCATCAGGAATATGTTTGAACTCGCTCGTCGTGATGAACCCGAAGGCCATCGCCGAGGCGCAGGAGTCGGACCGCCGCCGTGCCGCCGGGTTCACGCTCGGCCCCCTGGACGGCATCCCCTACACCGCAAAGGACAGCTATCAGGTCAAAGGCCTTACCGTGGCTGCCGGTTCACCCGCGTTCAAGGACCTGGTGGCACAGCGCGACGCCTCCACCATCGAACGGCTGCGGGCCGGGGGCGCCGTCCTGATCGGACTGACCAACATGCCGCCCATGGCCAACGGAGGTATGCAACGCGGAGTATATGGGCGGGCGGAGAGCCCTTACAACGCCGATTTCCTCCCGGCCGCCTTTGCCTCCGGGTCATCCAACGGTTCCGGCACGGCCACCGCGGCCAGCTTCGCAGCCTTCGGACTGGCGGAGGAGACGTGGTCCTCAGGCCGGGCGCCGGCGTCGAACAATGCCCTGTGCGCCTATACACCCTCCCGCGGCGTCATCTCCGTGCGTGGGAACTGGCCCCTGGTGCCCACCATGGATGTCGTGGTTCCGCATACCCGCACTATGACGGACCTGCTGGAGGTCCTGGACGTGGTGGTGGCGGACGACGCCGAGCCACGCGGCGACTTCTGGCGTGTCCAGCCGTGGATCCCGGTGCCCAAGGCATCCACCGTCCGGCCGGTGTCGTACCTTGACCTCGCCGTTCCGGACGCTACCGCGGCGGCAGGGGTACTCACCGGGAAGCGGCTGGGCGTGCCCCGGATGTACATCAACGCGGACCCGGAAGCCGGCACTGCCGAAGCGCCAGGCATCGGCGGGCCCACAGGGCAGCGCATCGAAACCCGCGCATCCATCATGGAGCTGTGGAACGCGGCCCGCCGCGACCTCGAAGCCGCAGGCGCCGACGTGGTGGAGGTGGACTTCCCCGTGGTCTCCAACTACGAAGGCGACCGGCCCGGCGCGCCCACCATCGCCACCCGGGGGCTGGTGTCCCCGGAATACCTGCGGCGGGAAATCGTGGACCTGTCGGCCTGGGCGTGGAATGACTTCCTGGAGGCCAACGGGGACCCGCAGCTGAACCGCCTTGCCGACGTCGACGGTTCCGCCATCTTCCCGGCCCCGGACGGGGCGCTTCCGGACCGCTACGACGGCTTCGATGACGACATCAGCGACTATCCCGGCTGGATCCGCGGGCACGGCGTGCCCGTCCTGGCCGACATTCCGCACCTGCCCGCGGGCCTGGCAGGGCTGGAGGAAACCCGCCGGGTGGACCTGGAGGAATGGATGGACCGGCTGGGCCTGGACGCCGTGGTGTTCCCGGCGGCGGCCGATGTTGCCCCGGCGGACGCGGACACCAACCCGGCCTCGGCGGACGCCGCCTGGCGCAACGGCGTATGGGTGGCCAACGGGAACCTGGTCCCCCGGCACCTTGGCATCCCCACGGTCACAGTTCCCATGGGCACCGCGGCGGACATCGCCATGCCGGTGGGCCTCACCATTGCCGGCAAAGCCTACAGCGATACCGGGCTGCTCCGGCTGGCCGCAGCCATCGAAGCAACCGGGAGGCGCCGCATGGCCCCGCCCCGCACCACCACACCCCGCACCACCACACCCCGCAACGAAAGAAGCTCCTGACTGGACGGCGTTGGTGTCCGCCTGCCTGCGGGACTGCCCCGGACTGCCCGCGGGCAGGCGGATCACGGCCACGGGACATCCCCGCCCACACAGCGGAAGCGCCTTGACAGGCTCGATTGTTAGCGCTGACAGTGGGAGGAAACCGATGCCAAGCGAAAGCCACTCGATGAAGAACTGGGCAGGAAACCTCGAATACTCCTCCGCGGATGTCAGTCGGCCGGAATCAGTAGCGGAACTGGCATCCATCGTGGCCGCTTCGCCGCGGATCAAGGCCCTGGGGTCCCGGCACTCGTTCAACCGGGTGGGAGACACCGACGGCGTGCACGTGCTGCTCGATGCGCTGCCGCAGCAGGTGGAGCTGGATTCCGGCCGCGGAACAGTGCGCGTCAGCGGCGGCGTGAGTTACGGGGCGCTCTGCCGGACGCTTGAGGATGCCGGCGTCGCCATCCACAACCTTGCCTCGCTGCCGCACATCTCGGTGGCAGGCGCGGTGCAGACCGGCACGCACGGGTCCGGTGTGAACAACCCGGCCCTCGCCGGTGCCGTGGAATCCATCGACCTGGTCCGGGCCTCCGGAGAGCAGGTCACGCTGACCCGGGAGGACGGCGACGAGTTCCTGGCAAGCGTGGTGGGCATCGGGGCCCTGGGCATTGTCACCGGGCTGGAACTGGCGGTGCGGCCCAGCTTCAGGATGCGCCAGCGGGTTCTGGAGGACCTGCCGTGGGACAACGCCCTGGGAGATTTCGCCGGAATCGTGTCCAGTGCCTACAGCGTGAGCCTCTTTACGGACTACGCGGGCAGCAGCATCAACCAGGTATGGCTCAAAGCGCTCGACGGGGAGGAGCCGCTTCCAAACCTCTTCGGGGCAACCGCCGCGCTGCATCCCCGGCACCCCCTGCCGGACATGTCAGCGGAGAACTGCACGGCGCAGTTGGACGAACCCGGGCTGTGGCTGGACCGGCTCCCGCACTTCCGGCACGAGTTCACCCCAAGCAACGGAGACGAACTCCAGAGCGAGTTCATCCTTCCCCTGGAGCACGCCCCCGCTGCCCTCCAGGCAGTCCGCGCGCTGGCCGAAGACCTTGCCCCGCTGCTGTTCGTCTCGGAAATCCGCACCGGCGCCGCCGACGAATTCTGGCTCAGCCCGTTCTACCGGCAGCAAAGCGCTGCGCTGCACTTCACGTGGAAACCGCTGCAGCCTGAGGTGGAAGGCTTCCTCCCGGTCCTTGAGGAAGCCCTGCGGCCCTTCGGTGCCCGCCCGCACTGGGGCAAGCTGTTCACGCCGGAGGGCTATGACTGGGAGGCGCTGTACCCGCGCTTCGCCGATTTCCGGGCCTTTGCGGCCGGCCATGACCCCGAGGGCAAGTTCCGCAACGCCCTGCTGGACAGCATCCTCGGGGTACCGGCACGCCGGTAGAGGCCGCCGGTACGCTGGAGGCATGACTCTTCGCCCCGTCGCCGCCACTGCCCTTGCCGCCGCCCTGCTGCTGACGGGGTGCGGCGCCGTGGGGGAAGCCGCAGGCACCGCGGCAAGCGACGCCGCTTCCAGGGCGGCCTCGGCCGCCGCGCAGGAAGTCAACCGGCAAATCTGCGCAGTGGTCCAGGACGGCCTGGTCAGCGCCGAAGACCGCCAGGCTTTGGCGGGCTTGGTGTCGGCCGCGCGGACGGCAGGGGTTCCTGCAGAGATCACGACGCCTCTGGGCCGGATTGCGGAGGCCGGGGACCAGGTGCCGGCAGACTCAGTCCGGGCCCTGCAGGACGCCTGCCGCGGCTGACCGGCAAGGGGCCGGAAGGCCCTTCAGCGCCCGGATCACCGCTGCTACGGTGAAATGACGAACCAGTAAGCCTGTGGCAGTACGCCACGCGCGAAGGAGATCGTCATGGCGGAACGCGGCAAAACCACCTCGGGCCCCCGCATCGGGGAGGAGGAAAAATGACCACGAACCTGCAGAAATATGCCGATCTCTACCGCACTCCCGGCCCGTGGTGCACGGCCTACGTGGACGCGGGAACCGGAACAGTGGACACCCTTGAAGCCGGGGATGTCAGGGCCGGAAATACCCGCGCCCGGCTTGAAGCGCAGGGGGCAACCTCCGCCGATGTCGAGGCAATGGAGCAGGCCCTCCAGCCGGCCGCCGGGATCCCCTCCCCCGTGGCACGCTTCGTCCTGGTCCACGCAGGGAAGGCCGTAGTCAATGAGGTGCTTCCCGGCGATCCCGTCATGCCGGAGCGGCTCGCAGTGGAGCCCGTCCCGGACCTGCTGCCGCTGGTCAAGCACCGGCCCGAAGACCTTGCCTACGTTGTGGCGGAAGTAAGCCGGGAGCACGGTGAAATCCGGCTGTACCGGGCCGGAGCCAGGATTCCCGCCTTCGTACAGGACGTGGAGGGAGAATCCGAACACGTGCACAAGTTCCATGGCGGGGGTTGGTCTGAACTGCGGTTCCAGCACCACACCGAAGACGTCTGGCGCCGTAACGCGGACGAAGTGGCAGGCGAAATCGACAGGGTGGCCAGCGCCAGCGGCGCCCGGCTCATCGTGCTGGCCGGCGACATCCGTGCCAGGGGCCTGGTCAAGGACAACCTCTCCGAAGCCGGCAGGGCTTTGGTGTCGGAGGTGGAGTCCCACACCCACACCGCCGGGGCTGGCAGCGCCAACCTGGAGGACCACGTCAACCAGCACGTTGCTGAGCTGTGGGCGGAGGAGCAGCAGGCTGTCATGGACAGGCTGGCCGTCCAGGAGGGCCAGGCCAATCCCGAGGCAGCCCATGGCATCGGAGCGGTGGTGCATGCACTCCAGCAGGCACAGGCGGACGTCCTGATCTTTGATGATGCCGCCCTGTCCGGACGGACCCTGCTGGCCCTGGACGCCGAACCGTGGGTTGCCACAGCCCGGGAAGAAGCCCTGGCTGCCCGCATCCTGGGAGAAGTGCCGGCCCCGGCGGCGCTGCTTCGCGCAGCCGCCCTCACCGACGCCCGCGTTCTCCTGGTTCCGGGACCGGTCCTGCCCAAGGGCGTGCATATCGCGGCACTGCTGCGCTGGTCCTCGGGACCGGACGTCCCGTCGTCGTAAGCCCTGCTGCCTGTCCGGTGCTGCCTGTCCGGTGCTGCCCAACCCCACGCACGGGGCATGGCAAGACGCCCGCAGCCCTGTCAGTTCTGGTGTGGCTGTTCCCGGCCACGGATTCCGGCTGCCCGCCCGGTCTGGGGACGGTGTCCGCCCCGGTGTTCCGGCGGAGCAAACGGAACCACGCCGCTTTCGCGGTTGAGTGGGACGGCACGGACAAACTTGGTGAGTTCCTCCCGGAGTTCCTTCCACCCGATGTCCGGATCGTCCGGATAGGCGTTGATCTCCGCTTGGCGCGCCGCTTCGACGGCGGCAACGCCGGCGTCCGTCAGCTCCACTTTCAGCTGGCGGCGGTCCGAGGCGTGCCGGGTCCTGGTGATGAGTCCTGTGCCCTCAAGCCGGGTCAGGACCCGGCCCAGTGTTTGGCTCTGGACCCTGATCGCATCGGCAAGCTGTTCCTGGTTCAGTGGGCCCCCCGTCAGGCCTTCCAGTGCAATAACTGCGGCACGGGTGAGGCCAAGGGGGGCCAGTGCATCGTCCTGGCGCCGCTGGATGAGCCGGGCCGCCAAAGTGATCAGGCGGTAGCTGCTCCGGGCGTCGGGATCGAGATTGCTGGTCATCGGCCGCGGCCTTCCTGTAGGTGGCGAAGTGCTGGTCACCCTGCGTCGCTACACCACTACAATAAGCATGCTTAGCAACATATTCGCAAGTAGGCTTACTATCCAGCGGCAACTTAACCGCATCGCCGGGCGGCCCCGGGACTTCGAAACTGCAGCACTGCCCCTTGCAATCCAAATGGGAAGTGTGCTTAGTATCTAATTGGTAACCTCGCTTACTAACTCGCCAGCATTGCTGGTTCTTGATCGCCAGCTAACCCTTTCTGAAAGAGAGCGAAGATGACAGAGAACCAATGGCCCCAGACCCCGCACACCGCTGACGATCCGGCCATCGCCGATCCGTACGGCGCAACGGAGGCAGCTCCCCGGCAGGCCTCCTACCCCACCACTTTGGGTGACACCTCCAAGACCCAGGCAGCCAGGGAGCAGGCATCCAACGTTGCCGGCGAGGCCGCATCCGCCGCACAGAATGTGGCTCAGACGGCGAAGGAAGAAGCCGCGAACGTGGCGCATGATGCGAAGGCCAATGCGCAGGACCTGCTGCACCAGGCAAAGTCCGGCCTCACCAGCCAGGCGGGCACCCAGCAGCAGAAGGCCGCGGAAGGCATCCGCAACATCTCCACCCAGCTGCACAGCATGGCCAACGCCCCGGACCAGCAGGGCATGGCCGGCGACCTGGTCCGCCAGGCCGCAGAACGCACCTCCTCCATGGCCACCTGGCTGGAAAACCGGGAGCCGGGCGACCTCCTGAACGAGGTCCAGCGGTTCGCCCGCAACCGCCCCGGAACCTTCCTGCTCCTCGCCGCCGGCGCCGGCGTCCTCGCCGGACGCCTCACCCGCGGACTCACCGCAGGTGCACCCGAAACATCGGGACAGGCTGCAGGTTCCAATACGGCCCAGGGTTCAGGCCAGCACCGGGCCGCGCAGCCAGCCCCGGCAGCGCCGCTTCGCCAGGAGACCGTTTATGCCGCAGGCACCGACGACCTCTTTGCTGAGCCGGTAGTGGGCAGTGCCACCCCGGTGTCCACCAGCACCCTGCCTTCGGGAACACCCGAAGAGACTCCGCTTCGCTTCGAGGACGACCCCTACCGCGCCGAAAACGGCGTGTACTCCGGCGACGGGACGTTCGGCACTGAAGGTACCCCGGGCACCGGCCGGCACGGCACGGGTGGTCTGTGATGAGTAGCCAGATTCCGGAGCCGCCGCCCAGCGCGGCGCACGTGAAAGCGGACAACGCCTCACTCGGTGACCTGCTCGGG